>NZ_JACAOD020000001.1 GCF_016876135.2 Candidatus Phytoplasma meliae
CCAACTTTTCTGTTCCAACACCAAACTTTGCTACTTCTTCGTCTATCAATCACCAATATCATATAAAACACTAGAAGTTAAAATCGATCAACCATTCATCAAAAAAATGTTAACAGATGGTCAAACTTATCTCCATCTTCTCTCAGAAGCCAAAAAAGAGCTTTCACAAACTAAAATTCTAAAAACATTAACTAGAATAATTTAATCACAAAGGAAATAAAAACATGAAAAAAAACAAAAAAACATCTTGTTCACCTTTACCAGTAACAAAAGCTTTCAGACCGATTTTAGACAAAATGAATAAATACAAAAAACAAGCTGTCAAAAACCAATATTCACCAATGACAAAACCAATTTATACAAACGACGATTACACAAGTGAACCATTTATCAACCAATTATTTTGTCCTTTTCTAACTGATGAACAAATCGATAAAAAAACACTTTCAATTCTCACCAAGCTGAAAGTAAAACCAAAAAATCTTTCTCTTTATCGTTTTAAACCAACTTTAAACGAATACTCAAAAACAATCAACTTATCGTTTTCTTTTGTTGGTGATGCTATCTTACGTGTTTTTATCTTTGACATGATAAAAGAATCAAAAAACTTTTCCAATCACGAAATTCCATATCTTATTTCTAATCTTTTTTGGTTTCATGTCGTCAAACTAAACAACTTAATAGACCATAACAAACTTTATCACAAAGCTTATGCCGACTTATTCGAAGCCTTCTTTGGAGCAATTTATTACGATCGTGGTATCAAAGTTGCTCAACGAGTTTTCAACAACATCATCAAAAAACCACTTGTCGAAAACCACACCATCAAACTCAAATAACTTTCACTTCCACCAAAGAACCAACTTAACCATTGGTTCTTTCTCTTCAAACCAAAACCACCTCTTCACACCGTATAAAACAATCAACCACATCAAAAAACACACTCCAAAATGGCCAAAAACCACCAACACCATCACCAGCCAAAAACCATTTATCAAAAAAAAAAAAAACCAAAGGAGAACCAAAAAAACCAAAACACGAAAGGAACCAAAATATGCAAAAAGAACAAATGCTACAAACTTATATTAACTACCCTATTATTGCGGTTGGTATAGTAATTACCTATATTTTTATTATCAAAATGTTAGGAAAAAACTTAAAAACAATCCCTAACCTATTGCTGATAGGAATAATCTTAATATTAGGAATAACAACTCCGCTAATAATCAAAACGAACCAAGAAGACCAATTAGACCCTCAAAATCCAACTCAATCCTCACCCTCAAATGACGCCCCCACCTCAGCCTTAGCTCCAACAACTCCCCCAACCCCAACAACTCCCCCAACCTCAATCCCGCCAAAACCACCAAACAATCCAACCTTGGTAGTCAAATCCAAAACACAAGATGACCTAAATGTGTTGTTAGATAACATTTACAACGAAATAAAATTCACCCCCAAAACCTCAAACGAAAGACTACAACAGAAAACAAAATTAGATGGTTATCAATTAGATTTAAAACTTTTTTTCTTTAATTTAGACGACCCTCAAATTAATGTTTTAAAAGAGGCATTAACCGAAAAAATAAACAAAATACAAGATGACATTGACTTAGACACCCCAATTATCTCAACTTCACCTCAACCAACAACATCATCCCAACTCAACCAACCACCAAAAACTTCTGCCGATTTAACACTCGAACGAACAAGACAAATATTATCAGAAAATACAAAAGAACTCAAAAACAACGCTCTTATCGCGAAATACATCCAAACCTATTTTACTGATAAAATTAATAACAACGCCAACACCATACTTTCAGCCCAAAACACAATAAACAATCATTTAAAACCACATTTAAAAACACTAGAACATATTAGAAAAAACAGAGACGAAACTAAAAAATCATTGGAAACACAATTGGATAACTTATGTGAACGCAACAAACAACTTCAAAAAGATTTAAATGATGCAAAGGATGAATCCAGTTCTAAACTTATAAAAATCTTAAAAGATAGTTATAATTCCTCTTTAACGCTACTTAGACAAAGAATCTCGGAACCCGAAGACCAAACCGAAGCACCAAAAACACCAACAACCGAACAAACACAAACAGACAAAAAAACCGAAAAAAAAGAAAACTCAAAAACCAAAGACGAAAAGACACAAAATAAAGCCAACGAACCAAAAGCCGAAAACAAAACCAACCTTCAAAACCAAATTAAAGTGCATCAAAATTCGTTAGACAACATTCCTATGGTGGTTGATATCATATCCACTTATAAAACCTCGTTAGCAAATTCCGGCACTTATAGTAGACAAAAAACTTACGATGGACTAGAAAGAAAATTAAAAAATGACGGGTATATAGGCGGACGATACCCAAATTACATCTATTATGAAAAATTAACCAAAACAGGTTGGATGAAAGAAGTTATCCAACAACTTTTAGAATGCGCCACTATGACCATAGAACAACTTGATGAATTATTAAAACTTACCTTAGAAAAGAAAGTTGAATTAGAACGAGAAATTAAAAGCAAAAAACAAGAAATTGAAGATTATGTGAAGAACGCCAAAACATTATTTAATAATAATTTGGCCGCGCAACGCGAAGTATATTCGACTGTTACAACCTTCGACGATCCTATAAAAAACAACATTAAGAAATACTTAGCCCTTCAAGATTCCTTCGATAAAACTTTAACCGCTTATAGCGAGGATAAGGTCAATAACTACAATTACAACGAAACTAACAAACAAATCACTCAAAAAGAAGACGAAATTAAAAAACTTGCAAAAGAAAACGAACAACTCAGAAAATCACAAAGAAAATTCGAAGAAAAAATCAAAAACACGAACTTAGACACAAACACTGATGATGATGTTATGCAACAGACGAGAGAGGATGTCGAATACGAAGTGATGGAAGAAGACGATTCCAACCAAAACTAATCTTCTCAAATCACCAAACTTTATTTAATGAGGTTTGGTGATTTTTTTAAACCAATCAAAAACGAAACAAGCACAAAAATTGCAAAAAAAAAAAAAACAGTATAATGGAACTGTATTCAAAAAATACAGAATCTCAAAACACGAAAGGAAACGAAAAATGAACCCAAACACCAAATCAACTCTCTACACCGCTATCTCTGCCTTAACCATCACAATCTTATTAATAATTGGTGTCATCATCTACAAAAAACATCATTCTCATCCCCAATCACCAATCTCTGAACAAGGTCCAACTTCGGCTTTAACTCCCCCAACCCCACCAACACCACCTCACCCCAATCATTCTTCTCAATCTCAACCAAAAACATCAAACAATCAATCCCGACCTCAAACTATTAGGGATACCAAATTTGAACAAACTACCTCTTCTACTCGACAAAACAACGACCAAAAAACCACCCCACCCCCACCAAAACCAAAATCTGAATCAAAACCCCAACCTCAACCAACCTCAACTCCACAAAAAACACAAGAACAATTACAACAAGAGAAAAAAGAAAATGACGAGCTTTGTCATTATATACCACTCACACAAATTGTCGGCAACACCAAAATAATAACCGAAGGTTCTTATGCTAGTGTTCAAACCGAAACCTATTACGACCTCCAAACAAACAAAAAAACAAAATTTATTAAATATTTCCCTAGAATGACACCAAATTCCCCCCGAAAATACAGCAAGATAGAAGAATACAACGAAAATGGAACCAAAACCAAACACACCGATTACAACGAAGATGGCACAATTCAATACATCACCGAATACAACCAAAATGAATCCAAAACCAAATTCATTGTATACAAAGACAACAACAAACCCCGCTGCTTCATCATCGAATACGATCCAACAACTGGCAAAATAATCAAAAAAACATATTACAACAACGATGGCACAATCTGCTCCATCGTCGAATGCGACCAAAATGGAACCGAAACCAAAAGGACATATTACAACAAAGATGGTACAATCGACTACATCATCGAATACAACCCCGAACTGCACAAATACATCACAACCTACTCATCCTTCACCCAACAACAAATCTCAGAAGCCAAATGCCTCCATCAAGAAGCTATCCGCCAGTACAATCTCTACAACCAAAACTAACCCCAGAACCAACCTCCCAGTTGGTTCTTTTTCTTTACACCCAAAACAAAACTAACCGAATATATCAAACGCACTCAAACCCCAAAACAAAACTAACTGAATATATCAAACACACCACATCCAAAAACACACTCCAAAAAATGCCAGCACACACCATCACCACCACCCCCCCAAAAACCATTTATCAAAATAAAAAACCAAATAAACCAAAAAAACCAAAACACGAAAGGAACCAAAACATGTTAACTCTATTAACAACCCTCAAATATACCAAATATTTACTAACTTTCCTAATTGTTATATCAACACTAGGAATCCTGATTAACATTTTCAAAAAAATTAAAAAACAACAACCCTTAAAATCTAAATCCATCTTCATCTTTATTGCCTTAATAGTAATATCTATAATTGGGTTTATTTGCTTTAATTTTTTTGGAACTTCGTTTTATGACCAAAAAACCGCAAAGGCACACAGCGATTTTCAAACAACCTCACATCATGCTCAAACTAAATTTAAAAAAATACTAACCACACTAGGAGACAATAAAACAGAACTAGAAAACGCATTAACCCAATTAAAAAAGGAAGTAACTGACGCTTATATCAAACTTGAAAACAACCAAAAAGAAGAAAAAGAATTAGTGGAATTACTCACCAAAATCAAAAACGAATTAAACAACATCAATTCTGAATTAAAAGAATTAGACGAAGAGCAAAAGATTTTAATTGCCAGAAAACAAGAATGGCTTAAAATAAGAAAAGAATTAACTCTCAAAAAGGCACAACTAGAAAATGAATTAAAAAACGAAACCAACCTTCAAAAAAGAGCAAAAATAAAAGAAGAAATAGAAAAAATAGATACTAGAATCAAAGAAATCGACAAAGAAATTTTCAAAATCAATCAAAGATTAGAACTAATCAGATTGAGAAAAAATTATCTAGAAACTAGAAAAGAGGTTTTAATAAAAAAACAAACACAAATTGAAAACAGGATGAAACAACTTCAACAAGAAAACGAAATTATCTATAATTTCATCACAGAAAAAGGAAACCTAATTTCTAAAATTGAACAACAAATCGAAAGAATTGAAGAAGATATGATTAACATAGCAGGCAAAATGGTAGCATTAGAACTATTATCTGAAAGAGCAAGAGAAGGACTAAGTAAATTTAGAACTGCTCAAATCGACCACCAATCCTCTATTGCCAATTTTTTTAAACATGGTACAAAATCTGTGGTTAAAATCACCAACGCTCTTGCGGACTTATCTGGAACTGCCGCCATCAAAAAAATCACTTCCAAACTTGGTATTAAATTATTAGGCAAAGCCATGAATGCCAATAAAATTAGGATGGCAGCTTCTGCGCTCGTCGACTTTTACACAAACGAAAGAAGTAGAAAAGACTTATATGCAATGTACACCCCAGAAGATTTTCAATATTTGGAAAACAAAATTAAAGAAGACACAAAACTAGAAGAGGAAAAATTAGAAAAAAGACTAACAGAAATTGAAAACCTTAAAAAGGAACTTTTACCTTCAAATCTTCAAAAAAAATTATCACAAACTGATATCGAATACCAACAATCCCAAGCAGAAACACAAAAACTAAAAGACGCCCTTTTCCAAAACACACTTGACGAACACGAAACCAACTTTACAAATGTAGAAAAAGCGGTGGGAGACTATCACGACAAAGCAAACGAAGAATACGACTACCAAGAACTTCTTGTAGGATACCAAAAAACAAAAAAACATCAAGAAACTTTAACAGAAAAATTAACAGAAAACCAAACACAAAACCTTAATTCCCAACAGGTCATAGAACTTTCAGAAACGCAAACTGATGAAGAATTTGAAGATGACCGCCCTTAATCCACAAGAGCCAACCTACCATAGTTGGTTCTTTCTCTATAAATAAAAAAAAACACCTTTCTCGACCGCCAACCTTCCACCATTTTCTAACCAAAAGGAACTAAAACTATGACAAAACTAAAAAAAATAAATCAAACTCTTTTCACCATCTTTCTTATTACAGGAATCACCCTCTTTATCTTAGCAATCTACAATCTCTACCAATATCAAACTTCACAAACTTCAGTCCAAAACCATCTTAACTCTGAAATCACCCATTCTTTCAATCATCTCAACGTCGAACTCTCTAAAACAACCAACCATCTTAACTCTGAAATCGCCAAAACCTCAACTCACCTCAATCAACAAATTGACAACCTTTACAACGACATTACTACTACCAAAACCCAAACCCTTAATAAAATTGAAAACAATGTTGATATTAAAATCCAACAATTCAAACAATTAATTCTTGACCAAATTGAAAAACTAATTATTTTCCTAAACAATAAAGTAGACACCTACCTCGACCCTCAGTCCAAAGAAGAAATCATCAATTGCCTCAAAAACATAATTGAAAACTTTGGCTCTTTCACACTCAAAGACCTTTACTCCTACTTTAAATCCCCCAAAAAATAACCCAATATCCACTTCCGCAATTTAAGCATCACACACCCATTTTTACAACCAAAACCAACCAAAACCAAATTCACAAATTACTACGACGATGGCACAAACAACCACATCGCCAAATATGATTCAAAAGGAAAGAAAACTTTCAAAATTGAATAAAAACTTCAAAAGACTGACTAAACTGTCGGTCTTTTTCTTTTACCAAAATCAAAAAAAACTTAAAAGGAGAAAACTAACAACCATGAAACTAATAATTATCGAAGGACTCGATGGTTCTGGCAAAACAACACTCATCAAACAGCTTGCCAACTTACTTCAACAACAAAACAAAGAAGTTATCACACTCAGTGGCCTCGGTAGTTCCGCAATCGGCCACCAAATCCGACAAACTTTCTTAACTCACACCAACCTCAACAATCCAACAAGGCTCCATCTAAGTCTCGCCAACATGTACCAAACTCAACACGAACTAATCGATCCAAACATCAAAACAGACAAAATAATCCTAATCGATAGATGGATTGGTTCTAATTATGCCTATCGAGTCTATCCATCACAAAATCCAACCATCAACCAAATATTCAACCAATCCATCAAAAACTTCATCCAACCAAACATGACCATCTATCTCAAAATCGATCCGAAAATTGGTCTTAATCGAAAACAAAAACAAGCTAACCATCAACTTGATGTCATCGAACAAAGTCCACTATCATACCATCATCAAGTCGCTCTCGGTTTCGAACAATTTATGAAACGAAAAGACATTGGTCACAAAATAATCTTAGATACTACAACCAACCAAACCACCAACCATAACATCGAAACCATCTTTTCCACCATCAACAAGCTAAAACCAATTCTCACTTCCACCAAAGAACCAACTTAACCATTGGTTCTTTCTCTTCAAACCAAACCACCTCTTTCACCATATGCAGAATCAACCACAACTACCAACACACTCCAAAATGGCCAAAACCACCAAAACCACCACCTGCCAAAAACCATTTATCAAAAAAAACAAAAACACCAAAAACACACAAAGTAGAAAGGAAAAACAAAATTGGAATTTCAAAAAAAAACATTTTAAAATAATTTTTATTTTAACAACCATTGCCTTAATCTTGCTATTAAACAAAATTTTATTTTATTCTCAACCATCAATTTTTACCAAAACACAAACTGATCCAATTTCTATCACATCAACCGACGAATCCAAAGAAATATTTCGTACAAACATGTTAAAAACAAAAGTTCACCATATCAACATCCAAAACCGAAATCAAATTCCAGAAATATTAAAAAGAGCCGAAATACCATTCGAAGCAACTCATTATTTTAACAACAGACCATCATATAACGAGTATAGTATGTCGTATGTTTGGTGGTATCTCAAAGAACCACCAAATGGTCTAATCCATACCTTCTTTACACCAAGGCAAAATCCATTTGGATACCGATATCCTCGATCGGATGATAAATACACAATCCAAGATTTACTTCAACACGACATTGCCTTTGAAGAAGCATGGCTCTTTTACGATGTTTCAACACAACCAACAAGAACCGATTGTAAAATCCACAATATCGACTTAGACATCAATCTTAACAACCACACAATCGGTCAAGAAATAAAAAACAAACTAAAAACCGAAACCAAGCTAACCGAATTGGAATTGACCAATTATCGTGACCAAATTGTTCGTCAAGAAGTTAACAAATATCTTCTTTCAAACAAAATAATCAAGAGTGAACTAAGAGAAATCATGCCAAATCATATGAATGTTGCACCAAACTGTTCGATCTCGTTTCCATTCAATCAAAATGACACAACTAAAACCAACTTTTGTCTTTATTTCGATGATGGATTCCGTGCATTCGATGCTGATACAACAATCGACACTTTACTAAAACTATCGAACGATGCCAAAAATGGATATCTTTTCAATGTCAAAATAAACTTAGATTATTCGACATATCAAACTCGTAATTCAATCGAACAATTACTACCAACCAACTATCTAACAAATCGTGATACTATCAAAATCAATCTAACTAATCGCAAAATTCGACCAACTGGAAATAAAATATTTAGTAAAGACAACGGACTTTATTATCCGACCGAATTGAGACAAAAAGCTATAAAATTTGGAGAAGAAACATTTAGATGGTTTGTTCTAAAACCCGGAATTCATATGTTTGCTTTCGACGAAGAAAATAATAGAATGACTGATATAATTGTAACAGACGAAGGAATCTTGACGCCATTAAACAATAATTTTAGTTCGTATTTTGGTATTAGTGCAAAAAGAAGAAATTTTTTAGCAAGCGAGAACGATTGTGTAGCCGAACTTTCAACACATAATGCAAATTCTGCTAAAAGTTTTAGTAGCATTCGTTTTGTATGCGATATTTACGACTCTAATTCTTTTGAATATTAAGGAGAATATATATATGTTTAAAATTCGAATAAAAAAATATTTTTTCATTGCTGGTTTGATAATTTTTTCTTTTGGAATGACGAAAGGAATTTTAAAGGAGCAAAAAATCCTTTCTTTTTATTTGTTTACGAGACAAAATATTTTTTTAAGTGTTGTTTATTTTTTTTTGACGTCCTTTTTTCAAAATAAACAAAACCAAAAAACTCTTTTTTTTGGTTTTTGTTGTTTGATTAATAATTTATTAATGATGATATTGTATTTAAAAATTGAAAGCAATATAGAATATCAACAATTAAATGGATTTTACTTTTTGGTTTCCATTATGGAACACTGTTTTTTCCCTTTGTTGTTTATATTTTATTATTTCTTTATTGATAACACCACTTTAAAGTTAAAGCAATTTTATGTCGGATTAATTTATCCTTTTATTTATTTTTTAATAACTATGGTTGTCGGTAAGATGATGAATAAATATCCATATTCTTTTTTAAATTTAATAAATACTGATAAATTAAAATTTATTTTAATTATATTGTCGATAACTATTTTTCTCGTTGTAATTTCTTTGATATCGATTTATATAAAAAATAAAATAACTAACAAACGGAATACAAAACAATTTAAAACAATTTAATTATCTTCAAAAATCAACTTAATTATCAGTTTTTTCTTACATCCGAAACCAAACTTCGCCAACTCCTCCATCCTTTCCAAGACCATAATTTTTAAAAACAAGACTATCTTAACTGATAGTCTTTTTTTATACCAAAACCACCAACCAAACAACTAGATTAATTTCTGGTTCTTTTTTTATACCAAAATCCAATCTCAAAAGGAGAAAACTAACAACCATGAAACTAATAATTATTGAAGGACTCGATGGTTCTGGCAAAACAACACTCATCAAACAACTTGCCAACTTACTTCAACAACAAAACAAAGAAGTTATCGCACTCAGTGGCCTCGGTAGTTCCACAATCGGCCACCAAATCCGACAAACTTTCTTAACTCACACCAACCTCAACAATCCAACAAGACTTCATCTAAGTCTTGCCAACATGTACCAAACTCAACGACACTAAACTTGAAACCAAAAAATCATTTTTCCAAAAGTTCAACTTTTTGGTCCAAGTCCGTTCTTTTATTTGATAAAGTTAATCAGATTTGATAAAATAAAAAAGGTCAATAGAAGGTGATCGAGATTTAAAAATAATATTTTTAAATTTAGGAAAGTCCATGTTAGCACATGCTGCGATTGCATGTAGTGTTTGTGTCTAAGGAATTCATAACTTAGAGTATTTTGGAAACAAAGTAACGGCGTTTTTTATTTCTAAGGATTGGTGATAAAGTAATTTATTATTATATTTATGAAATAAAAGCTGAAAGTGTCACAGAGACGAGCTAATTAGAAATAATTAGGTGAAACGCGATAAACCCCTCAAGCTAACAACCCAAAAAATGGTAGGGGCATGTAAAACGATGAAATGAAGTCAGTTTTACACTACTTTTATAGTAGCAGATAAATGATCACACTTGTTTTTTTAACAAGACAAAACATGGCTTATGCATATTGACCTTTTTTTTATGAAACTTTTATAAGTTATTATAAGAAAAACCAAACAAATAATTTAAATAAAGTGATGTTTAAATTATTTGTTTGGTTTTTTCCTTTTTCTTTGTTTCTTTATTTGCAATAATGCTTGCAATTAATGTGTTTTTATTACTTGTTTTTATGTTTTTATTGTTTTCCTTTTAGTTGTCAGCAAGATTAAAGGATAGAATAATTGTAAACTCTTGATTAGATATTAGTTTTTTTGATATTATTGATTTTTCATTTAAGGAAATAGTGGTTTTTACATATATTGATTTTTTACTATTTATGTTAGGTTTATTATCGTTGTTATATTTTTTATAATTTGTATCTTCATCAGTTTCATATTCATTTGTAATTAATAAACATTTTTGTAGTATGTCTTCTTCTTGTTTTGAAACGCATTTAATAGTTTTTGGTTCTAATTCTAATTTTTTATTATTTGGGCTTTTATTAGTTGCTTTTACAAGATAAGTTAATTCATCAACTTCATTTGGTAATAAAGCTTTAGCTCCTTTGGGAACTAGTTTTTTAGTTTTATCAATCCCTTCTATTTCTTCAATTTCTATGTCTTGTGATGTTTTGATTTCGATATTTGTTGTTTGTTCTTTTTGATGATTTTTATACGATATCATGGCTGCTATAAATAAACTCATTGATAAGGAAGTAATCAATATATTTAATATAAATCTCATTTTATAAATCTTTTTGGTTGTTTTGATTCTCGCCTTAGATTATCTCCCTTGTATTTGTTTGGTATTTGTTTGAAGGTAAATATGGAATTACATAAAACTAAAATATAAATATATAATAAGATAAATCATAAAATAAATATATAAATAGCAAATATAAAGTAATTATATCTTTTTTTAAAGATATCTAAAATATCAAAATTTTACCTTTTAATCTATTTTAAGGATTTATATTAATGTATAAAAAAATAGTTAAATAAAGATATATAAATAATAATTAAATAATAATTAAATAATAATTAAATAATAATTAAATAATAATTAAATAATAAAGATAGTATAAGTATACTATTTGTTTTGTAAGAATAGAAACTTAATTGTTCTATTCTTACATAAACTTAGGATGTTGATTATTTGTTGATGTTAAGTTTAACGGTTCCTTTGAAATAAAGACTTTCTTTTTTGGCTTCAATTGTGATTGTTTTAGGAGTTTTTATTCCTAGGATGAATTTAGTAATTTTATTGCTTGTTTCTTGAAGTGTTTTATTTTTATATGTAATGATTAAATCTGATTCTGATAGATGATTAATGATGTTAGCATTAGTTAACACTTCTCTTACTGCTTTGATATTTTTACATTTTTTTAATTTTTCTTTTAAAGGAAGATTACGTTTAATAACATCTTCTAAGTCTTTGATTTGATAAGTTATTTTTAATAATGTTAATAGTTTTTCATTGATATGAAAACATATGTTTTGATTATTCAAGGAGTTCATAAGACAGAATACCTTTACATGAGTAAAAGGGAATTTTATCTTTTAACACCTTCATACTTTCATGATTATTTTCTTTGGGTAAGTTATCTATATTAAGTTCAATAGTTGTTTTAACATCAATTGATTCATTATGTTTCATTAAAGGTTTATTATTAGGATCATATGTATGATAATCATTACTATTAGTTGCTTTCCATAAGTATTTAATATCTATTAATTGTTTTAATAAAGAGATAATTTCTTCTTGGTTGCTGTTTCCTCCTATATTGTTATCATCTTTAATACTAATTTCTTGTGCAAGTTGTAATTTGAGGTTATCAATGCTTTTATTAGTAACTTTAGTATAATAGATTAATTCATAAACTTCTTCATTAGATAAACGAGGAGAGCCTTTAGGAATTAAATTTTCAGTAGCAAGTTTAGTTGTTTCAATTGTAATAATTTCTTGAGGTTTTGATATTTTAATTTCATCAAGATGAATTTCTTTTTTATGAATGTGCCAAATAAGACCTCCAATAGTTCCAATTGAAGCAATTAATAAGAAGATAAGAATGATCTTAATAAAGACCTTTTTTTTATGCATATATACATTCACTAGTTTAAGATTCCTTTCTAGTTTTATGACTATGCTTTTTAATATTTTAAAATTATAATTATATAATATTTTTTTAATATGGCGATGTGATATATATTTAAATATTTCATAAGTTATTAAAAAAATAAATTAATAATCATTTTTAGTAAATAAAAATAAATTAATAGTATTTTTAATATTAATAAATCATCGTTGCTTATAAATAAAACATAGCCATTAATTGTAATTATACACAGTATAGTTAAAAAATACAAATTTAATGCTTATTTAATTAAAATAATTAAAATAAATATATAAAATTAAATATAAAATAATTAAAATAATTAAAAAATATATAAAATTAAATGCAAAATAATTAAAATAATTAAAAAATATATAAAATTAAATACAAAATAAAGCTAATTTAATGATAAAAATGATATTTTTTTGTTAAAATAGCTTATTTTTATTATATAATAACTTATGACCTGGCTAATTTAGTTTAATTGTCTTTTATATTTAAAAGTAATTGATTTAGGCAGCGAATTTAAATTATTTTTAATTTTCACTTACAAATTAAATACTTCATGAATTCATGATTTTTTATATTCACTTTCTTTTTATATTCTTTTTATATTCTTTTATTATTTAAGATATCTATTTTTACATAGTATGTAGTTTTATCAATTTTATTTATTGTTGTTTATGTTTTTTAGTATTTATTTAATTTTATTAATTAAATAAATATGTAATTTCAACAAGAAGTTAAATATAATATATTTAACATTAATAATAATTAAAATTTGGAAACTACATATTTTTTTTATATTTATAAGGTTAGGATCAAACAAGGGGGGAGGATATGCGATTATATGATTTTAGAATCAAAGATGATACTAAGAAAACAAGTGTTAAAAAAATTACTGACACTAAGGGTAAAAAAAGAGGAAGACCTAAAAGCAAACAACCTTTAGATATTCATTATATTATATATAAAGCATTAATGATATTTTGTATTTTTTGGCATTCTTTCTTATTTGTATTTTTTAATTTCTATTTAGGTTATAAGATGGGCACTCTTAATAAATTCCGTGGTACTCGATTTACTATGTTAGCTCGCATTATTGATTTTTGTGATCATATAGATAAAATGTTAGGCACTATTGATAAACATCAATTAACTCATGACTTAAATGAGGCAACAAGTAAATTAGAAAAACTAAAGAATCCTAAAACTAAGAAACAAGAAGCGCTATCATCTTTGTTATATAAAAAGATAGAACCATTACAAAAACAAATGGATAAGATAGATAATAAGTTAAATAATATTAATACTAATGCTAACACTAATACTACAGATACTATAAAAGAAATAAAAGAATCTATAATAAAAGAAATAAAAGAATCAATAAATCAAACTAATATACCTAATACATCTAGTGTACCTCCAATGCACTCTAACACTCCTGCTCCTCCTAATATTATTTACCCTCCTCTTTATCCCCCTCAACCCGTTAAAGAAGATGCTAATCATTATATTATAATCACTATTCTAATAGTAATTATAATGATCTTTTTTATGTTTATTATTTTTTTATCTTTTTTTTGGAATAATTTAAAAACTAATTTCATTAAAAAAGAAAAACATTAAAGGAAAATTGAAGTGTAAAATACAAAAATGGTTAAACAAAAGTTTATTTTATTATTTTTAATTATTTTTTCTTTCTTTATATTAATGATTTCTGTTAATGGAATAAATCACTTTGAGAAAAAAGATATTCCTTCATTTGAAATCTCTTGTCCTCCTCTTTCAAATTCAAACAAAGAGTTTTATGAAAAATTGTGGAAATTTATTATTGATGTTCATAAGAATAATCAAGAAGAATCCCTTGTTGCTGAGTTAAATAAACCTGATAACGCTAATACAGGAGAACAAGGGGATGCACCAAAACACAAGAGTAATACAAAGAGTTGGTGGAAGACAACGAAAAAAATGACAAACCAACTAACAAAAACACTACAAATAAACAAAATAACAAATTACTTGAACAAACAAGGACGCATAATCTGGGAGGCATTGCCACAGCAATTCCGAGACACGGTATCTCAATTTTTCGAAACACTAGTTTCAAAGATGCGCGATTATGCAAAACAAGAACACGTTCGAGAAAAACAAAGTCGAGAAGGATATACACAATTATTAGAAGTAAGATATGAGAATAAAGGGAATACATATACCACCCTCCCTTTATTTTATGACCCAATTCAAGATAAAGCCAAAGGTATTTTAATAATGGTGGATGAGAGTGAGGAACAAAGGGAACAAAAAAAAAAAAAAGAATATATATTGACCCCTGAAAAGATAATAAAAATAAAAGATGGTTGTTCTAATTGTGAATTTAAGTATCCAGATAAAAGTGCAAATCCCGCAGAATTGGCACTATGGAAAGTTCTATTCCAAGAATTTCTCCTTTCGTGATCGCTATCGCATTAAATCGCATTAAGGAGTTGCTAATTGAAAAAAAATCAACCAAATAGTAAATTTTATAATTTATCTTATCTTATCTTATTAGTAATTATTACTTGTTGTATTGTTCTTTTTACTTTTAATAATATGACGGAAACTAAAGAAAAAAATATATCTTCAGATGCTGAACCTTGAGAGAATAGTTCTAAGACTATTGCTTTAGGTACTATTATAGGTCATCTCAGGATGATAGAATCAAAAACAAAAGAAAACACAAATGTAGAAACAATAAAAGAAGATATTAACACCTTTATTCAAACTATTTCTGATTATGATAATAAACCCTTAATCCCTCCTTTAAAAGCTAAATTAGAAAGTATCCAAAGTACTGCTTTGAATAAAGAACAAGTAGGACAAGAGATAAAAAACCTTATAATAAGCATTCAAGGTGAAACGCAAGGTAACAATATTAATATTTTACCTTCTAAAACCATTCCTTTAGGCGAAATTATAGGTTATTTAGGATTCATTGAAACACAAGCACAAGCAAATATACCAGCTGCTATCCAGCAACTTACAAATAGTATTCAAGGCGATGGCAACCCTTTTATAATGGCTTTAAAAGATAAATTAGCCACTATTACAACAAAACATGAAATAACTCAACTTAAAGAGAGTATTCGAGCAACTCCCCCGCCTATGACTCCAGAAAACATGACACGAGCTCTTAAAGAAGCCCTTAAAGAAAGTAATTTGATGAAAGACTTAAAAGAAGTAATAAATACTCATTTAGGAGACATTAAAGGAGCTCTTTCAGGTGAAAATATAGATTCAGGGTTAGATGAATATATAAAAGTAATAAATGAATGTAAAAAATATGAAAATAAAGAAGGTACAGAAGTTACAGAATCCTGGAAAAACACCCCAAAATTAGAAGCTTTAACAGGTCTTAACCGCGAAATCAAAGTTTTAGATGGATTTAGACAATATGTCAACAGCAACAAACCCCACTTTCAAATTGAACCTACTTTAGGAGTTATTTTACATGGTGTACCTGGAACAGGTAAAACCACCCTTGCTCGCGCTTTTGCAAAAACTCTTGGATGGACTTATATTGAAATTGATGGAACTAATTTCCATCAATATAATCAAAAAGAAGGCATTAAGATGGTTAAAGCTTTATTTAAAGTGTTAATGGGTGAAAAAGACACACAAGGCAACTATTCAGGTGGTTGCGAACAAGCAATTGTTTGTATTGATGAATGTGAAAATACTTGGGGAGATCTTAAAAAAGCTGATAGTCAAGCTACTAAAAATATTGTAACTATGTTTAAAAATAACTTTACTGGTGCTGAATATAAAGAATATATCAAAAAGAAGAATATTTTTTGGATAGGAACTACCAATCACTTAGAAGATTTAGATAGTGCGATTTTATCTCGTTTTGCCGCTAAAATCCAAGTTGATCCATTAGATCTTGAGGCAAGAAGAAGTTTGATTAAGAGGAAAATAAGCCATTTACACACAGGCAGAAATGCAACTGATGCAGAACGAAAGTTAGAACATGACGCCGAAAACTATTTTATACATAAATTACCCGACGAAATCGAAAAATATAAAGCCTTACAATCCATTCGTACTATTGAACACATCATTAATGAAGCTAAAATGAATGCTTTAATAGACCCAGCAGTAGGTGATACAGGAAAAATTAAGAAGTGTCATATCATAAAAGCTTTAGCATTTTTTATTAAAAATACAGAAGATGAAGAACAATTACAATTAGCAAGAAAACAAGAATCTAAGGAAGAAAAAGGCCTAGTCTTAAACCGAAAAGATGATGAACGACTAAAAACATTACAAAAGAGACCAAAAGATCAACTAGAACAATTAGAACAACAATTAACAAATAATTAATTATTATAATAAAGATAACAAAAAAGGAAAAATTGAAAAATATGAGTCATAAAAAAAAGAAATTTATTGTTAACAATTGTCTTAGCATTAAAAAGATTTTTACTTTATTTTTGCTATTTACTCCTTTAACAGTTTTATTTTGGGCTGGTATTGAGGCTCTGAAAAGATTTGAAAAAATAAAAGAAGTTGCTTTGGAATTAGGAGCTCCTGAATTGTCGATGTCATTTGAACAATTCAATGAAGAAAATTTTATAATTGACGAGATTAAAGATATAAATGTTTTGCAAGAACAAAGAGCAAAATACCTAGACCTTGCATATGAGACAGAAGAAAAACCATCAGCAGAATTATTATCGGGGGATGATAATGATTTTCATATTATTCATAAAGCCTTGAAAACCAACAAATTAAAAAATGATGGAGTAGTTAAGAAATATTACCGAGTGGCTTTAAAAGATGCTGCTCCATTACAATCCCTTTATCTTAAAGTAAACCCTAAGGATAACCCTGGAACACAAGTTATAAAAGGCGACAACAATGCAGTTGACAACCCCACAAATTATTTTCGTTTTAGTAAACTTAATTTTTATAATAAAAATTGGGAAGAAGTTGGTTTAGGAAAAGGAAATTCCACAACAGATAAATTATGTTTGTTAAGTAAAGAATATAAGGGAGACAGGAATGATTCTCAACTCGTATCACAACATAGATCAAATGAGATTTATGTAGAAGTAGAATTTAAAGCTGAAAATAACGCGTTTAAGCAAGCTTATGAAAAAGGCATACTTTGGGGTACCCCAGAGAGTCCAAAAACAAAGAGAGACGAAAAGATAAAGCTGAAATCTATACTCTTATTTTCTGGTTACGCTGACAAAGATATCCCTGATGGAGTTAATTCATACTCAAAAATCGGAAACAACGAACTAACTCAATTTAATCCAAAAAACCCAACAACAGTTTAGGAAGTAATCGCTAACATACAGCGTTAAAGAATTAAAAGTAGCAAGATAGATAGAGAATTAAAAGACGCAGGATTTGATTTATAATAATAATTTTAATATAAATATTATTATTATTTCCAATTGAGCCCCCAAATCGTTAATGTGAAAAAAATCATTTTTTTCACATTTGATTGTTGGGGGTTGCTTAATGTGTAAAAGGTGAAATCTTTTGTAGATTAAGTACAGCGAAAAGTTGAGCTACATATTTTGGCTATTAATTGTAGGTAAAATTTGTTTTCAATACATTACAATAAGAAGCAATACACTAAGTCATGCTGTACTTGAAATTTATTTTAAGTACAGTATTATATTTTTAATTATCTTTAAAGGTTGACAAAATAACTTTTTTAAGTTAAAATATTTTTAGGTTTAAAATTAATTTTTCATTTTTATTAATTTTTTAAGCTTATATCTTGCCTCAATTTTTTAATAGTTTTTAAGTATTTATTAAACAAGCTAATAAAATAATAAAAATAAAAAAAGAAAGGATTCAAACATGGCTGTTCCTTTTAGACGAACCGGAAAAACGGCAAAAAGAAAAAGACGTACTCATTATAAATTGGGTAATCCTGCTTTAGTTGTTTGTAAACAAACAAATAATTATACCCTATCTCATCGAGTAACTAAAAATAGCGGTTATTATAAAGGTAAGCTAATTTTAGATAATAATAAATTAGTTAAAAATAATTAGTATTTTAAAGATATAAAGAATTTAATCAATTAACCTTTCATAAGTGAAAATAATAAATAAAAATAATAAGCATAAACTTAGGAAAACAATAGTTATCCCTTTTTACCCTTATTTTTTGTTGTTCTTTTGCTTTAATTTTTTGATTAAAAAACTAAACACCAATATCAGTTGTCTAAAGAGATTAGAAAAATAGATATTAAAAGGAGCACATTAGTGAACAAAAAAGAAAAAGAAATTGTCAAGATACTTTTAAGAGCTTATGATCATCATTTAATTGATCAAGCAGCTAAAAAAATAATTGATATCGTTATTAAAACAGGAGTTCAAATTGAAGGCCCTATCCCCCTGCCTACTAAAAAAGAAGTTTTTACTGTTTTGCGTTCTCCTTTTGTTAACAAAGATTCCAGAGAACAATTTGAACGCCACACTCATAAACGCTTAATTCAAATTATTAATCCTAATAATAAAACTATTGAATCTTTAATGCATATTAGTTTGCCACCTGCAATCGATATTTTGTTAAAAAAATAATTATTAACAATAAATAGAAAAGATAAACAATAATTAAAAAAATAAAAAAGATAGAAAAGAAGAAAAGAGGAAGAGAATGGCTCAAGGAATCTTAGGAAAAAAAATAGGAATGACACAAATTTTTAACGAACAAGGTGTGTTAATTCCAGTTACTATTATAGATGTTGCATCAAATGTTGTTTTGCAACAAAAAAACAATGAAACTGATGGGTATCAAGCTACTCAAATTGGTTATGATCCTAAAAGAGAAAAGAATACAACCAAACAGTTATTAGGTCATTTTAAAAAAGCTCATACGGCTCCTAAGCGCTTCATTAAAGAAATTATTTTTAAAGATATCAATTCACCCCTAACTCAATTAGCGGTGGGAGAAACAGTGAGCCCCTCTTTTAAAGCTGGTGATTTAGTTGATGTCACAGGTACTTCTAAAGGTAAAGGTTTTTCCGGTTCGATTAAAAGACATAATCAAAGTCGTGGTCCTGAAAGCCATGGTTCTCGTTATCATCGTCGTCCTGGATCCATGGGTCCTATTAAAGGGAAATTAAAAGGTAAGAAATTACCAGGACAAATGGGACATGAAACTGTTACTATTCAAAATTTAATGATTGTGGATGTTAATCAAAGTAAAAATTTATTTTTAATTAAAGGCAATGTTCCAGGACCAAATAAAGGTTTTGTTGTCATTAAAACTGCTGTTAAAAAAATAATAAAGGGAGAAGCGCATGCCAAAATATAATATTATCAATCAAAAAGGCGATCTTGTTGCGACCAAAGTTTTAGAAAGTAGTGTTTTTGATATTAAACCTCATCAACAGGTTTTATATGATGTTGTTAATGCTCAAAGAGCAGCGATGCGTCAAGGAACACATGCTACTAAAACTCGCGCTTTAGTTGCTGGTGGTGGCAAAAAACCTTGGAAACAAAAAGGAACCGGTCGTGCTCGTCATGGCTCTATTCGTTCACCTTTATGGCGTGGTGGTGGTGTTGCTTTTGGTCCTTCTCCACGTGATTATTCTGTTAAAATTAATCAAAAAGTATCTCATTTAGCCATCAAATCTGCTTTATCTTTGCAAGCACAACAAAAACAATTAATGGTAATTGATGATTTTAATTTAGCAACTAATAAAACTAAAGATTTAGCTCAAATTTTAAAAACTTTAAAAATACAAGCTAAAACTTTAATTATTGTGACTAAGATGACAGAACAATTAATGCTTGCTTCTCGTAATCTACCTTATGTTACATTAGAAAAAGCATCTCATACTAGTGTCTATCAAATGCTTAATTGTAAACATTTAGTTTTAACTGCTGATGCTGTTACCTATTTTGAGGAGACTTTTAAAAAATGAATCAATATTATACTTTAATTAAAACTCCAATTATCACTGAATTAACTAATAAATTAATTGAAAGACAAAATAAATATACTTTTAAAGTATCAAAAACAGCTAATAAAATTGAAATTAAAAAAGCTTTAGAACATATTTTTTCAGTTAAAGTAGTTTCAGTGAATACGAGAAACGTCCTTCCTCGTTTTAAAAGAAAAGGGAAATTTGAAGGTTACACTTCAGGTTATAAAAAAGCTATTGTTAAAGTAGCTTCCGGGCAAAAAATTCCAATTCTATCAAACGAATAAAAACAGTTAAAAGGAAGGTAAATAATCATGGCGATTAAAAAATACAACCCTACTACTAACGGAACTCGTAATATGAGTGTTTCTGCTTTTTCAGAAATAACCACTCAAACACCGGAAAAAAGTTTATTAGTAGCTTATAAAAATCAATCAGGACGTAATAATCAAGGTAAAATAACAGTCAGACATCGGGGCGGTGGCGTTAAAAGAAAATACCGTTTAATTGATTTTAAAAGAAATAAAGATAATATTATTGGTAAAGTTGCTACTATTGAATATGATCCTAATCGTAGTGCCAATATTGCTTTAATTCATTATCTTGACGGTGAAAAAAGATATATTTTAGCTCCTAAAGGCTTAACTGTATCCATGCAAATTGTTTCTGGGAAAGATGCTGATATTAAAGTTGGTAATTGCCTCCCTTTAATCAATATCCCAGTAGGAACAACTGTTCACAATATTGAATTAAAACCAGGTAAAGGCGGCCAAATAGCGCGTAGTGCTGGTTCTTCGGTTCAAATTATTGGTCGCGAAGGTAAATATGTTTTATTACGTTTACAATCAAGTGAAGTTCGTAAAGTGCTTGATGCTTGCCGCGCTACTATTGGTGCAATTGGAAATGAATCTTATAAACTAATTAATTATGGTAAAGCTGGAAAGAAACGTTTTTTAGGAATCAGACCTACTGTTAGAGGATCAGCAATGAATCCTAATGATCATCCACACGGCGGAGGAGAAGGTAGAGCTCCTATTGGACGCAAATCACCAATGACTCCTTGGGGCAAAAAAGCTCGCGGAATTAAAACTCGTAATCGTAAAAAAACTTCTAATGTTTTAATTATTAGACGACGTACAAAATAATTGGGAGGTTATAAATGCCACGTTCAATCAAAAAAGGTCCTATTGTAGCTAGTCATTTATTAGCTAAAATAGAAAAACAACGAAATTTAAAAAATAAAAAAGTGATTCAAACTTGGTCGCGCAGTTCTACTATTACACCTATCTTTGTTGGTCACAAAATTGCTGTTTATAATGGTCGTGAACATATTCCTGTCTATATTACTGAAAATATGGTAGGACATAAATTAGGAGAATTTGCTCCTACTCGTACTTATCGCGGACATGATAAAAAAGATAATAAAAAAGGCCAAAAAAAGTAAAATAAAGCAAACCCAAGCAAAATAAGGGGAAGGAAAAGAATGGACTATGGAAACGGAAACCAAAACGGCTAAAGCGATTGCATCTAAAGTTTCGATTGCTCCTCGTAAAGCACGTTTAGTCATTGATTTAATTAGAGGTAAAAACATTGCTCAAGCTCAAGCTATTTTAACTTTTACTCCAAAAGTAGCTGCTCCCGTTATTTTAAAACTTTTAAACAGCGCAGTTGCTAATGCTACTAATAATTTAAAATTACATCATGAACAACTTTATGTTAAAGAAGTTTTTGTTAACGAAGGCTTACGCTTAAAACGTATGTTCCCGCGAGCTAAAGGTTCTGGCGATATGATTAAAAAAAGAACTAGCCATATTACTTTAGTAGTGGCTTTAAGAAATGAACAAATACTAAAGGAGGGACAAGATGGGTCAGAAAATCAATCCTAATGGTTTAAGATTAGGGATTATTAGAACTTGGGATTCTCAATGGTTTGTTCAAGATAAAGAAATTCCTGCTTTAATCAAAGAAGATTATTTAATCCGCGAATTAATTAATAATTTTAGCAAAAAAAGTGCGATTAGTCAAATTGAAATCCAACGCTTAAAAGAAAAAACTAAAAACCGCATTAAAATCCATATTCATACAGCCAAACCAGGTATTATTATTGGTAGAGACGGTGAAACACGTAATAAAATGGTGGCTAAATTAAAAGAATTAACTCAAAAAGACGTCGATTTAAATATTTTAGAAGTTAAAAATTCTGAAAAAATAGCTTTATTAATAGCTCAAAATATAGCTGAACAATTAGAAAATCGTATGAATTTCCGACGTGTTCAAAAAATGGCTATTCAAAAAGCCCTTAAAGCAGGTGTTAAAGGAATTAAAACTTTAGTTTCTGGGCGTTTAAATGGTGTTGAAATAGCTCGTAGTGAAGGCAATTCCGAAGGAAGAGTCCCTCTACATACTTTAAGAGCAGATATTGATTATGCTTCTTTACAAGCTCATACTACTTATGGTGTTTTGGGGGTTAAAGTGTGGATTTTTCATGGTGAAGTTTTACCGGGCCAAACTATTTTAGATACTAGAAAACCTTTTGTTTCTTCTAACAACAAAAATAATAAACGCCCTTCTCGTTATTTTAAAGGAGGCTCTAAAAATGTTAATGCCAAAAAGAACTAAATATCGTCGTCCTCATCGTGTTAGTTTTGAGGGAAAAGCAAAAGGTAAAAACATCATTGTTAATGGTAATTATGCTTTAATTGCTAAAGAAGGGGCTTTCATTACTAACAAACAAATTGAAGCTGCCAGAATAGCTATGACACGTTATATGAAAAGAACAGGAAAAGTTTGGATTAATATTTTCCCTCATTTATCTTTGACTAAAAAACCACTTGAAGTTCGAATGGGATCAGGAAAAGGTTCTCCTGAAGAATGGGTAGCTGTTGTTAAAATTGGCAAAATTTTATTCGAAGTTAAAGACACCTCTAATTCTGAAAAAACAGAAGTAGAAGCTTTAAGATTGGCTTCTCACAAATTACCAATTAAAACCAAAATTGTTAAAAAAGGTGCAGAATTATGAAAATGCGAGAAATTTTAAAAATGAACTCTGAAGAATTAGAAAACAAAGTAGTTGTTTTACACCGAGAACTTTTTGATTTGCGTTTTCAATTAGCTTTAGGAAAACTAACTAATACTGCTCAAATTCGTAAATTAAAAAAAAGCATTGCTCGTATTAAAACTATTCTTACACAAAAAAAAATAACTTCAAATGCAAATCTAATTCAACCATCTAAACCTTCAAAAAAAACTTTAAAAATTTCTTTAGATAATGTTGTTTCAACTTCAACTTCAAATGATGATTCTTTGGCAAAACAAGAAGTTAATCTTGCTTCTTCTGAAAATAGTAAACAACAAGATAGTAAACCAGAAGAAACTAAACAAACTATACAAGAAGTTAATATCAACAAGGAGGATAAATAATGAAACGCAATTTTAGAAAAACTTTTGTTGGAAAAGTAGTTTCTGATAAAATGCAAAAAACTATTACTGTTGTTGTTGACATTTATAAAAAAGATCCTTTATATGGCAAAAGAGTGAAACAATCGAAAAAATTCCATGTTCATGATGAAAACCAATCAGCTAAAATAGGTGATTTAGTTAACTTCATGGAAACACGAGCTTTATCTAAAACTAAAAAATTTCGATTATTCAAAATTCTTTCTCATTCAAAGAGACTAAATTAAGGAGAAATTGAGATGATTCAACGAGAAAGCCGTTTAGTTGTGGCTGATAACAGTGGCGCTAAAGAAGTCCTAGTTATTGGTATTTTAGGAGGGACTGGACGTCGTTATGCAAACATCGGCGATGTTGTAGTAGTAACTGTTAAATCAGGATCTGGTACAGTCAAAAAACACGATGTTTTAAAAGGCGTTATTGTACGTTCAAAAAAAGGGTTAAGGCGTCAAAATGGTTCTTATATTAAATTTGACGATAATGCCTTAGTTCTTTTAAAAGAAGATTTAAGTATCATTGGTACCCGCATTTTTGGACCAGTAGTTCGAGAATTGAGCGATAAGAAATTTTCTAAAATAGTTTCTTTAGCCCAATTAGTTTTATAAGGAGTATCTTATATGCATATTAAAGTAGGCGAAACCGTAGCTATTTTATCTGGTAAAGATCGTTATTATATGGATGAAACAGGTAAGAAAAAAATTAAAACAGGCAAAGTTATTAAAATTTTTGCTGAAACTCAAAAAATTCTTGTTGAAGGTGTGAACATTAAAACCAAACATCAACCACCTGCTCAAGATCAAGATAAAGGTACTATTGTTAAACGAGAAGCCCCCATTCATATTTCTAATGTAGCTTTAATTGATCCTTCTACTCAAACTCCTACTAAAATAGGAATTCGTTTGGAATCAGGAAAAAAAGTTCGTTATGCTAAAAAATCAAACACTACGCTAAATGATTCAAATTAAGGAGAGCTTTATTAAATGAAAAAAGAAAATAACTTATTCCCATTAGACTACGCTAATATAACTGCTACCTTAATGAAAACATTTAACTATAAATCAGTAATGCAAGTCCCTAAAATAGATAAAATTGTGGTTAATATAGGGGTTGGCGATGCTATTTCCAACAGTAAAGTAATTGATGAAGTTGTGGAAGAAGTAAAATTATTAACTGGACAAAGCCCTGTTGTTACTAAAGCTAAAAAATCTATTTCCAATTTTAAATTACGTGAA
This sequence comes from Candidatus Phytoplasma meliae, assembly GCF_016876135.2. The sequence goes on from NZ_JACAOD020000001.1 coordinate 25,329, forward strand.
GGCATGCCTGTTGGAGTTAAAGTTACTTTAAGAGGAGCTCGTAAAGAAGCTTTTTTATATAAATTGACTTCCCTTGTTTTCCCTCGTGTAAGAGATTTTAGAGGTATTTCTGGAAAATCTTTTGATGGTCGTGGCAATTATGCCTTAGGACTAAAAGAACAAATAGTTTTCCCAGAGATCAATATTGATAAAGTTAAAAAAATTCGTGGTATGGACATTATTATTGTCACTACTGCTAAAAATAACGTTCAAGCCAAAAAGCTTTTAGAACTTTATGGCATGCCGTTTAAAAACTAAAGGAAAGATTATTTATGGCTAAAAAATCAAAAATTGCAAAAGATAAAAAACAACGAGAATTAGTTTTGAAATATGCTGCATTGCGTTTAGAACTTAAAAAAAAAGCTGATTATGCTGCCTTATCTAAGATACCTGTCAAAGCATCTCCTGTTCGTTTAAAAAATAGAGATTCTATTGATGGTCGTCCTCGAGGATATATTCGTAAATTTGGCATTTCCAGAATTAATTTTAGACAGTTAGCTCATGAAGGAAAGTTACCTGGCGTTAAAAAAACTAGTTGGTAAAAAGGAGACTAAAACATGGTTATGACTGATCCTATTGCAGATATGTTAACACGGATTCGCAACGCTAATCAAATGTCGCATTTAAAAGTGTTAATTCCTGCTTCAAAGTTAAAATTAGAAATTTTATCAGTTTTAAAAAAAGAAGGTTTTATTAAAGATTTTTATTTACCTCAGTTATCTCGAGAAATAATTGTTAGTTTAAAATATGCTTCCAATAAAGAAAAAGTTATTAAAGGTTTAAAAAGAGTTTCGAAACCAGGATTAAGAGTTTATGCATCAGCTGAACAATTACCTAAAGTATTAAATGGTCTAGGAATAGCTTTGGTTTCTACTTCTAAAGGAATTTTAACCGATGCTCAAGCTCGTTTTTCCCAAATTGGCGGCGAAGTTTTAGCTTATGTTTGGTAAAAACAATTAAAGGAGAAAATTTATGTCTCGCGTAGGAAATAAAGTAATTGCAATCCCTGATGCGGTTACAATGGACATTCAAGATAATAATCTTATCTCAGTAAAAGGTCCAAAAGGTCAATTATCATACCAATTTAATCGTAGATTAAAAATTACTAATGAAAATCAAGTTGTTACAGTTGCTCGTCCTAATGATGATATTTTTATGAAAAAAATTCATGGTACTACCAGAGCTTTATTAGCCAACATGGTGGAAGGCGTAAGTAAAGGTTTTCAAAAAACTTTAAAAATTATTGGGTTAGCTTATCGTGCTCAAATTAAAGATAAACAACTTATTTTATCTTTAGGTTTCTCTCATACTGTCAGTGTTACTATTCCTGATAATCTTGAAGTTGCCGTTAATCAAAATACAGAAATCGTGATCAAAGGCATTGATAAACAACTTGTTGGTGAATTCGCTGCTAAAAACGTAAAATTACGTAAACCAGAACCTTATAAAGGCAAAGGAATCCGTTATGTGGGGCAATATGTTCGTCAAAAAGCAGGTAAAAGTGCTAAAAAAACCAGAAAGGACTAACAATTAAGTTATGATAACTAAACAATCTTCAAATGTGTTACGTAAAAAACGTCATTTGCGTCTACGAAAAATTGTTATAGGAAGCCAACAACGACCGCGTTTAAATATTTTTAGATCGAATAAATTTATTTATGTTCAATTAATTGATGACCATGCGCAAAACACTTTATGTAGTGTCCACAGTAAAGAAACTAGTATTTCTGGTGCTAATATTAAAGCGGCTCAAGCAGTTGGCACTTTGATCGCTAAAAAAGCTTTAGCCCAAGGCATTAAGAATATTGTTTTTGATCGCTCTGGCTATTTGTATCATGGCAAAATCAAGGCTTTAGCTGAAGCTTGTCGTCATTCTGGACTAGAGTTTTAAAGGAGAGAACTAGATGAAAACAATAAAAAAAGAATTTGTTAAAAAGACGTCTCTTTTTGAGGAAAAAGTCGTTAAAATTAATCGTATTACTAAAGTAGTTAAAGGTGGGCGCCGTTTTCGTTTCTCTGTTTTAGTTGCTGTCGGCGATAAAAAAGGTCAAATTGGATTTGCCACTGCTAAAGCCCAAGAGATTGTTGACGCTATTAAAAAAGCTTCGGCTAAAGCTAAAAAACATTTAATGCATATTCCTCTTGTAGGTACTACTATTCCTCATGATACTATTGGTCGTTTTGGAGCTTCGAAATTTTTTTTAAAACCCGCTTCTAAAGGAACTGGTATTGTTGCCGGGGGAACAGCTGCTAGAGCTATTTTAGAACTAGTCGGTATTCATGATGTCTTAACTAAAACTTTTGGCTCACGCACTTCTATTAATGTGTTAAGAGCTGTAATGGATGGATTACAAAGTTTAAGAACTAAAGAAGAAGTGGCTAAATTAAGAGGAATTACTTTAGCCAAAAAAGAACGATGAAACTAAAAATTACTTTAATTAAAAGTTTAATTACTTGTCGTGATAATCAAATCAAAACAGCTTATGCTTTAGGTTTGAAAAAAATCAATAGTCAAGTAATAAAAGATGATACTCCAGCCATCAATGGAATGCTTAAAACCATTAGTCATCTTATTTCAGTTCAAAAAATTTTGAATACTAAGGAGGAAGCATAATGTTGCATACCATCAAACCTGTTAAAGCGGCACGTAAAACAACTAAACGTTTAGGTCGTGGTCCTGGTAGTGGCACTGGTAAAACTTCGGGTAAAGGGCATAAAGGTCAATTAGCTCGTTCTGGTAAAACTCTTCGACCCGGTTTTGAAGGCGGTCAAATCCCTTTTTTTCAAAGAATTCCAAAAAGAGGCTTTCATAATCCTTTTCACAAAAAATATGCTCTTTTGAATTTAAAAACTTTGCAAAACTTTGAAGAAGACACTTTGGTTACTCCTCAATTATTGGTAAATCAAAAAATCATTAAAGATCCATTATGTGGTATTAAAGTTCTTGCGCAAGGAATTTTAACTAAAAGATTGGTTGTTCAAGCTTCTAAATTTTCTAGTAAAGCTAAAGCAGCTATTTTAGCAGTTGGTGGAAAAATAGAGGTTATTTAAAATGAAAGGGAAATTAAAATTAATTTTAGGTAACCCTAAAGTTATTTTTCAAATCTTATTTACTTTATTTATTCTTTTTCTTTTTAAAGTAGGTGGTGATATCGATTTACCTTTAATTCCTAAAGGAATTGACGTCCTACGTCTCCCTTGGATGCCATTTAGCAAAACTCCACTTTGGAAACTCTTTGGATTAGGCATTTATCCTTATATTACTGCTTCGATTGTAGTGCAGTTTTTACAAAAACTTTTACCCCTTTGTCGCGAATGGAAAGAACAAGGACAAATGGGCAAACGTAAGCTTAATCTGCTAACTCGTGTTTTAGCTATGTTGTTTGTTTTCGGACAAACTTTTAGTTATTTAAATGCGTATAATCGTAGCTTAAATGCGTATAATCGTAGCTTTTCGATTGTGCTACCACCCATTTCTACCCTTCATTGCTTTTTAATTGCTTTAATGGCAGCTGCTGGGTGCGCCCTTTTAATTTGGTTTTCAGATTTAATTAATTCTAAAGGAGTTGGTAACGGAACTTCCATTTTAATTATGGCATCTATGAGTGGTAATTTGATCGACTCTTTAAAAGAAATGCATCAAAAGTATTTAGTCGATTACAACATTGAAAAGCTTCTTATATTCGCTGGTGTCTTATCTATTTTACTTGTATTTTTAATTTTAACTGTTGTTGTACAAACAACTTCTTTAAAAATACCAGTTCATTATGCCCGCAATCAAGCTCACACACGAGGAAAAAGCTATATTCCTTTCAAAATTAATACTGCTGGAGTAATGCCTTTAATTTTGACATCAGCTTTATTACAACCTTTTCAATTTTTAGCACAAGTGATTGGAAATGAATCGTTTAAATATTTGGTAAATTACTTTAATACTCCTAAAATTATTAATTTTGCTTTTGCCCTTCAGATTGTGTTAATTGTTGTATTTTCCTTTTTTTCCGCTTTTATGAATGTTAATCCTGAAGATATTTCAGAACATTTATCAAAACAAGATGCTTATCTTGCGGGTTTAAGACCTGGAGAACAAACAACTAATTATCTTTCTTCTCTTTTGTTTAAAATTACTACTCTAGGAACTATTTTTTTTGTTTCCCTTGTTACTATCCCTTATCTTATGGATACATTTTTAGGATTGAAACAAATGAAATTAGGAGGAACTAGTTTACTAATTATCGTTAGTGTTGCAATCGAAACTATTCAACGTATTATGGCTACTGCTAATAAAAAAGAATATGCAAAATTATTGTAATAAGGTAGGCAAAAGAACCATGATATTAATATTATTAGGGCCTCCCGGAATTGGAAAAGGGACCCAAGCTGCTGTTTTATCAGATGCTTTAAAACTTCATCATGTTGCTACAGGTGATATTTTTCGTAAGAATTTTAAAGAAAAAACTCAATTAGGAGTATCAAGTAAAAGCTTTATTTCGCAAGGACTTTTAGTTCCTGATGATATCACTAATCAAATGATTGCCAATTATTTATCAACTACACCCCTGTCTAAAGATTTTTTATTAGATGGTTTTCCAAGAAATGTGTTTCAAGCGCGTTTTTTAGACCGTTTTTTTCAAGAATCACATTTACTTTTAACTAAAGTTATTTATTTTAATGCTGGCACTCAAGATTTGATGAATAGAATCATTGGTCGTAGAATATGTCCTTTGTGTGGTAAAGTTTATCACTTAAACAATATCCCTCCTCAAGTTCCAGGAGTTTGTGATAAAGATCAAAAAGCATTAATTCAAAGAACAGATGATAAACCAGAAACTTTTTTAAAACGTTTAAAAGTCTTTAATCAAGAAACTTTGCCTTTAGTTGAATATTATCGACAAAAAAATCAACTTTTTGAAGTTGATGGGATGCAAAACATTGATCAGGTAACTCAAATGATTTTAAAAGTTTTGGAAATTAAAAAATAATGATTACCATTAAAAAACCTCATGAAATTATGTTAATGCGCCAAGCAGGCAATCTTTTACAACAAGCTCATAAAATGCTTGCTTCTTTAATTGTTCCGGGTATAACTACTCATAAAATTAATTTATTAGTGCAAGAATTTTATCAACAAAATAGCGTTACTTCTGCTTTTAAAGGTTATCATGGTTTCCCTCAGTATGTTTGTACTTCTGTTAATGAAGTGGTAGTCCACGGCATCCCCTCTCCCAATCTTTTGTTAAAGTCAGGAGATATTGTGACAGTAGACTTAGGGATTAGCTATCAAGGTTATTATGCTGATTGTGCTTATACTTATGCTGTTGGCTCCATCGCTTCTCAAGTGCAACAACTTATTACTTTGACTCAAGCAGCTTTATTACAAAGTCTTGTGCAAATTAAACCGAATAATCATTTTTCTGACATTTCCCATGCTATCCAAACATTTGCCAAGCAACATCATTTAGGGATTGTTAAAGATTTTACAGGACATGGCATCGGTAAAGCTTTGCACGAAGAACCTTACATTCCTAATTTCGGTGAACCACATCAAGGACCTATTCTTCAAGAAGGGATGACCTTTTGCGTGGAACCGATGTTAACATTAGGGAGTCCAGAAGTCCAAGTTTTAGCTGATAATTGGACTGTTGTCACTATTGATAAAAGCTTGAGCGCTCATTTTGAACATACAATCTTAGTTACTGCTACAGGATATGAAATTTTAGCTTAATGTTCAAAAATAAATTAACAAATTAAAGGAATTCTTTAAATGTCAAAAACCAATATTATTGAAATGGAAGCTATTATTGTTAAAGTTTTGCCTAATGCTAAATTTATAGTAGAACTTCCCAATAAAAAAACGATCACCGCTTATGTTTCTGGTAAAATACGTATCAACCATATACGTATTTTACCTGGTGCTAAAGTAAAAATTGAATTATCACCATATGATCCAACTATCGCTCGTATAACGTATCGTTTTAAGTAAGGAGAAAAAATATGAAAGTTAGAGCATCAGTTAAAAAACGTAGTGAAGACGATATTATTGTTCGTCGTAAAGGGCGTGTTTATGTTATTAATAAAAAAAATCGTCGACACAATCAAAGACAAGGATAAATTAAAAGGAGATCTTTATGGCGCGAATTGCAGGAATAGATATTCCCAATGACAAAAGAGTAGTAATTGCTTTGACTTACATTTATGGTTTAGGTAATAAATTATCTCAAAAAATTGTAACCGAATTAAATATTGATCAAAATATTAGAGTTAAAAATTTAACAGAACAGCAATTATCGGCTTTACGTAGCGAAATTACTAAGTATAATGTTGAAGGAGATCTTCGACGTGAAGTTACTTTAAATATTAAGCGTTTGATGGAAATTGGCGCTTATCGTGGATTGCGCCATCGTAGAGGATTGCCTGTAAGAGGCCAAAAAACAAGAAATAACGCTCATACTGTTAAAGGCAAGCCAAAAGCAATTGCTGGTAAGAAAAAATAACAAAGGAGAAAGGCAATGGCAAAAAAAAGAAATACCAAACGGAAAATTAAAAAAAATGTTCCTTTGGGAATTGCACACATCCACACAAACTATAATAACACTATTATAACGATTACAGATCTTCATGGTAATGCTATTACTTGGAGTAGTGCTGGAGCTTTAGGATTTAAAGGTAGTCGTAAATCAACACCTTTTGCTGCTCAATTAGCCGCAGAAGCAGTAGCAAAAGCAGCTATGGAACACGGAATGGTTAAGGTAGAAGCCTTTGTGACAGGACCTGGACCCGGGAGAGAAGCATCTATTCGTTCTTTGCAAGCATCAGGATTAGAAATAACTGCTATTAAAGATGTTACTGCAGTCCCTCATAATGGGTGTCGATCTCCAAAACTTCCTAGAGGATAAGCAAATTTTGTTTGAAATTTTAAGGAGCGATTATGAAAAATCTTAAATTTACGAAACCTTTTTATATTGAAGAAATTGATGAAAGTCTTTGTTTTGGTAAATTTATCATTCAACCTTTAACAAGTGGTTATGTTATTACTCTTGGCAACCCTTTAAGAAGAATTTTATTATCTTCTTTACCTGGAACCGCTATTGTTAATGTTAAGATTGAGGGAGTAGAACAAGAATTTACTACTATTCCTGGCGTTTATGAAGATGTCATGAGTATTATTTTAAATTTGAAAAAAATTGTTTTCAAAGTTGATGATGAATCTAATGATTTTGAAGAAAAATTAGTAATTTCTCTTTCAGGACCACAACGCGTTACAGCAGCAGCCTTTCAATTGCCTACAGGTGTTTATGTAGTGAACCCTGATCATCATATTGCCACTATTTCTTCTGATATTAACTTTCATATGACAGTTACCATTAAAAAAGGAATTGGTTACGTTAACGCTAAAGAAAATAAAATTCATAGTAAAAATCAAATAGGTGTTATCGCCATTGATTCTTTATTTACTCCAGTTGTCAATGTTGCTTATCAAGTAGAAAAAAAATTAGGCAATAAAGAGGCATTAATTATGGAAATAACTACTAATGGAGCTCTTTTAGCTAAAGAAGCGTTAGCAACAGCAGCTAAAATTTTAGTAGAGCATTTTAACCTCATAGTTGAATTAAGTCAAAAAGTACCTCAAGTAGAATTTATTACCGAGAATAAACCTGAAGCTCATAATTATGTGCTTGATTTGGAAATCGAACAATTAGATTTATCAGTTAGACTTTTTAATAGCTTGAAAAGAGCAGGCATTAATACAGTTGCTTCTTTAGTAAAATTAAGTGAAAAAGAAGTGATCAAACTGAAAAGTTTAGGTCGTAAATCATTTCAAGAATTAAAAGATAAGTTTTTAGAATATGGTTTAGAATTTAATGATTATTTAAAAGAAGCTTTGCATCACGGTTTTGATGAAGACAAAGATACAAATTAGAAAGGACGAATGTAGATTATTATGTCTTTTAGCAAATTAGGGCGCAATAAATCTCAAAGAAGAGCTTTATTAAGAACTTTAATGACTGATTTAATCATCCAAGAACAAATTATTACAACTGAATCCAAAGCAAAAGAATTACAAAAATTAGCTGATAAAATGGTTACCTTAGCCAAAAAAGGAACTCTTCACACAAGACGTCAAGCCGTAAGACATCTTTTTGATGAAAAAATTAACGAAGAAACTACTGTTTTACAAAAATTATTTCAAAAAATCGCTTCTCAATATGTTAATTGTCAAGGTGGATATACTAGGGTTATTAAAACAGTTCCTCGTCGTGGCGATGGAGCACCTATGGCAATTATTGCTTTTGTTTGATTTTTTATTTCTTGACTTAACTTTATCTTATCTATTTTTTTAATAATGGCTTTCTTAAATACTAAGAAAGCTTTTTTATAGTTTATGAGCGAATTAAATGTGATTTAAAAACTTAGAATTCCTTAATAAGGAGGCCTTTTTGCAGTATTTTTGCTATAAGTTAATTTTAAGTTATGATGGTACTTGTTATTGTGGCTATCAAAAACAACCTCAAGTTACTACCATTCAACAAACATTAGAAAATGCTTTAAAATTAATGACTCACCAAAATATTGATACTTTTGCAGCTAGTAGAACTGATAAAGGGGTTCATGCTCGGGGACAAATTGTTCATTTTAAAACCCCTTTTTTTATTGAACCTAAACGTTTTAAAAACACACTTAATCATCTTTTACCACAAGATATTAGAGTCAAAAACATGCAAACTATATCTTCTACCTTTCATGCTCGTTATTTGGCAAAATCTAAAGTTTATCAATATTTTTTTTCTAAACAACCGCTTAATGCTTTTAATTATCGTTTTCAAGTTTTTATCCCCGATCTTGATTTTGATAAAATTAAATTACCCCTTCATTTAATCCAAGGGCAACATGATTTTACTTCTTTTACTAACGAAAAACAATCTAAAAACTTTTATAAAACGATTTTTCATACTTTTATGAAAGAAACCGCACAACAATATATTTTGTTTTTTCATGGTGATGGTTTTTTAAAGTATATGGTTCGTTTTTTAGTAGGGAGTTTGATTGAAATTGGTAAAAATAGGATGTCTTTAGACTTTTTCCAAGCTATGTTATTGCGACAAACTCATATTAAAGCAACTTTGTTGGCACCTGCTAAAGGGTTGTTTTTAAAAAAAATCTTTTATTAAAATAAAAAAGGAGAGTGGATAATTGTTATGTTTATTTCTTTTGAAGGCGGCGAGGCTTCAGGAAAAACTACTTTAGCACGTATGTTGACTCAAAAATTAACCCAACAAGGTTATCAGGTTGTTTTAACTAAAGAACCTGGAGGTTATGCTCCCTTGAGTTTTATTAGGGAAACACTTTTAAACCCTAAAATGCCAAAAGTTTCTTATGAAACAGAAGCCTTGTTGTATGCTGCTGACCGCATAGAACATTTATCTCATGTTATGATACCTGCTTTTGAAAAGAAAAACATTGTTATTTGTGATCGTTATTTAGATTCTTCTTTTGTTTATCAAGGATATGCCAGACAATTAAGTCATCAATATATTGCTCAAATTAATCGTTTTGCTTTACAATATTTACCTCATCTTACCTTTTATCTTGATTTAGAACCTATAATAGCTAAGAAAAGATTAGTTCGTTTTCGTGGAGTGAATCTTCAAAATCGTCTTGATTTAGAAAGTTTGTTATTTCATCAAAAAATTCGTCAAGGGTATTTAAAAAGAGCTTTAGAAGAGTCTAAACGCATTATTACTGTTAACGCTTCTGGTTCTTTAGAAAAAGTTTTTGCTATCATTTATCAAAAAGTGAAATATTTATTATGCAATTCCAAGCTTTGTTAAATCAATTTTTAAAAATTATTAAAAATAACAAACTTTCACATCTTTATTTAATTGCCGGTTCCTCTTTAGAACAAAGAAAGAATTTTGTTTTAGAATTATCTTATCAAATTTTTCAATTGCGCGCAGATCATCAATCTCATGTTTTTGATAAACAAACCTTACTAGATCTATCCTATCCTAATTTTTATTACTTAAGCAAAGATAATCATTCTTTGAAAAAAGAACAAATTTTTCAATTTCAAAAAATATTTAATCAAACATCTTTATTTGGGAAACAACGAATTTATGTTATTGAAGCAATTGATAAAATTTCCTCTTCAGCGGCTAATAGTTTATTGCATTTTTTAGAAAATACTCCTCCCAATATTGTTGGTTTTTTATTGGCTGATAATTTAGAACAAGTGCTATCTACTATTGTTTCGCGTTGTCAAACCATAAGTATTAATCATTTTGATCAATCACATATAAAACCATCTGTTGTGAATCGCCAAGAGGATCTCTTTGATGTATTACTACTTGCTTTATTAAATCAAAATTATTCACAACCAAATGTATTAAGTACCAGCGATTATTATCATGATTTTAAACATTTTTTGTTATATTTTTTAAAAAAATGGCAACAATCTACTTCTTTAGTAACATCTTGCGCCTCCTTCCTCTTTCCTTCCTCTTTAAATCAAGATTTTACTCGTTTTTTGAATGATTTTTGGTTAGTTTTATTAAGATGGTTTTTGGATTTATTGCATGAAAAAATTCAACTATCAGTTTATTTCATCCAACAACCTGTTTTAAAAAAAAACTTTCAAAACTTAACTTTGCAAGATAATATTAAGATATTAACAATGATTCAAAAATATTATCAAAAGAATATTTTAGTTAATCCTCAAAATCTTTTTTTTGGTTTTTTAATGGAATTAGATGAACAAAGAAATATTGAGACTAATTTCTATATAAATAATTAACATTTAAATATCACCACTTCCATATTTCACTTTTCAAACTTAATTTTAAATAAGGTAAAAACATGTTATTTCATCAAAAAAGTTTTTTTAATAACAAGACAACTTTATATTTAGTGGCAACTCCAATAGGAAATTTAGCAGATATTACCTTAAGAGCCTTAACAACCTTAAAAGAAGTTTTTTTAATTTTAGCAGAAGATACTAGAACAGCTAAAAAACTTTTGCAGTTTTATCAAATTGAAAAACCATTGCTTTCTTATTATGAGTATAATCAAAAAAAAAGGTTACCTCGAATTTTAGAATTGTTATCGCAAGGAAAATCTTTGGCTTTGGTTAGCGATGCAGGTACTCCTTTAATTAGTGATCCTGGTTTTTCTTTAGTTCAAATAGTGCAACAACATGGTTTTAATGTTGTAGCCATTCCTGGAGTATCTGCTTTTTTAACTGCTTTTGTAACAGCTAATCTTTCTACTCCCTTTATCTTTTTATCTTTTTTATCTCGATTTACTCAAACTATAAAAAAAGAATTATTGAAATATCAATATGCCCCTGAAACTCTTATTATTTATGAATCCCCTCATAGAATTCAAAAAACTTTGTTGTTAATTTATCAACTTTATGGCAATAGAAAAGTTTCTTTAGCTCGTGAATTAACTAAAAAATTTGAAACCATTATTAATGGCGATCTTGCTTCTCTTTTAAAAGAACCTTTAATAATTAAAGGTGAATATGTTCTTTTAGTGGAAGGTAATCAAAATCCTTGTCAACATTTGCTTTTATTAAGTGTTACTGAACATGTTTTGTTTTATTTAAAATTAGGTTTTAATCAAAAAGATGCTTTGCTTAAAGTTGCTCAAGATAGAAAGACTACAAAAAAAGAAATTTATCGTCAATATCACAATAATTAAATAGTTTGCAACGCTATTTATGTTTATATCAAGGAGGCTTATAAACTTTATGAAACCTCAACTTAAATTTTATCTTACTACATCAATTGCTTATGCTTCAGGTATTCCTCATATTGGTAATGTATATGAAATTATTTTAGCTGATGCGATTGCTCGATTTCAACGTTTAGATGGTTATGATGTTTTGTTTCAAACAGGAACTGATGAACATGGGCAAAAAATTGCAAAAAAAGCCTTGCAACAAGGAATTAAACCGCAAGAATATGTTAATCATGTTTCTTCAGAGATTAAAAGAATTTATGATTTAATGCAAATTAGTTATGATCAATTTGTGAAAACTACTGATCAATCACATCAAAAAGCAGTTCAAGCTATTTTTGAGAAATTATATCAAAAAGGTGATATTTATTTAGGTAAATATCAAGGTTTATATTCGGTCGTAGAAGAAGCTTATGTTTTGGAAAAAGAATTAATTGATGGAAAAACTTTGAATGGTGAAACTCCAGTTTTAATTAGTGAAGAAACGTATTTTTTTAAACTTTCTAAATATCAAGATCGTCTTTTACAATATTTAAAAAATAATCCTGCTTTAATTAAACCTCAAAATCAAAGAAAAGAACTTTTAAATTTATTAAAAGAACCGTTAAACGACTTATCTATTTCAAGAACTTCTTTTCAATGGGGTATTCATGTTACTTTTAATCCTAAACATGTTATTTATGTTTGGATTGATGCTTTAAGTAATTATTTAACAGGTTTAAAATACAATCCTCATTTATCTTCTAATCAATCACTATTGCAATATTGGCCTTGTGACCTTCATATTATTGGGAAAGATATTTTAAGATTTCATTTAATTTATTGGCCTATTTTATTGATGGCTCTTGAGATGGAATTGCCAAAACAATTTTTAGCTCATCCTTGGGTTTTATTTGATAAAAATAAAATGTCTAAATCTTTAGGAAATGTTTTATATGTAGATGATTTATTAAAAATTTTTCCAGTTGATTCGATTCGTTATTTTGTTTTACATGAGATTCCTTATGCTCAAGATGGCAATATTACTTATGAATTGTTAGTAGAAAGACATAATAATGATTTAGTTAATGTGGTTGGTAATTTAGTTCATAGAATTTTTGGAATGGTAAAAAGTTATCGTCAAAATTATTTGAATAAAATTTTAATTAATCCTAGTGAAAATGATGATTTTGATTTATCATCAAAAGTTTTATTAATTCTTCCTTTAGTGCGTCAAAAAATGGCAGAATGTAAGGTTGGCGATGCTTTAGCAGAAATTATGCAATTAGCTCGTTTTATTAATAAATATATTGATTTAGTTGAGCCTTGGAAATTATTTAGAATTGCTGAAAAAGCTTCTCTTTTGGATTATGTTTTATATTCTTTGTTTGAAAGTTTAAGGTTTTTAGGTGTTTTATTAAAACCTTTTTTGCCTCAAACAGCTGATAAAATTTTGTTTCAAATTAGGGCGCAAGTTGTTACTTTTGAAAGTTTAAGTACTTTTGGTTTGCTTGATGCCCAAGAATTGATGCAAGATGAAATTTTATTTCAACGTTTAGATTTAGATACTGTTTTATCTTCCTTCAATGTTGTTTAATTAAATTATATTTTTTTGTATTTTGTTTTGGTGAAATTGTTATGAAAATCTTTGCTTTTTCTAAAGTAAAACTATAATTTTATTTTGTTGATTAATAATTACCAATCAACATCTAAATTATTAATTAATTTATTATTTTTTTCAGTTATAATAAATTGTAGTATATAAAAAAAGGAGTTTATAAAATGCCAATAAATCAAGTTATTAATTATCAAGGAGAAAATTTCAAGGAATTACTTCATCAAAAAGAATTAGTCCTTGTTGACTTTTTTGCTACTTGGTGCCCTCCGTGTCAAAAGTTAGCTCCTATTTTAGAAGAAGTGGCGGTTTTACAAAAAGAAGTTCTTTTCGTGAAAGTAGACATTGACGCTTATAGGCAATTAACATTAGAACATCAAATTTCTAGCTTCCCTACTTTAATTTTATATAAAAATAAAAAAGAATTATTAAGACAAGTGGGCTCTTTAGACAAAAAATCGTTATTAGATCTTTTAAACACTCATCAATAATGGTTTTTGCTTCGAATCCCGCTCTTAGTCAAATGAATGGTGTTTTTTTGGTTCATAAAGACATCAATTTGACTTCGCATGATGTAGTTTGGCGTATTAAAAAAAAATTTCAAGTTAATAAAGCAGGACACACAGGAACTTTAGATCCTTTGGCTTCTGGTCTTTTAATTGTTTGTGTTGGTAAAGCCACTAAATTAACTTTTTTGTTTGATAAACTTTGTAAAACTTATCAAGGAACTTTTCTTTTTAATCGCAAATATGATACTTTAGATGTTACAGGTAAGTTGATTGATGAAAAAAATGTTGTTATTGATGAAAATTTACTCAAAACATCTTTTAAAGCTTTTCATCAACAAACATATGATCAAATTCCTCCGATGTTTTCAGCTATTAAAGTTAATGGTCAAAAAATGTATCATTTAGCACGGCAAAATAAAACCATTGCGCTTCCTCTCAAAAAAGTGATTATTCATCATTTAGAAGCTACATCGCCTCTTTGTCATAATCAAATATCTTTTTTAACACGCGTTTCTAAAGGGACTTATATTCGCAGTTTAGCTCAAGATATAGCTTCAAAAATGGATACTTATGGAGCTCTTTCGTCTTTACAACGGGTTGCTATTGGATCTTATTTATTAAAAAATGCTAAGACTTTGGAACAGTTAACAGTAAATGATTGTATTCCAGACACTTCTTTATTTAAAAATTATGATCAAATAGTTTTAAATGATTATTTGATTAAATTAGTTAAAAATGGTGTTTATTTAGATAAAAGACAACGTATTACAGAAAAACCTTTTATAGTAAAAGATAGCAACAATAACTTTATTGCTTATTATGATGTTTTGGACAAAAATAAATATTATCCGCGTTATTTGTTTTAATTTTTGATTGCTAGTTGCAATAATTGTTAAATTAGTTTAAGTGTTTGTTTTGCGCAAACAAAAGAAGGTTTTAGGTATTTTTTATGGAGAGATTACAAAAAGTTTTAGCTGCAGCAGGCGTTGCTTCAAGAAGAAAAGCAGAAGCTTTAATTTTGCAAAAAAGAGTCAAAGTTAATAATCAAATAGTGGACCAGTTAGGTGCTAAAGTATTTTCTTCCGATGTTATTACTTTAGACAATACTCCTATTGTTAAAATTGCTTTTTTTTATTATTTACTTAATAAACCAATGGGTTATCTTTCCACAGCTAAAGATAATAAAAAAAGATTAACTGTTTTAGATTTGTTAGCAGAAGCTAAAAACCAAAGATTATATCCTGTAGGTCGTTTAGATTTTAACACTACAGGTTTACTTTTAATTACTAATGATGGTGATTTGACTCAAAAGTTAACCCATCCTTGTTTTGCTGTTCCTAAAGAATATCATGTTAAAATTAATGTTTTTTTAACTAAAAAAGATCTTTTGGTTTTTAAAAAAGGGATTCTGATTGATAATAATTATTTAGCCACTGTTCAAGAGGTATGTCTTTTGAAAAACTGTCGTCTTCCGAAACCATCAACTTGGTTAAAAATAGTTATTACTGAAGGGAAAAATCGACAAATTCGTAAAATGATAGCATCTTTAGGGTATCAAGTTTTAAAGTTAAAACGTTATCGTTATGCTTTTTTAACTATTGACGGGTTAACAATGGGTGCCTATCGCCCTTTAAAGGTTCACGAAATTAAGAAATTAAAAGTTTTAACTAATCAAGTTTCCAAATAACCTTGGAAAAGATTGATTATATAAGGAGTAAGTGTTTGATATGCAAAGTTTTAAATTAGCAATTGATGGTCCTGCAGGAGCTGGTAAAAGCACTATTAGTCAAAAATTATCTTATAAATTAGGTTGGGATCATATTGATACAGGGGCTATGTTTCGTGCTTTGACTTTGTATTTGTTAGAAAATAAAATTTCATTGAAAAATGAAAAATTATTGCAACAAGCTTTGTTAAAAATGGATATTTCTTATTGTGATAATAAAATTTTTTTAAATCAAGAAGATGTTTCTTTAAAAATTAAAACCTTAGATGTTGAAAAAAAAGTATCTTCCATAGCTTCTATTCCTGCGGTTAGAAATAAATTATTGGTGTTGCAAAAAGAAATTTGTGCTAAAACTCCTTATTTAATTATGGATGGCAGAGACATAGGAACTGTTATTATTCCTGATGCGAATTTAAAAATTTTTCTAACTGCCAATATTACTAAAAGAGCTTTAAGAAAACAAGAAGAAGCCCTGAAAAAAGGTAAAATTATGGAAATACAAGATATTATTGAACAATTAAAAGAGCGCGACCATCAAGATTACCATCGTCACTTATCTCCTTTGATAAGGGCCAACGATGCTGTTTTATTAGATACTACTGAATTATCGGTTAATGAAGTAGTTTTAAAAATAACTTCTTTGATTAAAAAAAGAAGCCTTCAAGAAGCCCCTTATGTCTTTTAAAATAGCTATTTTAGGGCGTCCTAATGTTGGTAAATCTAGTCTTTTTAATCGTTTTGTTGGCAAAAGACAAGCTATTACTCATCACAAATCAGGTATTACTCGTGATCGTATTTATGCTCAAGCAACATGGTTAACACAAACATTTGATGTTATTGATACCGGTGGGATTGAAATTAAAGATATTCCTTTTTTAGAGCAAATCAAACAACAAGCTCAATTAGCTTTAGATGAAGCAAATGCTATTCTTTTTGTAGTTGATGGACGAACCGGTTTAACCCAAAGTGATCATTTTTTAGCTAAAATTTTGTATAAAAGTCAAAAACCTGTGTTTGTAGTTGTTAATAAAATTGATAATCAAACTTTATTATCTAATATTTATGAATTTTATGCTTTGGGTTTTGGTTCTCCCTTTCCTGTTAGTGCTCATCATGGAATTGGTATTGGCGACCTTTTAGATCATATTGTTGGGCATTGCCGCAAAAACCCCCCTTTGATCTCTTTAAGTGAACAAACTTCTATATCAACTACACTAAAAAGTACATTTGATAATGTTATTAAGTTTTGTGTTATTGGGAGACCTAATGTTGGTAAATCAACTCTTACTAATACTATTTTAACTTCTCAAAGAATGGTAGTTTCTGATTTGGCAGGAACTACTACTGATTCTGTGGATACTTTTTTTGAAAATGAAGGGCAAAAATATCAAATTATTGATACTGCAGGAATTAAAAAAAGAGGTAAAATATATGAACAAGAAGATAAATATAGTGTTTTAAGAGCTTTAGGCTCTTTAGCTAATTCCGATATTGCTTGCTTAATTATTGATGCTCAGGCAGGTATTTTAGAACAAGATAAAAATATTGCTGGTTTTATTTTAAAACATCACAAAGCATGTTTAATTGTTGTCAATAAGTGGGATTTAATTGCCAAAGACACTAATACGATGAAACATTTTGAACAACAGATTAGACAAGAATTTCAGTTTTTATCATATGCTCCTATTGTTTTTTTATCAGCTTTAAAAGCTAATCGGGTACAGCAAATATTTATGAATTTAAAATTAGTGTTTCACAATTATCAAAGTATTTTTAGCACTAATCAATTAAATAATATTTTGCAAGAAGCTGTTTTAATTACTCCTCCAACTTTTTTTAATCAAGGCAAAGCTAAGTTTCAATATATTGTACAAACCAAAAGTAAGGCTCCTGAGTTTTTATGTTTTGTGAATAATCCTAAATATATTCATTTTTCTTATGAAAGGTTTTTGAAAAATCAATTTCGTCAAAGTCTTAATTTAATAGGAACCCCTCTTAAACTACTTTTTCATAAAAAAAAATAATTTAACTTTTGCTCCTCTTTTCATTTTGGTTATTTATGTCCCTTTATCTTTGGTTATTTTAGTTATTAGCTCATTTATATTTTTTGTTTACTAATTATCCATGTTTTTATTTTCAAGAAAGGTTTTTGGACATTATGAAAATTACTATTATTGGAAGCGGTGCTTGGGGTGCTACCTTAGCTCAAGTGCTAACTGATAATTGTCATCAAGTTTTAGTTTATGATCTTAATTGTCGTTATATCGATAAAATAAATCAAGGGGAACACCCTCTTTTTAACGTTTCTTTGAAAAATATTAAAGCTGTTTCTAATCTTTCAGAAGCATTATTATATTCTGATTTATTGGTTCTTGCTGTTCCTATTAAAGTAATGCGACAAGTGTTGCAAGAAGCAGCTTTATTAATTAAAACTCCTAAAGCTTTTGTTAATGTGTCAAAAGGAATCGAACCACTTACTTTTTTACGTGTTTCGCAAATTGTAACCCAAGTTATTCCTGCTCCTTTACTTAAAAATTATGCTTCTTTAATGGGTCCTTCGCATGCCGAAGAAGTTATTTTAAGAAAATTAACCTTTTTGACAGCATCTTCGCGCGATCCCTCTTTTGCTGCCGATATTCAAAAAATTTTTTCCAATTCGCAATATTTAAAAATTTATACTTCTGTGGATTTGGTGGGCAATGAAATTTGTAGTTCTTTTAAAAACGTGTTAGCGTTGATTAACGGTATTTTAGTTGCTAAAAAGTTTGGCATCAATTCTCAAGCAGCTTTGATGAGTCGTGGGATTTTAGAAATGTCGCGTTTAGTTGCTTTTTATCGCGGTAATCCTCAAACAGTTTTGGGGTTGCCTGGTTTAGGTGATTTAATTGTTACTGCTTTTAGTTCCTATTCGAGAAATTTTACTGCTGGTATTAAAATTGGTTCAGGTAAAACTTATCAACAGATTATGGATGATTCTTCTCAAATTATTGAAGGTTTTCAAAGTTTACAAGCTTTTTATCAGTTACAATTACAACATCATTTAAATTTACCTCTTATTCAATCAGCACATGCCTTGATTTTTGAAAATAAAGCTTTTGAAGTTATTTTGGATGAATTGATGCAAAGACCTTTTAAAAATGATTGTTAAAAATATTTAAAATTGATTAGTATTTGAAAAAATTATTTGTTTTTGTTTGTAAAATATTTTTGATGTTATAATAAGTATGTAATTTAAAAGAAAGGAAGTAAAAAAAATGAGTAAGTTAGAATTTTTAAAAAAATTAGCTGAAAAAAATGGTATTAGTCAAAAAGACGCTGACAAATTACTTACTAGTTTTGTTGACGTAATTGCAGAAAGTATGCAATCTCTTGAAGAAGAAGAAAAAATTACTTTAACTGGTTTTGGCACTTTCGAAGTGAAGCAAAGAAATGCGTACCAAGGGAAAAATCCTAGAACCGGCAAACCTATTGATATTCCAGCTAAAAAAGTTCCTGTTTTTAAATTTAGCAAAAGTTTTAAAGATATTTTTATTTCTTAAAAAAATTATCGTTAGTTTTTGTGAGTATTTTTGTAATAAAAAAACAAACTTTTCTTAGTTTGTTTTTTTTATTATATTTTTTTATTCTTGATCTTTTTGTTTTTTTGGTCAAGAAATTCGTTCTAAAAGAAAGTAGGTATTGCCGATAGTGAAAACTTTCCCTAAAACTAATTTAATAGGACAAAGAGCAAGAGTTGAAAATGAAAAAGAAATAGCAGTTATTACTCGCATTGATTTTCAAAGAGGTTTTATTTATTTATTATTTAAAAGAATGCGTGAAGAAAAATATCCTTTTCCTCAAGCTTTAGAAGACAACTTGATTAAACCTATTATTAAACATTAAGAAAAATCTTAAATTTTTCCTAAATGAAAATTTAATACCGATTATTTGTAAAAATAATTTTTTAAATATCAAAGGTCGTGATATGAAAATTAAACCACAAATTAAACAAAAAATTAAAAAGATAATATCTATTCGTAATTATTTTAAAAACACTAACGTTGTTTCCTTTTTTTTAATGTTAGCTATTTTTGTTATGATTTTTGCTTTTGTTGTTGATTATGACAATGCTCGTAAGAACAACAAATCATATTGGGATAATAAATACCAAACTCCTGAATATGTGCGCGAAGGAATTTTAGATTATGGCACTAGTTGGTATCCTAATCACAATACTTTGATCAAAATGGTTTTTTATTTCACTTATCAAAGTAATTTATTTGTTTTATTGGTTTATATTTTATTTTTCACTAAATATCGTTATCAAAAGTGGTATCATTATTTGGTTTTTGCTTGTTTAATTAGTATTTTAATGACAGGGTTAATTTTTCATATTGTTATTAATCAATTTCAACAATTAACTACATTTCAATTCAAACTTTCTTATTTTCTTTCACATTTACTACATACTTTAACCCCTTTAACTTTTGTTTATTTTTATTTTAAAGTTAATATCTTTGCTATTTCTTATCGCAAAATATGGATTGCTTGGGTTCATCCTTTTCTTTATATGTTGTTTTTTAGTTTATTTGGTTATTTTGCTATTAAACCATATTTATGTCATTTTAAAAAAGATCAACCTATTGTTAATTCTCCAGCAGATGCTAAAATCGATCCTTTTAAACATTTCCCTTATTGGTTTTTTTCCCCTTTTTACCCTGATCAAGAATTTGAAAATCAAAAAAAAGCTAAATTAAATAAAGCTCAAAATCCAACTGAATCAAGCAAACACAAAGAAAGAAAAAAGCAATATCTTTTTCGTTATGGCGGATATGAACGTGTTTTTGTTATTTTTATTGTGCTTTTTGTACCAATTTTTTTAATGACATTTATCCTTTTGTATATGAAAAGAAGAATGGTGGGTACCAAATATCATTTTAAATTACAACAATAATAATAATTTTTTGATTTTGAATATAAATTTTTGATATAATAAGTTTATATTGATTTAATAGTTAGGAGAATAATCAAAGATGCGTGATTTAGTAAAATTGGTTTGTACAGATTGTAAAAGAGAAAATTATCATACTGATAAAAATAAAAAAAGAACCCTTGGGCGTTTAGAATTGAAAAAATATTGTCCTTTTACAAGAACACATACTTTACATCGAGAAAAAAAATAATTTTTTTGATTTTTATTATTTGTTAAAAAAGTTTCATTGATGTTTGTTTTTTCGATATTGCAGCTATAAAACACTTATGTTTGCAATAACATCAGATGTAAAAAAAGGATTCATGGTTTTATGTTTTTACAAAATCGAAATAATTTTATTAATGAAATGCAACCTAATACCTTAGCTTTATTTTATTCTGGTAAAAAAATTATTAAAAGTGCTGATCAATACTTTCCTTTTGCAGTTAATCATAATTTTTATTATTTAACAGGAATTAATCAGGACAATGTCATTTTATTGATTATTAAAACTTTACATAGTCATAAAACTTATTTATTTTTAGAAGCAAGTAATTCTTATAAAACGTTATGGGATGGCGATGTTTTAAGTTTTGCTGATGCTTCGCAAATATCGCAAATTAATATATCTCATCTTCATCAAATAGAATCTTTTTCTTCCTTTTTGTTGCAAACAATTAATCCTTTGAGAAGTGCTGTTGTTGCTTCTTTAGATAGTATTTATTTTGATTTATCAAGACAAAATAGTTCTTTGGAGCAAGAAGCTAGTTGGGCTTCGCGATATTCACAAAAATTATTATCTTTGTATCCTTTTTTAAAAATTTATAATAGTTCTCCTTTGTTATCTTCTTTGCGCCAAAGTAAAAGTAATTACGAGCAAGAACAAATTAAGATGGCTATTGATATTCACCAACAAGCCTTAAGTTATTTATTACCAAAAATTAAACTACCTATGTATGAATATCAAGTAACTGCCTTATTTCATTATTTTTTGGAAAACAAACACACTAATAATGCTTTTCAAACGATTGCCGCTTCTGGCAAGAATGCCTTAATTTTACATTATGATCGCAATCATTCACAATTGCAATCTAATGATCTTTTATTGTTGGATTCAGGAGTTACTTATAATCATTATTCATCTGATATTACGCGTTGTTATCCTGTTAGTGGTTTTTTTACTTCTTTGCAAAAAAAACTTTATAGTTTAGTGTTAAAAGCCAATAAAGAACTGATTGCTTTTGTAAAACCAGAATATACTTTTACCCAATTAAATCAATATGGTAAAGCTATTTTAACTCAAGGTTTAAAAGAGTTATCTCTTTTAGAAGATGGTCAAAGCATTGATCAGTATTGTTATCACGGGTTGGCTCATCATTTAGGTTTAGATGTTCATGATGTGTGTAACTATTCTAATATTATTGGAGAAAATAGTGTTATTACTATTGAACCAGGATTGTATTTGAAAAAATTCAATATTGGCATTAGGATTGAAGATGATCTTTTGGTCACCAAAGACGGGGCTATTAATTTATCTCAAAAAATTCCTAAAGAAATTCACGAAATTGAAGCTCTTATGAAAACTGCTTGCAATAATTAATTTTTTATTTTTTGGCCCTGTAGCCAAGTGGTAAGGCATGGCTCTGCAAAAGCTTGATCAACGGTTCAAATCCGTTCGGGGCCTCCACTTTCTTTTTTATTTTGTTGGATTTTATTTTTATTTCCTTTAATGTTTATTTGATTTTTATCCTTAAAATATTTTAAAAAACTTGTATATTGAAGGAGTAGTACTCAAGCGGCTATAAGAGGCGTCCCTGCTAAGGACGTAGTCCGAGAAATCGGTGCAAGGGTTCGAATCCCTTCTGCTCCGCCATTTTTTATGTATTTCATTTGGATTAAAATATTTTTTGCATGAAAAAAAATAATATCTTGAAAATACTTGTTTCGTTAGTTTAAAAAAATAAATATTTCAATAAAATTATCTTTTTAGTTGGATTTTGTTTAAATATTTATTTTTGAATTACATTCTTTTAGTTATTAATCCTTTTTGTTTTCGCCCACATTCGCCTACATTTAACTAATAGTTGAAATTCCAAACTGAAAATTTTATATTTAATTTTAAAAATAGTTATTTTTTCAATAACTATATAAAGGTCATCTTAAAATGAAAACAATAAAACGGGTTACAAAAGTTACCTCACGCTTATCTGATTTCGGAAAGTGGTATACAGATATTTGCCTAAAAGTTGAATTAATAGCATATTCAGACATTAAAGGATTTATAATTTATCTTCCTTATGGTTATTCTTTGTGGGAAAATATTCAAAAATATGTGAATAATGAGTTACAAAAAACAGGGCATCAAAATGTTTATTTCCCTTTAGTTTTTTCGGAAAATCTTTTTCAAAAAGAAAAAGAACATATTGAGGGCTTTTCCCCTGAAGTAGCCATTGTTACCACTACTGGCCACAAAGAATTATCTGAAAAATTAGTTATTAGACCAACATCAGAAGTTTTATTTTCTCAATATTATGCTAAAATTGTTAATTCTTATCGTGATTTACCCAAGTTATATAATCAATGGTGTAATGTTTTAAGATGGGAAAAAAGCACTAAACCTTTTTTGCGTGGTAAAGAATTTTTATGGCAGGAAGGCCATACCATTCATGCCACCAAACAAGAAGCTATCCAACAGACCTTAAATATTATTCAACTGTATCAAAAATTAGGTAAAGAACTTTTAGCCATCCCTTTTGTTTGCGGTCGAAAAACCGAAAGTGAAAAATTTGCTGGGGCTTTAATTACTTATTCTATTGAAGCTTTAATGTATGATGGTCAAGCTTTACAATCAGGAACTTCACATTATTTAGGAACTAATTTCGCTAAACCTTTTCAAATTCAATTCCAAGATCGAGATCACCAAAATAAATACGTGCATCAAACATCTTGGGGTATTTCAACTCGTTTAATAGGTGCTTTAATTATGGTTCATAGCGATGATGAAGGTTTAGTATTGCCTCCTTATATTGCTCCGATACAAATTGTTATTATTCCTTTGCATCCCCAAGAAGAATTGGTACAACAAACTGCCCATCAAATATTTAACTTATTAAAACAAGATTATCGCGTTCATTTGGATTTGCAAAAAAAAACTCCTGGTTGGAAATTCAGTCAGTATGAACTCAAAGGAGTTCCTTTGAGAATTGAAATTGGTAAACGTGATTTAATGAAAGAAGAAATCACTCTTTTTCAAAGATATAATTTTGATAAACGTAATATTAAAATTTCCACTTTGAAAGAAGAAATTCCTCAATTACTACAAACAATTCATGATAATATGTATCAAAAAGCCTTGCAACATTTAGAAGCTAATCGTCATCAAGCATCTACTTATGAAGAATTTAAAACATATCTTCAAAAAGGAGGTTATGTGGCGATGAGTATTGCAGGAACTGAAGCTGAAATGCGCATTAAAGCGGAAACTGGAGCTATTGCAAGAGTTATTTTAGAAACTCCCTTAATTACTACTAATTGTCCGGTAACACATCAAAAAGCCTTGCAAACTGTTTTATTTGCTAGAGCTTATTAAAAATCTAATTATTATGTTTTTAGGTTTTTTTATGGATGCATGATAATTATATTTATTTCTTGTAAATAATATTTTTGGATATTGACATTTAACAATAAAAAAGTTATAATTATAAAAGTGTGTTTAAATAGAAGAGAGGTTTTTTTATGAAACGAACATATCAACCTAGTAAAATTAAAAGAAAAAGAACTCATGGTTTTCGAGCAAGAATGGCAACTGCTGGCGGTTGCAAAGTGCTTGCGCGCAGAAGAGCCAAAGGCCGTGTTCAATTAACTGTTTAAATGTTAAGAATAAATCAAATTAACCATTAAGACATGTTTTTTTGGCACCTTTTGATTTATCTTTTTTAAGCAAAAAGACTGTAAATATTTTTGCTTGCTTGCTTGAATTATAAACATAGAAGTTGAAGAGTTTTAGGGTTATTTAAAAAGATGAAAAGAAAATATATTCTTAAAAAAGAAAGCGAAGTTACATCTGTTTTTAAATCTAAAAAAAGACGTGGTAATTTTTGTTTTATTATTCATTATGTTTTGCAAAAAACTACTTCTCATTTTAAGTTTGCTTTGAGTGTTGGTAAAAAATATGGCAAAGCTTATCAAAGAAATTTAATCAAAAGGCGTTTCCGATCAATTATTACTAATTATTCTCTTCATTTGAATCCAGAAATGTTTTTTGTGATCGTTATTAAGCCTCAAGCTAAAGGTTTAAATTTTCAGCAATTAAAAAATTTATTTGCACAATTTGCTTTAAAAATTAACTTGCTGCTTCCTAATCATTAAAATAAAGGATTAATAAATATGGATGTTAAAAACAGTATTCTTAAAAAAAATTCTTTTTTTTTAATAATTACTTTGTTAGTTATAGGTATTTGGTTTTTTTGGCCAAAAAAAGCTTTAAATATTAAGTTTTTACAAAAAGTTAACATTGGTGCGGATCACTTTGTTATTTATGCTGTTGATCATAAAAATAAAGAAGTTAAAATAGATAAACAAGAAGATTATGATAAATGGTTTGAAAGAAAAAAAAATGAAAAATATTTTTTCGGATTGCTTTCTAAATTACCACCAGTTGTTGAAAATGAATCAGTTGTTAGTCTTCCACCATTAAACTTATCATTTAAATCGGCTAAATCAGACGCAGAAAAAATTAAAATTATGTATGCCTTTTGGACTATTCCTGCTGGCACTAATTGTGAATATATTAGTGGTAAAGAATACTTGCATAAAATTCAAAAACATTTAACAATTAATAACAAGAGTACGATTGAAAAAATTGAATTATCTCCTGGTGTCAAAGAACCTCAAAAACTCTTTAATAATGTTTCCAATGATTCTTCTTCTAGTGTCGAACTTATATTATCACCCCAGTCGTCATCATCAGAATCAGAAAAAGTAACAGTAACAATAGAAACTTACATTACCAACTCTTCTCTGCCAATTCAATGGCCTTCTAGGTTGGATTGGAGTCTTTTTGGTTATTTGTGGAATGTTTTAATTATTTCTATTAGTTTTCTATTATATTTTTTCTCAACTTTTTTAATTAATATTGGTGGTGGCGCGTTTTTTGGAAACTTGGGACTTGGTGTTGTGTTAACCACTATTATCATCCGCACCTTAACTTGGCCTATTTATACCAAAACTAGTACTTTTAGCATGAATATGAATTTATTGCAACCTGAAATTGCAAAAGTGAAACAAAAATATGCTTTACAAAAAGATCCTGCTTCTATTCAAAAAATGCAGTTAGAAATTTTAAAAGTTTATCGTAAGAATAATTTTAGTTTTTGGGGTTTTTTAGTTTCCTTTTTACAACTACCTTTATTCATTGCTATCAACCAAACTTTACGTCGTTTTTTAATTCAGGGAGGTATTTTTGAAACTTCTGCTTTAATTCACCAACCTTTTTTAGGATTTATTAGTTTAGATCCCGATCAACCTAATGACATTTCTATTGTTATTTTATTATCTTTTTTAGTGGGTATAACAATGTTTATTTTAAATAAGATAAGTTTTAAAAAACCTGAT
Organism: Candidatus Phytoplasma meliae; assembly: GCF_016876135.2. The sequence continues at coordinate 51,500 of NZ_JACAOD020000001.1, forward strand.
TATTTAAAAACTTCTACACATCATTTAACTGCAGAACAAAAAATGAAAGCTAAACAGTCAGAAAAAACAATGAAAATTACAAGTTGGATTATGATTTTAATGATGGTCTTTTTTTCTCGTTCTAATACAGTTTTATCTTTATATTGGATTGTTGGAAATACTTATACTATTTTTCAAACTTTAATTACTCGCAAAAAATTGGAAAAAAAATATTGGGAATTGAAAAATAAATCTATTTAATTTTTTGCATCACTATTTTAAAAATAGACAAATATTGTATTTGATAATTTGTTTTACCAAAGATTAATGGTTGTCTATTTTTACTAAATATGCATTTTTAAATTAAATTTTAAAAAAATTGCTTTTTCCTTTTGTCTGTGTTATAATAAATTAGGTAAATAAATTTTACATTTTTAATTTTGGAGGGATAGCGAAGTGGCTAAACGCAGCAGTCTGTAAAACTGTTCCGTAAGGTACGATGGTTCGAATCCATCTCCCTTCACCATTAAGATTCTTTTTTTAATCTTTGAAAACTGAAGATGATACTTATAAATTTTTAATTTCATTTTTTAAATTAACTAGTTTAATTTAAAAGTAATAGTAACAATATACGAAGAGTTTGATCCTGGCTCAGGATTAACGCTGGCGGCGTGCCTAATACATGCAAGTCGAACGGAAATTTAAGCAATTAAATTTTAGTGGCGAACGGGTGAGTAACGCGTAAGTAATCTGCCCTTAAGACGAGGATAACAGTTGGAAACGACTGCTAAGACTGGATAGGAGATAAGAAGGCATCTTCTTATTTTTAAAAGACCTAGCAATAGGTATGCTTAAGGAGGGGCTTGCGTCACATTAGTTAGTTGGTAGGGTAAAAGCCTACCAAGACGATGATGTGTAGTCGGGCTGAGAGGCTGAACGGCCACATTGGAACTGAGACACGGTCCAAACTCCTACGGGAGGCAGCAGTAGGGAATTTTCGGCAATGGAGGAAACTCTGACCGAGCAACGCCGCGTGAACGATGAAGTATTTCGGTACGTAAAGTTCTTTTATTAAGGAAGAAAAGATGGTGGAAAAACCATTATGACGGTACTTAATGAATAAGCCCCGGCTAACTATGTGCCAGCAGCCGCGGTAATACATAGGGGGCGAGCGTTATCCGGAATTATTGGGCGTAAAGGGTGCGTAGGCGGTTTAATAAGTTTATGGTCTAAGTGCAATGCTTAACATTGTGATGCTATAAAAACTGTTTGACTAGAGTTGGATAGAGGCAAGTGGAATTCCATGTGTAGCGGTAAAATGCGTAAAGATATGGAGGAACACCATAAGCGAAGGCGGCTTGCTGGGTCTTAACTGACGCTGAGGCACGAAAGCGTGGGGAGCAAACAGGATTAGATACCCTGGTAGTCCACGCCGTAAACGATGAGTACTAGACGTTGGGTTAAACCAGTGTCGAAGTTAACACATTAAGTACTCCGCCTGAGTAGTACGTACGCAAGTATGAAACTTAAAGGAATTGACGGGACTCCGCACAAGCGGTGGATCATGTTGTTTAATTCGAAGGTACCCGAAAAACCTCACCAGGTCTTGACATGCTTCTGCAAAGTTGTAGAAATACAGTGGAGGTTATCAGTTGCACAGGTGGTGCATGGTTGTCGTCAGCTCGTGTCGTGAGATGTTGGGTTAAGTCCCGCAACGAGCGCAACCCTTGTTGTTAATTGCCATCATTAAGTTGGGGACTTTAGCAAGACTGCCAATGATAAATTGGAGGAAGGTGGGGACGACGTCAAATCATCATGCCCCTTATGACCTGGGCTACAAACGTGATACAATGGCTGTTACAAAGGGTAGCTGAAGCGCGAGCTTTTGGCAAATCTCAAAAAAACAGTCTCAGTTCGGATTGAAGTCTGCAACTCGACTTCATGAAGTTGGAATCGCTAGTAATCGCGAATCAGCATGTCGCGGTGAATACGTTCTCGGGGTTTGTACACACCGCCCGTCAAACCACGAAAGTTGGCAATACCCAAAGCCGGTGGCCTAACTTGAGCAATCAAGAGGGAGCCGTCTAAGGTAGGGTTGATGATTGGGGTTAAGTCGTAACAAGGTATCCCTACCGGAAGGTGGGGATGGATCACCTCCTTTCTAAGGAAAAAGTTATCATCTTCAGTTTTGAGAGACTTAAAAAAGTTTTTCATTTTTTAAGATTAGGGCCTATAGCTCAGTTGGTTAGAGCACACGCCTGATAAGCGTGAGGTCGGTGGTTCAAGTCCATTTAGGCCCACCAAAATAGGTCACATCTTAAAAAAGCTCTTTGAAAAGTAGATAAACTAAGGTTAAAAAAATCAAAGGAATTAAGGGCGCACAGTGGATGCCTTGGCACTAAGAGCCGATGAAGGACGCAATTAACGGCGAAACGCCACGGGAAGCTGTAAATAAGTGGAGATCCGTGGGTATCCGAATGGGACAACCCGTTACATTGAAGCTGTAACATCCTCGCAAGAGGAAGGAAACGCAGTGAACTGAAATATCTAAGTAACTGCAGGAAAAGAAAGTAATAACGATTCTGGTAGTAGTGACGAGCGAACCCGGAATAGCCTGATACCATTGCTAGTTATAAAGTTTTAACGAAGTAGAAGCTTTTGGAAAGAAGTACCATAGTGGGTGACAGTCCCGTAAACGTAAGTTAAAATCTAGGGTATCAACAAGTACGGCGAGACACGAGAAATCTTGTCGGAAGATGGGAGGACCATCTCCTAAGGCTAAATACTACTTAGTGACCGATAGTGAACTAGTACCGTGAGGGAAAGGTGAAAAGAACCCCGAAAGGGGAGTGAAATAGATCCTGAAACTGTGTGCTTACAATTAGTCAAAGCACGTTAAAGTGTGATGGCTTGCCTTTTGCAGAATGAACCGGCGAGTTATGATATGGAGCAAGGTTAAGTTTGAAGGAACGGAGCCGTAGCGAAAGCGAGTCTTAAAAGGGCGTTTTAGTTGCATGTCATAGACCCGAAACTGAAGTGAGCTAGCCATGAGCAGGTTGAAATTTAGGTAAAACTAAATGGAGGACCGAACCAGGACACGTTGAAAAGTGTTTGGATGACTTGTGGCTAGGGGTGAAATTCCAATCGAACTCAGAGATAGCTGGTTCTCCCCGAAATAGCTTTAGGGCTAGCGTTGATTTGGTTATTTGATGAAGGTAGAGCACTGAATGAGTAAGGGCTCCACCTCGGGGTACCGAATTCAATCAAACTCCGAATGTTATCAAATAAAATCAGCAGTCAGACTGTGGGTGATAAGGTCCATGGTCAAAAGGGAAAGAGCCCAGACCGTCAGCTAAGGTCCCAAAATTGATGTTAAGTGGCAAAGGAAGTGAAGACGTTAAAACAACTAGGAGGTTGGCTTAGAAGCAGCCATCCTTTAAAGAGTGCGTAATAGCTCACTAGTCGAATGACTCTGCGCCGAAAATGTACCGGGGCTAAAACATCATACCGAAGCTACGGATTAGAATAACTATTTATAGTTATTTCAATGGTAGGGGAAGCGTTCTGACATCAGTGAAGCCATAGCGGAAGCAGTGGTGGAGAGGTCAGAAGTGAGAATGCCGGTGTAAGTAACGAAAAGATAGGTGAGAATCCTATCCGTCAAAAACCCAAGGTTTCCAGGGCCAGGTTCGTCCTCCCTGGGTTAGTCGGGTCCTAAGGTGAGGGAGAAGTCCGTAGCCGATGGCAAGCAGGCTGAGATTCCTGCACTAGTTAATCAACTGATGGAGGGACAAAGAAGGCTAAACGCGCCCCTGATTGGATTGGGGTAGAAAAACTAAGTCTGAGCAGATAGGCAAATCCGTTTGCTCATTTAAAGATGAGGTTTGAAAGTAAAGTGATTGATGTCATGCTTTCAAGAAAAGCTTCTAGGGTTAATTGATTAACTACCCGTACCGTAAACCGACACAGGTGGGAAGGTAGAGTATACTAAGACGCGCGAGCAAACTCTTGTTAAGGAACTCGGCAAAATGACTCCGTAACTTCGGGATAAGGAGAGCTTTTATTAAAAGTAAAAGCCGCAGAGAATAGGCCCAAGCGACTGTTTATCAAAAACATAGGTCTTTGCTAAACCGCAAGGTGATGTATAAGGGCTGATGCCTGCCCGGTGCTGGAAGATTAAAAGGAGATGTCAGGTAACGAAGCATTGAATTGAAGTCCCAGTAAACGGCGGCCGTAACTATAACGGTCCTAAGGTAGCGAAATTCCTTGTCGGGTAAGTTCCGACCCGCACGAAAGGCATAACGATTTGGGCGCTGTCTCAACAAGAGCCTCGGTGAAATCAAATTACCGGTGAAAATGCCGGTTACCCGCGACAGGACGAAAAGACCCCATGGAGCTTTACTGCAACTTAATATTGAAATTGGAAATAGGATGTACAGGATAGGTGGGAGACTATGATCAAAAAACGCTAGTTTTTTGGGAGTCATCCTTGGGATACCACCCTTGTTATTTTTAGTTTCTAACCTGCACAAGTAGATTGTGAGGGACAGTGTTTGGTGGGCAGTTTGACTGGGGCGGTCGCCTCCTAAAAAGTAACGGAGGCGTTCGAAGGTTCCCTCAAAATGGTTGGAAATCATTTGTAGAGCATAAAGGCATAAGGGAGCTTGACTGCGAGACTGACAAGTCGAGCAGGGACGAAAGTCGGACTTAGTGATCTTACGGTACCGAATGGAAGGGCCGTGACTCAACGGATAAAAGCTACCCTGGGGATAACAGGCTTATCGCTTCCAAGCGTTCACAGCGACGAAGCGGTTTGGCACCTCGATGTCGGCTCATCGCATCCTGGAGCTGGAGAAGGTTCCAAGGGTTGGGCTGTTCGCCCATTAAAGCGGAACGCGAGCTGGGTTCAGAACGTCGTGAGACAGTTCGGTCTCTATCCGTCGTGGGCGTTGGAAATTTGAAAGGAACTGTCCCTAGTATGAGAAGACCGGGATGGATATACCGCTGGTGTTTCAGTTGGTTCGCCAGAGCCACAGCTGAGTAGCTATGTATAGAAGGGATAAACACTGAAAGCATCTAAGTGTGAAGCCTCCCTTAAGATGAGATTTCCCTATGAGATCCCTGAAAGACGATCAGGTTGATAGGCTAGAGGTCTAAGAAGAGTGATCTTTTCAGCTGACTAGTACTAATAGATCCATTGACTTTGATTTTTTTTAACCCGTTTATCTAGTTTTGAAAGATCCTTGGTGCATAAAACTAAGGGGCCACACCTGTTCCCATCCCGAACACAGCAGTTAAGTCCTTAGTACTGACAATAGTTTTCACGAGCGAAGATAGGGAGTGCCAAGGTTTGCTTTAATTATTTTCCGTCATTGAATTCAAACTCCTCAAAGAGGATTAGCTCAGTTGGGAGAGCGTCTGCCTTACAAGCAGAATGTCGGGGGTTCGAGCCCCTCATCCTCTACCAGAAAATATTTTTTCTGATGATATCGGATAAAATAATTTTATATTTTGTTTTTAATATTAACTATAATAATTTATTGCCAAAATAGCTCAATCGGTAGAGCAACTGATTTGTAATCAGTAGGTTACGGGTTCGATTCCTGTTTTTGGCACCACTTGTCCCGTTAGCTCAGTTGGTAGAGCACTTGACTTTTAATCAAGGTGTCGAAGGTTCGACCCCTTCACGGGATACCAATTTTTTTGCATACAAACATAAATTTTAACTTTTTTTAATTATTGCCTGGATGGTGGAATCGGTAGACACGTGGGACTTAAAATCCCATGGTTGATAGACCGTGTCGGTTCAAGTCCGACTCCAGGTACCAATTTAGGGGCTTTAGCTCAGCTGGAAGAGCATCTGTCTTGCACACAGAAGGTCAGCGGTTCGATCCCGCTAAGCTCCACCAAAAATAAAAATAAATATTAATATTGATTTTTGCACAATGGCGGTGTAGCTCAGCTGGCAAGAGTGCACGGTTCATACCCGTGAGGTCGAGGGTTCGACTCCCTCTGCCGCTACCATGGACCTGTAGCTCAGCTGGTCAGAGCTACCGGCTCATAACCGGTTGGTCGTAGGTTCGAATCCTACCGGGTCCACCATTTTTTGGAGGAATACCCAAGTCCGGTTGAAGGGGTCAGTCTTGAAAACTGAGAGGTCTGAAAGGACGCGGGGGTTCGAATCCCTCTTCCTCCGCCATTAATCATTTTTCCATTTTATTATTATATATCGCGGGGTAGAGCAGTTTGGTAGCTCGTCGGGCTCATAATCCGAAGGTCGTAGGTTCGAATCCTTCCCCCGCAACCAAATAAAGGTTCGGTGGTGTAGTGGTTAACATGCTTGCCTGTCACGCAGGAGATCGCGGGTTCAAGTCCCGTCCGGACCGCCATTTTTATTAGGCTCTGTAGCTCAGTCGGTAGAGCAGTGGCCTGAAGAGCCTCGTGTCGGCAGTTCGATTCTGCCCGGAGCCACCATATTATTATTTTCTGATTTTATTTTTTAACTATATCTTTCTTAAGTCAATTAAACATAAGTAGCCTGTTGAGGCTACTTTTATTATTATTTTCTTTCATTAAAAACGAATAACTTTCAAAATTAGTCTTTTTTAATGAAAGTCATTTAAAATCCATTAAAGACCCTCCTTAAGGAGGGTCTTTTTATAACGAAAGAACCTTAATTAGACTAAAGTCATAGTTTGACTTTTGGAAAAGTTAAAGAAAAGGCAAATAAAATGAAAAATTAGTTTAAATTACAAACAAAAAGACTACTAACCTTTAAAGGTTAGTAGTCTTTTTGTTTATTTATTATCTTTAGTTAACTTTTGATTTTTTAATTGACGTTCGGCTTGAGTTTGTACTAAATAATTAGGGACCAATAAATGAGGATTTAAAACTTGTGTCATAAAAAGATAAATATTATTCAGTGATATCTTAATACTTTCTTCAGAAATTAAGATATGATTTTTAAAAAATTGTAAAAAAGAACTATCATAGCGTCCTTCTTTTAAGCAAATTTGCTTTAAGTTGAAACTTAAAGCAAAAAAGAAATTATTTCTGGCATCTACTAAAGGTGTTAAAAATTGGGAAGAATAACCACTAGTTAAAAGAATTAAACTACTAATTTGATATAAAGGAATTTGTAAAGTCCAAGATAACATTTTAGCAGTTAAAACAGCTACTCTTGTGCCAGTATAAGAACCAGGACCAACGCCTACTACGATAAGATCAAGGTTTTTTAAAGTCATATTATTTTCTTTTAAAATAGCATCTATTAAAGAGGTAATAGAGGCTACATAATCTTTTGATATAAGTGGTTGCTTTAAGGTTTTAATTTGATTATTTTGGCTTAAAATAATTATTTTGCTTTTGCTAGAAGAATCTAGGATTAAAATATTTTTTGTTTTCATAATGCAGTTACCTTTTTACATAATTGTTGTCCAAGAAAGAAAATTATATATTTTGTTCCATAGTGATTCTTCGTTGCTTTTCATTGATAAAATCAATTTTAATTAAAAAATTAAAATTAGGAAAAAGATAGCGATGATCTTGAGGGAATTCAACTATTAAAATATCAGGATTAATAAATTCTTCTAATAACTCCTCTAAAAATTCTTCTTCTAGAGGTGATTTATATAAATCTAAATGATAAACTTTACGATTAGTGGTTTCATAAGTTTTCATAAGGACAAAAGTAGGACTGGCAATAATTTGATTAATTCCCAAAGATTGAATCAAACCTTTAGTAAAAGTTGTTTTGCCAGAACCTACAGTTCCTTGTAACAAAATAATAGTTTTTTGAGTTCGATTAGCTATTTGTTGAGCTAACCAAAAGCCTAGTTTTTTAGTTTCTTTAAAAGAATTAGTTATTTGATTACAATATATCATTTTTAAACCACTTTTTAATAGTATTGATGTCGGAAAGAAGGGAAGAAAAGATCAATCACAATTAAATATTAATTTTTAAAGAATCTTCTTTTTGAATAATAGCTACTGAAACAGCCTTGTGAGCGTTTTTTAATTTAATAATTTTAGTTCCTTGTGTCGCTTTATTTTTGGTTTTTGTAATATTTTCGATCGAAACTCTTACTACTTGTCCTTTATCAGAAGAAATAATTAATTCATCAGAAGGCAAAACTACTTTTAAAGCAATTAGTTGTCCTTTTTCAGCATTCACTTTAATAGTTTTAGAACCTTTACCATTGCGAGATTGAATGCGGTATTGATTAATATTAGTAATTTTACCAAAACCATTTTCAGTCATTACTAAAATACTTTGGATTAAAGAATTATCATCAAAAACAGCAGCCCCAATTAAGAATTCTTCTGGGCTTAAGCGCATACCCATAACTCCCATACTATTACGGCTAGTTTTTCTAGTTTGTATTTCATCAAAACAAATAGCATTGCCATTATTAGATGCTAAAACGATAGTATGTTGTCCGTTAGTTTTGCTAACTGTTAATACTTCATCTCCTTCTTTTAACCTAATAGCAATTAAACCTCTTTTTTTAATATTATAATATTCTTTTAAAGGTGTTTTTTTAACTATTCCTTTTTTAGTAGCAAAAAATAAATAATCTTGGTTTTGGTTAAAAGATTTAACATTTGTGAAAGAAGTTAAAAATTCTCCCTTTTCAAATGGTAAAAAATTAATTAAAGGGGTTCCTTTGGATTGCCTTGAACCTAAAGGTATTTCATGTCCTTTTAATTGATAAACTTTCCCTTTATTCGTAAAAAATAAATGATAATCATGAGTAGAAGTAGTAGCTAAATGTTCAATGAAATCTTCTTCATAAACTTTCATCCCAGATACTCCTTGGCCGCCTCTTTTTTGTTGTTTATAAGTATCTATTTCCATACTTTTGATATAACCTTTATTAGTAATAGTGATAATAAGAGGTTTTTCTTCAATCAAATCTTCATCTCGATAATCAAGTAGAGAATCAAAATTAAGGACTGTTTTTCTTGGATCTTGATATTTCTTTTTAATTTCTAAAAGTTCTTTTTCTAGTATTTTTTCTTTTTTAGTTTGAGACTTAATAATGCTTTCACATTCATTAATTTCTTTAGTTAAATTAGCTTCTTCTGTAATTAATTTTTGAGTTTCTTGATTAGCTAATTTTTGTAAACTCATTTCTAAAATAGCTTTACTTTGGAGAGTATCAAATTGATATTGTGACATTAATTTTTGTTGAGCATCTTTAACATCAGCAGATTTTTTAATTAATTGAATAGCGTGTTCAATATCTTTTAAAATAGTTAAAAAAGCTATCACTAAATGTTTACGAGCATTAGCTTTTTGTAATTCAAACATCTTTTGACGATTAATAACATTGATACGGAAATGAAAAAAAGCTTCTAAAATTTGTTTTAAAGAAACTAACTGAGGTTTACGGTCAACTAAAGCTACCATATTAATGCCAAAAGAAACTCTTAATTGAGAGTGTTTATACAATTGATTTAAGACAATCTTAGCATTGGCATCTCTTTTTAATTCAATTACTATTTTCATTCCTTGACGATTAGATTCATCTCTTAAGTCAGTAATTCCTTCAATTATTTTATTTTTCACCAAAAGAGCGATTTTTTCAATTAAAACACTTTTTTTAACTTGATAAGGGATTTCAGTAACAATAATCGAAGTACGCCCTTTTTCGGTTATAATATGAGCTTTAGCTTTTAAAATAACTGTTCCTTGACCTGTTTTATAAGCATTTTCAAGTCGTTTTAAACCTAAAAGTTCACCACCAGTAGGAAAATCAGGTCCTTTAATATGTTGCATTAATTCATGAAGAGAAATGTCTTTATTGTGGATATAACTAATTAAACCATCAACCACTTCGCCCAAATTATGAGTCGGTATTTTAGTAGCCATTCCCACAGCAATCCCAGTAGCTCCATTAATTAATAAATTAGGAAATGTAGTTGGTAAAACTAAAGGTTCCTTTTCGCTACCATCGTAATTATCAACAAAATCAATAGTTTCTTTATCAATGTTTTTAATTAATTCCATGGCAATTTTAGCCATTTTAACTTCAGTATAACGCATTGCTGCTGCTTTATCACCATCAATAGAACCAAAATTACCGTGACCATCAACTAAAGGATAACGATAGCTAAAATCTTGAGCCATACGTACCATTGCCTCATAAATACTAGAATCGCCATGAGGATGGAATTTCCCCATAACATCCCCGACAACGCGAGCAGCTTTTTTATAACTAGAATGGCTATAAACGCCTAATTCTTTCATTCCATATAAAATACGTCTTTGAACAGGTTTTAAACCATCTTTAATGTCGGGTAAAGCTCGTGAAACAATAACACTCATGGCATAACTTAAAAAGGACTTTTTCATTTCATCGCTAAGGTTAATGTTTTCGATATTCCCTTGGTTAAAAATATCTTGTTCTAATTTGGACTTATCATCACTCATATTTCCTTAACCCCTTTATTTTTTTAATATATCTATATATCTTGTATCTTATTTTTTTAATATTTATTTTATTTATTTTAACAATCTAAATATCAAGTTCTGCTTCTAAAGCTTTAGCTAAAATAAAATTTTTTCTTGGTAAAACTTTTTTACCCATTAACGTATTAAAAGTTTGATCAGCCTCTTGCAGGGATTCCTCTTGAGTTAATGCTGTTAAAGCGTCTTGTAAAGTGACTTTTAAAAGGGTTCTTGTTTCTGGGTTCATCGTTGTTTCCCATAATTGATCAGGATTCATCTCTCCTAAACCTTTATACCTTTGGAATCCCTCTTTAATATTGCGTTGTTCAGCAAAAGCTTGTTTATGTTGTTCTTCATAAAAATAAGTAATATTTTTGCCTTTTTGATATTTATATAAAGGAGGTCTTGCAAAATAAATATAACCTTTATCAATTAAAGTTCTAAAGTTTCTAAAAAAGAAAGTTAAAAGTAAAGTTCTAATATGAGCACCATCAACATCGGCATCCGTCATAATGATAATCTTATGATAACGGATTTTTTCAAGAGGAAGCTCTTTGGTCTTGCCAATGTTAATCCCGACCCCAATTGCTTGAATTAAGGATTTAATCTCTTTATTAGTTAGAATTTTAGAAGATTGCGTTTTTTCAACATTAAGGACTTTTCCGCGCAAAGGAAGGATAGCTTGAAAGCCTGAGTCTCTTCCTTGCTTAGCAGAACCACCAGCAGAATCGCCTTCGACAATATATAATTCAGAAGATTGAGGATCTTTACTACGACAATCAGCTAATTTAGAAGCAAACCCTAAAGAATCAAGTGGTTTATTTCTAGTAATTTCACGAGCCCTTTTAGCCGCTAATCTAGCATTTGCTGAAAGTAAACATTTGTCAATTATTTTTTTAGCGCTTTGAGGATGTTCTAATAAAAATTTTTCTAAAAATTCACCAAAAAGTTGTGATACAATAGCTCTTACTTCTACATTTCCTAATTTAGCTTTAGTTTGACCTTCAAATTGAGGATCTTGATGTTTTAAAGAAATAATAGCAGTGATCCCTTCTAAAATATCTTCACTCATTAAATGTTCGTCTTTTTTTAAAAGATTAAATTCTTTAGCATATTTTGAAATATTACGATTTAAAGCTAATTTAAACCCTTCTTCATGGGTTCCCCCTTCATGAGTGTGAATGTTATTAACAAAAGAGTAAATTTTTTGTGTTTGAGTATAATTTTGAACTATTTGGGGATCTGTTTCTGCATCTTTATCTGATTCTTGTATTTGTTGCTTTTTATTTTTTTGATCCACAGTATATTCAAAAGTAACTTCTAAGGCTAAACCAGGAAGCTCTTTTTCTAAATAAAAAACATCATGAAAAGGTTTTTGATGATGTGTTTGATCAACAAAATTAAGATAATCTTGTAAACCAGCTTCATGATAAAAACTAAAGCTAACAGCTTCATCTTTTCTTTTGTCAATTAAATTTAATTTCAGCTTTTTATTTAAAAAAGATAATTGTTGCAATCTATCTTTTAAAATTTGTAAGTCATAAACAGTGGTTTCTTTAAAAATTTCAGGATCAGCTAAAAATTTAATAATAGTCCCTTTACGATTAGTTGGGCCAACGATTTCTAAAGGGGTAACCGGCACACCTTTTTCATATTTTTGATAATGGATTTTTTTATCTAAATGAATTTCAACAGTAAACCAACTAGATAAAGCATTAACAACAGAAGCCCCCACGCCGTGAAGTCCGCCAGAAACTTTATAAGCAGAACCATCAAATTTTCCACCTGCATGCAAAGTGGTTAAAATAGTTTCTACCGCTGGTTTCCCTGTTTTAGGGTGAATTCCTACAGGTATTCCTCGACCATTATCAGTAACACTAATAACATCTCCTGGCATAATTTCTAAAGTAATTTCATTAGCGTGTCCTGCCAAAACTTCATCAATAGAATTGTCAACGATTTCCCAAATTAAATGATGTAATCCTTTGGCAGCAGTAGAACCAATATACATTCCTGGTCTTTTTCGTACTGCTTCTAAACCTTCTAAAATCTGAATACTATCAGCGTTGTATTTTTTCAAAAGAATGAGTGCTCCTTTTTTAAGTTTATTTGATAATTTGCTTTTTTAGATAAATAGATAAAAAAATATAAAAATAAGACTATTTTATAATTCCAATCTTAAGATATTATAGCATAAAATAAGTAGTCATGGTCAAAATATGTAGTTAAATATTTGAATTAATCGATTTTTGATCTTTATGTTTTTTAATAGTGATATAGCAACGATAAATGATTTATAAGATTATTTAAAAAAGAAAAAACCATCGCCAATGATGGTTTATTTTATTGAATGCAAGCCTTCTTAAGGATTGGCATTGATATCATCAAATAGTAACAACCCTTTTAACTATTTTTTATTTTGCAAAGCTGTCTTAATAAAATCTTTAAATAAAGGATGTGGTTTTAAAGGTCTTGATAAAAATTCAGGATGAAATTGCACTGCAATAAACCAAAGATGATTCTTAAGTTCAATTATTTCAGGCAATTTTTTTTCTAAATTAACCCCCGTAATCATAAAATCATTAGTGTTTTCGAATAAATCAAAATAATCAGGATTCATTTCAAAACGATGACGATGCCTTTCATAAACTGTCTTTTGTTGATAAATAGTTTTACTTTTGCTTCCTTCTTTAAAATCACATCGATAAGAACCTAATCTCAAAGTTCCTCCTAAATCAGTAGTAGTAATTTTTTTAGTAATAACTGGATGTGGGGTATCTTGATCAATTTCAATTGAATTAGCATGATTTAAACCCAAAACATGACGAGCATATTCAATCACTGCTAACTGCATCCCAAAACAAATCCCAAAAAAAGGAATATTATTTTCACGAGCATATTGAATAGCTATAATTTTTCCTTTAATAGCGCGAGCCCCAAAACCATGAGGGACTAAAATACCATGACAACCTTGAACCAAAGAAGCAATATTATTTTTATTTACTTTTTCAGAATCAATCCACTTAATTTCAAGATCACAATTATTATCATAAGCCGCATGTTTTAAAGCTTCTACAATAGATAAATATGCATCATGTAAAACAACATATTTCCCAATTAAAGCAATTACTACTTTCTCCTTTAAATTTCGAATCCTATCAACTAAATGATGCCATTTGGTTAAATTAGCTGGAGTATTATTGGATAATTGAAAATGTTGTAAAATAAAATCATCAATCCCTTGTTGATGCAAATTAAGAATAATTTGATAAAGCACATCAACATCTAAAGCTTCAAAAATAGCTTTATCTTTGATGTCGCATAAAGATGCTATCTTCTTTTTAGTTTCTTGATGAATAGGAATTTCGCTTCTTAAAACTAAAATTTGTGGTTGAATTCCTAAAGAACGTAATTCTTTCACACTATGTTGCGTAGGTTTAGTTTTAATTTCTTTAGCTTTTTTCAAATAAGGAACTAAAGTGGTATGCAAATATAACACATTATGATATCCAAATTCATGTCGACATTGCCTAATGGCTTCTAAAAAAGGAGCTGACTCCATGTCTCCTACTGTTCCTCCAATTTCAACAATCACTACATCTGATTGATGAAAAAAGGCCGCTTCTTTTAATTTATGTTTAATTTCTTCAGTAATATGAGGGATAACTTGCACAGTTTTTCCCAAATAGGATCCTTTTCTTTCTTTATTAATCACACTTTGATAAATTTGTCCTGCTGTCACATTAGATCTTTTACTCATATTTTCATCTAAAAATCTTTCATAATGGCCTAAATCAAGATCGGTTTCAGTGCCATCATCGGTAACAAAAACTTCTCCATGTTGATAAGGACTCATAGTGCCAGGATCAATATTAATATAAGGATCTAATTTTTGCAAACTAACCTTTAAACCTCTATTTTTCAAAATTATCCCAATAGAAGCAGCAGTAATCCCTTTGCCTAAACTAGAAACAACTCCTCCAGTAATAAAAATAAATTTAGTTTTTAAATGTCGATGATTCAAGCGCTTAAGTCCCTTCTTTATAAGAATTATTTACAATATTACCAAAAATTTAAATATTTTTTCAAACAAACACGAAAGATAAGTGTCAGCGAAAGAGGAAAGTTAAAATTAAAATACACTTTATTAAGCTATTTTTTTACCAATGACTTCAGCAATTTGAATTTGAGTTTCCCAATTTTGTTGAGTATGTTTTAAAATACGAGAATCAAAAGATACAATATTTTTCTTTACTAAAATAACAACAGTAGAACCGCCGCATTCAAAAAAACCTTTTTCTTGACCTTTTTGAAAACTTTGACAAGCATGATTTTTAATTTTGCCGACCAACAAAGCTCCTACTTCCATTTGAACAATTTGACCAAAATTTTTAGTTTGTAAAACACTATATTCTCTTGTATTTTCTTTAAAAATATTAAAACTTTGAAGAGCAATAGGATTTACTGTGTGCAATTTCCCTTTGATTTTATGAGGTTTCCCTACAAAAGTTCCTTCATCAACAAAAAGATAACGATGATAGTCATGAGGTTCTAAACGAAAAACCAATAAATAACCTTCTTGATATTGACTAGTCAATGATGGATTTTGCAATAAATCAGATAAACTATAATCAGTATTTTTAATACGGTAAAAAGCATTGTTGGTAATTGGATAAATACTTAATTTAGCTTCACAAGGGCTAATAAAAGCAGCATTGTCGCGTTCAAAAGGAATTGTTTTATATTTTCTCGTAAAAAAATCATTATAAGATTTAAATTTATTTTTTTCAAAATTATTAATCATAATTTGATGTTTTTTAATAATTTTTTGGGCATACCGACAAGACCAAGGAGTGTACCAATATAAGGTGACCATCCACGAAATGGGTCTTGTAATTAATATTTTTACAAGAATTCTTTTTAAAAAATTTTTTTCTATATTGCGATATAAAAATTTTTGAATAGCGGAAGCAGAATCTTTAGTAATCGTTTCCCCTTGTAAATTAACAATTTTCATTTTTTTACTCACTTTAATGTATTTTTATACAATTTTATACATTCCAATTTAACCATTTCGCAAATTTAAATATTAAAATAGATATGATCCAAAGGGTTCCTAAAACAGAAATGATAATTGTAATTTTTTTATTTTTGATTTTTTTTAATTCAATTTTTTTAAAAAGAAATAAAAAAGTTAAAAGAAGAAGGCAGGCGAAATGAATCCAAAAAAAAATATTTTTATCAATTGATGACACGTTTTTAAAAATCTTTTGCAATAAGCCTAAACAAGGGAAAACAATGGCTGAAGTGGTAACAGGGACACCAATAAATTTTTGAACTTGGGAATGAGAAGTGGAATATTCCTCAGTTAACACATTGTAATAAGCTAATCTAATTAAAGCAGCTAAAACGTACAAACTCCAAAAAAACCAAATTATTTTAGGTATGTCTTGTGGATCATCTAATAAAGTATAATTAATAAAAACAGGCAAAATAGCAAAACTAATCATATCAGCTAAAGAATCAATTTGTACTCCATATTTTTTTTCCAATAAAGTGCGATTTTTTTTAGTTCTGCTGACCAACCCATCAAACATATCTAAAATTCCTGAAATTAAAAGAAAAATTAAAGAATATGAATATTTATGATAAACAGCAAATCCAATACCACAAAACCCACTTATTAAATTTAGATAGGTTAAATAAGTAGTATAATTGTATAAACCTAAAAACACATTACACCTCATTTACTAATTTTTTAAAAGATTGTTTTCTTCATCATTTTAACCTTGGTATTTTTATTTCTTTTTTGCAAACTTTAAGCAGAAAGGAAAAATATAAAAAATCCTTTATACAACAAATGAATAAAGGATAAGAGTTCATAAATTTCTAAAAATAATGTTTATTTATCATAAAGATATTCATAATCATCAAATGAATCATCATAATTGTCATCTTTATCATCTGATGTTTCATCAGTATTTTTTTTGGACTCTTTTGAATTATCTTGTTCATTTTCCAACAAATTATTTTCTGATTCATCCTGAGTATTAGAATCAGTTTTATCAATTTCTGATTTATCAACCATAAAATCTACAAAATCTAAATTTTTAACTGTAATTTCATCAGGAGTAGATTCAAGTTGTTCCACATAAGGTTTTTCAAAAAAATCTTTATCCCAATAGGCTTTATTATTTTCTTTAATAAGTAAAGAATGATCATCGCAAAAAACAAATTGACCACTTAAAGTAATGTCTAAATAAAGTTGATTAATGGTTTGCGCATCTTTAAAATCTTTGATTTTATGTTTTTTACATGTTTGTTTTAATAAATCATAAATAGCAATAGGCTTATGTTGTTTTTGCATAATTTCATAAGCAGTTTCTAAAAGTGATTTAGGGGTTTTTGTTATTTTCATAATTCATGATCACCTCTTTTCAATAATTTTTTTTAATTTATCAGATTTGTTATTATGTTAGCAACCCACACCAAAAAGCTTAATAGTTGCCAACCAAATAAGTTAAAATTCTGTTAAGTCAACTGATACTCGACCCATAATTTCTTTAGAAGTTTTTTCTAATTTCTTTAAAGCTGCGTTAAAGGCTAATAAAATACTTTCTTGTAATACTTCTGTATTATTATTTTTTTCAATAATAACATCTATTACTTGTTTTGTTCCTTGCAAAACAATAATAACATCGCCAGCTTTACCAATAAATTCTTGTAATTCTAATGTTCTTTGAGCGCTTTCAATTGCTTCTTGCATTTTTTGTAATTTTGTCAACATATTAGATTTAGTTTCCATGTTTCTTCTTTTATGAACCCCCAATTAACTCTTTATTTTTTAATTAATTATTTCTACTATATTTTTACCAAAAAAATCATAAGCTAATTGTACAATAAAAGGCGTTGGAATGGATGATGAAGGTTTAATTTTATAAAAATTAATATCCCAATTACAATTTATTAAAAAAACATCAATCGACTTATTGGAATTATTTTGCAAAAAAGTCCTTAAAGATTGCCAATCTTTTTCTAAAAGGCAAATATAATCTTTAATCAGTTCGCTTTTAGCATTTAAAAGATTAAGTACATCATCTTTCATAGTCTTTTTCAACATTTGTTGACAAGCTATTTTATCTTGATATACCAAAATCATTTCTTTCGTTTGACTCAAAGCCACTAATTTCCCTTTATATAAAAGTGTAGCAGTAGTTTTTTGAAACGGATGTTGATAACGATTTTTTAATTTATCCCAAGAATTGACAATCATTTGTTTTTGAGATTGGTTATCTTGCAACAAAATATTATAAGCAGTCATCACTAAATCTTTAATCGAAGAGATATCATAATTTGGTGTTAGTGTTTGCTTCAATAATTGGGTTTTATTAGCATCGTTCAAAGGGATTTTTTCCAAAAGATTAGGATTTGTTGGATCACCCTTAATTAATGATTTAGCTAAGGGTTTCACTTGTGCGCTATGAACCGTTTTAGTTGTTGTGAAATTTTGACTATCACCTAAAGATAAAGATACAGGATTTGAAAGCATTAAAGATTCTTTTTTAGGCATTTTATGGTCAAACATACAAATTTGTAAAAAGGCGATTTCCACAAAAACTTTTTTTTGTACACTTTTTTTAAGATCTTGCTGTAATTTCATCAAAGTTTTAACAATGACATCAACATGATTCAAAGTATCATAATTTAAGGATAAGTGTTGGTTAGTTATAGTATTTTTAGTGTTTGTATTTTTCAAAGTAACTTGGTTAACATCCGCTAAACGCAAGAAGAGATAATCTTTACAAGCAGTAATTAAATCAATAATTAATAATTCTAGATTTTTGCCCGCATCACAAGCTTTTTCTAATAATTGCGAAGCTTTATGAGGTTGTTTGTCCACCAAGGCTTGCAACAAATTTTTTAAAAAGGTATCTGAAACAAGTCCTTTCACCTCTAAAACATCTTCTGAAGTGATTAAATTATTTTGATAAGAGCTGATTTGATCCAATAAGCTCAAAGCATTGCGCATACTACCTTCAGCATAATTAGCAATCGTTTGGCAAGCATCATCAGTGATCACAATTTTTTCTAAATGAGTCACTTTTTGTAATTGCCCAATAATATCTTTTGATTGTAAATTTTCGAAAGCAAAACTTTGAGCTCGCGATAAAATAGTTTCTGGAATTTTATAAATTTCGGTCGTAATTAAAATAAAAACAACATGTTGCGGCGGTTCTTCTAATATTTTTAACAAAGCATTAAAGGCATTAGGAGTAAGCACATGAACTTCATCAATAACATAAATTTTATATTGTCCCACGTGAGCTTTATATTGGATTTTATCATGAATTTCTCTAATTTCATCAACTCCATTATAAGAAGCTCCATCAATTTCAATAACATCAGTATTAGTTGTCATATTATTTTGACACGACTGACATTGATTGCAAACATCTCCTGCTTGATTTTGCAAACAATTAATAGCTTTGGCAAATATTTTGGCTAAAGTAGTTTTGCCAGTCCCTTTGTTACCGCTAAAAAGATAACAATGATTAATCTTTTGATATCTAATAGCATTTTTAAGAATTTGGATAATGATTTTTTGACCGACAACATCTTTAAAAGTTTGAGGACGATATTTTCTATATAAAACTAAATAAGACACTATCAACCCCCTTGGCATAACCATCTTTGTCATAATTGCGATATTAATAAATTTAATAAATAATCAAATTACACATATATATTAAATATTTACATATAAAAAAATCTCTTAATTATTATAACATATTATGAGAAAAAAATAAAAATACTTTTTGATTACTATCATTTTTAAATTATAAGTTTTATGATATTACAACATGATCTACGATCAAAGGAGGCGCCCTTGATTATGCCGTGATAACTGAAACAGCGTTTTTGATTTATTTATAAATATTTTTAAGTTTATAAGAGCAAAGCTCATTAATTAATAAATGATAGTAATTAGAATATGCTATTCTTTTTTATCAGTATAACTTTATTGTAACATAGCTAAGGCGCCGTTAGACCAAAAAGTTGGACTTTATGAAAAATGGAAAAGTTTTTGCTTTCTATATGTATGTGTTACCGTTTGTTTCTAAAAACACATGTATAAAAAGTTGAGACAATGAGAATGGATGTTTTTTTGGTTGAAAGTTGGAAATTTGAAGAAGTTTTGTTTATTGGCGACGGCGACTTTCGTCGGTTTTGATGTTGGTTAAGATAGTCTTGTTTTTAAAAATTATGGTCTTGAAAAAGATGGAGGAGATGGTGGTGGAGAAGCGTGGTAGTGAGCGGTAGGTTTTATGGTGCCAGCGTTGAACTGCATATCAAAGTTACCATTAAAACCAAAACTGTCGGGTGTCCAAAAATTTTCTTCGTAATTGAATGATATTGGTGAACCTTGATAAAGGCGAGTATTATTGAAAATACTTAGTTCAATGCCGCGATATAGTTCGTTGGTGTATAAAGTGCAATCTTGTTTGTTTAATAAATCTCTGACGCGATTGGCGGAATATTCAACATTCGGTTTGAAAACACAATTATCTTTCCAGTTTTGGAGTTTGGTGTCGTATTTTTGCCAATTTTTACATTGGATTTGTCGTTCGTTTCATAACATATAGAGTAGGAAACCAAAAAACTCAAACTAGGTGATTTCAACTTTTTCGGTTAACATATAGAGTAGAAAGCCAAAAAGCTTTTCTGGGTGATTTCAACTTTTTACTCTAACATATAGAGTAGGAAACCAAAAAACTCAAACTAGGTGATTTCAACTTTTTTGGTTAACATATAGAGTAGGAAGCCAAAAAGCCAAATTAGGACTTTTCAACTTTTTTGGCTAACATATAGAGTAGACAACCAAAAAAAACTTTTCTTTTAATTTGTCCTTTTCAATGACAATAAACTTGAATCAAAAAAACATTTTTTCAAAAGTCCAACTTTTTGGTCTAACTGAGTATTTTTTTATCATTCTCTTCACAAATATTTATATTTACTAATAAAATCCAAACTGAGAGCAGTTTGGATTTTTGTCTTATTAATTATCCTTAATTAACTCAATATACACAAAGACATCATCTCTTCAAATCCCTTAACGAATTAATAAGTGTTTATCTTGCAAAAAAAAAAAAAAACAAGTATAATTAAACTTAGTAAATAAAAAATAGTTTATTAAAATAATTTATGAATATATTTTATTTATTAATTTATTTACTTTATTGTTGCAAAATATTTCTTTTTATTGACTTCTTTTATCATTAAAAAAACAAAAAAGGAGATTGCTTAAAATGTGGGCAAATGAAGTTAAAAAAAGAAAAAAGAAAATTATAATAATTGTCAGTTTAGTTGTTATATCAATAATTAGCATCTTAGGAGTTTGTTGGTATTTAAAACAAAAAACAAAAACCACATCAAATTCAATTTGTGCTAATGATTCAGAAAATTTTACAAAATCAACAATAGAAATAGCAGATATTAGAAGAGTAGAAATTCCTTCATTATGGTTAGAAATATTAAAGGAGGAAAAAGAAAAAGAAGCTTTAAAACAAGATTTTCTAAAGAAAGCACAAAAAGTTAAAGAAAAATTAGAAAAACAAAAAAATGAGTTAGGAAGTGAACAAAATGAACAAGATAAACCAAAAAACTTGATAAAAACAAAAATAAACATCATCTCTGGATTATCAGAAAATAGCGATCCACTAAATTTTGTTTCTCAATCAATTACTGACCAAATTCCTGAATTAAAAGATGATTATAATAATTTCGTCACAAAAACAAAAACAGCAGACAACAACATTACAAATCGGAAAAAAGAAATAAAAAATAAATATAGCAAAAGAAAATCATTAATCGCTACTCAAGTTTTAGAACAATTTTTAAAAGAACTTAATAACTGGATCTCGAAAATACCCGAAAAAGAAGTTTTATTTGATTATCTTCATCGGGCAATTAATGAAATTAAATATTATTTATCTTTATCTTCATCTTTTAATAATAATTTTGATGCAATAATTAATTTTGTAACAAAGATTCAAATTGCAAAAAATAAATTAATTAATGAATTATATAAAACATTAGAAGAATTCAAAAATATTATTAATGTTAATTACGGAAAGACAGAAATAGATAATGGGAAATTGACGTTTGAAAATATAATTTCTAAAGAAATAACAACTATCAATCTCCAAAATTCTAATTCCAATCTATATTTTGGTTGGAGTGAAGATATGAAAGAAAATTTTAAAAATAAATTTTGCCAACAAGTACTAGATGTACCTAATGAATGGTCAGCTTTTCAAGACCATTTTAATACAGAAACAAATTTTAATCGATTTATAAAAACAAAAATAAATTATAATCCTCAAAATAATGAGGAATTTATAAAAGAAGTTTATCAATGTTTTTATATCATTGATTGTCCTTTATTAATAAATAACAAAGATCCAAAAATCCCACTTGATTTTTTAAATGACATTTTCAAATGTGGTTTCGAAACAAGGGACAAGGGACAAATGGTAATTAATGAATCAAATAGTAATTTTTAAATTTAAATAACATAATGCGTTTTCCAAAAAAAATAAATAAAGGTGATAAACTTAAATGAAAAAAAAGATATTATATATAACATTAAGTATTTTAAATTTAATATTTTTAATAATTCTTGCTACTTTTACTTTTATCAATAAAGCGAACTTAAAACAATTAACACAAAAACAAAAAGAATTATCATCAAAACCAACAACTACCAAAACTATTAAAGAAGAACCTAAGTATTTAGAAACTTTAGAAAAAAATTTAAATTTATTATTTGACTCCAAAGAATTTAGCCCAACAGCTCAAGGCTCATATCAGCAAATAAAAAACCAAATACAAGCAATAAAAGACATTCAACAAAAAAATCAACAAGATGAAGCAACAACTAAAATTTTTACAGATAGTATAAATTTTTTTGAACAAGAAGCTCAAAAGGCTAATACAAATGAATCCAGAAATGATTTTACTAATTTAGCAAGCATGATGAAAGGCTTTAAAAAAGCGTGTGATGCCAGGGATATACTAAAAGAAAGATTAGAAACACAACGCGCATATGAAAATTCACAAAATCCATTATCATCAAACGACCTAGATTTTTTAGAGAAATACCGAACATATTTAAACGCCTATGCCACTTTAATTGATTTACATACGAACAAAATAGAACAAATAGATGAATTACGTAAACAAGCAAAATCAAATGAAGAAAAAGGGTCATTACAAAAATTAAAATCAATGATAACAACAAATTTAAGTACAAAATTAATTAAATACATTAACGAAGGCAGATCCCATCCAAGTTTTCGCCAGTTAACATCAATAATAAGACAGGGATAAATTAAAATATACAAAACAATAATCAAAAAACAAAAGAAAGGACAGTATGACTTGTTAGAGCTAATTAAACAAAAATCTTATAAAAAAGTATTAAAAATAGTATCTTTTGTAGTTTTAACTATAATAACTTTCTTATCTTTAACATTTGCCTTAATTGCTTATATACATAATGTTTCTAATAACGCTAATAAATTCCCAATTGATTCTTCTCCTGACAACGAACCCCAATCAGATACTACAAATAACACTACAAACAATAAAGCTGGTTCTTTATTAAATGCATTAACCCTTCCAGAAATTAATTCAGAAGGTTTTAAAGGATTTCACGATGTTTACGGTTTAAAAGAAGTTATTCAAGAATTAACAAACGTTTGTCATCGTTTTCATCCACGTAATGCCCAAAATTATAAAAATATAAGTAGTAAAAATTTTTTAGAATACCCTAAAGGAGTTATTTTATATGGTCCTCCTGGAACCGGAAAAACTTTATTAGCAAAAGCTTTAGCAAAAGAATCACAAATGAATTTCTATACCATCACTCCTAAACATACTTTAGATGAGATTGAAGAGATATTTAAACAAGCTAGAAAAGGGAGCCCTTCTTTGATTTTCGCTGATGAAGCAGAAGAAATAATTAAATCAAGAGATGATTCTACCCATTTAGAAACCGGTGATGCTAAAAAAACCGATTTATTATTGGCTGAACTTGATGGAGTCAAAACAGACGAAGAAAACCCTATTTATTTTGTAGCAGCGACTAACCATTTAGCAAAAATTGATACCGCTATTATTTCACGTTTACAACAAGTATATGTTGGTTATTTTCCTCCTGAAGAAAGATTGGGTTATATTAACAAAATAATTAATGACATCAAAAAATTTAAAATAGAAAAGTATGCCCAAGATTATGGATTGCCTAAAATCATGGAACAATTTAACGAAGCTTTAAAAAAACCTGAAGCATACGCTAAAGCTTTAAAATTAAATAAAGATTTTTGTATTCCTGCTTTAGGACGCAAAATCATTAAAGGAATCGATGATGATAATAATCCGCATGGTAATTTAGAACCATTAAGTGATAAGTTAAAAAGAAAAGAAATCGAACAAGAATATGAACGAATACATGGACCAAATACACTTCCTAAAGATTATGATATTGAAACTTTAGAAACTATTAAAAAATATTTTTATGATATTCAATCAGGTAGAAAATTAGAAGCATTTATAAGAGATGCAGCTACAAAAGCAGCTTACAAAGGACACCAAGAAATTCAATTAGATGATTTACAAGAAGTTTTTCGTGATTATTTTGGCGAACTAGAAGAATATAAAACAATTAACGAATCATTTATTAAACGACCTTCACAAACGTTTGCTCAAACACGAGAAGGAGTCAACCCCAATCAGCAAAACATAGATGAATATGAAATACAAAGAAATAATTGCGATCAAGAAGCTCAACAAAGACAAAGATCATGTGACTATGTTTATGATGGGTCACAAAATTCACAAATTATACCCCAAACATATCAACAATATTTAGAATTGGTATTTAGGAACATAATTAATTATCCAAATGAATATTCATTTAATTCAAACTCAAGTGAGGATTTGAAGATCAAAAGAGATACTCAATTAAAACGAACTCAACTTTTTAGTTACACCGAAGAACCTGCTAACTTACAATTTATTATCGAAAATGCAAGAATTTTTTATAAAAGTTTATGTGAATTAAAAAACGGACAAACTATTTATATAAACTCATTAAAAAATATAATAAATAATGAAATTCCAAAAGAACAAGATGAAAAGTTATCAGAGCTAATAGATAATACAATTGATGCTTTGAATGATGATTCAATTTTAAATTCAAATAGGATATCGCAAAACAGCACACAAGATAATAAGAATTACGCTAAAGAGCAATTAAAAAAGCTTTTTCAAGATCCACAATTACAACATAGCCAAAATGACAACACAGATACAAATACAACCATAAATCCAATATTTAAGGGGGAAGACCTAAAAGCACCTAGTTTAAATAAAAAAGAATTAATCAATTATATGCTTGAAAAAAATAGCGAAAGTATACAAGATATTAAAAAAAATAATAACACCATTATTTATCTTTTAAACGAAATCGAAAGGAAATTTGGTCTTTTTGTTTTTAAAACAAATTATTGTAGTGATGAAATCACAAACAACCTACAAGAAGACATCAAAAGGAAAGCAACAAAATTAAATACAAGCTTAAAAAATTCTTTTTCAAAATATCAACAAGATTATAATAGCATCAAAGAAAAGCTTGAGAGTTATTTAAATAATTTAAATAAAGAACTAGAATCTCAAAAAAAAGATATTGAAAATAGATATAATAATAAGGGTCCTCAAATAATTTATTTACTAGATAAAAATAAATTAATAGAAGTGTTAACCAAAAATATTGATAATGTTGTAAAGAATTATATAAAAGAACCATTTGAAAAATTAAATCCATCACAAACAATCAATAATATAAGCGAAAACATTGTCACAAACATCAATGATTTAACAATGAAAGGCAATAAAGAAAAATTTCAAGAAGTTATAAAAACATATTATACAAACATTGCTAAATATAAAGCAGCTCAAAAACAAATAAGAGATTATCAAAATCATTATAACCAAACAAAAACAAAAATAACACAAGAACAGAAAAATGTGGAAACACAAATAGAACAAGTTCGTACCCTTATTATGTCTAAAGTAAAATTAATAAATGATTATTCAATGACACAAAATTATGAAGATATTTACCATAATTACAGTTATATTTTACAAATTGAAAAATCAATTAACGAAAAAATTGAACAGGAATTGAATGAATGTAGTCGAAAATATGAAAGTGAATATGGTTCTTTAAATGACGCAATAAATAATATGGATTCTAATATAATTAATTCATTAAAAGTTGCAACGCCAAAAAAGTTAGTAAACACAGCAAATGATATTTTAAGCCAAACACAAAATTCATTAAATCTAGATGTGTACTTAAGGAGATTAGAACAAGAAAGAAATAATACAAAACAATCAGTAAAAAACATTCATCAAAAATTTGAAGACATTAAACAACAATACGTAAAATTAGTAAACAAATTAAAAGAGCAAACAGAATCACACGGACAAGAAGGATATGAAGAGAAAACAGAAAATTATAAACAATTACAAGAAAATTTTCTAACAAATATCCTGTTATCAAATAATTTCATCCTTCCATCTTATTACTGGTTTTATAACAGCAAACCAAGGACTTTCCAATGATAACAAATCAAATAAATCAAAATTACGATAAAAACCAAAAATATCGCATTTGGTTTTGGTGTTTATTAATATTTAATTTCTTTTTACTAACTATTTTATATCTTGATAATCACGCACAAATAAAACGTTATGTATTAAATTTTTTAAATATCTATGATTTAGACGATAAAGACAGCTTATCTCAATTAGAAATTACTAGTTATCATGAAGCAGGTCACACTTTAATAATTCTTTTATATCCTGATGATTTTGAATTTTCATATGTTACAATTAATCCTTCAGGAAGAATGTTAGGTCATGCTAAATACACATATATAAACCCTAATAATTGGAAAGGCGAAGTTTTAGTTGCTTTAGGAGGAACAGCTGCTGAAAAAGAATTAGCTCAAAATAATCAAATCTCAAAAGAAATAGTAGGTAAAGGTTCGAGTTCAGACTTTAGAAAAGCCAAAAATCTTTTAAATAACCATTCCTCCAACCCTAAATCAGATTTTGATCATTATTTAAAAGAAAGCCAACAATTGCTTCATCTTAATAAAACAACTCTTAAGCAAATTGCACAACAATTACTTCTTAAAAGAACATTATCTAATAAAGATATAAAAAACATTCTTCAACAATATCCTTTACAAACAAATTAAAAAAAGACTCTAGTTAAACTAGAGTCTTTTTAATATTAATCTTCAACATCGATATATTCATTTTTATTTTTGCGATAAAAAGGGATAAATAGCAATAAAGTAATAATGATACAAATTAAATTACCTAAAAAAAGGCTTAAACCTACCTTATGTGGGGATGAAATGAGGTTAATTGAATCCGAACTTAAACCCCAAAGTAAAAACACACTACTTATAATTCTTATAAAATTCATAATTAGAGGAAATTTAGTTTTTTCAAACGATGTAAAAAAACTAAATAAAATATTAGAAAAACATGTTAACCATAAACTAGCGGTTTCATAAAAAAATAATGTTTTAAAAGTAGTTTTTGCATCACCATCAATTTCATCAAATTTTGTGCCATCCATTAATGATAAAATGTATTTGTAAAAAAAGATATGAAGCAAGGTTCCTATTAAAGCAACAATAAATATTGCAATAACGACCTTTTTGAAAGTTTCAAAAACACGTTTAAGGTTGTTTTGACCTAAATTTTGAGAAATAATGGCGTTTTGACTATCGGCAAAAGAATTAATAATATTAAAAAATATATTATTTACTGAAACCGCTAAAAGTAATTGCGTTTCTATTGTTGGTGAATATTGTTTTTTAACAATGATATTAATCACTAATCTTCCTACGCTATAAATCATAATTCCTATACAAATAGGAAATGCTAATTGAAAAAGCTTTTTTAGAAACTTTTTTTCAAAACGAATTTTTTTAACAATTATTTTTAAAGGATTGTTTTGATTTAAAAAGAGAAAGTAAAAAGCAAATAAAGTTACAGAAGTATGAGAAATAAAAGTCGCCCAAGCTAAAGCAGCAATTTTACCCTTTAATGAAAAAATATCATATTGGTAAAGAACTAAAGATAAAACAATTTTGATAGCAACATTTAATGTCGTAATCCAAAAAATCATTTTATTATTTCCTTTAGCGCGTTCCAAACTTAAAAAAACTAAATTCATGATAATGCATGAAAGAGAGGAAAGGATAATAAGATAATAATTGTTAGCATCTGCTTTATTTGCGGGTTCAACAGAAGAATAATCAACTAGATATTTCAAAATAGCACTTTTTAAAATAAAAGTACATAAAATAGTAATAATAATTCCTATAAGAATTGATACTAAAAAAGTTTGGGTCAAATAAAGCCGCATTTTTTCAATATTTTTGCGTCCATAATTACGACCCACTAAAATTACTCCTGCAGTAGCAATCGAAGCGCCAAAAGGAATAAGAATGTCTTTAACTAAATGAATACGATTCATTACTGATAATAAATTAGAATCGCGAGGGTTTTCTTTATCTCTTTGTAAAATCCAGATATCATAAGAATTAAATAAAGCTTGGAAAACTAAATAAATGATAATCGGGAAAGTGACATATAAAATGACTTTCCATAAATTACCTTCCATTAAAAATTTTCTTTTTTTTTCTTCGTTGATTCGGAATTTTTTTTTGACCATCTGCTCCTTTTTTTTAACTATCATAAAACCTCCAATGAATTGTTTGTTTTGTTGATAAAAAATAGATTTTTAAAAAAATAACATTATTATTATATCAAAAATAATATATTTTAAAACGTGAAAATCAGTCATATGGCATTACATCAACTAAAAGAGTCAAGAAAAACAGTAATAAAAAAAATGCCATCCCTTCAAAAAGGAATAGCATTAAGAAATAAATTCATAAGTTTATTCATATAAGAAAATAGGAACACCATTGCTGAAAATGCTAAAAGTTTTCTTCAAAGCATTGGCTTCTAAAATAGCAAGATTTTGACGTTTGCGATCTTGACGAACAATTTTAATAGTATTTGGTGTAGGAGTAGATACTTCAATCAATCCATCTAGGTCAAAAGCATCAAAATGATTACGCCATGTTAATAATTTCAATAATTGTTTAACAATAGGTCGTTTTAACTCTTGTTTAACTTCTTGACGAGAATAATAATGACGATTGATGTTACGGCCTTCTTTAGAAGATTCTAACAATTCAATATCATTAACCCCAGCCAAAAGACCAACATAATAAACTTGAGGAATTCCAGGAGCAAAAATTTGAAAAACACGACTTAACAAATAAGAAGTGTCATCGTTTCCTAAAGCTGAATAGTAAGTAGAATTAATTTGATAAATATCTAAATTATTATAAGAACCTGAAGAATACGTTTTTTTAACATTAGCTCCAATTTGATATAATTTTTCAGAAGTATATTCAATTTCATCATCAGTTAAAACATCACGTACATCCACTACTCCGATGCCATCATGAGTATCTAATGTAGTAAATTGTTTCATCGGAGATTTTTGCATCCAATTAGATAAACGTTCGGTTTTACCAGAATATAAAGTATAAAGGACTAACATTGGTAAAGCAAAATCATAAATAAAATAGTCATGAGCGTTAATTTTTTTTAAAATAGTATGATGTTCGTGGATCTCTGGTAAAAGTTCGACTCCAAATGGTTTTACAATTTGCCTAATGCTTTCTAATAAATCCCAAATTTCTGGTTCAATAAAGAAACTGTTAGTATCTGCTTTTTTAATAGCATAAGCAAAAGCGTCTAAACGAATTAAACTAGCTCCATGTTTAATCATATCGATTAAAGTTGTTTTGATAAATTCTTTGACAATAGGGGCATGAACATTAATATCAATTTGTTCATCACCAAAAGTATTCCAAAGATTTTCGCAAATGCCATTGTCGAAACAAATGCGTTGAATAGGGGCTTTATTTTTGCGTTTATAAATTAAATCAACATCTTGTTTAGTAGGACGATTAGGGCCTACTTGTTGCCAAAATTTTTCCCAACGTAGAAAAAAATCTTTATATTTAGAATTTTCATGATTTTGTTTAAAATCTTGATACATAACGGATTTAGGAGAGATATGATTAATCATAAAATCAAACATTAAATAATAATTTCGACTTAATGCCTCAATATCATTCCAATTCCCCAAAAGAGGATCCACCTTAGTATAATCAGAAGGAGCAAAACCACGATCACCTGTAGATGGGAAAAAAGGCAATAAGTGAACCCCACCAATAGCTGCTCCAAAATCTTCTTTTAAGATCTTGCGAAGTTCATCAAGGTTCTTCCCTAAAGAATCAGCATAAGTAATTAGCATTATTTTGTTTTGAAATTTCATAATTTTTTGTTCCTGTGTTTGTCAAAATTTATAATTGAAAATAAGAATTTTTTAAAAAACAAAAATAACTAAAAATAAATTAATGAACATAAAAAAATAAAAAACAAAAAATTAATAACCATTTTTAATTTTAACATATTTTTAAAAAAAAATAATAAAATGTAATCAATGATACAATTAATTATACAATAAAAAAATAATTTAACAGATGATATTTTGGAAAATAATCACATTTCGCAAAAATGGGTAATTGGGTAATAAATAAAATATAAATAAAAAACATCATTTTTTTGGTATAATTAAGATTAATGTTTTATAATAAGAATGATATTAAATAAGAATGATATTAATTACATTAGGAGAGTATTAAAATGACTAAAAAAGAAACTAAAGAAGTAACCATAATAGACACAGACACAACTAAAAAAATAACAGAGCAAGAAAAAATTAGATATCAAAAATTACAAGAATTAAAAGAATTGAAAATTAACCCTTTTGGACAAAAATTTATTTGTACTCACACCGTTGAAGAAATTATTACCGGATTTAAACAAATAAAACCAGAAACTTTAGCAGAAAAGCAAATCAATGTAGCTATTGCAGGAAGAATTGTTTTAAAAAGAGGACAAGGAAAAGCTGGTTTTTTACATTTACAAGATTTTAATTTTCGTTTACAAGTCTATCTTAGATTAGATTTATTAGGAAGCCAAGCTTTTCAACTATATCAAAATTGTGATTTAGGAGATATTATAGGAATCAAAGGGTTTTTATTTAAAACCAAAACTCAAGAATTAACTATTAAAGCTTTACAATTTATACATTTAACAAAAGCTTTAAAACCCTTGCCTGATAAATTTCATGGTTTGCAAAACCGAGAAGAAATGAGAAAACAACGCTATGTTGATCTTATTGTTAATGAAAAAGCTAAAAACGTATTTGTTACTCGTAGTTTAATTATTAAAAATATTCGTATTTTTTTTGATAATGAAGGATTTTTAGAAGTAGAAACTCCTATTTTACAAACCACTTTAGGAGGGGCTTCGGCTAAACCTTTTGTTACTTCTCATAACGCCCTTAATTGTGATTTTTATTTAAGAATCGCTACTGAATTACCTTTAAAAAAATTAATAGTCGGCGGAATGAAAAAAGTTTATGAAATTGGCCGTCTTTTCCGCAATGAAGGAATCGATGCTACTCATAATCCTGAATTTAGCACCATTGAAGCTTATTTAGCTTATGCTGATATGTCAGATATTATGGTTTTAACTCAAAAATGTTTACAATATGTTTGCCAACAAGTTTTAAAAACTTTAGATTTTAGTTATCAACAACAAGACATTAGTTTTCGTCATTTTCATAAAATAAGTATGACAGAGGCTATTAAAAAAGCAACTGGAATTGATTTTACCAATAATTTCACTTTACAAGAATGCCAGCAATTAGCCAAAGAACATCAAATCAATCTAATGTCGCATTTTAGCAAAGGTCATGTTATTGAAGCTTTTTTTGAAAAATATGTTGAAAGCACTTTAATTCAACC
This sequence comes from Candidatus Phytoplasma meliae, assembly GCF_016876135.2. The sequence goes on from NZ_JACAOD020000001.1 coordinate 82,982, forward strand.
TACTTTTATTTATGGCCATCCTGTTGAAATTAGCCCTTTAGCAAAAACAAACGAACAAGATCCACGTTTTACTGACCGCTTTGAACTTTTTATTATTGGTAAAGAATTTGCTAATGCTTTTAGTGAACTTAACGATCCAATAGAACAAGAAAAACGCTTTTTAAACCAATTAAAAGAAAAGGAATTAGGTAACGATGAAGCTAATGACATGGATTATGATTTTTTAAATGCCTTAAGTTACGGTATGCCTCCAACTGGTGGTTTAGGAATGGGAATTGATCGTTTAGTTATGCTTTTAACAGATACTGCCAATATTCGTGATGTTATTTTATTTCCTCATTTTAAAAACAAAAACAAAGAACTATCTAAAGAAATTCAAAAACGTTCTAAATGTGTGATCAACAAAACGAATGCAAACCAAAAATAAAGATATCAAGGTAATCTTATTATGTCAATTATAAGAGGTGTTTTTTATTTACAAAGTTTCTATACTTTGTTACAAAGTCTTAATTCTTTAGAAAAACTAGTGCTTCAAGCTAAAGAAAATGATTATGATTTCATCGCTTTGAGTGATGACAATAATTTATATGGCATGCTTACTTTTTTAAAATTATGTCAAAAACATCAAATTAAACCCATTTTAGGTATTAAAATAATTTTTACATGGAACAATCAAGTTGGTGAACTTTTAGTTTATGCTAAAAATGAAACAGGAATCAAAAATTTAATTCAACTATCAACTATGGTTAAAAACACTGATAAAAACAATATCTCTTTAGTTAAAATTATCCCCTTAGGAAAAGGTTTATTCACGATTATCACAGGACTTTGCCCTTTTTTTGAAAAACTATTTAAAACTCAAGAAAAAGAAGTTTTTAAGGAATTATTAACTCTCCTTTTAGAAATATTTGACGATGTTTTCTTAGGAGTTTCTTTTCAAAGCCTCTTTTTAGAAATGCTTTCTGATAATATCTTAGATTTTGCTTCTCGTTTCGACTTATCTTGTCTTCCTGTTCATAAAACTAATTACATCACTCCTGAAGCTAAAAAAACTTATCAAATTTTAGCTCAAATGGAAAACAGAAAAATCGACTCTGATTTAGATCTTTCTTTTTTAACTAAAAATGATTTTGACAATAAATATCAAAATTATAATACTATATTATATTCTTGTCAAAAATTAATTAATCAAATTAATTATCAAAATTATCAACTTCAACATTTTGCTCTCCCTTCTTATTTAGTTTCTTTGGAATCTCAAAATAACAAAACCCAAGATAAAAAAAAGGAAGATCAATCAAATCAATCAAATCAATCAAATCAATCAAATCAATCAAATCAACCAAAAGAGGAAGAGGCAACAACCATTTTCCTTCAAAATTATTTAAAACAATTATCTTATGAAGGGTTAAAAAAGGTTATAAATCCCCAAAGCCCTCAATATCTAAAATATCAACAAAGATTAGAACAAGAATTAACTATTATTCATGAAATGAATTATCATAATTACTTTTTAATTGTGAGTGATGTTATTAAATACGCCAAAAAACAAGGTATTTTAGTAGGTCCTGGAAGAGGTTCTTCTTCTGGTTCTTTAGTTTGTTTCTGTCTTCAAATCACAGAAATTGATCCTTTAAAATATAATCTTATTTTTGAAAGATTTTTGAATCCCCAAAGAAAAACTATGCCTGATATTGACCTTGATTTTCCAGATAATAAAAGAGATGTAGTAATTGAATATATGTGTCAAAAATACGGATTAACTCATGTCGCAAATATTATTACTTTTGGACGTTTCGTGAATAAAAAAGCTATTATTAAAGAATTAATTAAATTTAAAAAAGTTATGCCTTTTCAAATAAAACGTATTTTTTCATTTTTAGATTATCAAGCTTCCCAAAAAAATAAGGGTTTAATTCCTATCCCTGCGTCCATGGATTTTAAAATGAAAGAGTTATTGCAAATGGCTTCTCATTTAGAAGGAGTTCCGCGTTTCACAGGAACTCATCCTGCAGGACTAATTTTAAGTCAAAGTGATTTAACCAAAACCATTCCTTTACAAAAATCAAATTCCAACAACTTACAACAAACTCAATGGGAAGCTACTGATTTAGAAGCAATTGGTTTATTAAAAATAGATTTTTTAGGACTTCGTAGCCTTACTTTAATAAAAAAAATAGTAACAGCTGTTAATACAATTAACCCTAATTTTTCTCTTTTTGATATCTCTTTAAAAGATGAAAACACCTTTAAACTTTTACAACAAGGCGAAACATTAGGTATTTTTCAATTAGAATCACTCCAAGCTAAATTATTTTTACAAAAAATGAAACCTCAAAATTTTGAAGAATTAATTGCTTTATTAGCTTTAAATCGCCCTGGTCCTATTGATTCTTTTAATTTATTTTTAACAAATCGCAATCGCAAAAATCATCAACAACACTTTTTTCATCCTTTAATAGATGAAATTCTAAAACCAACTTACGGCATCATTTTATATCAAGAACAAATTATGCAAATTGCAGCTAGTTTTGCCAAGTATACCCTTGCTGAAGCAGATTTATTTCGCCAAGCCATTAGTAAAAAAGAAAAAGATCTTTTATTGCAAGAAAAAGAACGTTTTTTAAATAAAAGTCAACAACAAGGACATAACTTATCATTAGCTACTAAAATTTATGATTATATTCTTAAATTTGCTAATTATGGTTTTAACAAGAGTCACAGTGTCGCTTATTCTTTAATCAGTTATCGTATGGCTTATCTGAAAGCTAATTTTAATATTGTTTTTATGATTGTTTTATTAAATGACGCTCTTAATGACCCTTTGCAAACTCATATTTTATTGCAAGAAGTAGCAAAAACTAATGTTTCTTTAGAAAAACCAAATGTATTTATTAGTAACACCAAATATTATTTTGATTTTAACCAAAATAAATTATTTTTACCTTTAAACATAATTAAAGGCGTTAATCGTAATTTTTGCCATGAATTAATCAAAGAACGTTCCCAAAAAGCTTTTGAATCCTTTCCTGATTTTAAAGAAAGATTATCTTTTTGTTTAAACGAAATGATTCTTACTAATTTGATTTTTAGTGGCGCACTTGACCAAATGGGCTTTAATCGTAAAACTTTATTCCATAATAAAAATTTAGAAGAAGTTAAATATTATCGTTATTTAGAACATTATGAACCTGTTTTACATCAAGAATATTCACCTCAAGAATTAATTTCCAACGAAATCAAAGTTTTTGGTTTTAATTTCACCGCTTTAAAACTAACAAAACACAAAATAAAAACATCAAGCACTTATTATCAAAAATAATTACTATGATTTGTTATAATTTATGTATACTAATTAAAATATGCTTATGTTACCATTGTTATTATTTCATTTTTTAATTATTATCCATAATCAATATAATCAATTTATAAAATAATTCATATCATTAAGATATTTAAAAAGGACATATAATTTATTCATGACCAAAAAAAGACTATTTTTTTTCGATATTGACCATACTCTATATTGCAACGAACAAAAAGAAATACCTTCACAAACCAAAAAACTATTGCAACAACTATCAAAAAATCCTAATAATGTTTTAGGAATTGCTACAGGACGTAGTTATTCAGGAGTTAGTGTTTTAAAGGGATTAATGCCATTATTCCAATATTTTGTAGTTCTTAATGGAGCTATGACTTTTAAAAATGATCAAATCATCCAAACAACTCCAATATTAAAAGAAGATGTTTTAAAATTAAACCAAAAAGCTTATGACCAACAAATATCAGTAGTTAATGTTGAATTTAAAAAAACAGATATTTTAGGACAAAAAGATCCTGATTCGCAACCATTTATCAATAATGAAACCCGTCAAAACCAAGAAGAAAAGAAAAAAAGCTTTCATCTTTCAAACTTTGAAAAACCAATCTACAAAATCAATTTATTTCATGTTAATACTGCAGTAATTGTTGATTTATTAAAAGATTTCCCTCAATTGCATGCTTATTTTTGGAATAATGGAGTGGTCAGCCTCAGCGCTAAACAAGTTAATAAAGCTTATGGAATCAAACCAGTTCAAAAAAATTATCCTAACTATCAATTAATTTGTGTAGGAGATGGCTGTAATGATGTTGAAATGTTTCAATCATCTAATCTTGCTATTGTAATGAATAACACCAAATATCCTGATTTAAAAAAAATAGCTCATTTAGTGGCTCCTCACATAGAAGAAAATAAGTTATATGATTTTTTTAATACACATAATTTAATTTAAATTTAAAATAATAACAATAAAAATAAGAAAGGAATGTGAATCAATGAAACAAACACCTAAAAAAGCTTTAATTAAAGAAAACAACCTTTATCCCCACAAACCTAAATTTTATCAAGCTTTATTACAAAATAAAAATTATCACTTAGTCCTTATTGGTTTAGGGATTGCTGTTAATTTAATAACAATTGTTCTTTTTAAAGATAAGTTACGCATCTCAGGAGATCTATATACATATAAACAATTAACTCGTCTTTATTTAACAGCCATGGTTTCAGGAATGTTTTTAGGAGGATCAATTTTAGGACTTAAAAAAGGAGCTATGGGAGTTTCTTTAGGGGTTTTTATAGGTTCTGCTTTAGGATTATGGTTATCCTTCTTGACAGAAGGCCGCATAATTGCTTGGTTAATATAATTATTTAATTTGTTTACAAACGCAATTTAACAAGAAATCCTATAAATCAAAAAACAAAATTAATAAGAAAGATCTTGCCATTGTTATGAAAAATAAAATTAATCTTTTAAAAGAACAATTCGATATTAGCTTAAATAAAGAAAAAAATAATTTAGAAAAATTATCATCCTTAGAACAAAAATTTTTAGGAAAAAAGGGGATTTTTCAACAATTAAATCAAGATTTAAAATCAATCGATCCTTTCAAAAAGCCAATTATAGGAAAACTAATTAATTGTTTTAAACAAGAAGTGATTGCATCTTTAACCAAAACTAAGTCATTTTTAAAAAATAAAGCTCTTCAAGCACAATTGCTGACAGAAGAGATTGATATTAATTTACCAGGTTTCCCTTTTTCACAAGGATCAATCCACCCCCTTTATCAAATTATAGAACATTTAGAAGATTTATTTTTATCTTTAGGATATCAAATTAAAGACGGCAACGAAATTGAAACAGATTTTTATAATTTTGAAATGTTAAATATTGCAAAAGGTCATCCAGCAAGAGCTATGCAAGATTCTTTTTATCTTGACCCTGAACGTCTTTTAAGAACTCATACTTCTAATATTCAAGCAAAAGAAATGTTAACTCACCAAGGAAAACCTTTAAAAATTATTTCTTCAGGAAAAGTTTTTCGCAAAGATAATGATGATGCCACTCACAGCCATCAATTTATGCAATTAGAAGGTTTGGTAATTGATCAAAAAATTAATTTTATAGACTTAAAACAAACATTACTAACCATTACTCAAGAATTATTTGGACCCTCACAAGAAGTTAATTTTAGACCTTCATATTTCCCTTTTACTGAACCTAGTGTTGAAGTTGATTTAGTTATTGACAGCAAAAATAATACCAAAGAGTATTTAGAAATTTTAGGAGCAGGTTTAGTTCACCCTCAAGTTTTAATGAATGCCAACTATGATCCTCAAAAATACCAAGGATTTGCTTTTGGCCTAGGAATTGAAAGAATCGCTATGATTAAATATCATATTGAAAATATTCGTCATTTCTACACTAACGATCTTTGTTTTTTAAAACAATTCGCAAGGAAGAAAAAAGCATGAAAATTATTGAAAATATTTTAAAACAATATTTACCAAAAATACCTCATCATGACCAACTTTTTAACTTAACTAATAATTACATTTGTGAAGTCAAAACTTGTACTCAATTATCTGAAAATACTAATTTAATAGTTGGAAAAATCTTAAACTATCAAAAAATACCTAATTCTAAAAAATTAAACTTAGTCACAGTTGATATAGGGACTAAAATAGTTAAAATTGTTTGTGGTGCTACTAATTTAGTTAATAATCGCAAAGTTATTGTTGCTTCTGAAGGTTCTTTTTTAGAAGGAATGCAAACAACTATTAAAAATAAAAGTATTTGTGGTGTATTTTCAGAAGGAATGCTTTGTGCTTTAGATGAATTAGGGTTAGATCCTAAAATTTTAACCCCAGAAGAACAAACAGGAATTTATCTTTTTGATGATCCTAACGATGAAATTATTCTTGGACAAAACGCTTTAATTCCTTTAGGATTAGCTGGTTTCATCTTAGAATTAGGAATTACTCCTAATCGCGCTGATCTTTTATCTTATGTTGGTTTTGTCAAAGATTTAGAAGCAGTTGTCAAAAGTCATCCTTCCCAAGAATATCAAATAAAATCTAACAGTAAAAAAGCTTTATCCCTTCATCAAATGTTTCCCAAAAAACTTTTGCCAGAGTCGCCCCTCAAAGTAACTATTGAAAGTGATGTTTGTTATGAATATAACGCTTGTATTTTAGAAAATATTACCATCAAACCATCACCCTTATGGTTGCGCAACACTCTTTTAAAATCAGGAGTTAACCCTATTAATAATGTTGTTGATATTACTAACTTAATTTTACTTGAATATGGCATTCCTTTACATGCTTTTGATTCTAAAAACATCAAAGAAATTAAAGTAAGACAAGGTTTAAAGGACGAAGAAATAACTACTTTTAATCAAAATACGTATCGCTTAGAAGAAAGTGATTTAGTTATTACAGATGGTCAAAATGCAATCGCTTTAGCAGGTATTATTGGCCTTTCATCAAGTGGAATCAACAATAATACCAAAAGTATTATTTTAGAAGCTGCTTATTTTATACCAGAAACTATTATCAAAACCACTCAAAAACTCAAAATTAAAACTGAAAGTTCCTTAAGATTTGAAAGAGGAATTGATCCTAATTTAATTCCTTTAGCTTTACAAAAAGCATGTTCTCTTTTAATTTCTTTAGCTGATGCTAAAATAACTTCACAACCAGTTCAACAGAAAAAACAAGAATTAAAAGCAAAACCCATTACTCTACATCTTGATTATGTTCAACAAAAAACTGGTATTTCTTTTTCTTTATCCCAAATCAAAGAATGGTTATTAAATTTAAATTATCAAATTATATCCCAAAAAAATGATATTTTAGAAGTTGCTCCACCTTTAAGTAGATATGATGTTAGAATTAAAGAAAATATCATTGCTGATTTAATTCGTCTTTATGGTTGCAATAAAACAACTACTGGAGTTGCTCCCCTTTTATCTTCTCAACAAAATAAAATGACTTTACAACAAAAAAACCTCCGTGCTTTGAAAAAATTATTAATTAATTTAGGTTTTTACGAAACTATTACTTATAGTTTAATTAGTCAAGAAATGTTTAATGCTTTTCATTATCAAAAAGAACATCTTGCAATTATAAACCCATTGTCACAAGATAAAGTTATTTTAAGACAAAGTTTATTAAGTGGTTTAGCTGAAGTTTTAAGTTATCATCACAAAAGGCAAACTTTTGATAATGCGTTTTTTGAAATTGGAAAAGTTTATTACCCCCAAGAAGAAATATTAACCTTAGGTTTAGCTTTAAGTGGTGATTTCTTAAACAGTGGATGGTTAAAGCAAAACATTACTAGTTCTTTTTTTGTTTTAAAAGGGGTTGTTGAGCAAATAAGTGCTTTTCTAGGAATTAACCTTACTTATCAAAAAAGTTCTTCTAACTTAAATCTTCATCCGAATATTCAAGCTAACCTTTTATACAACAATGAAATTATTGGAATAATTGGCAAAACTCATCCTCAATTTAATGAAAAACATCATTTAAAAGATAGTTTTCTTTGTGAATTTTTATTAACTAAACCTATTTTAACCCAAACACCAACCACTTTATATCAACCTATCTCTAAATTTCCAGTAATTACTCGCGATTTAGCTTTTTTCATCAATCAAAAGTATTCTTTTGAGCATGTAATACAAACCATTAATAAAAACTCTTCACTTGATTTGATTAATTGTGAACTTTTTGATGTTTATCAAGCAACTACCTCCAATCAAGATAAAATTCGTTCTTTAGGTTTAAGACTTTCTTTTTCTAATCCTAATAAAAACTTAGATAAAACAACTATTGACCAAAAAATGCAAACTATTATTCAAACTTTAATGAAAAAATATCAAATTCAAATTAGATAACAACTTTAACTATTTTTTACATCAACCATTACAAACAATATCATATTGCCTTAAAAATTTAAAAAAACAACATTAATAATTAAATATGATACAATTAAATTGTAGCTTTAAAATTAATCTCGGCTATTATATAATTTTTTGTATAATTTTCATTTTATTTTTCTTTTAACACAAACAACGAAAGGGGAAAAACATGTTTCAAATAACCAACCTTAATAAAGGTTTTATCAGTAAAACAGGGATTCCTTCTATTGCTTTAAGCAATGTTTCTTTAAAATTACCTTCTAAAGGTTTAGTCTTTATTTTAGGAAAATCTGGCTCCGGAAAATCTACTTTACTTAATCTTTTAGGGGGTCTTGATTATTGTGATAACGGTGAAATCACAATTAACAATACTTCTTTAAGAAATCTAAATGCCAACGATATAGATTGTTATCGCAATGGTAATGTTGGTTTTATTTTCCAAGATTTTAATTTAATTGAAGATATGACTGTTTTTGAAAATGTTGCTTTACCTTTACAATTACAAGGAAAAGAAGTTAACCCTAATTTAATTCATCAATTATTAAAAGATGTTGAAATGAGTGGTTTTGATTATCGTAAAATCAACGAACTTTCAGGAGGACAAAAACAAAGAATCGCTATTATTAGAGCAATTGTTAAAAATCCTCAAATTATTTTAGCAGATGAACCAACAGGGAATTTAGATTCTGAAACAGGAACTAAAATTTTTAATATTTTACAAGCTTTATCTAAAGAAAAATTAGTATGCGTTGTTAGTCATGATCATGAAAATGCTTATAATTATGGTGATCGTGTTATTGAATTTAAAGATGGAATAATAATTTCTGATTTAACCCGTGATCTTTCAAAAAAAGAAACTCCCAAAATAAAATTGGAAAAGGGAAAAGTTTTAACAGAAGAATTACTGTTGCAAATTCAACAACAAGGACAAGGTTCACATCAATTAAAAAAACAATTTACTTCTACAGATCCTACTAAAATAAAAGATGAAGGGCAACCTCTTGTAAAGAGTCCAAGTGTTTTACCTTCTAAAATTGCTTTTAAAATGGGATCTAGTTTCTTACAAAATAAAAAATTTTCTACTGCTTTTGTTTCTTTAGCAAGTGTTGGATTATCATTTGCTGTTTATTTACAAATTGTTGTTTTAGTTAATGCTCTTTCTTTTTATAAACAAACACAAGCGCAAATGGCGCCAGAACTTTTTGAAGCAATCAAGAGTAAATTACCTTTGACAAATTTGCAAATTTTCTTCATAATTACAATTTTATTTGTTCAACTATTTTTTTGGATAGTTACAGGAGGTTTTGTTAAAAAAAGTATCCAATTCAAACACAAAGATATTGGTATTTTACGCGCTTTAGGTGCCCGTGGAAAAGATGTTTTTAAAATATTTTTTAGCGAAGGCTTAATCATTGCAATTTTGGCCACTATTTGGGGAATTATCTTATTTGGAATAAAATATTTTTGGATGTCAGAACCATTTGCTTATTATTTTTCCTTAGGTCAACAAAAAGGTTGGGAAATGACGGTATTCATGCAAAGTCTCACAAGAATCAACCTCGAATTAAAACATCAATGGATAATTGCTTGGTATTCTTTATTTTTAATGGAATTCCTTTTATGTGTACTATTAGTTTTCTTAACCACTTACCCTGCTATCAAAAAACTATCTCGCAAAAAACCAATTGACGTTATCTTAAAAAAATAATTTCTTAAAACAATAAGACTATCTTTTGAAGATAGTCTTTTCTTTTTTTTAAACCCATATAACAAAAAAAAATCAACTTAATAGTTGATTTTTTTAATGTTGCAATTGCAATAACTTATGATAAAGTTTTTTTTCTTCCAAAGTAAGTTGAATTGGTGTTTTCAAATGCACTACCACATATTGATCGCCTTTACGATGAGAAGAATTAAGATAAGATATCCCTTTATTTTTAATTCTTAATTTATTGCCAGATTGTGTTCCTGCAGGTATTTTTAAACTAATATCACCATAAATAGTAGGAATTAAAATATTAGTTCCTAAAACAGCCTCTGGTAAAGTAATAAAAATTTCTAAAATAATATCTTGACCTTTTCTAACAAAAGATTTATGAGGTTGAATTTTAAAAATAACATATAAATCACCTACTTGAGAACTTGAAGGAATAAAATGCCCTTTCCCAGGTATTTGCAAAGACATTCCTTCTTCAATTCCTGCAGGAATATCAAAACTAACTGTTTGTTTAACTTTTTGACGTTTTTCACCACGACAAGCATAACATTTATTTTTAATTTGCTTTCCTTGACCATGGCAATTAGGACATACTTGACGAGAACGAATATTACCTAAAAAAGTTCTTTGTTCAATAATAATTTGTCCCGAGCCACCACACCGATAACATTTAGTAATATCTTTAGAAGATGAAGCTCCTAAACCTTGACAAACTTTGCAATCAGCTTCAACTATAATTTCAATATTTTTATGAGCTCCTAAAGCAGCATCTATAAAACTAATTGTCATTTCTACTTTTTTGTCAAAATTAGTTTTTTTAGTCTGTCTATTCCCAAAAAAATCTCCAAAAGAATTAAAAATACTTTCTTCAAAGCCACTAAAGCCTTCAAACCCTTGTTCTGAAGCAGAACCAAAACGATCATAATTAGATTTTTTATTAGCATCACTTAAAACACTATAAGCTTCTTGTACTTCTTTAAATTTAGCTTCTGCATTGGTTTCCTTAGAAATATCAGGATGATATTTTTTAGCAAGAACACGATAAGCTTTTTTAATTGCTTCAGGAGTAGCATCTTTGCTTAATCCTAAAATTTGATAATAATCTTTTTTAGTCATTTTTTATATCGCTCCGCCTCATAATAAAATCAAGGGGTTGCCCCCTTTTTTATTATTTTTTATAGTTTATTTTTCTTCAAAATCAGCATCAACTACTTTATCTACTCCATCTTTGGCATTAGCAGAAGTCGTATTTTGATCTTCTTGTTTCGCATTAGTATCTTGAGTTTGTTGTTTTTTTTGATAAGCTTTCATAGCAATATTTTGTGATTCTTTTGACAAACTAACTGTTTTTTCTTTAATCAAAGTAACATCTTCGCCTTTTAAAGCTTCTTCTAATTCTTTAATTTGCTGTTCTATTTTAGCTTTTTCTTCTGCTTGAACTTCATCTTTAAGATCTTCTAAAGATTTTTTAGTCATAAAAATCATGTTATCAGCTTCGTTGCGAGCATCAATTGCTTCTTTTTTAATACGATCTGTTTCTGCATTTTCTTCAGCTTCACGAATCATTCTTTGAATTTCTTCTTCTTGTAAAGCGCCGCTTCCAGAAATAGTAATTTTTTGTTCTTTATGAGTCCCTAAATCTTTAGCTTTAACAGAAACAATTCCGTTAGCATCTATATCAAAAGTAACTTCAATTTGAGGAATGCCACGAGCAGCTGGTGGAATATCTGCTAATTGGAATCTACCTAAAGTTTTATTATCAGCTGCTAAAGGTCTTTCTCCTTGTAAAACATGAATATCTACTGCCGGTTGATTATCTGCTGCTGTTGAAAACACTTGTTTTTTAGAAGTTGGAATCGTAGTGTTTCTTTCAATTAATTTAGTAAAAACATTACCTAATGTTTCAATTCCTAAAGAAAGTGGAGTTACATCTAAAAGTAAAATATCTTTCACATCTCCTGTTAAAATACCTCCTTGAATAGCGGCTCCAATAGCAACTACTTCATCAGGGTTAATACTTTTATTAGGGGTTTTTTTTAATTCCTTTTTAACTAATTCTTGAACAGCTGGAATACGAGTTGAACCACCTACTAAAAGAATTTGATTAATTTGATCAATTGTTAATTTAGCATCACTTAAAGCACGTTTAACAGGGCCTAAACAACGATCGATTAAATCTTTGGTTAATTCATTAAACTTAGCGCGTGTCATATTATAATCTAAATGTAAAGGTCCTGCAGCGCTCATAGTTAAAAACGGTAAAGAGATTTGAGTAGCAGTCACACCACTTAATTCTTTTTTAGCTTTTTCAGCAGCATCTTTTAATCTTTGTACTGCCATTTTATCTTTTGATAAATCAACACTGTGTTCTTTTTTAAATTCTTTAACTAAAAAATCAACTATACGAGCATCAAAATCATCGCCCCCTAAAGCGTTATCGCCAGAAGTCGAAAGCACTTCGAAAGTACCATCAGCTAAATTAAGAATGGAAACATCAAAAGTTCCGCCCCCTAAGTCAAAAACTAAAACAGTTTGTTCTTTGTTGCCTTTATCAACTCCATAAGCTAAAGCAGCAGCAGTTGGTTCATTAATAATTCGTTTTACATTTAAACCAGCTATTTTACCAGCATCTTTAGTAGCTTGTCTTTGAGAGTCATTAAAATAAGCAGGAACTGTAATCACAGCTTCACTAACTTCTGCTCCTAAATAATCTTCTGCAGTTTTTTTAAGATTGGTTAAAATCATGGCACTAATTTCTTGAGGAGTATATTTTTTACCATTAACATCAACACGATATTGAGATTCTCCCATATGTCTTTTAATTGAGCTAATAGTGTTAGGATTAGTAATTGCTTGACGTTTTGCAATTTCTCCTACCATAATATCATTTCCTTTGAAAGAAACAACTGAAGGGGTTGTTCTTCCTCCTTCAGCATTAGGAATAACTTTAGCCTCTCCGCCTTCCATAACAGCAACACAAGAGTTAGTTGTTCCTAAGTCAATTCCTATAATTTTATTTGTTTTCGCCATTTTTATCACTCCATTCATTAATTTGAACCATTGCTGGTTTTAAAATTTTGTCTTTATAAAAGTAACCTTTTTGTAAAACTGATATAATTGTTTTATTAGGTTTTTGAGGGTCTGAAACTGTTTCTAAAGCATAATGCACTTTAGGGTCAAAAACTTGTCCTAAAGCTTGAATTTCTTCAACCCCCTCTTCTTTTAAAATAGTTTTAATTTGTTGTTGAATCATTTGAAATCCTAATAAATACTTTTTTAATAATTCATTATCGGTTGAAAATTCTAACACTTTTTCCAACTGCTCTAAAGGGATTAATAAATTACTAATAAAAGCACTTGAAGCATATTTAACTTCTTGTATTTTTTGTTGTTGCATTCTTTTTTTAAAATTAATTAGTTCTGCTTTGTTTTTCAAAAGTTCATTTTCTATGTCAATTTGTTTTTTATTTTGTTGTTGTAACTCTTTAATTTGAGTTTTTAATTTAGTTATTTGAGTTAAGTGTTCACCTTCGCATATATTTTGTTTATCTAAACTCTTATCAGTTTCCTTTTTGGTGCTGGTTGGAGAATTCTTCAAATCTGATTTATGGCAACAACAATGAGCAGTATCTTTATTTATTGAAGCATCATGATTGTTGTTGTGAGTTTGTTCTTCTGCCACTTTACTTGCTTCTTGATGAGTGTTTGCGTTTGAATTTGCATCGGCATTTGCATTTTGGTTTGCCTTTTGGTCTTTTTCTTGATCCAAAAACATTTTACAACCTCTTTTCTTTAAAATTATTATTGTCTTTTGAAATCATCATTTTTCTTTTAAGTTGTTAGGGCTTGATTATTGTGAATCATTTAATTTTGATAAATGAATAGCTAAATATTCTAAAAGAGGAATAACTTTAGGGTATTTCATCCAAGAAGGTCCTAAAATGGCAATTGTTCCTTTTTCCTTAGAATTAACAGTAAAAGGAATAGAAAGTATCATACAATCTTTTAAAGGAGTTAACTGCAACTCATCTGAAAATTTAAAAGATAAGCCTTCTTGAATTAACATAATTTTTAATAATTCTTTACGTTCTAAAAGACTCATAAACTTTTTAATTAATTCAAGATTACTAAATTCTGGTTTTTCAACCATTTTAGAAACTCCTGCAAAATAAAGATTTTCTGAAGCAAAACTACTAAAAGCTTCAATAAACAAAGTAATTAATTGCTCTTGAAAACTAATATATTTAGCAATAGTTTGTTTGACAAAATCACTTTGAATAATTTTAACAGCTGCAGATAAATATTTTCCCACAAGTAAATCATTAATAATTTTGACAACATCTCTTAATTCATAAAGACTAATTTCTTGATTTTGAGATAAAGAAATATTTTGATGTTGAACGTTTCCTTGATCAGTAATAATTAAAATTAAAGCTTGAGAGCGACTCAAAGGAATAAAATCAATTTTATTTACTTTACTGTTATTAAAAACATCGGAACCAATAGCCATAGCAGTATAACTAGTCAATTTATTAAGTAAATTCAAAGTTTCTTTAATTACTTGTCCTTTATGCAAACTTTTTTTTTTCATCACTCCATCAATTAAAGGAAATAAACGAGCCACATCTTGATCCCTAGTTAATAAATGCGTTAAGTAGTAAGTATATCCTTTAAAAGAAGGGATTCTGCCACTAGAAGTGTGAGTTTTTTTTAAAAAACCTTCCTGTTCTAATTGAACCATATCATAACGAATGGTAGCACTTGAAAATTGAAGATAAGGGAACTGAATTAAAGCTTTTGAACCTACTGGGTGACCTTTTTGAGAATAATTTTCGACTACAGCTTTTAAAATTAACTTTTTTCTATCTGAAAGCATAAATTAATACCTCTTGGCACTCAAATTAACGATTGCCAATAATATTATATTACTTTTTAAGAATATTGTCAACATCTTTTCAATTAAAAAAACATTAATTTAAATTTAGATTATTTCTAACTGCTTATTTCTACTAATTTTCATTTATGAATCTAATTTATGATTTTAATTAATTCTGCTAAAATATAAAAAAACTAACTCATTTTAGCATAAGTTAGTTTTTAATTGATTATGTTTTGATTCTTGTTTTTCAAGACATAAAAGTATTTTTAAAAACCTTTTAAAGTGGCTTTATCATGTCTTAATAATTTTTTTTATTAACAATTAAAGTTTTATTTTGAAAACGAACATTAGTTTTGTTTTTCATTTGATACCAAAAACGACTGGCAACTTCAAAAATAGTTTCATGAGTTAAATGCTTAATGTTACCAATATTTTTTCCATAAATTTGAAATTGATCTTTTAAAAGTCTAATTAAGGTTGTTGGGTTGATGTTATCTTTTTTACCTAAATTAATTATTACTTCTATAAAATCACTTCTCTTAGAAGAACCATAGCGGGGTTCATGGAAACGAGGTTCATTAAAACTTTTCGAAGTAAAAGAGTTATTAAAACCTATTCTTGGCGCCAAAATATCCGGATAGTGTCTTTTTTTTGGTAAAATATCTTTTAATAATCCTTGAATAATTTGTTCTGCTGAAAATTGTTTTAACAAGCCTTCTATTAAAGGATAATTTGTTTTTTCTTCATTATTTTGAGTAATCATCTCTAATATTTGTTTTTCAAAATTTTTTAAAAGTTCTTTTTGAATGTTATCTACAGAAGGAATTTCTAAAAAATTAATTTTTTCTTTTAAATAATATTCTAATTTTTTAAGTTGACCCATTTTACGAGGACTGATTAAACTATAAGCTAATCCTTTTTTACCAGCTCGTCCAGTTCTTCCAATTCTGTGTACATAAACTTCCTCTGCATGTGGTAAATCATAATTAATTACTATTTTAATATCAGAAATGTCCAAACCACGAGCAGCTACATCAGTAGCAATTAAAATCTTAATTTTTCCTTTACGAAAGTTATTCATGACATATTGTCTTTGATTTTGTTTTAAATCACCATGAACAGCATCTGCTAAAAAACCTTTATCTTGTAAATAAGAAGCAATTTCATCAACATCTTTTTTAGTGTTAGCGAATAAAATAACAGAATGGTCTTTTTTTAAATCTAATAAACGTAACAATAACTTATTTTTGTCAACTTCTTTCACTAAAAAATAAAATTGTTCAATTGCATTAACAGCAACTTTAGTTACAGGAACTTTTAAAATCTTAGTATCTTTTTGATATTTACTAGCTATTTTTTTAATAAAAGGAGGTAGAGTGGCTGAAAATAAAACTGTTTGTCTTTTTTCAGGAATTTGCTTTAAAATAGTTTCTAAAGCATCTTGGAAACCCATTTTTAACATTTCATCGGCTTCATCTAGGGTTAAAATTTTTAAACCTGATAAGTCAATTTTTCCTTTTTCTAAGTGATCAATAATGCGACCAGGAGTTGCAATAATTAAATGAGGTTTACTTTCTAAAGCTCTAAATTGTTTAGTATAAGATTCGCCTCCAAAAATAACAGCAATTCTAATCTCATGATAAAAACGTAATAATTTTTTTAATTCTTCATATACTTGAAGGGTTAATTCTCTGGTAGGACATAAAATTAAACTTTGAGTTTTAGCTAATTTAGGATCAATTTTTTCAATAATGGGAATCCCAAAAGCAAAAGTTTTTCCAGTACCTGTTTGTGCTTGTCCAATCACATCATGACCTTCTATAATTTCTGGAATAACTAAAGCTTGAATAGGGGTAGCATCAATAAAATTTAATTCCTTTAAAGCTTTTTTAGTTTGTTCTAAGATAGGCAATTGTTCAAATAAAGTATTCATAATTTCTTCATCTCTTTCTTTTTTTTAATATTGAAAATAAAATATACAAGTAGAAATATAAAATGTTTTTGCACAAGGATTGCCAAATATTCTTAAAAATTGTTTTTAAGAAATGTGTTTCTGGATAAATTAGATTAAAGAAACTTTAGTCTTATTAATTTTTGATAATAAATAATTAAACTAAATTTAATAACCTGAAAATAAGAAAGACTAAAGACGTATTTGAAAAACTATTTGCTTAGTAATTAGTTTTTAAAATATTTTGACATTTAAAACTAAAACATTTCTATAATAAAACAAATTGAAGCAATTGAAGGAAAAGCGAAATAAGTAATAAACGTATAAAATTAAAAGATTAATTATTTTATCGTAATTATAAAACAAAGAAAAATAAAACAATTGATGAACATATTCATTACTTCAAAATGCAAATTTTATAAAACCTTTTTTGAAAAACAAATTAGACTATTTGATAATAGTTTTTGTAATTTAAACATTTTATAAATTTTTACTGTATCTCTAATATTATACTTTTAAATTGATTAAAAAACAACTCTTTTCAATATTTTTTTGTTTTTTTATAAATATTTGTTAAAATATCAATTCTTTTTGTGATTTTTGATTTGTTTGTTATTTGATTAATTTTTTTAGATAAATGAGGTAAAAAGAAGCATAAAATAAAAAAGACTCAATGTTGCTTGAGTCTTTTGATCATATTTGTTTATATATCGAAAATAAACTTTATTATTTAAGATATTGTTGTAAATTTCCTTTATTTTTCAAATCAATAATTTTATCAACTGACAAACTTGTATTATTGCTTAATTTTTCAATTTCGCTTGGTACATATGAATATTTTCTTATAATTTGAATTCCTGCTTTTTTCAATTTGATAATCTCATCAATTGTAAATCTTAAATTATAGCCATGTATTTTTTCGATTTCGCTTGGTTCATATGAATATTCTCTTATAATTTGAATTCCTTCTTTTTTCAATTTGATAATCTCATCAATTGTAAATCTTAAATTATAGCCATGTATTTTTTCGATTTCGCTTGGTTCATATGAATATTCTCTTATAATTTGAATTCCTGCTCTTTTCAATTTAACAATTTCATCAATTGTAAATCTTAAATTATAGCCATGTATTTTTTCGATTTCGTTCTCATCCAAATTATAAGCATCTTGAATTTCTTTTTCTGTAAACTGGGCATCTTCTAATTGTTGATCTGTATATCCATTATCTTTTAATTCTTTGGCTTTATATCCTGCATCTTTTAATTCTTTAAGTGTATATTTAGCATCTTTTAAATCTTGTAATGTATATTCAGCATCTTTTAATTCTTGAGCTTTATATCCTCCCTCTTTTAACCATTTGGCTATTCCTGTATATCCATATTCATATTTCTTTTTAATATCTGTAGATGTAAATCCATTATTTTTTAATTCGTGAGCTTTATATCCTGCATCTTTTAACGCTATAACAATTTTTTCATGATATTGTTTAATATTTTGAAGTGTATACCCATTATTTAGTAACTCTGAAATATTATATCCAGCGTTTATTATATCTTGTGGTAAAAAACGCATTTGTTTTAATTCTTGAATTGTTTTCCCATATAATCTGAAGTACTCAGGTTTCAATCCAGCGTTGTTCAATTCTTGAATTGTATATTCAGCATCTTTTAACCATTTAATAAATTGGTTTTTGTCGTATTCTACATATAAAACATTATGTTCATCTATGATGTTTTTTGCCGTATATCCAGCCTCTTTTAATTGTTTAGGCGTATATCCAATATCTTTTAACTCTTTAGCTGTATATCCAGCCTCTTTTAATTCTTGAGCTTGGTATCCAGCCTTTTTTAACTCTTGAGCTGTAAGTCGACCTTCTCTTAATTCTTGAATTGTATAACCAGCATTTTTTAATTCTTGAATTGTATATCCAGCATCTTTTAACTCTTTAGCTTTAAATTCAGCATCTTTTAATTCTTTAAGTGTGTATCCAATATCTTTTAACTCTTTAGCTTTATATTCAGCCTCTTTTAATTGTTTAGGTGTATATCCAGCATTTTTTAATTCTTGAGCCTTATATCCAGCATCTTTTAACTCTTTAGCTTTAAATTCAGCATTTTTTAATTCTTTAAGTGTGTATCCACCTTCTTTCAACCATTGAATATATTTGATTTTTTCCCCCCCGTATAAATGGTATCGATATGAATCTACAATATCTTTTGCTGTATATCCAGCATTTTTGAATTCTTGTGCTGTATATCCAGCATCTTTTAAATCTTGAGCTTCAAATTCAGCATTTTTTAATTCTTTAAGTGTGTATCCACCTTCTTTCAACCATTGAATACGTTTGATTTGTTCTTCCCCGTATAAATGGTATCGATATGAATCTACAATATCTTTTGCTGTATATCCAGCATTTTTTAATTCTTGTGCTGTATATCCAGCATCTTTTAAATCTTTAGGTGTATATTCAACATCTTTTAATTCTTGTAAAGTATATCCAGCTTGTTTTAAATCTTTAGCTTTAAATTCAGCATCTTTTAACTCTTTTGCTGTATATCCAGTATTTTTTAATTCTTTAAGTGTATATCCAGCATGTTTTAAATCTTGAGCCTTATATCCAGCTTGTTTTAAGTTTTCCAGTGTATATCCAGCATCTTTTAATTCTCGAGCTGAACAACCAGCGGTTTTTAAATCTTTAGCTGTAAATTTATTTTTACATTCTTCTATTTTGTTTTCACTAATTAATCTTTGAAATTCTAAATAATTTTCCATTTTTGTCATTTCCGTCTTTTGCAACTTTTTAAGAGATTGGTAAGAAGGTTGATTATAAACATAAAAACCCAAGCCAACTACGCCCAAAACAATAACAACTATAATTGAAATAATAATTTTTTTAGCATTTGATTTAGGTGGTTGATAAGGGTAAAAATTAGGTTGATTTTGCATTTTTTAGTGCTCCTTTTTATCTTTTATTTTAATTGATTGTACTTTCTTCATTTTAATTTTATTGTACAAATTCTATTGTACTCTTTTTTTTTTTTTTTGCAAGAAAAATGCTTGTTTTTAAGATAAAAAAGGAGATATGTTATTAAAAAGCATCTCATAAAAAATAATCACACTCCATCTCAAATACTCAAATCAAAAAAACTAATGATTATGGTACAATATTATTGATTCTTTATTTATGAATAATATCAAAAAAAGTTCAAGATACTATTAAATTTTATAATTTCATCTTTTTAAAAGATTTATTTATTCAAACAATGAATGATATTTTAACACTTATCAAATTTACAAAGGATTAAAAAATATGGACAGCTTACAAATAATCACTTTATTTATCTTATTTTATCTTTTAGGATCTATTCCTTCAGGATTAATTATTGGTAAAATAGTACAAAAAAAGGACTTACGTTATACTGGTTCAGGCAATATTGGAGCCACTAATGCTTCTAGAATATTAGGTAAAAAATGGGGTATTTTAGTTTTTATATTTGACTTTCTGAAAGGATTTTTTCCAGCCATCATTTGTCTTAAATCAGATTGTTTTAAAAATTATCATGGCCCCAGCCCCTTTAATAATAAAGATATTACTATTTCTCTTTTAATGATTGCCCCTATTATAGGACATATGTTTTCTCTTTTTAATCGTTTTAAGGGAGGCAAAGCAATTGCTACTTCAGTAGGTGTTATTACTGCTATTAATCCTTTAATAGGATTTTATGGAATTGCGTTATTTCTTCTTTTTTTAAAACTTTCTGGTTACGCTTCCTTATCGGCTTTAATTGCTACTATTTTAGTTAACTTATTACTTTGGCTTAGCCTTTATTTACAAATTACATCAATAACTAGTTATAATCACACAACAAACTGTATTAATGAAGTAACATTATATATTGCTATAGGAATTGTTACTTTAATTATCATCTTAAAACATCATTCTAATATCATCCGTCTTTGGCAAGGAAAAGAAAATAAATTTTACAACAAGAATAAACCAAATAAATTAAAATAAATAAAATGACTGATTAACTATCAAAACCATCAATCATCAACTATTTATGGCAACTAACAATAAACATGTCAATATAATAAAATACAATAAATACGATAATAAACGAAATTTTAAAACAACTCCCATTTCTTTATCATAAATATCATATTAAAGAATAATAAAAGAATAATTAAAAGGTAACATTTAATGCCACATTTAAATAACATTGAGCAAAAGATTAAATTTTTAATCAAACAAATCAATCAAGCAAATTATCAATATTATAATTTAAGTAACCCCGAAATTAACGATCAACAATATGATGCTTTATTAAAGCAATTAATCACATTGGAACAAAAATATCCGCAATATCAATTTCCTTATAGCCCGACATTAAAAATAGGCGGCTTTATCGAAAAAAAATTTAAAACAGTAAAACATCTCACCCCCATGATGTCTTTAGCTAATGCTTTTAATTTAGAAGAATTACAAAATTTTTATAATCGTATTTGTAAAATCAAGCCTACTTTTACTTTATTAACTGAATTAAAAATTGATGGCGTAGCTGTTAGTTTAAAGTATGAAAAAGGAATTTTAACACAAGCATTAACAAGGGGTAACGGTATTTTAGGAGAAGATATCACAAGAAATATCCAAACCATTAAAACTGTTCCTTTAAAACTAAACCAAGCAATTGATTTAGAAGTTAGAGGAGAAGTATATTTATCTTATCAAGCTTTTGAAAAATTAAACGAACAACGTAAGAAAGAAACAAAACCTCTTTTTGTAAACCCTCGTAATGCAGCTTCAGGAACTTTAAGACAACTAAATTCCACTATTGTGGCTCAAAGAAATTTATCAATTTTTATTTATAACATCACAAACCCTTATTTAATCAAAAAGACTCAAAAAGAAGCTTTAGAATTTTTAATTTCTTTAGGGTTTACAGTCAATCCTCATTATCATTTAGCTTCTTCATTTCAAGAATTAATCGCTAACATTAAAAATTATCAATCTTTAAAAGAAAAGCTTCCATATGATGCCGATGGCATTGTCATTAAAATTAACGAACTTGAACTTCATTCTTTAATTGGAGCAACTTCTAAAGTTCCTAAATGGGCGATTGCTTATAAATTTGAAACTAAAAGTAGCCAAAGTATTGTTCAAAATATTATTTTTCAATTAGGACGAACTGGTGTCATTACTCCTGTTTGCGAAATTATGCCAGTTATGGTTGATGGTAGTTTAATTTCTAAAGTTGTTTTACATAATTATGATTATATTTGTAAAAAAGATATTCGTATTGGCGATCATATTAAAATTCACAAAGCAGGATCTGT
Organism: Candidatus Phytoplasma meliae; assembly: GCF_016876135.2. Next base: position 105,107 of record NZ_JACAOD020000001.1, read on the forward strand.
TATTCCTGAAATATTAGAAGTTATCAAAAGCAAACGCAACAAGCAACCAAAAACCCTCATGATTTCACAATGTCCTTATTGTTTAACTAATTTAATCAAAAAAGAAGGAGAAGTCGATTATTTTTGTCTTAATGACAATTGTTATCAACAAAAAATTCAAAAATTAATTCATTATGTGTCAAAAAATGCCATGGATATTGATGTTTTAGGAGAACAAACCATTATTACTTTGTTTAATCAAAATTTAATCAAACAGCCATCAGATTTATATTTATTACATAATCACGTCAACATTATCAAAACAATTCCTGGATTTGGCGAAAAAAAAATTAACAAAATTTTAAAAGGGGTAGAAGCAAGCAAAAACAAATCTTTAGAAAACGCCTTATTTGCTTTAGGAATTAAACACATTGGTATTAAAATAGCACAAGTTTTAGCAAATAACTTCAAAACCATAAATAAGATCATCACAGCTTCTTTTACCACTTTAACCAATATCGAAGAAATAGGTGATAAAATTGCCGAAAGCCTACAACAATATTTTAGTAACCCTAATCATTTAGAAGAAATTACCAAAATGCAAAATTTAGGAGTTGCTTTTAAAAGCAACAACACCCAAAAACAATTTGAACATAATTTATTTACTCATAAAAAAATTGTTTTCACAGGAACTCTTGAACAATATAATCGTTTTGAAATTACTAAAACATTAAAAAATATGGGAGCCATTATTGTTAATTCTCTTTCTTCTCAAACTGATTATCTAATAGTTGGTAACAATGCTGGTTCTAAATTAACCAAAGCAAAACAATTAAAAATAGCTATTATAGAAGAAAACCAACTTCAAACTTTATTAAAAGAAAATCAAATCACAAAAAACAATAACAAACTCAAATAATAAATCACAAAAGAGGCACTTATGTCTTTTACTATCGATATCAAAGAAGAAATAACTTTTCAACAATTTTCTTCTTTCGAAAATTTTTTTGAATTAACTGCTTTATTGCATTTTGGTTGTGAAGTAGAAAAAAACCATGAAAAAACCATTTTATGGTTTAAAACCAAAAACCTCAAAATTGCAAGAAGATTTTTAATCTTAATTAAAGCTTTTTATCCTAATACCAATTCTTTTTTAATGACTAGCAAAGAGTACAATCTACCTCATTTAAAAAGTATTCATATAGGAATTGAAAAAGAAATTGCTATTATTTTAAAAAAACATAATTTATTATTCCAAAACCAAAATACAATCTTTACTCAATTAAAAACTAATTCAAAAGCCAAACAAGCTTATTTAAGAGGAAGTTTTTTTTGTATCGGCCATGTCAACGATCCTCAAAAAAATAGTTCTCATTTAGAATTTTTTCATAAAGATATTATCAAAATTCAATTAATCCAAAAAATAATGCTTTCTTTAAATTTTAACGCTAAAATAATTCAACATAAAAAAGGTTTTTTGGTTTATTTAAAAGAATCTCAAATGATTATTGATTTTTTAAGATTAATTGGGGCTTTGGAAATGGTCTTTCAATATGAAAAAATCATCATTAACAAAGAATTTCAACAAAATATTAAATCAACTATTAATTTTGAAATTTCAAACGAACAAAAAATTATCAATACCTCCAACAAACAATTAAAACAAATTAATTTAGTCGAAAAGCAAATCAAAACAATTCCTAAAAATGAAAAAATACTTCAAATTATCCAATTAAGAAAAAAATATCCTGATTTAAGTCTGAAAGAATTAACCCAAAAATATAACCAAAGATATAATCCTAAAATAACCAAATCAGGATTAAATTATTATTTTCAAAAAATTAAAGAAATAAGTGCCCACTTAAAACCAAATCCCACAAACACAAATGAACAAAACGAATGAAAACAAAAAATATCCAAAAAAACACACATTGGAAAGAAAATATGCAAATGAACGTCCCCAACATTGGTATTGATTTAGTAGAAATCAACAAAATTAAAAAAATAGGAATACAAATTTTAGCTCCTAGAATCTTATCTTTATCAGAAAATCAAATTTATCTTACTTTTAAAAATAGTCAACGTCAATTAGATTTTTTAGCAGGAAGATGGGCAGCCAAAGAAGCCCTTTTTAAAGCTTTTAAAACGACAAAAAATCTGAATTTCGTCAACCCTCATTATCGTGAATGGTCTATTCTCACCGATCAAAACGGCGCTCCCTATCTAGCCAACCCTAACCCCAAACACCAAGTCTTACTTTCCATCACTCATACTTCCAACTATGCTTTAGCTTTAGCGATGGTCTACGAAAATCTTTTATCAAAGGAACAAACCTAAAAGTAAAAAATATTAAATTGTTTCTTAAAGTTATCTCTTTTTATTGTATAATTAGATGTGTGTAGAAAAAAATCTTGAAATAAAAGAAATTTAAAAGGAGTTTTATAACAAAATTATGAAAGTTATAATCATTGGTTGTACTCATGCAGGAACTGCTGCTGCCAAAACTATGAAAAAAAACAACCCTCAAACCGACATTTTAGTTTACGAAAGAAATGATAATATTTCCTTTCTTTCTTGTGGAATCGCTTTATATGTGGGCGGCGTGGTCAAAGATAGTCGTGGGCTTTTTTATTCTAACCCTGATGAATTAGTAAATATGGGAATAACGACCAAATTAAAACATGAAGTCTTAAAAGTAGATTTTAATAAAAAAGAAGTAATAGTTAAAAACTTAACTACTAATGAAGAATTTACAGATACTTACGATAAATTAGTCATTGCTGCTGGTTCTTGGCCTGTTATTCCGCCAATTGAAGGAATTAAAAGCAAAAATGTTTTATTATCTAAAAATTTTGACAATGCCAAAGATATTATTGCATATAGCAAAAAGGTTAACAAAATAACTGTTGTAGGTGCTGGTTATATTGGAATCGAATTAGCAGAAGCTTTTGCTTTGCGCAACAAAGAAGTTATTTTAATCGATGGCGAACCTCGTATTATGTCTAAATACTTAGATAAAGAATTTACTGATTTAGCACAACAAGAATTAACTAAACACGGAGTAAAATTGGCTTTAGGCCAAAGAATAGCTGGTTTTACCACCAAAGATGATTTAGTCACACGTGTTAAAACAGATAAAGATTCTTTTGAAACTGAAATGGTAATTATGTGCATTAGTTTTAAACCAAATACTCATTTATTTGCTCAAGACTTAAAAACATCTCCTAATGGAGCTTTAGTAGTTAACGAATATATGCAAACTTCTAATCCAGATGTTTATGCTTGTGGTGACTGTGTTAATGTTTATTATAACCCTAACAGCGAAGTTAAATATATGCCTTTAGCTACTAACGCTATTAGAATGGGGACACTTGTTGGTTTAAACATTGAAAAACAACAAGTTAAATATTTAGGAACTCAAGGAACCAGTGGCATTAAAATTATTGATTTAAATATTTCTTCCACTGGGCTAACAGAAACAGTTGCTAAAGATCTAGGTAAAAACTATGAAACCGTTACTATCAAAGACGCTAATAGACCTGAATTTATGCCAGATTATGACACTGTTACTTTGAAATTAGTTTTTGATAAAGGTTCTCATAAAATTTTAGGTGGCCAAATTGTTTCTCGCCTTGATTTAACAGAAAAAATAAACACTTTAAGTGTTTGTATTCAAAACAATATGACCATCGAACAATTAGCTTTTGTTGATTTCTTTTTCCAACCTCATTTCAACAAACCTTGGAGTTTGTTAAACTTAGCAGGCCTTAAAGCTTTAGATAAAAGTCAATCAAAAAATTTATTAACTAATTAATGCTTCAACTTATTTTCATTTAATATAAACATTGTTTGTTGTTATCGCAGACACAAACAATGTTTTTTATTAAAACAAACTAACAAAAAAACAATTCAACTCATTTATATTTCAAGGAGGAAAACTAGATGAACTTTACTTTACCAAAACTTCATTTTCAATACAACGATCTAGAACCATTTTTTGATCAAAAAACTATGGAAATTCACCATACCAAACACCATCAAACCTATATTAATAATCTTAATGAAGCATTAACAAAATATCCTAAAATTGATTTAACTTTAGAACAAATGCTTACCAATTTAACTTTAATTCCTGAAGATATCCGCCAAAAAGTCCGCAATAACGGTGGTGGTCACTTTAATCATACTTTTTTTTGGAAAATTTTAAAATTAAATCATGGAGCGGGTCCACAAAGAAAATTAAAAGAAATGATTACAACGACTTTTGGTTCTATCGAATCTTTCAAAAACTCTTTTAGTGCGACCGCTAAAACTATTTTTGGTAGCGGTTGGGCTTGGCTAATCTTAGATCCACAAGGACGTTTAACAATTGCTCAAACCACTAATCAAGATGTAGTTTTAAACCAAGGAACTCCTCTTTTAGGGTTAGATGTTTGGGAACACGCTTATTATTTAAGTTATCAAAACAGAAGAATTGATTATATTGAAGCTTTTTTTAATGTTTTAAATTGGCAACAAATTGAAACTAATTTACTTCAAGCCTCTCAAAAATAATCACCATGAATAATCAAAAGAAAAAAGAATCGAGATTATTACGCATTGAAATAATTAAATTATTATATCAATATGATTTTTATGAAAATAATTTACCTTTTTTGTCTCAAGAATCTGAAATAGTCAGTAATGTATTTCATAAAATTATTGCTAAATTAAAATTGATTGATAACATCATTATTAAAAATTTATATAATTACAAAATAAATCGTTTAAACAAAGTTGATAAGGCCATCATTCGTTTAGCTACTTTTGAATTATTAGAAAAAGATGTTCCTTATGCAATCGTTATTGATGAAGCTGTTGAATTAACCAAGAAATTTTGTAATTTAAACGACGAAAAACAGCATAAATTTAATAATAAATTATTAGATAAAATTAATAAAGAGTTACAAATTACATCCAATTAATTAACTATTTTTCATCGTTTTACTAAAAAAAGAGACTTTAAGCAGTCTCTTTTTGAATATAGATAGATCAATAATTAATAAATTTAGGATAAATATTTACTAATAGTTTAATATACTAAATGTAATTAGAGTGTTTTTTTGTTTAAATTATGAAAAAAAGTACACTTTTAAACTTTTTTTAGTAAAATTAATAAGAAAATGTCAATTTTGATTCTACTTTATTTTTTAAATTAATTTAAACTCTTTGAACTTATGTTGCAGTTGTGTTAATTCTGCAATAAAACCATTAAGTTCTTTTTCTAATGAATCATGATGATAAATAAGTTCATTAATAAATTTATTTTTAGTAAAAAAATTTTTTTTAGTAAAATCTAATTCATCATTCCTTTGAGAAATTGAATTAATTTTGAATTCAGCTTGTTGTTTTAAAACAGAGTTATCAAGACCAATCATAGATAATTGAATATCTTTTATTTGTGAATTTATAATCATTCTTTTGTTAACTAAATTTTTTAATTTCTTTTTATCGTTTAACCCTAATACATTGCCAACGCTATTCCAAAAACCCATTTTATAAACCCCCTTTTGATTATTTTTATCTAAAAATATTCAATAAATATTTTCATATTTATTGAATTAATCTTCACCAGCAATTGTTAAAACGCCAAACTATTACCAGTAGGTTTAACACCAAAAATAAATTGATGTTTTTAAATCGTGGACAAGTTGTTGAAATAATATGCCTAATAACTTATTAAATATGGTGAATAGTATAAAAACTTAATCTTAAAAACAAATTATTTTTTAGAACGAATTGACGCTGATGAACGCAACTTATTCTTTGATAAACGTGATTTTTTTTCCTGCTGCAATGAAAACCATTTATTTTTAATTAAAGTTAATACATAAGCCAAGGCGTAAACTAACACCGATAAAACTAAAACCATTAATAAAAGATAAGGATATCCTTGGTGAGGATGAATGCGAAAAATACCTGGTTTACGAGGATCAATAAAATCATAAGGATAAGAAGCGCTATGATTTAATAAACCCTTAATTAAAAAGAATGTAAAATAAGATAAAGGGTGAATTAAACACATATATACTTGAGATACAGAAATAGCTTTCAGATTGTTCCCAAAGTAAAATAATGTGTATAAAATAGGAATAACAGTGTGTTTATAGTGAATTGTTGTTTGATTCATATTACAAGTAAATTTTGTAATTTCTTGACTGTCAAGAATAATATGGTTAACAAGGAAAGTGAACAAAATGCTGATCAAAGCAATAAAAGATAAATAGATAAAGTATTTTTTATTTCTTAAAGGAGTGAAAAATAATATCATCACAACCAAAACTAAAATATTACTTTCAGATGTAAAAAGATAAATTAAACTACGTAATTCTTGTTTTTTAGAGCATATATCATATATATGATATCCAAAAACTATCATAGTGATAAGTGTTAAAACCAAAGCAAATATTATTTTTAAAAAACTATCAGATGAATGTTTTAAAAATATTTTCCTAAATGAGGAAGATTTATAATTCATAAATATTAAACTTCTTTCTATTAGATTTTATTTACCTTTATCAATGAACATTCATTTTGATAACTTTTTTGCATTTAATCTAAATACAAAACTTATTCAACTTACTGATTAATTAAAACATTAAACAAACACCAAACACTAATTAATAATATAACATAAAATCATATTTTGTATTAAATAAAATAATTTTTTGCATAAATACATCATCCCGTTGATCTAATTTACTCAAATTCCCAACTTTTAAAAATATATTTTCAAGAGAATTCTATCTAAAAAAAGAAGAGATCAAGAAACTTGTTTTTTGATATAATTTTTGATATAATTTTTATTAGAGTTATTAATGTTTATTAATAATTAATTATCATAAAAAATATAGTAATGGGAGAATAAAAAAATAATGGCTAATATCAAACAACAAATAAAACGCAATAAAACCAATGAAAAGCGTCGTCTAAGAAACCTTTCTTTTTCATCATCTGTCAAAACAGTTATCAAACAAGTTAAAGGTGCAGTGGCTGGCGCTGACAAAACTAAAGCTTTATCTTTGTTAAGTTATGCTTACAAAAAATTAGATAAAGGTGTAGCTAAAAGAGTTTATCATGCAAATTATGCCGCTAGAAATAAATCAATTTTGCAAAAACTAGTTAATACTGTTTAAATTTTAAATCGTAAATTAAAAATCACAATTTTAATAAAAACCAATTGAAGGGGAAATAAAAAATAATGGCGAATAATAAAAACAACAAGACTGACAATAAGACTAATAAAAATAAAATTAACTCAAATAAAAAAGTTATCAAAAATAATATAACTGTTCCTAAAAAAAATGTTAAAACTACTGTTAAAATACCACTAAACGTTAATGCAAAGCCAAAAAATAAAAAATTAATAATTATACTTGCATCAATAGTTATTATTGTTATAGTTATCTTGTTATTTATTTTCAAAGATAAAATACTATCACTATTTTCAAGATAGTAATTCAATAATTATCTGTTAACAATCAAAAAGAAAAATTATGAAAAATAAAAGATGGATTTTTTTATCCAAATATCTTAATTTATAATTAGTAAAATTGGCAAAAATTGATAATAATCATCATTTTTTAATATCTTGGTTAGTTCATAAATTAAAATGTAAATATTAAATATCAAGTAGAAAAAAGCACTCAATAACAAAAAAACATAAAACCATAAATAAAAATAAAAAACCTAAAAATTGACTTTTTTAGAAAAACCTAAAAGAAATAATAAAAAAGTTATTTTGTTTTATAAATAAAACAACTAATTAACCTATGTTACTATGTTACAGTTGAAAAAGTTGCAAAAATATAAATTACTAATATTTTTTATAATTGCTTTTGATAACTAACTAAAAAAACATATTTACTTTTTATTTTTTCAAAAGTCAATCAAAACACAAAAAAGAAATTTTTTCAAATAAAAGAGACATTATATGTTAGATTTAAATTTTACTGTTGCAAATTTGCCATCAATTATCAAAAAGTTACAAAAAAGAAACCAAAACTTTGATTATTTGAAAAAATTACCTTTTTTATCATCTCAAAGGAAATCTTTGCTTTTGCAAATTCAACAGTTAAGAAGTCAAAAAAATCAATTAGCTAAAACTGTTGCTCAAAAAGCTAAAGAAAATCACAAAGAATTATCACTTTTTTTAGCAAAAAATAATTTTTTACGCGATAACTTGCAAAAATTAGAAAATCAATTAAAACTTATAGAAGCAGAAATTTTTGATATTTTAAGCAATACTCCCAATATCCCACATGATTCTTTACCGATAGGAAAAGACGATACAACTAATCAAGAATTATATCGCCAAGGAGTAATTCGTCATTTTGATTTTGACATTAAAGATCATGTTGCTTTAGCTGAAAAATTAGATATTTTTGATTTCCAAAGAGCCACTAAAATAACAGGTAGTCGTTTTGTTGTTTGCAAAGGGTTAGGAGCTCGTTTAGAACGTTCTCTTATTCAATTTATGATGGATGTACACAGTCAAAAAGGATATCAAGAAATTATTCCACCTTATATTGTTAATGAAAAGTCAATGTTTTCAACAGGACAATTGCCAAAATTCAAAGATGAAGTCTATCAAATATTACATCATAAACATGATTTGTATTTGAATCCAACAGCCGAAGTCCCAACTATTAATTTACATCGTGATGAAATTTTTAAAACTTCATCCTTACCACTGAAATATGTATCTTATACAACTGCTTTTCGCCAAGAAGCTGGTTCTGCTGGAAAAGATACTCGTGGTATTTTTCGACAACATCAATTTAATAAAGTTGAACTAATTCAATTTTCTCATCCTCAAAATTCCTATCTTTGTTTAGAACAAATGTTAAAAGATGCTGAATCAATTTTGCAATTACTTCGCCTTCCTTATCGAGTAGTTTTATTATCTACAGGTGATCTCGGTTTTAGTATGGCTAAAACTTATGATTTAGAAGTTTTTTTACCAAGTTCTAATTGTTATCGTGAAATTGGCTCAATTAGTAATTCCGAAGACTTTCAAGCCCGTCGTGCTAATATTAAATTACACAATGAAGAAATTAATAAAAAGGAGTATCTTCATATTTTAAATGGATCTGGTTTAGCTATTGGACGAACAATAATTGCTATTTTAGAAAATTACCAAAATAAAAATGGCACTATTCGAGTTCCTCAAGTTTTAATTCCTTATTTAAAAACTGATATCATTAAATAATTTTGATTATTTCAATAATTGTATATCATATTATTAAATCAAATAACAAGGATTATCCAATATGGAAATTAAAAATATTTATTTATCTCCTCGAAAAGAACAAACTTTCAATCAACAAATTGCTTGTTATATTAAAAAGCATATCCATCCATCATTTTGGGGTATTGTTTCACGTTATCCTTGTTATAATTCCGAAACTATCGCCACTTACCCCTGTCTTTTATGTCGCATCAAAGACTCTCCTTTAGGATTATTAGGAGTTTACTTTGACAACGGACAAAGAGATCCTTCATTTAAAGGTGAAATTAAATATAATTTATCAGATTTAAAAAAAATGTCTAATGGTGCTCAAAACATGTATATTTTTTGGAAATCTAATTCTCAAACATAATTCTTTATCTTATTTTAAATTTTAATTATATTTCCCATCATCCAATAAGTTTAACAATTATAAAATTTTTTAATACTCAATGGAAATGAGGCATAAATCTTTTTATGACCAATAACACAATAACAAATTATGTACAAAAATTAACACCTAAGGATCAATATCAAGCTATTTTATATTATCACTATACTAAACTTCAAGATATTGTTTCTTTTCATAAACAACATTTTCAATATTGTCAAAAATTAGGTCTTTTAGGACGAATTATCCTTTCTGAAGAAGGGATTAATGGAACTTTATCAGGAATCGTTAAAAACATTCAAACCTACATGAATGATTTAAAAAAGGACTCCCGATTTAGTGATATTGTTTTTAAGATATCCTCAATTAACGCTCATATTTTTCCTCGACTTTCTGTTAAAGTTAAAAAAGAATTAGTAAATCTTAATTTAAAAGAAGATATAAATATTTTAAAAAATAGAGGAAAATACCTCAAACCTCAAGCATTTTATCAAGCAATGCAAGAAGAAAATGTTCTTATTTTAGACGCTAGAAATTATTATGAATATGATTTAGGTCATTTTCGTAACGCTTATAATCCTAAAATTAAAAATTTTCGCGATTTACCAACTTGGGTTGAACAAAATACCAAATTACTTCAAAACAAAAAAATTTTGACCTATTGCACTGGTGGTGTACGTTGTGAAAAATTTTCATCTTTCCTTGAAAAAAAAGGTTTTAACGAAGTATATCAACTAGAAGGTGGAATTATTTCTTACAGCCAAAACCCTCAAACTCAAGGTGCTTTATGGAATGGACAAATGTATGTCTTTGATCAAAGAATCGCCCTCCCTGTTAATCAAAAAGAACATATTATCGTAGGCAAAGATTATTTTGATCAAACTCCTTGTGAACGTTATATTAACTGTTCTAACCCTCAATGTAATAAACAAATTTTATGTCATGAATCAAATGAACATAAATATTTAGGAGCTTGTTGTCAAAAATGTCGTTTACATCCTAAAAATAGATATCTTTTAAAACAACAAAATCAATCATTATCAAAAAATAAAATGTCTATTTCTTAATAGATATGTTATAATATTATTTGATTGTTATTTATTTTTTAACTTTGATTCTTGTAATATATCATTGAAATATCATTAAATAATAAAATTATTTTACAACAATCATCAACTATTATTTTAATTATTGGGAAATCAAAATTTTTAAGGAGGTATTTACATGTTTGCAATTATAAAAACTGGTGGCAAACAATTTCGTGTTTACGAAGGACAAGAAATTTTTGTTGAAAAATTAACAGTACAACCTCAACAAAATTATGAATTTCAAGAAGTTTTGGCTATCGGCAATAAAGAAGGTAAAGATATAATCTTAGGTCGCCCTTATATTGCTAATGCTAAAGTTCAAGCCGAAGTTATTAAAAACGATCGCGCCAAAAAAATTATTGTTTTTAAATATAAAAAAAGAAAAAAATATCGCTCTAAACAAGGCCACAGACAGGCTTACACTAAACTTTTAATTACTAAAATAGTTGTTTAAAGTTATGATTCATTATTCTTTTCGCAAAAAAGATAATCATCAAATCATTGCTGTTGAAATTTTAGGACATGCTAACTACGCTCCTAAGGGTTTGGATATTGTATGTGCTTCCGTTTCAACTGCTATCATTGTTACTCTTAATTCTTTAGAAATTTTAGGTTATCAAAAGGACATTTCTTATGTCTTGCAAGAAAATTTTTTTCATTTAGATGTTCTTTCGTTTCACAACAAAAACCTTTTACTTTTATTGGATAATTTAGAATATACTTTAGATAATTTAAACACTCAATATCAAAAACATTTCCAAAAATATCTTAACAGTTCCATTTCCCACAAGAAAAAGGAGATTTAATTAAATGTTATTACAATTACAAATTCAACTTTTCGCTTCTAAAAAAGGAGCAGGTTCCACTAGAAATGGACGCGATTCCCATTCGAAAAGACTAGGTGCTAAACTTTCTGATGGACAATATGCCAAAGCAGGTTCAATCATTTATCGTCAAAGAGGAACCAAAATTCACCCTGGTTTCAATGTTGGCATCGGTGGAGATGATACTTTATTTGCTAAAATTAGTGGCATCATTAAATACGAAAAAAAAAGCGGTAACCGTAAAAAAGTTTCTGTTTACATTCAATAATTTTTTCTAAATTTATTTTACGAAAGAAGGTATTGAATTTGAATTTCGTTGATGAAGCTTTTAATGAAGTTTTTGGTGGTAATGGTGGTAATGGCATCGTCGCTTTCAGAAGAGAAAAATATGTAGCTTTTGGAGGCCCTGCTGGTGGTAATGGTGGTAATGGAGGCTCTGTCATCTTTATCGGAGATCAAGGAGAAACCACTTTATTAAAATTAAAATATCAAAAACATCTAAAAGCTGCTAATGGTGTTAATGGGAAAAACAAAAGTCAAAATGGCGCCAATGCTCCTGATCTTTATATTAAAGTTCCTTTGGGAACCGTTTTTTATACCCTTGATAATTGTTTTTTAGGAGAAATTTTACATCACCAAGAAACTTTAGTTGTTGCTAAAGGAGGCAAAGGCGGACGCGGAAATAAATCTTTAGCCACTTTCAAAAATAAAGCTCCTGGTTACGCTGAAAAAGGCGATTTAGGACAACACTTGAAAATCAAAATAAAGCTTAAAGTTTTAGCTGATATTGGGTTAATAGGTTTTCCAAGTGTTGGTAAATCGTCTTTAATTTCTTTTATTTCCAAAGCTCAACCCAAGATAGCATCTTATCCTTTCACCACCCTTTACCCTAATTTAGGAGTAGTTGAAGTAAATGGTTTTAGTTTTATTGTTGCCGACTTACCGGGTTTGATCACAAATGCTCACTTAGGTCAAGGAATGGGTATACAATTTTTAAAACATATTGAAAGATGTCGTATATTAATTCATATTTTAAGCATGGAAAGTTCTGATCCTTATCAGGATTTTAAAAACTTAAACCAAGAACTAAAACATTATAGTCCTCAACTTTTACTCAAAAAACAAATTATTGTAGCTAATAAAATGGATTTAACCAATGCTCAAGATAAATTTCATCATTTACAAAAAAAACTCCCTGATCATTTAGTTATCCCTCTTTCTTTAGTTTCTTTTCAAAATTTAGAAAAATTAAAATATGAAATGAGTTCTTTGCTTCAAAAAACACCTTTTGAAACTAAACCTAATAATCATTTTAAAACTTACACCCTCCCTCCTTCTCTTAATGATTTTGTTATCACAAAAGAAAGTGAAAAACTTTTTACCATTTCAGGGAAACAAATAGAAATATTTTTTCATCGTACAGACTTTAACAACGATGAAGCCGTAAAAAGATTTAATCATTTATTAAAAAAAATGGGAGTTGAAGAAATTTTGAAAAAAAAAGGGGCTCAACCAGGAGATCAAGTCAAAATTTGTAATTATTTTTTTGATTTCTTTTAATTAATGCTATTTTTTAATAATAAAAATTAAATCAAGACTCTAAGCATTAATTAGAGTCTATTTTTGTATTTATTAAACTATAATGTTAAAAAAATCACTTACTTGCCAAAAATCAAAAAATAAATATAATACATAACAAGGGCACATAACGCAACACTAAAATAATATAATTAAATACTTTTTTAATAACTACTTATTGATTTTTACTATTTTTCGTTTTATTTTTAAAAACAAAAGAGAACATAGGTATATGAAAAAATCATTAAAAGAAAAATTATTAAAATTAATTACTGCATTAATCTTACCATTATTGCAAATTTATTTGATATCTTATTTTAAAATACAACATAATGAACGCATGTATATGTATAAAGAATTAGAAGCAAGAATTACAACAACCAAAAAAACTATTGAAGAACAAGAAAATAATCTTTTAAAATTAATTAAACATCATAACCCCTTATTACCAAAAGATAAAAATGATCTACAACATATATGCTATATGTACGAACAATGCACAAAAAAAAGAGAAAATTTGAAACAAGAAAGAGAGGAATTAGATAAAACCGATCAAAAAGTTTTAAATAGTCGTAATAAATATTTTTTAGTAACTATCATTGTTCCTTTTATGGTTATTTTTTGTAATTTTTGGATTAATAAATTTAACAATACTTTAGCTAAAAAAAAAATTTTAGTTATTGTAATGGCTTTAATAATCATTGGATCTATTATCCTTATAGAATTTACCGAAATTAAACGATTGTTGTCTCATCATCCACAAGAAAACATAGACATAGGGGATAGCAATGTGGAATTAAAAGAACAAATTGACACCATACAAACAAAATTAAAGCAATAAAGAACCATCTTTGATTTTTATTTAATATCATTAAAACCCTATCGATATACAACATTACAACATTGATTTATCCCTTATATAATAAATTTTTAGTCATAAAAATATCTTTTTTAATTTGATCTATTAATTCACTAACATAAGTAAATTGTTTTTCTTTTCTTAAAAAAGCTATAAACTCTATATCTATAATTTGATCATATAATTCTTTTGAAACATCATGTATAAAAACTTCTAAAATATTGTATTGGTCTTTTTCAAAAGTAGGACGTTTACCAAGATTAGCTGTTCCTAAATACCTTTCCCCTCCTAAAATCACAAAAACCGCATAAACCCCTTCATGAGGCAATAAATAATCAAAACAATATAAATTAACAGTGGGGAACCCTAAAATACGACCTCTTTGTTTTCCAGAAATAACTTTACCCTTAACCAAATAAGGTCTCCCCAAATAAAAATTAGCTTGATCAACCCTCCCTTTATTTAAAAGATTTTTAATATAAGTAGTAGATAATTTATATTGATGATCATTTATTTTAAAATAATCATCAATCAAGCAAACTTCAAATTCTTTTATTAAATCTCGATAACTTCCTTTTCTTTGATAACCAAAACGGGCTTCTTTAGTAATAACAATTCTTCGAACATTGTTTTGTTTTAAAACTTTAATAAAATTATCTTTAGTTAAAGTTGCTAAAGTTCGATTCCAATTCCATAAAAAAAGATAATTAATTCCCAAAAGACGATAAAAATCTATTTTTTGTGCCAAAGAAGTTAAAAATAATTCTTTTTTTTGCTGAAAAAAAGACTTTGAATTAGGGATGAAATTAATTAAAGCACTTTTGGTATCCACAAAAGAAATTATTTTATTTAAAATTTGTTGATGGCCTAAATGAAGTCCATCAAAATCACCAAAAGCTAAAGTTAAAGGTTCGCACCCTTTTAAACTAGAAAATAATGAAAAATCAATAATTTTCATATTATGGTTATATTTTCTAAAAATTTAACATTTATTCTTTGTATATTCAAGTTTTATACCCCTTTGTAATTATTGCATTTTTATTGTTTTTAAAAAGATAAATTCTTACATTGTAAATCATTTTCAAAAATAATTTCAATTTTGATATAATAATAGTAAAGTTTATTTATAAAATAATTTATTAAAAAATGGAGATGGTTTTTAAGAAATGTCGTTTCTTTTAGAAAAAATTAAAAATTTACCTTCTCATTCTGGTTGTTATCTTTTTAAAAATAAAAATAATACTATTATTTACATCGGCAAAGCTAAAAACTTAAAAAAACGAGTGCGAAGTTATTTCACCAAAAGACATAACAAAAAAACCACTTTACTTATTCAAGAAACTAAAGATTTTTTATATATTATTACCAATAACGAACAAGAAGCTCTAATTTTAGAATCTAATTTAATCAAAAAACATACTCCTAAATATAATTTCAAACTTTTAGATGATAAAAATTATCCCTATATTGAAATTACTAAGGAAAAACACCCTGAATTAAAAATTACACATTTTAAAAAAATCCCTCAAGGAAAAATCCTTTTTGGACCTTATCCTAATCTTAAAAGCGTCAAAACTACCTTAAATTTGTTACATCTTTTGTATCCTTTAAGAAGGTGTTCAGTTAATTCCAAAAAACCTTGTCTTTATTTTCATATCAACCAATGTTTAGGGTCTTGCACAGGGGAAACAATTGATTATCAACCCAACATTAATGCTATTATTAATTTTTTAAAAGGGGATACCAAAAATATTTTAAATAAATTAAATAAATTAATGCACAAAGCTAGCGAAAAAACGCTTTATGAGAAAGCCAAAGAATATCAAGATACTATTGCACACATTCAAACCACCACTAAAAAACAAATTATCAACAACCAAAAAATAATAAATTGTGATGTTTTAGCATATGCGTTCAATCAAGATCAAATTGCTATTCAAATTTTAAAAATACAACAAGGAGATATTGTAGATTCTTATCATAGTGTTTTTTCTTATATCGGTTATCCTCAAGAAAATATTAACACTTATCTTCATTTTTATTATCAAAACAAACTTAAGCCTGAATTGATTATTACAGGAATAAACGATTTTACAAATAAAGATCTAATACAAAATAAAGAAACACAAGAATCCATTTATTCCCCCCCCAAATTATTAGCAAATATATTAAAAACTAAAATTGTAATTGCACAAAGAGGAAATAAAAAAAAATTATATTTATTAGCTTTAAAAAATGCTCAAAATGATTTGGAACAGAATAACTTTGTTTATCAAATAAAAAACGAAAAGCAACAACAAGCTTTAAATGAATTATCACTTATTTTTAATAAAGATATCCAAAGAATTGATGTTTTTGATAATTCACAATTGTTTGGTCAAGCTTTTGTTTCAGGGAGGATTGTTTTTTCTAATTTTCATTTTGAAAAAAAACTTTATCGTACTTTTCATATTCAAAATAATCTCCCTAATGAATATAACGTTTTTGAAGAAATTTTAACTAGATGTTATGGGAAAAAGGAAAAAAGGGAT
Organism: Candidatus Phytoplasma meliae; assembly: GCF_016876135.2. The sequence goes on from NZ_JACAOD020000001.1 coordinate 121,625, forward strand.
AACGAAAAACCTGATTTAATTTTAGTTGATGGCGGATTTCTACAATTAAAAAAAAGTTTCGAAACTTTAAACCAACTTGATATCAAAATTCCCTTAGGAAGTTTGCAAAAAAACAAAAAACATCAATTAGAAAATCTTATAACAATGCATAATAAAATTGGTTTGTCGCAAAATCCACCATTATTTCAATTTTTACAGAAATTAAGTAAAGAAGTACATCGTTTTACTATTAAGTTCCATCATAAAACCAAACATAAACTCGACTATTGTACAAATTTATCAAAAATCCCAGGAATTGGTTTAAAGCGCCAAAAAATAATATTAAATCATTTTTCAAGTTTAGATGATATCAAACAAGCTTCTTGGGAAGAATTTCAAAAATTAGGAATTGCTAAAAAAATATTTCACGCTATTAAAAAACATTTATAAATAAATTTTAATATTCAAATAAACGGCAGCAAAATAAAAAAACAAGAAGGGGGTTATGCGCATGAATACTTTCAAATTGAAAACTACTTTCAAACCTAGTGGAGATCAACCATCAGCTATTCAAAAATTAATGCAAGGTTTTAATCAAGGTTTCCAAGAACAAATCCTTTTAGGGGCAACCGGAACAGGAAAAACTTTTACTATTGCCAACATTATTCAACATTTACAACAAAAAACTTTAGTAATTGCTCATAATAAAACTTTAGCAGGACAACTTTACAACGAATTAAAAGAAATGTTTCCTCACAATCAAGTAGAATACTTCATTTCTTATTATGATTATTATCAACCCGAAGCATACATGGCTTCAAGCGATACTTACATTGAAAAAGATTCTCAAATTAATGATAAAATTGATCAATTGCGTCATAATGCTGTTACTTCTTTGTTAAGTCGAGATGATGTTATTGTAGTTGCTTCAGTTTCATGTATTTATGGAATAGGAGATTTAAAAGATTATCAAAAAGCAACTCTATTACTAAAAATAGGAGATATATACGAAAGAAAAGCATTCTTGCGAAAATTAATAGAAATGAAATTCCAAAGAAATGAAATTAATTTTCATAGAGGAACTTTTAGAATAAGGGGAGATATTGTTGAAATTATTCCATCATCTAACAAAGAAATTGGGATTCGTGTTATTTTTTTTGGCGAAGAAATAGAAAATATTCAACAATTTACACTTTTAAATGGGAAAACAATTAACAACCTTAAAACTTTTAACATCTTTCCTGCAAGTCTTTATGCAGTTAACAACGAAAAAATAAAAGAAAGCATCAAAAGAATTCGCCAAGAATTAAAAGAACAAATAACACATTTTGAAAAAGAAAATAATCTTTTAGCAGCTCAAAAAATTAAAACGCGCACTTTAAAAGATTTAGAATTATTGCAAGAAATAGGATATTGCAATGGAGTTGAAAATTATTCAAGACATTTAGCATTGAAAGCAAAGGGAGAACCGCCATCTACTTTAATAGATTTCTTTGGCAAAGATTTTTTAACTATTGTAGACGAATCACATGTTACTATTCCTCAAATTAAAGGGATGTATTTTGGGGATTTTGCTCGTAAATCTAATTTAGTCAATTACGGTTTTAGACTTCCTAGTGCCTTAGATAACAGACCTTTAAAATTTAAAGAGTTTGAAAATAAAATAGATAAAATGATCTATCTTTCAGCAACTCCAGGAGATTATGAATTGGCTAAAAAAATACCTATTATAGAACAAATTATTCGCCCTACTTTCATTCTTGATCCAGAAATCGAAGTAAAAAACACTAACAACCAAATGGATGATCTTTATTTTGAAATAAAAGCGCGAATTAAAAAAAAACAAAGAGTTTTAATCACCACTTTAACAATTAATATGAGTGAAAATTTAACCACTTATCTTCAAGAATTAGGAATTAAAATAACTTATTTACATAGCGAAATCAAATCATTACAAAGACTTAAAATTTTAACAGACTTAAGAAAGGGTAAATATGATTGTTTAATAGGGGTTAACCTTTTAAGAGAAGGATTGGATTTACCTGAAGTTGCTTTAATAGTTATTTTAGACGCCGATAAGCAAGGTTTTTTAAGAAATGCAAGAAGTCTCATCCAAACAATAGGGAGAGCTGCACGAAATATCGATGGAAAAGTTATTATGTATGCTGATAAAATTACTAATTCTATGCAAATTGCTATCCAAGAAACAACAAGAAGAAGAAGAATACAACAAACTTATAATCAAAAGCATCAATTAACTCCAATCGCTGTTAAAAAAAACATTATAGAAAACGTTGATTTAACAGCAAAAAATGTTTCTTTAGAAAAACAAAAAATAGAAAAAAATGTTACAAATGTCAAAGAGGAAATCAAGAAATTAAAAAAATTAATGCAACAAGCAGCTAAAAACCTTGATTTTGATCAAGCGATTTCTTTAAGAGAGTTGGTTTTAAAATTAGAAAAAATAAATCAATAGGTTCTGGTAAATATCAACAATAAAAAAATAAAATAATTATCAAAACGCTACCAAACATAAGATAATTATTTTTTTATTTTAGCAGTATTTTTGCATTCAGGGAAACGACTACATCCCAAAAAATCACCATAACGTCCTTTTTTAATCCATAAAGGGGATTGACATAAATTACATTTTTGATCAGTTTCAATAGATTTTGGTTTTTCTATTTTTGCATTTTCCAATTTAAGTTTTACTTTGTCTTTCAAAGGAAAAGCATATTTGCATTCAGGGAAGCGACTACATCCCAAAAAATCACCATAACGTCCTTTTTTAATCCATAAAGGGGATTGACATAAATTACATTTTTGATCAGTTTCAATAGGTTTTGGTTTTGTTATTTTTTGATCAGCTATTCGATAAAGATTGTCAAATTTTTGGTAAAATTGTTGCAATAATTGTTTATTATCGACTTTTCCAGAAGAAATTTGTTCTAATTCTTCTTCCATTTGAGCTGTATATTTAATATCAATTATTTGTTGAAAAAATAAGTTTAAATTTTTCATAGTTAAAATACCTTGCTCAGTTGGTTGAAAACGTTTTTCTACTAAGTCAACATAAAGTCTTTTTTTGAGAGTGAAAATAATTTGTGAATAAGTAGAAGGACGTCCTATATTAAGTTTTTCTAAAGTTTTAATTAAAGTAGCTTCTGAAAAACGAGCCGGAGGAGTGGTAAATTTGCGTACATCTTGAATTTCTTCAGGAAAATAATTGTCATTCAAATTAAAAACTGGAATCACTTTATCTTTCGTGTTATCTGGACAAACTTTTTGATAACCATCAAATATTTGAATCATTCCTTCTGTTAAAAAACAATAGTTATCGACATTAAAAAAAACTTGATTTTTTTGAAAAATAGCTGGTTTCATTAAACTTGATAAGGATCTTTTGTAAATAAGATCATAAAGTTTATATTCATATTTATCCAAATAAAGCTTTAAACTTTCGGGAGTTTTTTGTAAATCAGTAGGCCTGATTGCTTCATGAGCATCCTGGGATTGGTTTTTTTTATTTTCTTGATAGACCCCTAAATATTCCAAACCATAATCGTTTTTAATTAATTTTTGAGCATTTTTAACAAATAACTTAGAAAATCTTGTGGAATCAGTTCTCATATAAGTAATCAAACCTATTGATTCTCCGCAAATATTAATCCCTTCATAAAGCTTTTGTGCAACCCTCATAGTTTGGTTAGATGTCATATTAAGGGTATTAATAGCTTCTTGTTGCAAAGTAGAAGTAATTAAAGGTTTTTTAGGGTTTTTAAATATTTCTTTTTGTTGTATTTTTTTAACTATAAAAGGTTTTTCTTTGATGTTTTCCATAATTTGCAAAGCTTCTAAAGCTTTAATCTTTTCATTTTTAGGACTTTGATATTCGGCTTGAAATCCTTTAAAAAAAGCAGTAATAAGATGGTATTCTTCGGGAATAAAAGATTGTATTTTCTCTTCTAAATCGACAATTAATTTCAAAGCTACTGATTGAACTCTTCCTGCTGATTGAGATTTTAGTTTTCTTACCAAACGTGATAATTTAAAACCAATAATGCGGTCTAGCATTCTTCTTGTTTCTTGAGAAAACACCAAAAATTCATCAATAATTCTAGGATTTTGACAAGCTTTTAAGACCACTTCTTTGGTAATTTCTCGAAAAATAATTCTATTTTTGCTTTTTGAATCCAAATTTAAAACTTGCGATAAATGCCAAGCAATTGCTTCACCTTCGCGATCAGGATCTGTCGCCAAAAAAACTTCTTTATTTTTAGTTTCGCGAATTAAAGTCTCAACTATGGATTTTTTCTCTTTAATAATTTCATATTTAGGAACAAAACCGTTTTTAATATCAATACCAAGTCTATCTTTCCCTGATAAAGATAAATCTCTAATATGCCCTTTAGAAGATAAAATTTCCACTTTATTATCAAAAAAGCGGCTTAAAGTTTTAATTTTAGCAGGTGATTCTACTATAATAACTTTTAGTTTCATATTCTTTAGTCCCTTATATTTTTTGAAATTAAATCATTTTCGTTAATTGGTTTTGATTTTTAAAAAAATGATCTAATAAGGGTAAAATATCTAAATCAAAATTAATTTTACCCAAACGACCTTCCCTTATTTCTTGCAAAATAACTTGGTATACTTTCTTTTCATCAATTTTTTGATTACAAATATAAAAATTTCTTTTTTTTCCGATCAGATCAATTAAATTATCATTTTGAATGTCATTTTGATCCAACATCGATAAATCAAATCTTTTGATTAAATTATTCAAATAATGTTTTTTTAAATAATTTAAGGCGCATTCTCCTAATGTTTCTAAAGGCAAAACTGAATCTTTAAAAGAACCTGATAAAGCCAAAGATAAACTAATGGTTTTATCATAAAAACGATGATATAAAACCCCTGGAGTGTCTAAAAATTGAATATTGGGGTGTAAAGTTTTAATCCATTGAGTTTTTTTGGTGGTTCCTGCTGCATTAGCAGTCTTTAAAACTTTTTTACCAACAAAACCATTAATTAAAGTTGATTTCCCCACATTAGGCATCCCAACTATCATCATTTTGATATTTGGTTTGTTTGCAAAAACACTTTTTTTTAATTTAAAACAGGGATTTGGAGTTTGGATTATTTTAAGAGCTTGTTTATATATGGCAAAATTTTTATTTTTTTTAATAGCGTCTATTTTTAAAACCGATATTTTATTTTGGAAATAATAATCCAAAAAAGGTTGAATTTTTTGAGAATCAGTTAAAGAAAATTTATTTAACAAAAATAAAAAAGGTTTTTGATAAGTTTTTATTAAAGATAAAAGTTTAAAATTAATACTAGAAAAAGGGGTTCTGGCATCTAACATCAATAAAACTATATCAACTAAAGATAAATTTTGTTGGATTTGATCAAAAGTTTTTTTCATATGACCAGGGAACCAATTAAACGTTTTCATTTGATTAATCCTTCTTTTTTTAAAATCCCATAATTTTGAATTTATCTTTTATTTTTTGCCATTATTTGTGTTTGTCATTGATTCTAAAACTTCTTGTAATTCTTTTTCAATATCGCCTTCATTATTAAAAATCTTTTTGCTATAAATTTTATAAAACTCTTCTCCTGTGATGCCAATTAAAGATATTCCTATTTTAATAAAAATTAATTCTAAAGGTTTATCAAAAATAACTTTTTTAATCCAATGAAAGGGATTGATAAAGTTTTTAATGTTATTAAAAGTATTTGTAATTTTTTTAACTTTTTGTACTTTTTGTAAAATATTTTTATTAACAATAGTTTCTCTAATGACAAATATTCTTTTTAAAGTCATTTTACGAAATAAAATTAAAATTTTATTTTGAAAGATGCTATCAATTCTTTGATTAATGTAAAGCATCAAAACTAAACTTTCATCAATGGTTAATTCTAAATAAGGATATTGAGAATTGGGATAAAATTGTTTAACGATTTCTAAAATTAATTCTTTAACAGACATCAACAATAAATTTCCGAAATTATCTTTATCTTGTTTCATTTTGGTTTTAAAAAAATGTTTTTTGTTTTCAATTAACTGTATTATAACTTTTTCATCGACGTCGGACTTTTCCGGTTTGCTGTGAGCAAAATTTTGTCGAACTTTGCGTAAAGAAAGATAACAATAAAAAACGCCAAAAAAAATAAATCCACTCACAAAACCAAAAAAATAACTTAAAAAGAAGGTAAATTGTCTACTTATATCAATAAAAGATTTCCAAAATGATGACACAATATTCCATTTCCTTTGTTTTCTTTTTAACTTTTATAAAGCAAATTTTCATTTACATAATTTAAAAACATAAATCAATAAAAAGGGCGTTACTCTAAAAATAAAGGTTTATAATAAATATTATAATCATATAATCAAATTATGTGCATATAATAATTAAAAAAACAAAAAAAATTATTTACCATTATCTCTTGATAAATAAAGTCCTGTTTCAGTGTTAACAATAATATTTTCTCCTATATTAATAAAAAGAGGGACTTTAACCATTAATCCTGTTTCCAAAGTTGCATCTTTTAATGAATTAGTTTTAGTATCTCCTTTAACGCCAGGTTCTGTATAAGTCACTTTTAAAGAAATTTTATTAGGAAGACTGATTCCTAAAATTTCGTTATTTTCGCAAAAAATAATTTCTACAAATAAACCTTCATAAAGATATTGGAGGTATTTTTGTACTTGTTCTTTATCGATTTCTAATTGTTCATAATTTTGAGTATCAATAAAAACATATTTTTCTTCAAAAGCATAAAGAAACTGCATTTTAACTTTATTGATTAAAACGGGTTCTAATTTAATTCCCGCATTAAACGTATAATCAATTACACTTCCAGTTCTTAAATTTCTTAATTTAGTTCGCACAAAAGCGGCGCCTTTACCGGGTTTAACATGTAAAAAATCCAATATTTGATAAATTTGATTATTAGATTTAATTGTTTGACCTGTTTTAAAATCATTTGTATTAATCATATTTAGTGAACCTCCGAATTAATATAGATTAAGTTTTTGTTATAAAATTACTAATCATCTGAGAAGCTACTTGTTCTAAACAAGGGGATAAAGTATCTAAAATAACAGGTTTCATTTGGTTTTGAAACCAATTTTTTTGCCTTTTAGCGTATTGCATGGTTTTTTGAATAATTAATCGTTTAGCTTCATCTAAACTAGATTCCCCTTCTAAAAAACATTTAATTTCACGATAACCAATAATATTAAAATTAGCTTTAGGAAATTTAGTTAAAAGAAATTTTACTTCTTCTATAAAACCATTTTTTAACATATTTTCTAACCTCAAAATAACCCTGTTTTTTAAAACTGGGCGATCAATATTGAGATACAAAATCAAAAGAGAGTATAAAGGATAATTTTTTTTAGTTTTTTGAGATCTTAAATTGCCTGAAAGAATATCATAATAAGCACTAATAATGCGTAAAGGATTTTTCACATCTAAAACTAATTGAGGATCTTTTTTTTTAACAATTCTAAGCATATTTTCCAAATCACCATTAGTAAATTTTTGTTTTATTAATGGTTTGCAAGTTAACTCATAATCAAAAAGAGCTGATTTAAGATATAAGCCACTACCGCCAACAAATAATGGTGAATCGATGGTAGAGATTTTTTGACGAGCGTCTCTTTGAAAATGATAAATACTATAATTGTTTTCGGGTGAGAGAAAATCTAAAAGATGGTGTTGAATGCCATCCATTTCTTCTTTTTTAATTTTAGCAGTTCCGATATTATAATATTGGTACATTTGAGTAGAATCACAATTGATAATTTCAAAATTAAATCGTTTAGCTAATTTAATAGAAAGATCTGTTTTTCCTGAAGCAGTAGGGCCTGCGATAGCAACTATTTTTTTCATAAAAATTTCCTTGTAACAATAGATAACTTGTGTTTTGTTAAATATTTTATTTTTATAATATGTTTTTTACAAGTCATATATAAAAACAATATTTACTGATTATTCTCCTATTCTTCTGATAAATTAATTTTTTCAATTTTTTTTTCTGGATACAAAGTGACAACTACTCCATTTAATTGCCTTTTTCCTTGTTCATTAGGTCTAAATAATACTTTATTTCCTAAAAAAGATTGAATGATGGGTTCTTTTTTTTTACCTATAACACCATCTTTGGCACCTGTCATTCCTACATCCGAAATATAAAGAGTTTTACGAGGGAAAAGTCGTTCATCATTAGTTTGTACGTGAGTATGAGTACCTACAATGGCGTTAATGCGACCATCAAAATAATGAGTAAGAGCTATTTTTTCACTAGTAGCTTCTGCGTGAAAATCTAAAAAAGAAAAATCATATTTAGATTTATTTTGTTCTAAAACATTTTCAATTGTTTTGAAAGGGCAATAAAGTTTTGAATTAATAAAAACACGCCCTAAAGCATTCATAACTAAAATTTTTTTATCCACGCAATCAACAATTTTATAACCTTGACCTGTTTGTTGAATGTCGTTAACAGGTCTTATTACATTAGATTTATCAATGAAATTTTTAATTTGTTTATTTTTCCAAACGTGATTTCCCATGGTAATTAAATTAACGCCTAATTTTTGTAATTTTTGATAAATTTTATAACTTAAACCAGCTCCATTATCAGCATTTTCAGCATTTACGATAATGAAATTAGGTTGATAAGTTTTTTTTAAAAAATCGACTTTTTCTGCAAAATAATCAACTCCAAGTTTGCCGTAAATATCTCCAATAAACATTATTTTCATAATAAAATCTCCTGTAATTAGTCATAATTTAGCTATTTCAATAGCTCTTATTTCTCTGATAACAGTAACTTTAATAACGCCGTTATAATTAACGTCTTGTTCTATTTTTTCTTTAATGGTGCGCGCAGTATGGAAAATAAAATCATCAGCTACTTTTTCGGGTTTAACAATGACTCTGATTTCGCGTCCAGCTTGCATAGCATAAGATTGAGCGACTCCTTTGATAGAATTGGCTATGTTTTCTAATTGAGTTAATCTTTTAATATAATTTTCTATAGATTCTTTACGAGCTCCAGGTCTTGCAGAACTTAGAGTATCTGCGATAGCAACTAAAACAGCAATAATAGTTTGAGGAGGTTGATCTTCATGGTGAGAAGCTATAGCATCAATAACTTCAAGTTTTTCTTGATATTTATTGGCCAAAGAAACTCCAATTTCAACATGACTACCTTCTGTTTCATGATCTAAAGCTTTCCCTATGTCATGAAACAAACCAGCTCGTCTGGACAAAATTTCATTTTCTCCAATTTCTGAAGCAAGTTTTCCTGCTAAAAAGGCCACTTCCAAAGAATGTTTTAATACATTCTGGCCATAACTAACACGGAAATGAAGCTTTCCTAAAATTTGAATCAAATCAGGGTGCACTTCGCCTATTTTAGTAATAAAAACAGCTTCTTCACCCATTTCTTTGATAAAATTATCAACTTCTAAAATCGATTGTTCTAATGCTTTTTCAATTCTAGAAGGGTGAATTCGGCCATCAGAAATCAAAAATTCTAAAGTTTTTTTAGCAATTTCCCTTCTAACTGGATCAAAACTACTTAAAACTACTGTAGTAGGTGAATCATCTATAATTAAATCTACCCCGGTTAAATCTTCTAAAGTTTTAATATTTCGTCCTTGGCGACCAATAATGCGCCCTTTCATATCTTCGTTGAGAATATCAACGACACTAATGTTTTTTTCTCCTGTAATATCACTAGCATATTTTTGCATTGCTAAAACTAAAAGCATTTTAGCTTTTTTTGACACTTCTAATTTGGCTTTTTCTTGTTCCTTTTTTATATATGCAATAATTTCGTTAGCAGAATTGTTCCTAACTTCATTCATGATGATATCATAAGCTTCTTCGCGATTTAAAAAAGCGATTTGTTCTAGTTTTATTTTTTGATTTTGTAAAATAATTTCTTGTTCTTTAATCTGTGTTTCTAGTTTTTTTTGATCATTAATAATAGCTTGCTGTTTAGCGTCTAAATATTGTTCTCTTTTGTTTAAATTTTCAGTTCTATTATTAAATAACTCTTCACGACGATTATTCTTTTTTTCTAAATTAATTATTATTTTAGTTCTTTCATGCAAATCATGTTCTATTTTCTTTTGCAAAGAAAATATTTCCATTTTAGCATTTTGAATCAATTCTTTTTCATATTGATGCAAATTATCCAATTTATCTTTAACTTGTTGTTCAAATTTTTGCTGCTCTTGATATATTTTTTTTCGATTAAAAAAAGAATAAAATAAATAACCTATTAGAACACCTAAAGAAAAAACAACAAAATAAAATAACAATTCGGGGAAACAACTTAAGGGGTTCATGTTATATTAATAACTTCCTTCTTTTTTTATAAATTGATTATAAATCAAAAAATCACAAACACAAAAATGTATATAAAATAGTTGTTTTATATAATTTAGGAAAAACGAGGGATAATGCAAAATATTTTTAATAATTAATGTAACGGATTTTAAAAGCTTTTTTTATTTTTTCAATCCCTCAAACGATGAAAAAACAAAAAAAGATATTGATCTTAATTGCATTCAATATAAAATAATTTTCTTTTTATTTGTTTATTTATTAAAATAAATATTTAATATTATTTATTTTAAAATAAAAAAATTGAAAAGCTAATCTTAGATAGATTAGCTTTTATAAAAACACAATATTGATATAATTTATTAAAAATTTAAACCCAATAAATTAAAATTTAAATTTTTTTCTTTTTAATAGCAGAAATAATTTTATTAGGAATATTTTCGATTGTCTTAGTTACTGCCTTAGATTCCAATGTTTTATCTACCAATTTCATTAATGCATTTGTAGCTTTATCTTTGATAATATTCATTTGCGAATTTGAACCAGAAAGAGTTTCTGGAATTTCAGAAGAAACGCTTTCAGAAGAGGTTTCTTCTGTAATACTTTCGTTGTTAGAAGCATCTTGATAATAAAAAAATAAAAAACAACAAACTAGAAAAAAAATAGATACAATCGAAACACTAATGATGAGGTAATTATTATATTTTGATTTCAACGGAAAACTTAAATAACATCCTTTAATTTTTTAAGTTAAAAATAAGATTAGCTTAAATATAGTCAAATTAGATACATCTATAAATTATTTTTAAAAATTAACTTCAAATGTAACGATAAGGACATATATAATAAACAAATAGTAGATAGCAAGATGTTAAAAACATCAAGTATCCACATATATTATATAACAAGTAAAAACAATATTTGCAAAATAATTACAACAAAAAAATGATATTATACCATATAGTATCAAAAAACGAAAATATCATTTATTTTATAATTTTATAATAATTACAATAACTTAAAAATTATTAATTTTATCGTGATAAAGTAAAAGAAATAAGGAGGGGATATTTGCAAAATTTTAAAAATCAATTATGTTTTTGTGTTGGTTCCAATAATTGCTGATCATTTTCTTTTTTGCGTAATTCTAATAATTTTTGATAACGTTTTTCTAAAGTTTTTTCTTTTATCTGTATGTCATCAAGAACTTTTAATACTTTTTCTAAAGCTGTTTTAAAATCATTGATAAATGCTTTATCAAAATTTTTCATCGCTTGTAAAACGTTGTTAATGCAATCAAATTTTTCTTCATTATCTTGAACACTTTCAAAGATCTGAAAATAATAATCTACAGAATTTAAAATAGCTAATAAAATAGAAGGGCTAGTTACAATAACATTTCGTCTAAAGGCATATGATATAATTTCTTCATCTAAATTAATTTGTGAAAAAATACTTTCAGAAGGGACAAACATGATAGCATAAGGGGCATGATCTTCTTTACTAACATATTTTTCAGTTTCTTTAATCCTTGCTTTAACGTGATCATAAAAACGCTTTTTCAAAACAGTTTGATTTTCAGCGTTATTCATGTATGCTAAAAAATCTGTAGTAGGGAATTTAGAGTCAATAGGAATTTGTACAAATTTACCATGACCTTTGCACATAACATCTACCCTTAATCGTTGACCATGAATATTAGTTTTTTTCATTAAAAATTGTTTTTCAAAAATCAATTTATCTTTCATTTGAACAATGTTTTCCAAAATACGAGTTAATAAAAATTCACCAGCTTGACCTATTTTATCATTTTGACACAATAATTTATGAATATTTTGAACTTCTTGAAAACCAGTAACATTTTGTTCTCTTAAAACTTTTAATGAATTTTCCAGATTATTAATCAAATGTTGTCTAGTATCTTTAATTTCTTTTGTTAAACTATCTTGACTTTGATGAGTTAAATTATTTATTTTAAGATCTAATCTATCAATGACTCTTGATTCTGATTCTAAAAAATATTGTTTCAAAATATCTTGAATATTTATTTCGGGTTTTTGTATTTTTACAAAAAACTTACAACAAATAATCCCTATACAAACAATAGCGATAATTAATAAAATTAATAAAAAAGGTATTAACCATTCAACATGAAATCCCATTAAATTTTACATTTCCTTATTTTTGATTAAACATTTTGAAAATGTTGAAATAATATTGAAATTAAAATAAAAATATAATATATAAAAAAAATTAAAATAAAGTAGTAAATAAAAAAATATATGGCGTTTGAGAAGGGATTCGAACCCCCGACCGACGGCTTAGAAGGCCGTTGCTCTATCCTGCTGAGCTACTCAAACAATTAACACAAATTTATAACAATAAGTATTATAACATAAAAAAAATTAAAAAAAATCAAAATCTGGGATGTTCCGTTTTTTGGACATTTTTTGTATTTTTAAATTGTTCTTCTGAAGAGAGCGATAAAAAAACATACAATTAATTTTAAACTTAAAAAATAAGCTAGACTGCTAAAAAACAGTTTGGCTTCTTTTGTTTTTAAAGTCAAATTGAAAAAAAAATAGAAACGAGAAATAAAAAAATTATGAAAATGCAAAAATTTAAACCCCAAAAACAAATTATTTTGCCCCTAAATCACGTTTACAAAATATATTCGAATGGAGGGAAAATGCACACCATCGAATACGACCTATCAACAGACAAAAGAACCAAAAAAACTTATTACACCTAAAAAAAGGAAGCATGCACTATATCAACGAATATGACAGCTTTTCTGAACAACATTTAAAAACTACAAAATATAATTTTGAACAATACAGCGATAACTGAAATACGTTATATTTTTTTTGGTTTTTAAAGAAAACATTTAAAGGAAAAAAATAACACTTAAATTGTTTATCAAAAGTAATGAAATTACTAGATTATGTGTATTTATATTTTATACATTCTTTTTGTAGGCGCTTTTGTCAAGTATGTCGTTTGTTTCATTTTTTTTAATTTTGGCAATAGAACGACAACAAAAGAATAGCATAAATAAAAACATAATTAAATTAGAAAAAAAATTAGCTGTACTATAAACATAATATTCATTAGCGGTTGCTGGCTGAAAGACAAAGGCTCTTAATAAATAAAGAAAGGGGATTCTAAACAAAAAGACACGTCCGAAACTAAGAAATAAATCATATTTAGGTTGTTTAGTAGCAATTAAAAAAATAGATAAAATTTCTAATTGAGTAGTAATTAAACCAGTTGTCAACAAAGCCCCCATTAAAAATTCTGAGAAACCTTCAGGTGGAGTAGTAGCTTTTGTGGTTTTTCCTAAATTTTTGAAAAATAAATAAATATATTCTCCTAAACCTAAACCATAATATTTTGTTGGTGCGCAAATTAAGTATGTTATCATAAAAATTAACAAAACAGAAATACAAGAAATTACTAAAGTTTTAATAGCTCTTTTAATATTTTTATTTCCTAAATTAGCAGATACAATCATTAATTGTCCTTCTTTAAGGGCAAAAGATATTTGAGCAAATAAACCAACAACTCCATCAGCAACTCCTATTTTGCCAAGAGTTCCAACTCCTAAACCCTTAAAACCACAAAAAGGATTGTCAGAATCGCTTTCTATCATCCATAAAGTTAATAATCTACCAAATTCATAAAGCATTTTCCCTAACATTAAAGGAATGGCAAATTTAAGAATAGTTTTAGTAATTTGTTGATTGGCTAAAAAACTCTTACAAGAAAAATCTTTGATTTTCAAACAAAAAGGATTGTTTTTATTAAAAAGAGTTCCAAAAGCAACTAAAGTGATAGAAGCATGAGCTAAGACAGAAGCTATTTCTAAACCTAAAGCATTTTGTTGTTTCATAACATAAAAAATAAAAAAACTTAAACCGATTTTCAAAGCCATCATAACACAATTTAAAATTAATATTTTTTTAATTTTTCTTAAAATTCTTTCAGTTCCTAAAAAGAAAACGTTAATAGCTAATAAAATAACTCCTAACATTTTTAATCTAAAAGCGAAAATACATTTTTTTTGATCATCAAGGGATAAACTGCCATTTAAGACATATTTACTTAATCCCATAATATTATTACAAAAAGGTTCGGCGCAAATAACCATGATAAAAGCAACTACAAAACTTACTAAAATTAATAAAACAAATACTGAAGATACTATTTGACGTGCTTTAGGGGTATATACATTTTTATTGCGTCCCACTTCTCTTGTTACTAAAGTAACTCCTGTAATTCCTAAACAAATTCCAATAGAATCAATAATAACTTGGATCGATTTAGAAAATTGAATAAAACTACCAATAGCTTTTGGATTAACACTTCCGACAGCAAATAAAGTATCAACATTGGCAAAAAGAGATTTAAAAACATTAAAAACAATAATAGGTAAGGAAATAATCCATAAAGATTTAATCAGATTTCCTTCTAAAACTAATTTATTTAATTTTTCTTTTTTGCCAAGAAGTTCTTGTTCTTGCTTCATTTAATTATTCCTTCCAAGTGTGATGATAGTTTTAAAAAAATATTAAAATTAAAATGATTCTTCTTCTTTAAAGTAAATTAAGTAAAATGAGAATTATGAATTATACATGGATATCAGATATTGCGTTAATAGTTTATTAATATAAGTTTATATGATAATTGTGTTTATATAGTAAATCATTAAACATAACAACATGAAAATAAAAAAAGTAAGTATTTTTAATTTATTGGTTGATTTTTGAAATTAAAATTATTTCATAATTTATACTTGGATATTTGCAAATATATCATATTTAAATATAACATATAACCTAATAAATGTCAATCTTAATTGCTTTTATTCCTTTGTTTTTGTTATTAAACCATTGAATAAATACTAATTTTGAGCATAAAACTTGTTTTGGGTTTTTTTTGAGTTATAATAATAAAAGATGGTTATTTTAATCCTTTCTTTAAATTCAAAAAAATAAAAAAGGATAACCATAAACAATTAAAACAATTTATTTTCGAAAGGAGAAAATAAAATGACATTTAATATATTTAGCATAACTATATTTAGCATAATTTTAAAAATTGTATTTATTGTTGTTCCAATTGTTTTGTTAATCAAAAGTTTATTTGGTAAAAAAAATATTGAAACTAAAAGATTTTTAATTGAAGATAAAATTTCCTCAATACACGTGTTGTTTGTTGATTGTTCAGATAATAAATTAAAAGAAAAAATGTCTATTAGAATTAATTTTATTAAAAAAAGAATCAATGATTTTGAAAAAAATAAAATGTATTTTGGTGATATTTGGACAGTTGTTTTTATAGGAATGTTTACCAATCGTCAATATAACTTAATTAATGGAGAACTCGACAAACACCTTTTTGAATTAAATCAAATTGAAGCTTTATTAAATCAAAGAATTAAACAAAAAATAGAACGCACTTAGACCAAAAACATTAGGATTCAACTAAATTTTTAATAAAACCATCATTTTTGGTAGTTTTTTATGCCAAAAACCAACAATTTAATCATTTCAAAGACTAACAATTAAGTTAGTTTTTTTCTATATTCAAATTCCACGCTTTACCAACACAAAAAGTAACAAATATCAAACCAAAGAACTATTCCCTAAAAGATTAGTTCTTTATTTTTTTACTCTAAACTATTGAATAAATACTAATTTTGAGCATAAAACTTG
>NZ_JACAOD020000010.1 GCF_016876135.2 Candidatus Phytoplasma meliae
ACATTAATCAAATATGATTAAGAGAGGAGAACAATATGCTTGTTATCTTTAAAAAAGAATTGGATAAAGATGGTAAAAAACAAATAGATGAAGATAAAACTTGGATTCGTAATTTTTTATTATCATTAGTTTTTACTTCATTAGGAATATTAACTTTGATTTTTTGGTATTATGTTATTCACCCTATACAAAATCATTTTATCAAATGGATTATTCAAATAATATTAATACCAGTTGGCTCTTTTTCTTTTATCCTTTCATTTTGGTGTGGAGTATTGACTAACGGATGTTCTACTAAAATAGTTGATCGTTATTTAATTAAAGCAATTTATTGTAAAAAACCAAAAGAATATGAAAAACATAAATATCAACCTTATCAAGAGAAAAAAATAGATAAGACAACAGTAAAAAGTAATACAAAATTTACAATTGTTTTTTTTACAATTGCTTTTATATTGTTTCTTTTTGCATGTTATATTAAATGGCAATTAAAAGAAAAATATATGATGGATGTATTAGCTGATATAATATTTATTTTAAGTAAATTTTTCTCACTTCCGATATTTATTATTTTTTGTTTATCGTATATATATGGCTTTTTCCAAAAAAAAGATGAAACAAAAGATAAAAAAATGAAACAACAACAAAATAGAAAATAGTTAGATTATAAGCATAAATATTTACTCTTTTATTAGAAATAAAGATATATCTAACTATACTTTAAAAAACCTTTTTTCTATATTAAATAAAACAAAAAAACATTGTTTGAGTTATTACCGTATATTCAAGACTAACTTTTTAGTTAGTCTTTTTTTCGATATTAACATATTACATATTTTATATAAATACTATAAGTTAATCATCAACTATATATTAAAGGATAAGCCATACTTGCAACAATGACAATAAAAGCTCCTCCAATGTGAATAATAATTGGGGCAAAAGGGACTAATTCCATTAAATCAAAAAGTTTATCATAAATGGCTTTCTAAGGCCCCCTTGCTTTTAAAATGCGATCGAGTTATAATATAATTAACTGTATATGTTTTGTTGTTGTTTGTTTTTTCTGATATCTTAATACAGTTAAGGATGGAAATAATTGCAATAGGTGTTATAAAATAAGAAAAGAGGTTTTATGAAGATAACAAACTCTTATTATAAGTTTAAATATAGATTTTTATATTTTTTAATCACATTAATAAGTTTTTTCTTCTTGGTGTCTCAATCAGTTTATGGTTTTAATCCTAATGATTATGAAAAAGATTCTTCTTCTTATCATAAAAGAGAGGAATGGAAACACGAAGGAGGAACTTTTTTATCTTCTGATGCTAAAGTTTTTTATAATATTAAAGGCGTTCAAATGGTTCCTTGTAAAACTTATCAAGAATGGTTTAACAAACAACAATCTGTAGAAGATGGAGCTTCTATAGTTTTAAATTTTTTTCCTGTAGTTGGTGGTATTGTAAATTCCATTTACAAAGAAGCCGCTAAACCTCTTTTAAACAAGTTAGTTGTTCCTAATGGTGATAAAATAGCTATGTTAAATGAAGCTGTTCGTTATTCATTAAAACTTAATCACGGTAGAGGAGTTTTCTTTTTTAATGATTATGATTTAAATAATATAGATAGAGTAGACATTACTTTTTGTAATTGTGATATGTCTTCTACTGATGACGCAATGATAGAACAGTTAGAACAATTAATTGAAACATTTCAAGAAAAAGATGTTTTTAATTCTGAATTATATGATAATCTAGAAACTGAAAATGTATCTAACAACCCAGAAGAAAAATTAAAATTTGAAATGTTTATGAAAGAGTTACAAAATAAAACAGAAGAGATTTTTAATAATAGTCTAGAAAAGTTAATTTCTGAGATTAAGAATTCTCAAAAAACAAAAATTTTTGTTCCTATGACAATTGAGGAAAAAACAGCCGTTTCTGAAAAAACTTTAAAAGTAATAAAAGATGAAATTCAAAGAAGAATAGTTAAAAATATTAATAAAAAAGTCGGTCATGCAATAGCTAAAAAAGCTTGGAAAAAAGTAACTAAAAAAACAGTTGGTTCAGTTTTTGGTAAAATTTTTGTGCCAGGAATAGAAATGGGAATTGACAAAGCAGAAAAGAAAATAGCATCTGAACATTATATTACCAACATCATTAGTTTCTCTATTAAAAACAATAGTTATGAAAAAACTATTGGATTTGATATTGATTTTCCATCAGAAAATGAAATAGCAGTTTATGAAATTAGAAAAAATAATTATGTGAAGCAAACCTCTGCATTAGTTAAAAAAACAAATATTTATGATTCTACTCACATGTTGATAGATATTTTAACTCAAAAAAATTCTAGTGATACTTCTAAATTTATATCTGTTTATAATGGAAAACTGAAATAATATTTTTTTATAAATAAATATTTAAAATATTTTTATTATATATTAGTTAATATACAACAAAAAAAGAAATAGGAGTATATTATTTATGCCAATATTTAATTATATTAAAATGTTTTTCGAATATCCTTTAAATCCAACTAAAAACGCAAGACGTTTTTTAAACAAACAAAAAAGTAAAAATAATTTATCTCTAAAAAGAAAAATTCAAAGATTAAGTAAAATAGATTTATTAAAAAAAGAAAAAGAAATTACAACGCATCAAAGTGTTTTTGCTAAGTTTTTTATTTTAATTTTTGTATGTTTAATTTCTTTTTTTTGTGGGTTTTACTTAATTAATAATGAAGATAAAATCTCGAATTTTGTTGGTTTTTTTAATTTTTTCTTAAATTTCTTATTAAAAAAAGGTGTTCCACAAGAATATGTCAACATAATTTTTATATTTTTTTTTGGACTATTAACTATCATAATTACTGGAATTCCATTATTAATAGGACTTTATTTATATAATCCTATTTTTAAATTTGCCCTTTTTTTACATATTATCGGTGGAGGAATTGCAGGTGGAATGTTAATTTCTATATTAAAAATTATTTCTATGAAATACCTTCCGTATGAAACTTTTTTTAATGTTATTTTATCATTTCATTTTATTACTCTTTTAATAACTTTATTAATTATCAGTTTTTTATCATTTTTATATTATTCAAAAAAAATTAAAGTTAATGAAAAATATCGTAACTTAGCAATTAAACTATATATGTTATCATTTTGTCTAGGTTTTGGATTTATTCTAAGGTATTTTAAATTATCATGGTGGATTAATATTATTAATTTATTACTAGCTTTAATCAATGTATTATTAGGTTCTTTAATGTGGATTTTAGCTTTAGAGGGGATCGATAATTTTATTGAACACAAAATACCTAAAAAATACGAATGGCTTTTAGTTTATCTATTTTTGCTTTCTTTTTCTGAAATATTTTTAGGTGTTTTAAATCTTTTACTTTACTTTTATAAATTTATTAAACAAAATAACAAACAGAAAGTAGAATGAATGGTTTTACGCCATTTGTTTTAGTCCCCAATCCTTGCTATTCTTTGTCTTTGCTTTTAAAATACGATCGAGTTATAATATAGTTAACTGTATATGTTTGGTTGTTGCCTTCCTTTGTTATATGTGATATCTTGATACAGTTAAGGATGGAAATAATTGCAATAGGTGTTATACAATAAGAAAAGAGGTTTTATGAAGATGATAAACCCTTGTTATAAATTGAAATATAGATTTTTATTAGTTTTTATTGTATTGGTAAATATTTGCTTTTTCTTTCAACATCAAATATTTGCATTAGAAAAACCCCAAACCCATCATATTTTATTAGAACAACATTATCCTTTAATTTCGAAGGAAGAATTAGTTAATTTTTATAGCGAAGATCGGTTAAATATCAAAATAAAATTGAATTCTGAACCTAGTTATAATTCTTATTCAGATTCACATTTAAACACTAAAATTAAAAACCCTCCTTCTAATCTTTTGGGAGTTTATTTTGATGGAGGAACAAGAGAACATCAAGATAATTGCTATACTTTAGACGATTTAAAACAAATAAATAATAACGCTAATAATATGTATATTTTTTACGATAATACTAATTATTGTGATATATATGTTAATTTAAAATATAATCAAAATATATATTTTGATACTTTTAAAAAAAATTGGAAAGTTCCTTCTGAATGGCGTCCTTGGTTTTGGAGTTATGGAGAATGGAGAAATAATTGGTATAATAAAAAAACACCTACAGAAAAAGGATATTGCTTGCTTAAATATGGTTCACAAGGTTTTAAATTAAAAATTAATATTGATGAAAAAGAAAGCATTTTAGCTATTCCTTTTTATGCTATTGATGATATATTACAAGATGATAATAATTTTTTCAACATTAAAAATTTTGCTTTAAAAACTTATTTAGGTGATGGTATTTATGTTGATTATAATCAACCTATTTTAACTTTTAAAACTAATAATGATTTAGGGGATTTCTTTAATGGCGTTTATGAAGCAGCTGGTTATGTTCCCATAGTAGGTACTGTTTTAAGTGGTCTTGAATTAACCGAAGGGCTTATGCAAGAAAATAAAGAACAAATGATAGAAGGGGGGGTGGATTTAGCAGTAGATGTAATTACAGCGGGGTTAGGAAAAGTATTTAAAGGTGGTACAAAAATAGCTAGTAAAACTATTACTAAAGGAGTTACTAAAAAAGCAGCAAAAGAAACTACTAAAAAAACCTTTAAATCTGTTCTTTTGCGTTTGTCTCAAAAAACAGTAAAAAAAATATTGCAATCAAAAATTGCAGATAAATTAAACATCGATACAATCGATCCAATTGAAATGATTAAAAACGCTATCAAACAAGAAGTGATAAAACCAGATCCAATTATTTTGGATTTAAACGAAAATACTAAATTAACCATTATTCCTAAAGCAAAAATAAGTTATTCAATTAATTCTGATGATCATATAATTATAATAGATCATGAAGGGGATGTAATAGAATCTTAAATAAATTAAAATTTCAAAATAGATGTCAAAAAAAAGGAATTTATTCATGAACGCTAAACTTAAAAATATTTTATATTTATTAATTATGAGTTGTGGAATTATCGTAAATATTTGCTTATATTTTATATTTAAAAAATTAAAATTATTTTCCCCTTACTACCCTGACTTGCAATCTAATTATTCAAAGTTTTATCAGCAAACGAATTCATCTATACCAATTGTCATATTTATTTATACGTTGATGTTATTTCATAAATATAGCAAACGTTTATTGAATATCAAAAGCTTGCCAAACGACCCCAATCAAGAGGAAATTACGCTGTATTATCGCCGTTACAAACTGTGGCGCTTTATCTTTGATCATAAATTATCTCATAATCCTGAAATTAGAATAATGCAGCAAAAACTTATTAGAAAAAAAGAATTATTTCAAAAAATTAGCAACATAAGTGTGAATATGGCGTTCATTATGATGATTGTTCCAGAGTTAGTTATACGTAAAAATTATTTTAACATTCCTTCTTCCAGAATCTCAAATTATGAATTTGTAATTACATGCATATTATCAAGCTTAAGTTTAATTATTATTTTCTCTGGATTAATGTTTTATAAAACAATTATTCAAAAAAATGTATTAGATAAAAAAGATCAAAGTAATACCGAAATACAAGATAACTCTATTTATGAAAAAAATCAAAAAAACTTAATTTCTAATAATGAAGAAAAATAAAAGATATCAAAAAAAATATAGTAAAAATTAATTTTATCAAAAAGGATTAACAAATCCTTTATTATCTCAAAAAACACTAATATATATTAATTGCAAAAGAATATTATAAGAATAAAACCTTAATAAATAATTAAAAGACTAACTTTTTAGTTAGTCTTTTTTTCGATATTAAGAAATTACATATTTTATATAAATACTATGTAGTTCATCATCAACTATATATTAAAGGATAAGCAATACTTGCAATAATGACAATAAAAGCTCCTCCAATGCGAGTAGTAATTTGGGCAAAAGGGACTAATTCCATTAAATCAGCTGCTGATAAAATAGCAATATTACCAACCCCTCCAATACTATTTGTACAAAGTCCTGCTGTGACAGAAGCTTCTAAAGGATAATAACCTAATTTTTTACCACAATAACCAGCTATTAAGGCAACTAAAAGGACACACATAATACATGTAATAATAAAATGAATGTTACTTAAATGAACCCAAGCTTTCTTAATTTCTAAAGTAGAACCTAAAATTACTAAAATGGCTGAAGTAAAATTAACAGTAATAAATTTAGCAGCTTGATTAATGCATTTAATATAATAATCAGAAATTAAGCTAAATAGTTTAATGATAACAACAATAAAAACAATAAAGACAATAGTATCTGGGAAGTAAGGTTGAGCTTGAGGAAAGATTTTCTTTAATATTTCTTTAATCACGATACTAAATGTATATAAAGTAAAAATAGATATTAATCCAGTATTAAACTGAGATAAATTAAAGGTGTCAAGAGATTTAGGTGTTGGTTTATTATCGCCTGTTAATAACGAATTATTAATTTCTAATTTTCCATTGCCGCTAAATTTACTTTTGGAAAAAAGTTTTTTAATAATCCCTGATAATAAAATACTAAAAACTCCCCCTATTAACAAAGCGGGGAAAATATGGCTTTTGGCTGCACTAACAATATCGTTGCCTCCATAAACCTTACTTAAAGGGACAATTCCTGTAGTAATTCCCCCACTTGCTAAAGGGATAAAAATATAAAAGAGAGCGTCTAAAAAAGGACCTTTAGAAATTGTTGGTTTTCCGTCTACTGCTATTTCTTTAATAGGTTTTAAAAAATAACCTAAAACACCTACTACCAAAGCACCTGTGATTAAGGAGATTAAAATTAAAGGAATAAATTTTTTAAAAGAATTTTTTAATAATTTAATATTCATTCCTAAAAAGCTTGAGGTAATTAAAGCAGAAACAAAAAAGGTAGTAAATCCAATTCCTCCTTGAGATTTGTTTAGATGTTTAATGCTATCTAATGTGTTTTTTTGTATTTTGGTAAATATAGAGCTTTCAGGAAAAAAATTAACTGTAAATAAAATAGAAGGGATAATAATACATAAAATAGCATCTCCTCCAATATCCTTTAAAATAGGAATCTTTTTACCTATGGCTTTTAAAATAGCAGCTAAAAGCATAGTGATTAATAAAGGAGTGATTAAAGGATGCCCAACCGCATCCCCTCCTATTGTTGGCAATAATACTTGCATTAAAGTAATAGTTACAATAATTCCAAAAACAGGAATGCTAAAACCTAAAATAGTAGTTTTAGGAGTTTTTTCTTTGGTATTTGCTATATTTTCTTGTTCTTGAGAGGAGTTCACTTACGAATAACTCCTGTTTCTTCAGCTGCTTTTGCTACTGCTAAAGATATTTTTTGGACTACTTCTTTATTAAAAGTACTTGGTAAAATATTTTGTTCATTTAAATCGCTTTCTGGAATAATTCCTTTTAAAGCATAAACAGCAGCTTTTTTCATTTCTTCATTAATCTTAGTAGCTTTAGCGTTTAAAGCACCGCGGAAAACTCCTGGGAAGGCTAAGCAATTATTTACTTGGTTAGGGAAATCAGATCTACCTGTAGCAATTACTTTAGCGCCACCCTTTTTAGCTTCATCTGGCATAATTTCAGGAATAGGGTTAGCAAGAGCAAAAACAATAGCATCTTTATTCATAGTAGCTACCATGTCACTTGTGACAATACCAGGAGCTGAAACACCAATAAAAATATCTTTTCCTTTGATAACGTCTTTTAAAAGACCTTTTTCTTGTTTGATATTAGTAACTTGTGCTAATTTTTGTTGTGATGAGTTTAATGTATTGTCGCCTTGATATAAAGCTCCTTTTTTATCAACTAATACAACATTTTTAGGTTTTAATAACAGTAACATTTTAGCTACCGCCATGCCAGCAGAACCAGCACCACTAATAGCAATTTCAACATCATGAATAGATTTGCCTACTACTTTTAAAGCATTTAAAATACCTGCAGCAACTACAATAGCAGTTCCGTGTTGGTCATCGTGAAAGACAGGAATATCTAGTTTTTCTTTTAAAGCGTCTTCAATTTCAATACATTGAGGAGCTTTAATATCTTCTAAGTTAATAGCGCCAAAAACAGGAGCAATTTTTTCAACAATATTAATAATTTCTGCTGTTTCTTTGGAATCAATACAAATAGGAAAAGCATCAACTCCAGCTAATTCTTTAAAAAGGATAGCTTTCCCTTCCATTACTGGTAAAGAAGCTTTTGCTCCAATATCGCCTAAGCCTAAAACAGCAGTTCCATTAGTAACTACTCCTACCATATTACCTTTCATAGTATAACGGTAAACATCTTCGGGATTGGCTTTAATTCTAAGACAAGGTTCTGCTACTCCAGGAGTATAAGCCAATGATAAATCATTTAGATTTTCGACTTTAACTTTACTTACAATAGCTAGTTTTCCTTGGTGTTTTTCGTGTAATTCTAAAGCTTTTTCTTTGACATTCATTTTTATTTTATAAAACTCTTTCTTTATTTTTCAAGGAATAACTATATTTATAATAAGAAATATAAAAATAATCATTCGTTTATATTTTATACCTTATTCCTCTTTTTTATTTAAAAATTTTTCCTTTTTTTTGCAAGTAATTGATAATAATTAATGTGATAATGAAATTATTAAAGTTTTCCCTAATGCTAAATTTGTTAATTTGTCATTATTTTGTCATTGTATTTATTAGTTAAAAATTATTTTTTTATGCTCTTAATTTTATCATTTTATGATATGCTAAAATTAGCAATAATTAATTTATTCAAATTGATAAAACAGTAAGTAGGTATGATAACATGAAAATATTAATTACTTTAAAAGATTTAACTAAAGTTTTTGATAATCAATTAATTTTACGAGGGATTAATCTAGATATTAAACAAAATGAATTTGTTACTTTATTAGGCCCTTCTGGTTGTGGTAAAACTACTATTTTGCGAATTATCGGTGGTTTTGAAAATCCTAGTAGTGGGGAAATTTTATTTCAACAAAAAAGTATTTTAAATTTAGCTGCTCATAAAAGACCAATTAATACTGTTTTTCAAAAATATGCTTTGTTTCCTCATTTAAATGTATTTGAAAATGTTGCTTTTGGATTGCGTTTAAAAGATTTTAATTTAACAACTAAAGAGAATTTGAAACATAACCAAATTCAATATAATCACGAGAAAAAGCAATTATTACAAAAAGGGAGAGAAAAAATAGCTTTCATTTCTTGCGCCCAAGAAAAAAAAATAATAACTCAAAAATTAACAGAACAAATAAAACAGTTAACTAAGCAATTCGAAAGCAAACAACAAGTATTAAAAAATAACTTACTTGATAAAAAAACTCAAACATTAAAAATCAGAAATGAAGTGTTAAAATATCTTAAAATTATGAGTTTACAAGGATTAGAACAAAGAATGATTGATCAATTATCAGGAGGACAACAACAACGGGTTGCTATTGCAAGGGCTTTAATTAACAAACCCCAAGTGTTATTATTAGATGAACCTTTATCCAATTTAGATTTAAAATTAAAGCAAGAAATGCAATATGAATTAAAAGAAATTCAAAAAAATACTGGAATTACTTTTTTATTTGTAACTCACGATCAAGAAGAAGCCTTTACTATGAGTGATAAAGTAGTTGTGATGAATCATGGTGAAATTCAACAAATAGGAACTCCTCAGGAAATTTATAATGAACCTGCTAATCGGTTTGTTGCTCAATTTGTAGGAGAATCTAATTTAATCCAAGGGGTAATGAAAAAGGATTTTTTAGTCCATTTTGATCATCAAGATTTTACTTGTGTTGATCAAGGATTTCATAAAAACGAAAAAGTAGATATAGTGATTCGCCCTGAAGATATTGATATTATTGCCAAAGGAAAAGGTTTAATTACAGGCGTGGTAGAATCTGTTGTTTTTAAAGGAGTTTATTGGGAGATTGATGTTAAAACCCTTAAAAGAACTTATACCATTCAAACAACAGATCATGTCTCAATTAATAAAGAAGTAGATATCACCTTTAATCCCGAAGATATTCATGTAATGGAGATTTGGCAATGAAAAATCGTAATATTTATACTTGCAAAGATAATCAAAAACTATATCGTTTTTTAATACTACCTTATTATCTTCTTTTAATAGGGTTAATTTTTTTGCCAATGGTTTTTATTTTTCTTGATTCTTTTCAAAATAATGCCTTAACACCAGATATTTTCCCTACTCATTTTACTTTTGTTCATCATCAAGAGTTTTTAACTAATACTTCTTTTTTATATGTTTTATTGCGTTCTGTTGCCATTGCTATTATTGTTACTTTTTTGCTATTAATTATTGTCTATCCTCTAGCCTATATTATTTCTCGTTTAAACCCTACTTTACAAACTTTTTTAGTTATTTTAATTAATGCCACTATGTGGATTAATATGATTATTAAAATTCAAGCTTTAGTTCAAATATTAGATATGTTACAAAATTTTTTAAAAATAGGATTATTAGAAACTAATTTTGCTATGATTTTAGGATTAATTTATTTATTTTTACCTTTTATGTTTTTACCTATTTATACAGCTATTATTAAGATTAACCCTCAATTAATTCAAGCAGCTAAAGATTTAGGAGCAGGTGAATGGCAAGTATTTCAAAAAATTTTGTGGCCTTTATCTCTTAATGGAGTGATAGCTGGGGTTTCTTTAGTCTTTTTGCAAGCAGTTACTAATATTGTAGCCCCTCGTTATTTAGGAGCTACTAATCAAATTACTATTGCTGAATTAATTGAAAATAAAACTTTATTAAGTGGAGAAATTAAACAAGCTTGTGCTATTGCTATTTATTTATCTTTAACTATGTTTTTGATTTTTCATCTTTTTAAAAAAACCAGTTTTGGAGGAGCACATGATGAAACTTAAATTTCAACCTAAAAAAATTAATATTTTATATATTGCCATTATGTTAATTTTTATTTATCTTCCTATTGTATCTTTAATTATCTTTTCTTTTAATCGAGGAGAAGGTAGAATGACTTCTTTAATCAATTGGAACGGTTTTAGTTTACAATGGTATCAAAAATTATGGACAGATAAAACTATTAATTCATCTATTGTAATTACTTTAAAAATTGCTCTTTTCACTACCATTATATCGACTTTTTTAGGGACTTTTGCAGCTATTAGTTTAGCTCAAACTTTGAAAAAAAAATGGCGTAGTATGGTTTTGAATATGAGTCATTTTTCTATTGTTGTTCCTGAAATCATTACTGCTTTATCTTTGTTTGTTGTTTTTGGCTTTATTGGTTTAAAATCCCCTTTTTGGAAAATGCTTTTAACTCATATTTCTTTTTGCACTCCTTTTGTTGTTATTTCAATTTATCCTAAAGTTATTAGTCTTAATCCTAATTCATTAGAAGCTGCTTATGATTTAGGAGCTACCCCTTTAAAAGCTTTAACTAAAGTGATTTTACCTCAATTAAAAGGAGCTATGTTAATTGGCGCCACCTTAGCTTTCACATTATCTTTTGATGATTTTATGATATCTTATTTTGTTGGTGGTGCTGAATATCAAAATATTTCTGCCTATATTTATAGCCTTAAAGGAACTATTAATCCTACTGTTAATGCTTTATCTACTATTTTAATTATTTTAACTAGTTCCAAAGTTATTTTTGATTTAATGATGTATCAAAAAAGAACAGTCAAAAGATTAAAATGAAATTAACAAGATTTTCTTTATTTTGGCATTTGACCTTTGTAGCTGCTGTTATTTTGATAATCACTTTAAGTATTATTAAGATTAATTCTAAAGATAATAAAAAACGGCAACAAGTACTTACTTTATTTAATTGGGGAGAATATTTAAATCCAGCTATTTTACAAAAATTTGAAAAAGAAACTGGTATTCAAGTAAAACAAGTGCTTTTTGCTTCTAATGAATTAGCAGTTACTAAAATTAAAAGTAATAATCAATATGATTTAGTTATTTTAAGCGAATATGCTATTGATCAATTAATGCAAGAAGAAAAGTTAGAACAATTAGATAAAGGTAAATTAACACAAACAAAAGATTATTATTATGAATATGATAAGTCATTTCGAGAAAAAATATTAAAGAAAAAGAAATTGCCCGATCAATTTGATTCTTATGCTATTCCTTATTTTATGGGAAAAGTAGTGCTTCTTTATAATACAAAAAAAGTACAACAAACAAAAATTGAAGAAAAAGGTTTTAAGATCTTAGAAGAAAAAGATTTAAAAGTGGCTTTATGTAATAATTCACGTGATGGTTTAATGGTGGGTTTAAAAGCAACAGAAGCAGCTTTTCCAGAAGATGAAAAAAACTTAAAAAAAGCTAAAGAATGGCTTTTAGCATTAAAAAAGAAAAAACCTGATTTAGCCTTTATTAATGATCAATTAATTGATCGTATGTCTAAAGAAAATCAAGAACAATATGATGTAGTAGTTGCTTATTCTGGAGATGCTCAGTTTTTAAAAGAAAAAAATAAGAATTTAGCTATTTTAGACGCTCCCTCACAAGGGACTAATGTTTGGGTTGATGCTTTAGTGATTCCTAAAGGAAGTCAACAAGACTTAGCTTATCAATTTATTAATTTTTTAAGAAAAAAAGAAAATTACCAGGCTAATTTAGAATATATGAAATATAATTCTCCTTATAACATCGAGAAGGGTCCAACCAAAATTAATATTACAGGCAAAGATACTGTTTATAAATACGATGCCAAAAATCAAAAATTAATCAATACTTATTGGAACGATATCATCGCTTTTCCTAGTCAAAAAGATTATTGGCTTTTTCTTTTAAGTTTCTTAATTTTTGCAAGTACCTTTGGTATTTATTTAATTTATAAGTTTAAAAAGGGGTTTTAGTGCTCAGTTAGACCAAAAGGTTGAACTTTTAATCTAACTGAGAAAAATATTAATAATTTAAAAAATAATATGTTATACTTTTAATAAGTTATAAAATAGTTTATATTTATTAGACTTAAATAAAATGTTTTATAATTATACAAAAAATAAATATAAAAATAAAAAAGAGGTAGCGGTGTAAAAAAGTATTATACAGAGAAGGCATTCTATGAAGTATAAGAAAGGTAGTTTCATCTTGTTTTTACATTTATTTATTAAAAAAATTAAACATCATCCTTTAAAATATCTATTTTTAGCTTTCTTTTTAATGATTGTTATGTATTTAATTTATGACGATTTGAAGCATGTTTTAAACAGCAAAGACACCAAGAGAGAAAATACTTTAATCGTGGGAATGGAATCTAATTATCCTCCTTATGGCTTTTTTACTATGGAAAGTAAGACAGCTGATTATTCTCATCTTGTATTGTCTACAGAAGAAAATATTTATATTACTGGTTATGATGTTTGGGTGGCTAAAAAGTTAGCTAAGACATTAGGTAAACAATTAGAAATTAAGATTATTGATTGGGAGGGGTTAATCCCTTCTTTAAAGCAAGGTAATATTGATTGTATTTTAGCAGGCATGAGTGCTACTGAGGAAAGAAAGAAAGAAATAGCTTTTTCTAATTCTTATGCCCCTGATGTGAAGCATGTGTTGATGGTCAATAAAAATAATAATTATTTTAAAGATAAAAAAGATAAAAGTGTTATCAATCAAACAGATAGAGTTCATATAGAAACACAAATGCAAATGTTATATCAAAGTGGTACTTTTTATAACCAGATACTACGTGATAAAAACAAAATAGATCCTCCTTTTAATCTTTTTTCAGATTTACCATTAAAAGTGAAAACAGATGAGAATAAGTATTATTATTGTGAAGAATCAATTGCTTTAGAACATTTAAAAAATTATAGTAATGATATTAAAAGTCTTGAAATTGAAGAAGATAGCGAATTAAACAATCAAATTAAAAATTTAGCTGGTAATATTAGTGTTGGCGTTAAACAAGGAAATAAAGAACTTATAGATAAAATAAATAAGAGCATCGAAAAAACCATAACACCCGAAAAAGAACAACACATGCAAAAGGTTAAAGAATTAACTAGTAACGAAAAGGAAGATAATAGTTTATTGCGCATTTTTAAACGTTATTACCCTATTTATAAAAAGGGAATTTTAACTACTTTAAAATTTGGTATTTATGGGACATCATTAGGTTTTTGTTTGGCTTTAATTTTAGTTTTGATCAAACGATTAGTGATTAATAAAAATATGGGACGTCTTAATTATTTACTATATTATCTTCATTTAGGTTTTAAAAAGGTAATTATTGGCTATATCTTTATTTTTAAAAGTACTCCTATGATTGTACAAGCTATGATTTGTTTTTATGGATTAAAGGAGTTTGCTTTTTTTCAAAATTCATGGTTTAGTCCAATGTTGGCGGCTTATTTAGTTATTATTCTTAATTCAGCAGCTTATATTACTCAAATTATTGACAAAAATATTTCTTTTTTAGATAAAGGACAAATTGAAGCTGCTAATTCTTTGGGAATGACTTATTTTCAAATTAATAGATATATTATTTTTCCTCAAGCTGTTAAAATGTCACAAACAGCTATTATTAATGAATTAATTATTAATTTAAAGGATTGTGCTATTTTTAGTATTTTGGGAGGGATTATTGATATTTTTTCAGCTTCTAAAAATATATATAGCAAAATTGTAACTCCAAAACCTTATTACCTTGCTTCTTTACTTTATTTAATTATTATAGGAATTATTATTTTAGGTTTTGAAGCTATCAAAGTTAAAAAATTAAAAGTTAAAAAGACCTAAACATTATTATTGGTCATTTGATAAGATACTAATAGTAGGCGACAATAAATATCAGAATGAATAAGATTAATGTTATAATAATGGTGTTAATTTTGAATTAAATTAAATGCTTTACTGCTTTTGTTTTTTATGTTTATGATATATTGATACACAAATATGATTAATATAAAAAGTTGCAATCAGTCATTTTAATATTTTTTAGAAAATAGGTGAATTTCCATTATTAACCAAACAAATACAACAATTAAAAAAAATAGTTTATTGACTTTTTCTTTGCAAAAATATATTATTGCATCTACTTTATTAGGTTTAACCATTATTTTAGAATTATCTTATGATAAATTAGGGATTCCTAAAATGGTGGCAGGAATTGGTTCTTTTGTGAAGATTCCGCTAATTCCTTTGCTTTTCATTGGTTTTTTATTAGGAATGAAATATAGTTTTCTTTTTTGTCTGATATATGCTTGTTTTCATCTTGTCAAAGCTATTTGTTTTAATCATTTTATCGATTTTATGAGAAGTGTGGGATTTACTAATAATCAAATATTAGGATCTGCCTTTTTGGATTATGTTTTAATTGATTTATCTTATAGTCTTTCTGGTTTATTGTTTTATCCTCGTTTGCAATATTTTGATAATAAGAAAAAACTTTGGACTACTTTATTAATTATTTTTACTAGTGCTTTTATCTTTAAATTTTTATCTTCTCGTTTTATTTGGTTTGTTAAAATAGAAGAAACTAAAACAAATTGGCATGCTTTTATGAATCCTCTTTTAAAACATCCTAATATTTGGTGTGCGGTTTATAATTTGATTCCTGTTATGGCTAACTTATTATTAACAGGATTCTTGTTTTCTTTTTTAAATCCTAGAATTAAAGTTTATTTAAAACATAAATAATTAAAATTAAGATAGATTAATATGATATCGCTAAATTAGTTGATTTATAAAGAAAGATTACATTAAATATTCACCAAGGAGTCCTTTATGTTAACTTATAATGTTTATCAAAAACAAAAACTTTTAAGACAAATTATTTTAACTGCTTTTTTTTCATGCATTTCTCTTGTTTTAAGCCAATGCTTTAAAGAAATAAGAATTCCCTCCATTAAAGCTATTTCCTTGCCTCTGTCAGCTTTTACCTTATATTTTGTCTTTTTACCGATCATTTTATTATCTTTTTATGTCCCTTGCTATTTAGCTTGTTTAGGAGCGTTTTTAGCTAATTCTTTTAAATATTTGATGGTTGATGCTAATCCTAAGTTTTGTTATGAACCACTTTCAGCTTTGATATGTGTTTTATCTTTTGCTCTTATTCCTAGTTTATTTTTAAAAAAAACAGATCATATAGTTAAATTTTATTTAGTTATCCTCATCTCCTCCTTATTATTTCAAATGGTAGATTGGGTTTTAGCCTTAAAATATCGTTATCACATAGATGTTTGGGATGTTAGTTTGCATACTAAATTACCACAAATAGTAAGCATTATTAAAACATATTTTTTAATTCGTTTGCCGTTTGTTTTTATTGTGTCTTCAGTGATGACGATTATGATTAAGGAATTATTGAAAAGATTATCGTTTTTAGCTTCCTCTTATTATAATTATAAATAAATTGATGACAATCCAAAATTGATTGATAGTTATTTTTATAGGAATGATTAAATAAAAAAGATTACAAATCTAAAGGAGTCCGAATTTGCAATTTCAAGATTTTCCATATCAAAGAGTTGATATTAAAAAAATACAAGCAACAATAGAGCCTATGATTGATGCTTTTTTAACTTTATCTTTAAAGGAGCAAATAGCTGCTATTAAAGAGTTTCATCAAATTATGGATCGAGTAGATTCGATGTTTACTTTAGCAAGTATTCGTAATAGTTTAAATGTTAAAGATTCTTTTTATCAACAAGAAAAACATTTTTGTAATCAAAATGGTCCTTTAATTACAGATATTCAACATAAATATGTGATTAAAATTATGAAAAGTCAGTATTATCAAGAGTTGACTCAAGAATTTGGATCCTTGTTATTTAAACAAAATCATTTGTTTTTAAAAACTTTTAATCCTAAAGCCATTCCTTTGTTGCAACAAGAAAATGAATTAGTAACTCAATATCAAAATTTAATTTCGGAACCGAAAGTGTTGTTTCAAAATAAATTTTATAATTTAAGTCAAATGGGCCCTTTTGCTGAATCGTCGCAAAGAAATATTAGAAAAGAAGCTCAATTAGCTGTTTCTGCTTTTTTTGCTAAAAAAGAAGATGAATATGATCGCATTTATGATAAATTAGTGAAAATAAGAACTAAAATAGCTCATTTATTAGGATATGATAATTTTATTCAATTAGGTTATGATCTTTTGGGAAGAACTGATTACACTCCTCAAGAAATTAGTAATTATCGCAAAAATATTGTTAAATATGTTTTGCCTTTTTATCAATTAACACAACAAAAAAAAAGTAAACGTTTAGGGATTGCTCAACTTCAAAGTTATGATAAATCCTTTTCTTTTATGACAGGTAATCCGAAGCCACAAGGAAATATGGCTGATAAGATAGCTGCTGCTCAACATATGTATGATGAAATGTCTTCTGAAACTAAACTTTTTTTTGCTTTTTTAAAAAAGAAACAGTTATTGGATTTAGATAGCAAACCTAATAAAACAGGAGGTGGATATTGTACTTATTTGCCTCAATTTGAAGCTCCTTTTATCTTTGCTAATTTTAATGGTACTAGTCATGATGTTGATGTTTTAACTCATGAAATAGGACATGCTTTCCAAGTATATCAAAGTCGTCATTTAATTCCTCAATATCGTTGGCCTACTTTAGAGGCAGCCGAAATTAGTTCGATGGGGATGGAATTTTTATCTTGGCCTTGGATGAAAGATTTTTTTGGGAAAGATGAGCCTAAATATAAATTTTTACATTTAACACAATCTCTTAATTTTTTACTTTATGGCGCTTTAGTGGATCATTTTCAACATGAGGTGTATCAAAATCCTCAAATGACTCCTTGTCAAAGAAAACAAATGTGGTGTCATTTGGAACAAAGATATGGGTTGATTAATCATTATGTTGATGATCCTTTTTTACAAAAAGGTAATTTGTGGTTGCGTCAAATGCATATTTTTGCTAATCCCTTTTATTACATTGATTATACTTTGGCTCAAATTTGTGCTTTAGAAATTTGGTCTTTAAGTCAACAAGATTATCATCAAGCTTGGAAAAAATATTTAAAATTATGTCAAATAGGTGGTTCACAAAGTTTTTTTAATCTTTTAAAAACCACTGGTTTAACCAGTCCTTTTGATGAGAATCATTTACAAAATATTATTGCTCTTGTAACTTCATATTTGAAGACAATTGATGATACTAAATATTAAAAAGATGAAAGAATAGGAATGAGAAATAATGATAGTAATGGAGGATTTAAGTTTTTATTATGAAAATGAACCAGTTCTAAAGACGTTAAATTTTAATATTAAACCAAATTCATGGATTTCTATTATAGGTCACAATGGTTCTGGTAAATCTACTTTTGCCAAAATTTTATTAGGTTTATTAAAACCTTCTCAAGGACATATTACTATTAATAATATCTTGGTTAATGAAACTAATTTACCACTTTTACGCTCTAAAATAGCTATGATTTTTCAAAATCCGGATTATCAATTTACAGGTCTTACTGTGAAAGAAGATATAGCTTTTGGTTTAGAAAATTATAATGTTCCAAGAAATAAGATGCTTTCTCAAATTTTAAAATATGCTAAAATAGTGGGGATTCAACATCTTTTAGATTGTGATGTGACTCAACTTTCAGGGGGACAAAAACAACGGGTTGCTATTGCCTCTATTTTGGCACTTGAACCTGATATTATTGTTTTTGATGAAGTTACTGCTTTTTTAGATCCTCAAGGGGCGTTAGAAATTGAAAATATTATTGCTCAAATTAAAAACAAAACTTTAATTACTATTACGCATGATTTAAAATTTGCTGCTAAAAGTGATGAAATTATTTTATTAGATCAAGGAAAATTAATTAAAAAAGCAACACCACAGATCTTTTTTCAAAATGAAGCTTTTTTAACTAAATATCGTTTACAACCTCCTTTATCTTTAAAACTTTATTATCAAATGGAAGCAGATAGTCAAAATCAAAACCAAAGTCAACAACAAAATAAAACAANGTTAACAAAATTAAAGGATGCTTTATGGGAATACAATTTGAAAAAGTAAATTTTGCTTACGGCAAAAGCAACAATCTGAAACAAAAATGGGCTTTAAAAGACATTAATTTAAAAATTAACCCCCAAGATGAATTTATTGCTTTAGTTGGCCAAACAGGATCTGGGAAATCAACTTTAGTGCAATTAATGAATGCTTTGCTTACGACTAATATAGGTAAAGTGGCTATTTTTGGACAAACGGTTGATTGCAAGACTAAAAAGAAATTATTAATTCCTTTAAGACGTCAAGTAGGTTTAGTTTTTCAATTTCCTGAATATCAACTTTTTGAAACCACTATTTTAAAAGATGTGATGTTTGCTCCTTTAAATTTTTGTAAAAATAAAAAGGAAGCGACTATAAAAGCTATGGAGGCTTTGAAAAAAACTAAGATTGATCCTAGTTTGCATCAAAAGTCTCCTTTTCAAATTAGTGATGGGCAACAAAGAAAAGTAGCTATTGCAGGCGTTTTGGCAATGGAACCTGATATTTTAATTTTAGATGAACCAACTAGGGGTCTTGATTTAGAAAGTCAAATTAATATTATGCTTTCTTTAAAAGAATTAAATACTGTTGCTCATAAAACAATTATTATGATTACTCATGATATGAATTTAGTGGCTCAATATGCTAAAAGAGTAATAGTTTTATTTCAAGGTAATATTCTTTTTGATGGCTTGAAAGAATCTTTTTTTGAACATCCTCAATTTTTGAAATTTCATTTAGATATGCCAGAAACTTTTAAAATTTTAAAACATCTTAATCATACTTTAGGAATTCCCTTTAAGCCGCAATATCATTTTTCAGATTTGTTAATATATTTAAAAAAATTTTATGATTAAAAAAGGTATTTTTACATGAATAAACAAAATTTAACCAATTCTTTCTTGAAGCCAACTTTGATCAATCAAATTCATCCTTCTTTAAAAATTATTGTTTTTATTTTTTTGTTAATTTTGGTTTTGTCCCTTCCTATTAATATCGATTCTAACAGTGATTTAATAGATGTACAAAATTGTAAAATTTTTGCTTTTTATTTAATTGCTTTTTTCTCTTTGGTGGCATCTTGTTATTTTTTGGGTCTTGCTATTCATGATTTTTGGTCTAAAATTAAAAATTTGAGATTTTTTATACTTTTCTCTTTGCTCCTTAATTTAACTAAAGTGCCGTCGATGTCCTCTCAAGAAGTTTGGTGCTCTATTCAAGTTTTTGATTATCATTCTTGGACTTTTGGGGTGTTATTCATTTTTGTCTTATTTTATCATTTTACTCAAAAAAAAATTACTTTTAAATTATCTTATTTTCTGGTTTTATTTGGTTGTGTTTTTATTCTTCCTTCCTATCTTTCCTTCTTGCCGTTATCATCTAATTTTAATTGCTATTATTTACCGCAAGCCGCTGGTATTAAAATAATTTTAATCATGATGCGTTTATTAATGATTATTATGTTTTTTTTTATTTTTAATAAAATAACGTCTTTTATGGAAATTCAAGATGGTTTAGAAATGATCTTATCTCCTTTAAAAAAATTAAAAATACCTATTGAAATTTTTACTTTAATGTTATCTTTAATTTTTATGGCTAATTCCTTTTTATTACAAGAAACTAATAAAATTCTAAAAGCTCAAATATCAAGGGGGATGGATTTACATAAAAAAAATCTTTTTAAAAAGATTCATCATTTGTTATCTTTGTTGATTCCTATTTTTGTGTTAGTTTTTAAAAGATCGATGGTACTTTCTAATGCTATGGAAATTAGAGGTTATGTACTGGGAGCTCCGCGTACTAAAATGAGGGTTTACCGTCTTCATAAAATAGATTTTGGAGTTATTTTAATTTCTTTATTATTTTTAGGGTTAAAAATATTATTGTTTTAACTAAGAGTTTATCAAATATAATTAAATTTTTAAATTAAGTAAACAAAAGGATGATATCGTTTTTTATGAATC
Organism: Candidatus Phytoplasma meliae; assembly: GCF_016876135.2. Next base: position 20,998 of record NZ_JACAOD020000010.1, read on the forward strand.
AAAAATTAACTTTAAAAGAACAAGATCAAGAAATTTTTACACTTATCGAACAGGAAAAAAAAAGACAACAAGATCATATTTTATTAATTGCATCAGAAAATTTAGCTTCTTTGGCTGTTTTAGAAACTCAAGGAAGTATTTTAACTAATAAATATGCTGAAGGTTATCCTAAAGCTCGTTATTATCACGGATGTCAAAATGTTGATCTTATTGAACAAATAGCTATTGCAAGAGCAACTAAATTGTTCAATGCTAAATATGCTAACGTGCAACCTCATTCAGGTTCTCAAGCTAATATGGCAGTTTTAAAAGCTTTGTTACAACCTCAAGATAAAATTTTGGGTTTAACTTTAAATGATGGCGGNCATTTGACTCATGGACATCGTTTAAGTTTTTCGGGTCATTATTATGATTCTTATTTTTATCATGTTAATCCTCAAACAGGGACTCTTGATTATGATAAAATTCGTGAATTAGCTTTACAAATTAAACCTAAATTAATTATTGCAGGATATTCTGCTTATTCAAGGAAAATTGATTTTGAGAAATTTCGTCAAATTGCTGATGAAGTAAAAGCATATTTAATGGCTGATATTGCTCATATTGCGGGTTTAGTTGTATCTGGTTTGCATCCTTGTCCTTTGGCTGCTAAAGCTGATGTTGTTACTTCTACCACCCATAAAACTTTAAGAGGTCCTCGTGGAGGTTTGATTTTAACTAATCAAGAAGAAATTATTCAGAAAGTTAATAAAGCGGTTTTCCCTGGTATTCAAGGTGGTCCCTTAATGCACGTTATTGCTGCTAAAGCTGTTGCTTTTAAAGAAGCTTTAAGTCCTGAATTTAGAAAATATCAACAACAAGTAATTAATAATGCTTTTGCTTTTGCTCGCGCTTTTCAAAATAAAGGTTATCATATTGTGAGTGAACAAACTGATAATCATTTGTTTTTAATTAATTTAAAACATAAAAATCCCCATTTTAGAGGGGATAAAATAGCTAGCTTGTTGGCTAAAATTAATATTATTGTTAACAAAAATACGATTCCTTTTGATCAAGAAACTCCTTTTGTGACCAGCGGTATTAGATTAGGAACTCCTGCTATGACGACAAGAGGTTTTAAAGAAAAAGATTTTATTAAAGTAGCAGATTTTATTGATCAAGCTATTCATCATGCAGATGATGAACTTTATTTGCAAAAGTTAAAAGAACAAGTAGTAGCCTTTATTAATTTATTTTAAAAAGAAGGATTTTACATACAATTAATTTTCTACTTATAAGCCAAACCGTTGCTGCGTTTTATTATCAAAAATTAATTGCTAATCACAAAATTATTTTTTAATGATTATTAATTATTAATTGTATAACATACCAAAACCAAAAAGCAATAAGAAAATTACTTTTTTTAAGAAAAAGAAAAAAAAGAATATATATGTGTTGATACACAATTAGAGCTATCCTTCCAACAATCTATCCAAAAAATTATTATCTCAAAGAACATCATTCATTATTTCCCATCGCCTCTCTACTATCGTTGATGCACAGTATTGCAAAATAGAGCTATCGTAGAACAAGGGACTCATGAACAATTATTAAATAAAAAAAGCATTTACTACAATCTTTGCCAAAACCAATTTTACCAATAAAACTAAAATCATTCATAAAATAATTAGCCATCTTTCCATAACTTCATCACCCTGCCCCTTTCAAAATTAAAATATTTCTAAAATAAATATATGCAGTATTTGATTNCCTAGTTCTTTGATTTTAATCTATTTTGCTTTTAACCAAAAAACAACTTATTAAAAACATATTTTTTTACGAATAGTTGTTATACTAATAGTAGTAGTATAGCAATAAAATCATTATTTTAGATTAAAAAGAATATATTTTGCAAATTTTTATTTTTATTATGTTACCGATAATAACTAACATACTAAAATCATCAAATAATATTAAAAGAGAGGTTTGTTGTGTTTCCCTTGTTGGCTAATTTAATTACTGTTTTTCGCATTAGTTTAATTTTTTGTCTGCTCCCTTTAATGACTGAACGTCAATACCTATGGAAATTTGTTCTAATTTTTCAAATTATTTTTTTAGCTGCTACCATCACCGACTATCTTGATGGCTATATCGCTAGAAAATACAAACAACAAACAGTTTTTGGTAAATTTTTTGATCCTATTGCCGATAAACTTCTTGTCATTGCTGCCCTATTTTATCTTGGTAATTTCCGCACCATTTCATCAAACCCATCAATGCCACCGCTATTTGTCATTCCTTTCGAAGTTTTTCCTGTCATCTTAATGATTATTGTAATACGGGAGTTTTTAGTAACAGGAGTTAGATTGTTAGCTTCTGATAAAGGGATTGTTGTTAGTGCTTCTTTTTGGGGAAAAGCCAAAACTTTATTTACCTTTTTAGCAATATTTCTTCTTTTTTTTGGATTATATTGCAATCCCAATCTTAAAAACTCATTTCCCAAAATATTTTTACTATTTGTCTTTTTTAACACAATTGGTGATATTTTTTTGATTTTAGCAATATTATTAACCATTATTTCTGGAATTGACTATTTTTGCAAAAATTATCATATTATTGTTAAAAATTTTTCTCCACAAAATAATACCAATACCAATTCTTAATATAAATTTCAACTAAAAAATAAATTTTTGTATACTTTTATGCATTTGTTTATTTTTTTATTTTTTTATATTGTATTTTGTATTTTCTTATTAATTTTACCTATTTAACTTTCATTATTTTTTAATTTAATGTAATTATTGTCAACTAGCAAACTATGTATGAATAAGTTAAACAGTAACAATCATCGCCCAAAAAATACAGTTACAGATAAAGATACATTAATTTAACTTTTTAAAATAAATTAAAACCAAACAAAGAAAAAAAGAAACAAGAAAAGGAAAAGGAAAATATGGAAAATAATTCCAATAAAAAAGGTTTAGAAGAAACAATCAAAGAAATTGAAAAAAAATTTGGCAAAGGAAGCATCATGAAACTAAATGACAAGCCAAACAAAGAAAATGAAGTTATTTCAACAGGATCCTTATCACTTGATATCGCATTAGGAATAGGAGGTTACGCCAAAGGTCGCATTATTGAACTTTTTGGCCCCGAAAGCTCAGGTAAAACCACTTTAGCTTTACATGCTGTCGTAGAAGCGCAAAAAGCCGGGGGAAACGTTGCTTTTATTGATGCTGAACATGCTTTAGATGCATTTTATGCAAAATCTATTGGCATAGATATGAATAAATTTTATTTATCACAACCTAATTCCGGAGAACAAGCTTTAGATATCGCTTTTAAATTAATCGATAGCGGTCATATTAGTTTATTAATTGTTGATTCTGTAGCCGCCTTAGTCCCTGAAGCTGAATTAGTAGGCGATATGAGCAGCAATCATATAGGTCTGCAAGCTAGAATGATGGGTCAAGCCATGCGTAAACAGTCAGGCATTATCGCCAAAACTAATACAATTGTCATTTATATCAATCAATTAAGAGAAAAAACTGGAATTATGTTTGGCAATCCCGAAATCACCCCTGGAGGCAAAGCTTTAAAATTTTTTTCTTCCATGAGATTAGATATTAGAAAAGCAGAAACAATCAAAGAGGGCCACGAAATCACTGGCATTCGTTCCAAAATTAAAATACTTAAATCAAAATTATCTCCTCCCCTAAAAATAGCTATGATTGATATTATTTATGGTAAAGGGATATCAAAAGTAGGAGAAGTTGTAGAAATAGCTACTAAACACAATTTAATGCAAAAAAACGGATCTTGGTATAATTATAAAGGTGAAAAAATAGCGCAAGGTTATGAAAATACTAAAAAATATCTAATTGATAACCCCAAAATATATCATTATTTATTAACAGAAATTAAAAAAATATATAACATTTGGAAAAATTAAAACATGTATAAAAATTTTATTTATTATTTATGTTGTTTTTTTGATCCACTTTTAAACAATGGCAATAACGATGTATTTTAATTATTTTAAAAATAAAACGGTTGGTTTTGGTTTGATAATCTTTTTACTATTTTTGTACATCATGTTTAATCATCTTATTTTAGCACAAGAAAATGCACCCAAAGAGGGAATCAATACGACAACATTTGAAAAAGTAGCAGGAGCAGAGGAAGAAAAGCAATTATTAAAAATTTTTATTGATTTTTTACAAAATCCTCAAAAATATAAAGATTCAGGGGCTCAAATCCCAAAAGGGATTTTATTATATGGACCTCCTGGAACAGGAAAAACATTGCTGGCCAAGGCTTTAGCAGGGGAAGCGGGTGTTCCTTTCTTTTCTTACGATGGAACCGATTTTGTACAAACAATTCATGGTGCTAGTGCTAAAAAAGTCAAAAAGGTATTTGAAGAAGCCTTGCAAGAAGCTAAAAACAAAAATAAAAACAATTCTCCTAAAGGAAGTATTATTTTTATTGATGAAATTGATTTTTTTGGAACCAGCAGAAACGATTTTAATCAAAAAGAAAAAGAAGTTCTAACCGCGTTTTTAACTGAAATGGATGGTTTTAAATCAAAAGAGCAAACAACTCCTGTTATTGTAATAGCGACTACCAATAGATTTGAATCTCTAGACTCCGCTTTATTGCGTCCCGGAAGATT
>NZ_JACAOD020000011.1 GCF_016876135.2 Candidatus Phytoplasma meliae
ACTGCCGCTATTTCCGCTACCCCTTTTTCCTCCTAAAACATCGATTTCATCAATGAATAAGACACAAGGAGCATGATTTCTCACCTCTTCAAATAATTTACGAATTCGTGAAGCACCAACTCCGACATATTTTTCAACAAATTCAGAACCTGAAACGGCATAAAAAGGGACTCCCGCTTCACCCGCCACTGCTTTGGCAAGCAAGGTTTTTCCTGTTCCAGGTGGACCTTCTAATAAAACCCCTTTAGGAATAGAAGCACCAATTTGTTCATATCTTTGAGGTCGCTTTAAAAAATCAATTAATTCTTGCATCTCTTCTTTTTCTTCTTCGTTTCCAGCAACATTTACAAAAGAAAATTGTGATTTTGATTTAGATGAAATTTTGGGATTTTTATTTAATTTATCTGATGTTTTTTTGATAGAGCTGATAATGTAAAACATAAAAATAATACTAGAAAACAAAGGAACTAAACTTAAAATAAAATTAGATAAATGAAAATCGGTTTTTGGTTTTCCAATTTTAATATTGATATTTTGTTTATCCAATATTAAACTATGTATTTTAGAAAAAGTATAAGGATCTACGCGCGAATACCATATGTCTTTTATTTGTTGATTATTTTTATTTTTCACTTTTACCTCCACCCGAAACATGGATTGATCAAAAATAACAGAATGCTTTTCACAAAAAAACACTTCATCGATTAAATAATCTTCAGTTTTGATTTTATTAATTATTTCATCAGCTCTTTTGGGTTGGCCAGGAATTCTATTTTCAAATGTTAAATCAAATATTAACACAGATAAAAACAAAACAACAACCGCAATAAAAAAAAATTTTAATTTAAATATGTTTCGAAAAAAATAGTTATTGCTCATATAAATCACCTTATTTTTTGTCTATAATTATTTTCACAATGAATTTGATTCTGTGGTTAAAACAAAATATTGTAATTTAATAAAATCTAACGGTTCGTAATAATCAAAATAATCACTTGAAAGATGTTGATAAGCCATATATTTATAATTTTCAGATAAAATATAAATACTTTGATATTTGTCTATAAATTCATTTTTGATAAATTCTTCTAAAGTTTTGTAAAAATCAGATAAAATGTGTAAATGTTGTGAATTTGTGATTTTATGTTTCTGTTTTTGATAATTTTCAAAACATTGTTGAATTTGTTCTGCATTTAAATCATTAATTTGAGGCATTTGTAAATTTTGGGCTAAAACTTGTTTGCGTTCTTCTGTTGCGGAAAAATTAAAAATTAATTTATCAGATAAATTTGTTTTTTCTAATAAAGATAAATAAAAAGGTATTAAAGTTTGTGGGTTCTTTTCATAAAAAACATCAGTGATTAGCAAATCATAACTTTTTTGAAATTCTTCTAAAAAAACACCGGCTCTTTCGTTGAATGCAGCATTTTTAATATTAATTTCAATTTTTTTAAAATCATCTAAATTTAAAGCATTTTCCAATTCTTGTTTAATTGTATTAGCTATTTCTTTTTTTTGTAAATCATTCCCACAAATCACCAAATCCAAAATAATTAAATCTGTTAGAGGATTTAAATCTTTCCACGAAAGATAACTTTCTTGTAAAGTTTTTTTTATATCTATTATAATCGGTGATGGTGAATTCACCACTTCTGTTTGATTTAAGAAATTACTTTTATTGTTTATAGAGGAAAAACGAGAATTATTAATGATAATATTTTTTTGTTTCATGATTTGTTGTAAAACGTTTTTAAAACGATAATCTGATACAATAGAAGAAATTTCTTTTTTGAAATCTTTATCCATCATTAAATTAGCATCATGTCTTTGGCCTTGATTAAAAGCTAAAATAGTTATTTTATTTTCGGGAATGAGGTAAACATTCTGATATTCGTTTACTCCCGGAGCTTTCAATAATTCTAATTCATTTAATAATTTATTTTGAAAATCATTAATTTTTTCTTGTTCATCTTGATAAACTTTATAAAAAATATTTTGAATTTTTAGGTGATCGCCAAAAGACTTTCTTTTATGCAATAACAAACCTTTTTCAGGAATGTATTGATCAATAATATAATAACCATAAGAAATAAATGGGTTTTGAGGGGTGCCATAAGTATCAAAATTACTTTTTTTTTGTAAAATTTCATTAGGAAACCAAATAAGTTCATTCATCCATTTTATCATATCCATTAAAGAATTATCACAAACATATTCTTTTTCAAAAATTAAACTAAATGAAAAGGGATCTTTTGCGTCTTCTTCGAAAAAAATTAATTTATCATTTTGTAAAAATTTAGGATTATTATAATAATTCAAAGCTTTTTTTAATTTTAAAATCCAAAAATAAGATTTGTTTTCTGAAGACATTTTATTTTTGTCTTTATTTAAATAAGCTTTAATGCTGTTTTTAATAGTGTCTTTATTGATGGGTTCATTGTTTTCAAAAGTTAAATTTTTATTAATTGTAAAAGTGATGCGATTGATAAAAATGTTTTGAGCTTTTGCTAAAAAATCAACATTTTGTTCAAAATTAACTTCTTCTTCCCTATTGCCTGAATTTTGATATTTTAAACTTTGGCATATAGATGAAGAAATTTTTTGAGGAAAACAGTTAGAAGTAAATTTTTGTTCAGGAATGTGCTTAAAATCCGGCTCCACCTTGACAAAAGGGATTTTTAACAAATCCATAATTTCTTTTTGTATTTTTTTTTCATTATTAATTTTTCCACTAGAATTTAAATTTAAAATTGGATGTAAATGATAAGGCAAGGAATTAACAGCTTTTTTATAAGTATTTTCTGGGTTAAATTCAATTTTTGTATACAATTGTTGTATGTCTTTTTCATCTTTAGTCTTAAAACAAAAAAATAATATCAACGTTAAACATATAACAAAAATTAACAAAAACAATATTTTAATTTTAAAACGTTTGATGAAATTTTTAATATTGCTTGACATAAGGATTTCTTTTCTTATTATATTTTTATTTATAAAGTAAAACTAAAATTAGCTATTTTAAAAATAAACAAATTATTTTGGATTATAGTTCACTAAGAATCACAATGTCGCCAAAATTATTATTGTGGTAGTGCTGTGTTGTAAAAAATATGAATTTTGTGTTCATAATTTATTTTTGATTTTAAATCTTCTAAAGTTGGTGTTTCCGATGTTAAAGCTTGATTGTCGCCTTCAACATAAACCCCTAATAAATTAGAAGGGGGGTTGTTAATTTCCCAATCTGGATAAGAATTTTTACAAGCATTATAGCAAGGTGTGTGATTGCATTCTTCAGAAGATGTTGCTCTTTCCTCTATATCTGGGTTAATATTTTGTTTAATGTATTGATTCATTTCTTCAAAAGAATTGACATATATATTTGAAATAACATTCGCTTTCCAAAAAATATATATGTTTTGAGCACCATTAGACATTTGTTTTAGTGAATCCAAAGTATATTTAGGAATGGCATCACCTTCTTCATTATCTTCTTCATCGCCTCCTCTTTTTGATCCTCCGTCAAAATAAACAGCTAATAAATTTTGAGGAGCATCTTTGATGGGAGAACTAAACATTCCTGGTTGTATCAATATTTTAGTATGATTTGGTAAAGAAGTTGTACTAGTTATAGTTTTATCAATTGGGTTATATGCAGGGAAATCTAAATACGCAAAACTAAAAATTGGCTTATTTGGATCAGCAAGAATAATATTATCTTGTTGGAGTTGTGCTATGTATTTTAAAATAACATTATCTTTTATAAATGTTTTTATTTCATTTTTCATTTGCTGCTCATCATCATTTGAGGCAACTTTGATATTGTAAATATTTGGTGATGTTTTTAACATTGGATTCGAAGAAGATGAGGCACTATCGCCATGAGATTCCGCAGAGTTAGAAGGAGTTGTGATATTGTTATTTGTGCCTAAAAAACCAAATTTCCAAATGAGCATACTAAAAATCGTTATCAAAACAATAACTGAAAGCAGTATCCCGATTTTATACTTAATAATAAATTCTTTTATTCTCTTCTTATTCATTCTTCCTTTAACCCTCTCTAACAGTATTTTTATTTTTTTAATAACTATTAATTTCTATAATAAATAGCTATTAACTACAATTATACACCAAAAAAAAAAAAAAACAAGTTTTACGCTCACATAAACTTAATACCCGAGCAATTACCTTGTTTTTTTATATTTTGGATCACATTTCATGAAAACAAAAAAAGAGACTTACCAAAGTCTCTTTTTATTTTATATATTTAAAACTATCTTTTAATAGCAATTTGTTCCTTTAAAACAGCAATAAAATCTTTTATTTTCATTTCAATTTGAGTAGTTTTACCATATTGTCTAAAAGTAATAACATCTTGTTCCATTTCGCGATCACCAATCACGATTTGATAAGGGATTTTTAATTTTTGAGCTTCTCTAATTTTATACCTTAAAGTGGTTTCTTTAGCATTAAGTTCTACCCTCAAACCTTCAGATAATAAGATATCTTTAATTTTTTGAGTAAAATCTAAATGAACAGAGCAAGAAACTGGCATCAAAAGTACTTGTACAGGAGCTAACCACAAAGGAAACACCCCTTTATTCTCTTCTAATAAATGAGATAAAAATCTTTCCATAGTAGAAACAACCGCTCGATGAATAACCACAGGACGATGATGTTTATTATCAGTTCCAATAAAAGTAAGATCAAATTTTTGTGGTAATAAAAAATCTAATTGAATCGTTGATAAAGTTTCTTCATTTCCTAAAGCGGTTAAAACTTGAACATCCAATTTAGGACCATAAAAAGCAGCTTCTCCTACGGCTTCTTTAAAAGGTAAATGAAGTTCTTCGATAATCTCTTTTAAAATATGCTCAGAAGTTTGCCACATTAAATCATCATTAAAATATTTAGTTTTATCTTGCGGATCACGATAACTTAAACGAAATTCATAATTGAGAATATTAAAATCACGATATACTTCTAAAATTAAATTAATTATTTTTTTAATTTCTACTTTAATTTGATCTGGACGAACAAAAACATGAGCATCATTAAGTGTCATTTCACGAACTCTTTGCAAACCAGAAACCGCTCCTGATTTTTCAAAACGATGCATCATTCCAAGTTCGGCAATTCTTAAAGGTAATTCTTTATAACTACGAGGGATTTTTTTATAAATCATCATATGATGAGGACAATTCATAGGCCTTAAAACTAATTTTTCACCATTATCAAATTGCATTGCAGGAAACATATTTTCAGCATAATGTTGTAAATGTCCTGAAATTTCATAAAGCTCGGTATTGGCCATAATAGGAGTGTAAACATGATGATATTCATAACTTAATTCTTTATCAACAATATATCTTTCTACTAATCGTCTTAAAGTAGCTCCTTTAGGTAACCAAAAGGGCAATCCCAAACCAACCTCTTTTGAAAACATAAAGAAATCTAATTCTTTATTAAGTTTCTTATGATCACGTTCTTTTCTGTCTTCTAAAAGATTTAAATAAGCTGTTAAGGCTTCCTTTTGAAAGAAAGAAGTCCCATAAATACGCGTTAATGCTTGTTGCGACGAATTTCCTTGAAAATAAGAACCTGATATTTTTAAAAGTTTAAAATGCTTAATAAGAGAAGTTTTGGCAACATGACCACCACGACAAAGGTCAAAAAATTCTCCTTGACGATAAATACTAATCACAGCTTCTTTGTGTTTTTCTAATAAAATCAATTTATAAGGATTAGTTGCAAACAGTTGCTTAGCTTGTTCATATGAAATTTCTTCTCTTACAATAGGAAGGTTTTCTCCAACAATCTGTTTCATCATTTTTTCAATTATAGGAAAATCTTTAGGAGTAATAACTTGATTTCGAAAATCAATATCATAGTAAAAACCTTCTTTAATAGCGGGTCCAATAGTTAACAAAGCTTGTGGATAAAGCCTTTGAATAGCTTGTGCCATTAAATGCGCAGCACTATGATTTAATATTTCTAATACTTTCAAATCAGTTGGGGTTAAAATTTCTAAATCTCCATTTTCTTTTAAAGGATAGTTAAGTTCAATGGGATTTTGATTAAAAAAAGCTGCTACTGGTTTGTTCAAAGAAGTTGATAAATGTTCTTTCCAAATTTCAAAAGGAGTTATCCCAATATGAAATAAAGCTGTTTGATTCTTAAAAAAATTAATTTGAATCATCATAAAATCCTTTCTTGTCATAAATTATTATTTACACATATCTACTTATCGCTTATCAAAGTAATTTGACCTAATTAATACTTTTGGTATTTGTCAATTGTCAAAACTTGAGAGTTGTTAGCACGTTACAACGCCGACAACACTATTAATAAACTTGATGTTGTTTTAAAAACAAAGCTATTTCTTTTTGTAAATCATTAATAAATGGAAGGATATCAGAAACAGAAGGTAAAAATAAAGTACAAGCTCTTAAATGCCCTTTACCACCATATTTTTTCACAATATCATAAATTTGTGGCCCGTTAGAACAAATACGAACTTGAATTTCTTGATTATTTTTTTCTACAAAAAGAACATAAAAAGGATGATACTCTAAATTAGCTAAAATATCCATGGCTACAAAAGTTTCTTCAAAAGTTAAACCAAATTGTTTCATAATCTTTTGCGAAACAGAAACATAAACCAAATTCTTAACAGCAACAGTGTGTTGACAGACATATCCTTTATATTTCAATAAACTTAATTTTTCTTTTTTAATAGCTTTTTCAACTAAAGTAATATCAATTCCATACTTCATTAATTCTGATACTATCAGAAAAGTTTGACTATTAACCCTATTATACCTAAAATTACCAGTATCAGTGACTATTCCTATAAAAATAGCTAAGGCTCCTTTAAAAGTTAATTGTAAATTTAATCTTTCTTTTAACAAAAAAATCATCTCTGAGCAAGAAGCAAAAGAAGCATCAACCCATTGATAATCGCCATAATTTTGAATTAAAATATGATGATCAATGCGAATAATAAATTTACCTAAGCTAAAACGAGGATCACTAATACTTTCCTTTTCACCAGAGTCAACCACAATAACTAAAGCATTTTGATAAAGGGAATTGTCAATTTGATCAATCAAACCTAAAAAAGATAAATTGTCATTAGTTTCACCGACTGCATAAACTTTTTTTTGAGGAAAAGTATTTTGTAACATATTTTTTAAACCAAATTGAGCGCCATAACAATCGCCATCAGGATGCTTATGTCCATGAATAATGATAGTATCAAAAGCTTTAATTTTTTCTTGAATTAATTTCATATTTACCTCTTTTGAATTATTCAATATACTATTGAAACATATTTAGATTAAAAAATTGCTAATATTATCTTTATCTAGTTTAAAAAACTATTAAAAAAGTAAAAATATGATCCTATTAAATTAATACAAAAAAGGATATTATCTAAAAAGATAAATGATATATCACCTTATTTCCCTAAACAAAATTTAGAAAATAATTCTTTAATTAAATCATTTTCATGGTGATCACCAATAATAACGCCCAAAGCTTGATAAGCCTTAGTTAAATCAATAGCATAAATATCAATTGGCATTGATTGTTGCAACGCTTCTTTTAAATCTTGTAAAGCTTGATATGCTATTTGAAGTTGATCAATATGTCTAATATTAGAAAAATAATTAAAATCTTTTGATCGAATCACGTCTAATTGAAATTTTTTTAAAATAGCTTTTTGCAATTGTAACAAACCAGTTTTTTGCAAACTAGAAACTTTAATGATGTCTTTTGCAAGCCAAGATAATGAATCATCTAATAACATTTTCTTATCTACAAGATCATCTTTATTAGCTATTAAAATACGAGGATAATCTTTGGTTAATGTTAATAAAGTTTGGTCTTCTTCTTGTAAATGATCACTTTGATCCAACACTAATAAAATAAGTTCTGCTTCTACAAGCAATTGTTTCGTTCTTGCAATCCCTATTTTTTCAATAGGATCATCGGTTTGATGAATCCCTGCAGTATCAATTAAATGAAGGGTGATACCTTGACAATTAAAATAAGCATCCACAAAATCTCTAGTAGTTCCTGAAATATCAGAAACAATAGCTTTTTGTTCATTTAAAAAAGCATTTAATAAACTAGATTTTCCCACATTAGGACGACCAACAATTAAAGTTTTAATACCTTCTTTTAAATAACGTCCTCTATGAGAATGCTTTAAAATATCTTGTAATTGAGTGATTAAACTTGATACTTGAGGATCAATAATCTCTTTAGTCATAATTAAAGCGTCGTTATATTCAGGATAATCAATATTAACTTCAATTTGAGCAATCAAATTAAGAATTTTTTCTCGCAATGATAACACTAATTGGGAAGTTTGTTTTTGCAACCCAACTTGAGCAATTTTTAAAGCATTTTGATTAGTGGCATGAATTAAGTCCATAATAGATTCGGCTTGTACTAAATCAATTTTACCATTAAGATAAGCTCTTTGACTAAATTCACCAGGATGAGCCAATCTAAGATCTAAAGTTAAAATGCGTTCTAACACCATTTGAGTAATTAAAATGCCACCATGCGTACTAATTTCAATAATGTTTTCACCAGTAAAAGAATGAGGTTTTTTAAACACAGAAACTAAAACTTCATCTAAAACAGTTTGATCTTCATTTAAAATATAACCATGATGAATAGTATGAGATTGAGTATGAATTAAATTCTTGCCTTTAAAAATTTTATTAATTTCTGTAATAGCTTGATCACCACTAACTCTAATTACACTAATTCCCCCAGTGGCTAAAGGAGTGGATATAGCTGCAATAGTATCAAAAAACATTTTTTAACATTTAACCTTTCTGATGGTCTTATGGTTTTAAATTGTTAAGAAAAAGATAGCTTTTAAAATAATTACAAACCAAAAAAAGCAATTAATAACATAAGTTAACTATATGACTATTTTTTAAATTTCTTTTTGGGTTGAGCTTTAAAAACCCTAATAGATTCTTGAACCTTAGCTACAAAAAGAGGTATTTGATCTTTAGACTCCAAAGTGGCGCCACAAGCTCTTAAATGACCACCACCTTTAAATTGTTTAGCAATATTATTAATTTCAGGACCACGAGAACGAATGCGGACTCTTAAAGTGTGATCTTCTTGTTCCATGAAAAAAGCCCAAACAGGATAATTTTCTAAATGTCCTAAAATATTAACAAAACTAGCAGCAATATCAATATGTAAATTAAATTTTTTTAAAATTGCTTGCGAAATAACTAGATAAACAAAACCTTGGGAAGTAATAGCATTTTGATAAATATACGCTTTATAATGAAATAAAGTAATATTTTCTTTATGAAGGTGATAAAAAATTTCAGAAACATCAAGATCAAACGACAACAAAGAAGAGGCAGCTTTTAAAGTATATTGATTCACCCGGTCAAAACAAAAATTACCAGTATCAGTGACTATTCCGACATACATAGCTAAAGCCCCTTGATAAGTTAATTTCATATTAAATTTTTCTTTAAAGGCAAAAATCATTTGAGAACAAGAAGAGTAATTGGGGTCAACCCATTGATAATCACCATAGTTATCAACAAGCAAATGGTGGTCAATTCTAATAATTTCACGAGCTTTCTTAAATCTAGGATCGCTAATTTTATTTTCTTGACCACAATCTACTATAATTGCTAAAGCATTTTGATATAATGAGTCTTCTATTTGATCCATAACACCAACAAAAGATAAAGAAGGATTGCTTTCACCAACTGCATAAACTTGTTTTTGAGGGAAAGTAGCTTTAATAACTTCTTTTAAACCTAATTGGGCCCCATAACAATCACCATCTGGTTTAATATGACCATGAATAATGATGGTTTTAAAAGTTTTTATTTTATCATAAATAATTTGCATAATAATCCCTTTGCCATTTTTACATCTCATTTAAGAAAGAGCTTGCTCTTGAGCCAATTTAAATAATTTATCAATATTTTTATCAAGTTCTTTTTCTAAAAAACACTCTACTACTAATTTATTAACTACTATTCTTGCTATATAAGATCTTTGAAATACAGGAGAGAAAAAATAAACTGGTTGTTTGGTGTCGTATTCTTGTTTTCTTTCATCAAATATAAAACATAAAACTTTTTTTCTTAATAATTCTTTTTTCTCTTCTTGAGTTTTTGGTGTTTGGTCTTGATTTTTTATATCTGTTTTATATTTTTCTATTTTTTTTTCATCAACATAACCAGGACGCATCGGAAATGTACTTTTTTGTTCAAATAAAGCATTACTAGTGTCTTGAGACACTAAATGTTTTAAAAATAACCAAGAAGCAAGAACTTCATCTTTATCTTTTTTATAAAACAAATTAACATTAGCTCCTTGTTGTAAAGCTTTTCTTTGTCCACTAGATCCATTTTTACCCTGATTCCAGTAAGGACAAGCAGTTACTCCCACTTCAAAATTAGCTTTAGATAAATATTCAAACCCCTTAGAAGAATTAATATGCATTAAAATCTTTTGATCACAAAATAAAGAATCTATATATTTTTCACCAGATAGCAAATGAGTAGTTAAATAACCTTTATCAATGAAATCTTGTTTAAATTCTTTAATCATTTGTTTAGAATCTGAGTTATCAAAATAAACCCCTAACTTAGAATCACTATCTGGTTTTTCTACATATGTAATTTTTCTTTGTTCAGAAGACACAATAAATAAATTAGATTCAGAATCATAACAAATAGGAACTTTTTGGGGATCAATTTTTTTAATAATTTCACATAACCTTTTCATATCTTCCCATGTAATGAATTGTTTATTAATTTTACCTTGTTCATCAAATGGTTTAATTTTACCTTTGTCATCAATTAATTTTTTTAACTCATCTAAATCGCCTTTTTCAACGTTTTTATTATCTCTTAAAGATTTAAAATAAGTTTGATTATAAAACATTAATTCAATGGATTTATAAAAAGGTAGGGAGTACCATTTTTTGGCTTTGTCCTTTCCCTCTCCTAATGTAATTTGTGATTCTTCTTCAAAAAGAGGGTAAAAATGTTCCTTTTTTTCATCTTTTTCATCAAATAATTTGATATCTTCATTCCTGCTTTCAATAAAATCATCCAAAGGAACTAATTTACCTGATTCATAAAAATTGACTAAAAAATCAGGATAAGAAACAATTAAATTAGGTTCATTATTAGCAGGAAGAGCAATATTAATGTTTTTATCAATAGCACCCCAATTGCCTTTAAATTCTTCTTTAACCGTAATATTAGGATATTTTTTATTAAACTTATTAATAATTTCTTGTAAAAAGACTTTATTAGTAGAATCCGCTTCTAAGTGATGCCAAAAAACAATAGTAATGTGTTTGTCTTTGAATTGTTGCCATTCATTTGAATGAATATCGCTATATTGAGTAAGAGTTTGTGTTAATTCCTTTTCATGCATCTTTCTTAAATCTTGAGCATTAGTTTTAGGAAATAAAACTATAATACTTAAGATTAAAAAGCAAGTCACAAAGAAAATAATAATTTTAAATTTATCCTTTAATACCACTATTTAATTTCCCTTCTAAAATATATTTTTTACAAAAAAGAAACAGTAAAATCAAGGGAATAGTAATCACAACAAGAGCTGCCATTTGTTCATTAATTAAATTTTGTTTTTGTTCAGAATCATAAAAAATTCTAATTTCATTAGTAAGTAATTTAGCACCTACTAATTGAGGCCATAAATAAGCGTTCCAAGCAGCAACAGCTCTAAAAATAATAATATTAATGAGATTCCCTTTTAAAAGAGGAATTAAAATTTTACGTAAAAATTTAAAATCATTACTACCATCAACTTTAGCTGATAAATATAATTCTTTAGGAATTTTGTGAATATTTTGCATTAATAAAAAAATGTGAACAAAATTAATTAAAAAAGGTAAAACTAAAGCTAAATAAACTCCCCCTGGAATAAGGGAACCTTGACCAGGATTGACTAAGCCTAAACGTGCAACAGTTTTGTAATTAATTAAAAACATACTCTCAGTTGTAATCATAGTAGTTACTAAAAAAACACCAAAAATAATTTTTTTGGTTTTAAACTCTAACAAACTTAAGGCAAAAGCAACAATAGCAGAAATTATAACCCCTAAAATAGTAGAAATACCAACTACTAAAATAGTGCTTACAAAGCGAGAAAAAAAATGAAATTTACTAGAAACAAAATTAACAAAATTTTGCAACGTAAACTCTTTAGGATACCAAGAAATATCTGAAGAATTAGATTGCAAAGCCACATTAAGCATCCAATAAAAGGGCAAAACTAAAAAAAGAGCAATCAAAAGCAAAAAAAGATATTTTAAAAAAAGAAAAACATATTTAGGAAAATGTTCCTTAAAATGACAAAAATCAATCTTTATTTTATTCATATTAATTTAATTTATTACCTACTACCCAAACCTAATATTTCTTGGATTTATTTCTTTGAGGATAAAAAAGAAAATTCACAATAGTGAAAAAAATAGATATTAAAAGCAAAATAATGGTAGCAGCCGCAGCCTTAGCATGAGCATCAGTAAGAGGATTTGATAATTGATCATAAATATATCCAACAATAGTATTAACTTTAGATTCATGAGGACCAAAAATACCAACAACAGATTCATATTCTTTAAAAACCTGAATCATAGTAATAATTAGTTGATAAAAAATCATAGGTTTTAACAAAGGAAGAGTAATTTTTTTTAAAATAGTCATTTTAGAAGCGCCATCAATGCGAGCAGCATCATAATAATCTTTACTAATATTTTTAAAACCAACACTAAAAATTAAAATTTGAAAAGGGAGAGTACGCCAAACAACATAAAGAATTAAAACAAACATTTTATGAGAATAACTACTAGCAGCACTAATCCAATCAGCTTTTAAACCAAGCATTTGATTAAATAAACCTTCAGAACTATTTTTAAAAGAATAAATATTGTGATAAAAAAGGAAAGCAAAAACCATCCCCATTACCACCGAATTCGTCAGATAAGGAAGAAAAAAAACAATTTGAAAAAATTGTTTCAAAAAACGTTGATAAACACTATTCAAAGCCAAAGCTATGATAAAAGATAAAAAAATAGAAAGGGGGACTGCAGTAAAAACTAATATAAAAGTGTTTAAAAGTGTTTTTCTAAAATTAGGATCTACAAAAATTTTATGATAATTTTTGAAACCAAAAGAATAAGAAAAAACATCAGAAAATTTATTATAACCGCCATCTAAAGAAACAAAAATAGTTTTAATTAAAGGAAAAAAATTAAAAATTACCAAAAGAATTAAAGCTGGAGTTAAATAATACCAATGTTTATATTTCAAATAATTACAACGAACTTTTTGTAATACAGACATTTAAAAAATCCTCTTCTCAGTTTTGGGATCAAAAAGAAAACATTTTTCTTGTTTGATTTGAAAACGAAGTTTTTGTTTAGAAATAAATCCTTTAGGGAAAATAATATCTTTACTATTTTCATCAAAAGCAAGACGAAAAGTATTGGAAATAACTTGAGGATGACGCGCTAACAATAATAAATCTCGACCGATATTTTCTAAAAAAAGAGACTCTATTTCAAAATTACCTTTTTCAGAAAACCAATAACCTTCAGGTCTAATAGCCACTAATAAAGCTTGATTGAAGGTTTTTAATTTGGGATTATCAGAAAAATCAAAAAGCAAAGAATTACCAATATAAACTTTTCCTAAAATAATTTTGCCATGAAAAATAGAAATAGGTGGATTACCTAAAAATTTGGCAACAAATAAATTACAAGGATTAGCATACACTTCTTGAGGATGTCCTTTTTGTTGAATTTCTCCTTGATTCATCAAACAAATTTCATCACTAATCAACATGGCTTCTTCTTGATCGTGAGTTACAAAAATAGCAGTAATCCCTGTTTTTCTTTGAATACGTCGAATTTCTTCACGAGTTTTCAAACGCAAGGCTGCATCTAAATTGGATAAGGGTTCATCTAATAACAAAACTTGAGGTTTTTTAACTAAAGCTCTGGCGATTGCAACCCGTTGTTGCTGTCCGCCTGATAATTCACTAGGTTTTTTGTCTAAATGTTCTTCAATGCCAACTAATTGAGCAATTTCTTTTACTTGACATTCAATTTCTGAAGGGGAGATTTTTAAATTTTCCAAAGGAAAAGCAATATTTTGTTTCGCTGTCATATGTGGATATAAAGCATAATTTTGAAAAACTAAACCAATCCCTCTTTTTTCTATCGGAACATCAGTAACATCTTGTTCTCCAAAAAAAATTTTACCAGAAGAAATGTCATGAAGTCCTGCAATCATATAAAGAGTAGTTGATTTACCACAACCCGAAGGACCTAAAAGACTAATTAATTTTCCTTTAGGAATATCGATATTAATATTATTAACAGCATAAGTTTCTTTTTTAGTTTTTTTATCAATAAAAACCTTAGAAACTTGCTTTAATGTTATACCCATTATTTTTTTATTCCTTTATTTTTTTGTATATAATTTCTATAATTTGAGTATTATTACATTTGATTTTATAAATTTATTTTATAAATCTTTAATATTCTATTGTGATTATGTTGGGTTTTACATTTGTATGATCGTAACTTCGTAATTTGATTATAAAAATTATAATTGGCAAAATTTATTTAAACTTTATTAATACTTGTGTTATAATTATAAAAATCATTAAAAAACAAGATTATTATAAGTTCTTGGAAAAGCAATGACATCACGAATGTTATCCAAACCTGTTAACAAAAGCAATAACCTTTCAAAACCTAAACCAAAACCAGAATGAATACAACTACCAAAACGTCGTAAATCCAAATACCATTGTAAATCTTTTTGAGAAATTTTCATTTGTTCCATTTTAGCAGTTAAAATTGATAAGTTTTCTTCTCTTTGAGAGCCACCAACAAGTTCACCAACGCGTGGCACTAAAAGATCCATTGCTGCTACTGTTTTTTGATCAGGATTATTTTTCATATAAAAAGCCTTAATTTCTTTAGGCCAATCAATAATAAAAACTGGTTTTTTAAAATATTGTTCTGTTAAATATTTTTCATGTTCCGTAGCCAAATCAACACCATAAGAAATTTTATTTTCAAAATTAATATCACTTTTTTGCAAAATTTCGATAGCCTCTTGATATTTAACTACAAGAAATTCCTTTTCTTGAGTAATATTAGTTAATTCTTCAACTAAACCTTGTCTTACATTTTGATCTAAAAAAGCCACATCTTCTTTATTTTTTAATAAACATTCTGTAATAACTTCTTTGAGCATTTCTTGTACAATTGTTAAAGTTTGAGGTAAATCATAAAAAGCCATTTCTGGTTCTAACATCCAAAATTCAGCGGCATGTCGTGGAGTATTTGATTTTTCAGCTCTAAAAGTGGGTCCAAAAGTATAAACTTTATTCAAAGCTAACGACATAGCCTCAGCTTCTAACTGTCCTGTGACTGTTAAAAAAACTTTTTTACCAAAAAAATCTTGATGATAATCTACTTTAAATTTTTCATCTTTTAATAAATTTTCTAAATTAAGGGAAGTTAATTGGAACAGTTCTCCAGTTCCTTCACCATCATTAATAGTGATAATAGGAGTATTAACATGCAAAAAACCTTTTTTATCAAAAAAACGATGCAAAGCTAAAAAAGCCGTACTACGAATTCGAAAAACAGCTCCAAAAAGTTTTGTCCGCGCCCTTAGATGAGCTACTTTTCTTAAAAAAGAATTAGAATGTTTTTTAGGTTGAATAGGATAAGCAAAATCACTTGACCCTAACAAAGTAATATTTTGAGCTAAAACTTCAAAAAAATTTTGATTATTTTTACTTTCTTTTAAAAAACCTTCAATTTTCAAAGAAGCTCCTATTTGTAAAATTTCTTTTAATTTTTCAAAATTAATCTGTGATGCGTCATTTGATTCCAAAAATTCTTTTTTACAAACAATTTGTAAATTTTCTAAAAAAGTACCATCATTTAATTCGATAAAAACTAAATTTTTTTGATAACGACAATTCCTAATCCAACCATTAACTATAATTCTTTTTTGTAAAAAAGAATCTGGTTTATGAAAAATATTTTTAATAGAAGCTTCCATTTGGCTCAACCCTTTGATTTAATTTTTTATTTTTTTTGAAACTTGTAATAATAATTTGTCATTTCATTATATTCATTATTATTTGACATTTAACAATTTAAAATGAAAAAGCATGAAAGTGAAAAAATGATTTTTTTAATTCTTTTGTTTGTAATTTCATAATTTGGCAATTCGCAATAAAAAAAATGAAAAATATCGAAAAAAATCATTTGAGATATTTAGATATTTGAAAATATTGCTCAAATATTTGTATATAATAAATTGATTTTTAGGTTTTAAGTTGTCAATTATTTTAATTTTAGGATTGCAAAAATTATTTTTTTAACTTACTTAATAGTGTTTATTTTAAAGTATAAAAAAGTTAAAAAATAATAAAAATATTATATAAAATTACTAATAGAAAAATATAATGAAAAATAACGTAATAATAGCAACTTCCACCCTTGTAAACTTGTAAAATTTTTAAAATCTAAATAAAACTAGTTGAAAGATAATAAAATAAGGGGAGAGATATAAAAATCATATAAATATATTGTCCTTAAAATAAATTAAACAGACAATAAGTAAATAAAAAACTTGAAAAAACATAAAAGATTTTTTTAAAAAACAATTACAAGGATATTTTAACATTTTTCAATCTATTTTTGAAAATATTTTAAAAATAAAATCATAAATAAATATTAATCAAAAATAGGAAAAAT
>NZ_JACAOD020000012.1 GCF_016876135.2 Candidatus Phytoplasma meliae
GTTACTTTTTGGACTTTTTGAGCATGCTTCAATTTCAATCCAATGACAGCATGTCCTGCTTCATGATATGAAACCATTTTTTTCTCATCTTCATCATATTTACGTGATTTTTTGGCAGGACCCATTAACACTCTATCTATAGCTTCATATAATTCTTCATTTGTAATTAATGTTTTATTATTGCGAACTGTTAAAATAGATGCTTCGTTTAATACAGAAGCAAGTTGAGCTCCACTCATATAAGGAGTTTGTTTGGCGATTTGTGATAAATCGACTTCTTGAGCTAACTTTTTGTTTTTAGCATGCACTTTTAAAATGGCCTCTCTTGCTTTGACATCAGGTAAACCAACAGTAAATTGACGGTCGAATCTACCAGGACGAAGTAAAGCAGCATCTAGCATGTCTTTTCTATTAGTGGCTCCAATAATTAAAACTCCTTTAGAAGAATTAAAGCCGTCCATTTCAGTTAGAAGTTGATTTAAGGTTTGGTCTTTTTCTTGGGAGCCGCCACTATTTCCGCCACCCCTTTTTCCTCCTAAAACATCGATTTCATCAATGAATAAGACACAAGGAGCATGATTTCTCACCTCTTCAAATAATTTACGAATTCGTGAAGCACCAACTCCTACAAACATTTCAACAAATTCTGAACCTGAAACGGCATAAAAAGGGACTCCCGCTTCACCCGCTACTGCTTTGGCAAGTAAGGTTTTTCCTGTTCCAGGAGGACCTTCTAATAAAACCCCTTTAGGAATTGAAGCTCCTATTTTTTCATATTTATAAGGATTTTTTAAGAAATCAATTAATTCTTGCATCTCTTCTTTTTCTTCTTCGTTTCCAGCAACATCTTGGAAAGTAAAAAGAGATTTTTGAGAAGAAGAAATTTGAGATTTACGCGTAAAAGAACCATCTGCTAAAAATCTTTCACCCCAATAACCTAATAAAAATAAACTAATAACAGGAGATAAAAAAAATTTTATTTCATTTTGAATATTATTTTTTAAAATCATCACAATAAAATGAAAATTTTTAAATTTATAAATCCCTTTATCAACATGAGGATTTAAGACATATCTATTTAATAATTCTAATATAAAAACAATTATATTAAAAATAATTAATAATAAAATAATATTTCTTAAAGTTAATTTGCTAAAATATGATTTAAATTTTTTCATAAATATTAATTTGTTTCCATTAGATTTAACTTAATACAAGCAAGGGGAATATGAAAAAATTGTTTATGTTCAAAAGCAAGTATTTTTTGAAATATTTCATCATAAGTTTTATGTCGTATTTGCGTTAATTCATGATTTAAATTTTGTGTTCCAATATTTTCTCTTGGTAATAATTGTAATATTACGTTGTCATGAAAACATATAAATTGTTCCAAAGTCGCTTTATAATTATCATCAAGTGAAAATGCTGGATATTGTTGCTCATAAGGAGAATTAGTTTCAGGTTGTTTGCCAGAAGTAATGTTTGAATCAATTATGCTATGATTTTGGTTTTCTTTTAAATATTTTTGAAGTGATGATAAATCGAAAATTATTTTATCTTGCGAATCGCAAATATTATATACAGAAGTTATCATATGCCAAAAATAGTCCTCTTCGTTATATTCATCCATTTCAGGCATTACCTGTAAACGCATATTCATAATTTCAGATGATGTCGTTGTTGTGATTTGTAATTGTTGAAAGGTTAATTTTGTATTTTTTTCAATAAAATTTTGAAACAAAGTGTTAATTTGATTAACCAAATTTGTAGTTAACTGAGGATTTTTAGAAAAATATTCATAATCATCATCTACGAATAATTGAATTTTATAACTAGCACCCTGCTCTTCTGGAGTTAATTCATTCCAAGCGTCTTCAAGGGATTTTAAAGCTTTATCAAAATCATAACCAATAGTTTGTAAATTATCTTCTTCATAAATAGTTTGGCTTTCGCGATTTAAAGAAAAAACACCATTAGGCATATATGCCTTATTATTTTTAAACAACGCTTTAGTAAATAAACTAGATGTCGGAACTGACACATTTAACTTCTCTCGATCAATGCAATGATACAAACTTTTTCTAAAATTTTTATTTTTTGTTAAACAATTTGAGTTTTGCGGTTTTTCAAAAAAATTTAAAAAAACTAATTGCCCGTCATTAGGAATTTTATCTTGAAACTGAAA
Organism: Candidatus Phytoplasma meliae; assembly: GCF_016876135.2. The sequence goes on from NZ_JACAOD020000012.1 coordinate 2,186, forward strand.
AGACATTTCGTTTTCTATATGTTTACGCATTTTATCTTGTTCTTTATTTTCTTGTTGGCTTGAATTATAATCTTTACATAAAAAAATAGTAATAACGCTTATCACAACTATAATTGTTAAACAAATGATAATAATTTTTTTATGTTTAACAATCACTTCTTTTAATTTATGCATATTTTCTAACCTTTCTAATTACAATTTGATAGCTATTTTATTCTTAAAATTTATTCTTAAAATAACTATTAACTATAATTATACACCAAAAAAAAAACAAGTTTTATGCTCAAAAAATGATTTTGTTAATTTTTAATTGAGTTATTTTCTTATTTTTTAGGTTTTATTTTGAATTTAGTTAAATTGCTATTATCCACAAAAATCACTTTATTACAAAATGCGTTGATTTCAAAAAATATTTTGCAAAAAAAAAAAAAAAGACCTTAAAAAGTCTCTTCTTTAATTTATTTTTTATTTTAATCTAAAAACTTTATCAATTAACATGAACTCAAATAACTTTTCAATTTCTTCTTTAATAATAATTCTCTTTCCTAATGGCAAGTTAGTGATATTATCTAATAATTTCTTATTTACTTTAATAATATTTCTAGCTTGTTCTATACATTAACAATTAATTAATTTAAACACTATATCCTATCTTTACGTCCTTAATAAATAAAGTTGATCATATTATTTAAATAAATATAATAATTTACATTTTTTAATTGTTCTCATTTTTATTTTGCAATGAATTTATGAAATTAAACCATGCATGCAACATTTCTTCATAGGCATTTGGTTTTGAATGTTTATCAATTGTTGAATTTTGCAAAATCGTTCTATTAACGTTATTAACTCCTTTTTTTACTTGATATATCGGTTCATTTTTCAACGCTTCTATATATAATATAGCACCACTTACAGCGCCAATAACAATTCCTATTATAGCAAAAATAACGCTATTAATAATTTTTTTTATCATAATCAAATAACCTTTCTTAATGAAATTAAAATATCATTTATTTTTAATATTTTATCAGAAGGACAATTTTCAGAATAATATTTTTTAGATAAATTAAATGCCCCCCTCTAATTTGTCCTTGTTTAATTACTTGAATCCCTTTAGAGAAATATTTTTTAGGAGTATATCCTCTTTTAATATAAGCAATTATCTCTCTTAATCTAATTTCTGCCCATTCAAAAATAACCTAAGTGAGTTTATTTAAAAACAATTGAGCTACATTATTACTAGTTGTTTCTGCTACTTCTTGCAAAGAAATATTTCGCAAAAAAGCAATACGATCAGCAATAACTTTAATATAAGCTGGTTCATTTCTTTCTTTTTGAAAGGGGAAAGGAGTTAAATAAGGGGCATCAGTTTCTAATAAAATTCTATTTAAAGGAATAATTTTAGCAATTTCATGAGCAGTTTTAGCATTTTCAAAAGTAACAACTCCACCAATACCAATATAAAAACCTAATTCTAAAGCTTTTTGAGCTTCTTGAACACTAAAAACTAAACAATGAAAAACACCTCTTACTTTATTTTTATATGGCAACAAAAGACGATAAATTTCTTCAAAAGACTTGCGAGCATGAATAATAATAGGTAAATTATGTTGAATAGCTATTTCTACTTGTGTTTGAAAAAACTTTTTTTGCAAAGCTAAATTATCTTGCCGATGGTGTAAATCAAGACCAATTTCGCCAATAGCCACTGTTTGAGGATGATGAAGATATTTAAGAATATTTTCTGGTTTTTCTAAAGTTAAGCAAGAACAAGGATGAATACCAAAAGCAATCATCATTTGAGGATAACGATGGGCCATAGCAAAAGCTTTTTGATTACTTGCCTCATCCATGCCTATCACAATCATTCTTTGCACATCATTTTGCAACGCTTTTGATAAAACTTGATCTAAATCTTTTTCATATATTTTAAGATTTAAGTGAGCGTGAGTATCGATTAACATATCATGTATCTTCCTTTTATGTTCTTCTTTTAATAATGGAAATGAAATAAATAAAAAGACTAACTTAAACAGTTAGTCTTTGATAATTTTAAAGTGATATAGTAATTTTTAAGCATGAATAGGTTTATCAATAGCACCTAAAAGAGTTTCAAAAATTAATTCAGATAATGTCGGATGAGGGTGAATCGCTTCTGATAATTCATAAGCAGTTCCTTCTAATTCCATCCCCACCGAAATTTCACTAATTAATTCTGTAGCATTATAAGCATAAATATGCATACCCAAAATTTCTAAATGTTTAGCATCAACAATGAGTTTTGCAAAACCTTCTTTTTCCCCATCAGCCAAAGATTTACCAATAGCACTCAGAGGAACTTTGGATACTTTATAATCAATTTTTTGCATTTGAGCTTCTTTTTCAGTAATACCAATAGAAGCGATTTCAGGAAAACCATAAATACATGAAGGAATGCGTTGATAATTAATCCCATGAGTGTTGCTTTTGCCCAAAGCATGCATCACAGCGATAATGCCTTCATGGCTGGCAACATGAGCTAACATATGTTTACCATTAACATCACCAATAGCATAAACATTAGGAATAGATGTTTGTAAAAAATGATCAGTCACGATACTGTTGCGTTCCATTTGTAAATTAAGTTTTTCTAATCCTGCTAAATTAGGTTTGATACCAGCAGCCATTAAAATAACTTCAGCTTCTTTAGTTACTTGAGCATCTTGATGAGTATATGTTACTTGATGTCCTTTGATGCTGTTGATTTCTACTTGGGTTAAAATTTGAATACCATCAGCTTTTAATCGTTTAGTATAAGCATCAACAATATCATGGTCAGCCCCATTTAAAATAGTGGCTTGTCTTTCTAAAATAGTAACATCAGAGCCAAAAGTTTTATGAAGAGTAGCAAATTCAACCCCAATAACACCACCACCAATAATAATGATATTTTTAGGATATTTATCTAATTGTAACAATTCTTTACTAGTTTTTAAAACCCCTTTTTGATAACTTTCTAAAGCCCCTTTGATAGGAGGAATAAAAGCAGTAGCACCAGTTGCAATAATTAACTTTTTAGTTTGTAAAATATCTTGATTAACTGAGATTTCTTGAGGGGAAAGAGCGGTTGCCATCCCATAATAAAGATCAATTTTATTTTTTTTTAAAAGAAAAGCAATACCATTAGTTAATTGCTCAACAATCTTATTTTTGCGATTAAGAATAGCAAGCCAATTAAAAGATGGAGGTTGATTCACAATAATACCAAAATCATTTGCTTTTTGTACATTTTGATATATTTTAGCACTTTTTAAATACGTTTTAGTAGGGATACATCCATAATTAAGGCAAATACCGCCTAATTTATGTTTTTCTACCAAAGCCACTTTAACACCGGCTTGAGCCGCTTTGATAGCTGCTACATACCCTCCTGGCCCACCACCAATAACTACAATATCATAATTTTTCATAATTAGTTTATACTTTCTTATTTAATTTAAAAGTAATAAAGTAGGTGAAGATAGTAATTCTTTAATTCGTTTTAAAAATCTTCCTCCATCAGCCCCATCAATAATACGATGGTCAACTGCTAAGGAAAGTGGTAACATATCGGCTATAATAATTTGATTATTATCTACAATTGGTTTTTTAGAAATTTTACCAACTCCTAAAATAGCTACTTCAGGATGGTTAATAATAGGAGTACCGTAGCTAAGATCTAAAGAGCCAAAATTAGTAATAGTAAAGGTCCCGTTTTGTAATTGTTCTAATTGCACTTTTCTTTCAATAGTTTCTTGAGCTACTTGTTGTAATTGTTTAGCTAATTCTAAAAGCTGTAATTTATTAGCGTTTTTAATATTAGGAACAATTAAGCCATCTTTAGTATCGACTGCAATTCCTAAATTAATAAATTTCTTTAAAATAATTTCTTCTTTCTTATCATCATAACTAGCATTAAAAAGAGAGAATTCTTGCAAAGTAATTGCAACGGCTTTCATAATAAAAGCCATAAAAGTAAGTTTAATTCCTTCTTTTTCTGCTTGCGGTTTAGCTTGTTTTCTTAAAGCAACTAAATCACTAATATTAACTTCATCCATTAAAGTAACTTCAGGAATAGTACTTTTTGAAAGCACCATTTTTTGAGCGATTGCTTTGCGAAGGCGAGAAATTTTAATAATTTCAGGAGCTTCTAAAGTGGTTGTAGCTGTTAGAGGAGTTACTACTTCAACATGATGATTGGAAACATCATTGTGATTTGATTGTTGGATGATATCTTCTTTTAAGATTTTGCCCCCCAAACCAGTTCCTTTAATAGTTGCTAAATCAATTCTTAATTCTTTGGCTAAACGTCTTACTAATGGAGTTGCCAATATTTTTTGAGAAGTGGCAGCAACAGAAGAAGTCGCTACAGACTCAGATTCCTGAACAGCTGCTTCTTTTTGAGGAGTTACCGTTGCTTTATTACTCATAGTACTTGCTTTTTTAACATCTTCTTCGCTATCTCCTGGTTCTTGAATTAAAACTAAGGTTTCCCCAACATTAATCACATCACCTTCTTTATGAGCCATATTAAGAATAGTTCCTGTAACAGGAGCCGTCAATTCAACATCTAGTTTATCAGTTTCTATTTTAACCAAAACATCGCCTTCTTTAATAGCATCTCCTATTTTAAAAAACCACTGAGTAATGGTGCCTTCATGAATACCTTCGCCAACATCAGCAAATTTAAATTCAAACATAATTTTCTCCTTGGATTTTCATTGTTTTATTAACTACTATCATTCTGAAACTACTTTATTAATGGCATCAGCTATTTTAGCAGGGGTTAAAAATTGATAATGTTCGGCTTTAGCCAAAGGCATAGTAATATCATTACCAGTAACCCTTGCTGGCGCAGCTTCTAAATGAAGGAAAGCTTTTTCATTAACTAAAGCCATTAATTCACCAGCTGGTCCATAAGTTTTACATGCTTCATGAACTACTAAAAAGCGACCTGTTTTTTTAACTGAATCAATCACAGTTTCACGATCAATTGGATTGATGCTTCTTAAATCGATTAATTCAACTGAAACCGTATCAGTTAATTGTTTAATCGCCGCTTGAGTTTCTAACACCATAGCCCCCCAAGCAACAACAGTAATATCGGTTCCTTCTTGCACTATTTTAGCTTTGCCAATAGGAACTTGATAATCATGTTCTGGTACTTCTTGTTTAAAACCACGATAAATACGTTTTGGTTCCATAAAAATAACTGGATCAGGATCATTAATAGCTGCCATTAAAAGGCCTTTAGCATCATAAGGATTGGAAGGTATAACAACCTTTAACCCAGGAACAGAACCTAAAATAACCTCTAAACTTTCAGAGTGATGTTCTAAAGATTTAACGCCGCCACCAACAGGAACTCTAACTACCATAGGAACACTACGAGTACCACGACTACGATTACGCATACGAGCAGCATGAGCAAACAAATCTTCAAGCCCCACAAAAATAAAGCCATCAAATTGAATTTCAGCTACTGGTTTTAAACCATTCATAGCCATTCCAATGGCGCTTCCTATAATCGCTGATTCAGCAATAGGAGTATTAAAAACCCTATTTTCACCATATTTATCTTGTAATCCTTGAGTAACACGGAAAACTCCCCCTAATTTACCAACATCTTGTCCAAAAACAACCATATTAGGATCTTTTTTTAATTGACTATCTAAAGTTTGATTAATTGCTTGCAATAATGTCATCAAAGCCATGATTATTTACCTTCTTTTCCTTGCGCCTTTAAAAAAGCTTGACATTCTTCTAATTGCTCTTCTAATTGAGGAGTCATGGTTTCATAAGTATATTGAAACACATCTTTAACATCAATTAAAGAACCATGTTGTTCTACTTTTTGATGAGCATCAACTATTTCTTGTTTTGCTTTTTCTTCAATTTCTTTCACTTGTTCCAAACTCAAATAACCTTTTTTAATTAAATATGCTTGGAAACGCACAATTGGGTCTTTTTTACGCCATTCCATTTCTTCTTCTTTGCTGCGATAAACAGAAGCATTATCATTAGTAGAATGAGCTTCTAAACGATAAGCTATATTTTCAATTAAAATAGGCCCTTGTCCTTCGCGAGCTCTTGTGACAGCTTCTTTAACTGCTACATAAACAGCTAAAACATCATTACCATCAACTTGCATGCCAGGAATACCAAAAGCATAACATTTTTGAGCTAAAGTTTTCGCTTTTGATACATTTTTACGAGGATTAGAAATAGAATATTGATTATTTTGAATCAAAACTACTAAAGGAACTTGAAAAACCGCAGCATAATTAAGCCCAGCATTAAACTCTTCATGAGCAGTCCCGCCATCACCAATAGTTGCAATAGTAACCTCTTTTTTATTTTGGTATTTACTTGCAAAAGCTAAGCCAGCGCCTAAATTAATGGAAGAGCCAATAATAATATTAACCGGCAAAAGACGCAATTTAGGATCTATTTGAGAACCTTTTTCATTGCCATACCAATAAAGATAAAATTGTTCTAAAGAAACTCCACGATAAAGATAAATCCCTGCATCACGATAATAAGGGGAAACCCAATCTTGTGGTTCTAAAGCAGCAGCGGCTCCCACTTGAGAAGCTTCTTGCCCCGAATTAAGCAAATAGTTCCCCATTCTACCTTGACGTTGATATTTTAAAGCCGCTAAATCAGCTTGTCTTCCTAAAACCATTGTTTGATACATTTTTAATAAAGTATCTTTAGTAATTTTGGGTTCTAATTCAGGTTTAACGATATTTCCTTGAGGATCAAGAATTTGTAATTGTTTTTCTTTTAAAGGATCATAAACGTTAGTTAACATGATAATACTCCTATATTTTTTATATTTTTTGAATTTAAATATTGTTTAATTAAAGTCTTTTTTTGTTTAGGATTAAATTAATTAACTATAAGTATCAAATAATTTTTTAATAAAGTAAATGAATATTTTTTGATAATGATACATCTACAACTAAATTGTACTCCAAAATCAAAGTTTTGTTCAAAGAAAATAATTTTTTTGAATTTTTATGTTGTTGATTGTTGTTTATCTGAAAAAATAATATGTTGATGTGGACTTGATTGTAAGATTGGTATACTAAGAATTATGATTTGATGGGAAGAGATTTAATAGATGCTAAATTTTTCCTATAATATTTAAAAGTAATTGCTGATTGGTTTAAGTTGTAAATTGCTTCTTATTGTTTGTTTTGGTTGACTAACGAAAGAGTATAAAAAAGAGAAAGTAATTAAACTTTCTCTTGTTTTTAATATATAAAATAAATTATTTAAAAGAAATGCATTTTTTTATTTTTTTTTGTATTGTCAAATGATGAATTTTTGTATATCCTATATTTATACGTTAGTATAATAGTAGTTTATATATATTAATAATAAATAAATTAGTATATAATTAATTATTAATATAATATTATATAAAATACTGTCTAAGACACTGCCTAAGGGATTTCTTTTTTTGCTACGATTTTGGATGAAAATATTGGCGGTTATATTTAAGATTTGTTTTAAGATTTGTTCAAGGGGGAAAGGGGGAATAGGAATAGGTAAGAAATTGAAAAGAACAACTATGAACTACAATTATACATCAAAAAAACAAGTTTTACGCTCACATAATCTTTATATCTGAGTGTTTTACTTGTTTTCTTATATTTGTTATTTTAAGGCGATAAATAATTGTAAGAAAGGGTTGAGAAAATAAAAAAAGATCAACTTAGGGGTTAGAAGTTGATCTTTTTTTAAGTTATTTTTAATTATCTTTGGCATATGTTTGATATAAGTCAAATGATATTGATTTAGAAAAAAATTTATTCCAAATTTTAATACTTTTAAATAAATTATGACATTTCCAAAAAGAAGATTTTAAATAATGTACTTTTTGATAGGCTTTTCTTTTATAAGCTTCTTGTTCCCAATTATTCCTCATGTATTTTGTTCTTAGTATATTTCCTAAAATTTCAGCTCCTTTTAATCCTACTTCCGGATGATGAGGGTTTTTAGAATAATCACAAATTTTGATATGTAATAAAAAATGTTCTATTAAATTACAATAAACTAATTGATCTTCTTGTTGATATTTAAAAGGCAATTTTTTGGCTATTTCAGGTTTAGATAAACCTCTTTCTTGATATTCTTTAACATGATGAATTTGCAATCCTTCTTCTGATCTTTTAATATAAGGGTTTTCTTTCAAACATGTTTTATCTAAGAAATAATTTCCTTCAGGAATACCATATTTTATATGTAACAAATTTACTATTTGATCATAAGTTAATAATAACATTTCTTCAATATCGTTTATTTTTTTTCTTTGATATATTTTTTTGGTTAAAATTGAATAAATATTGGTTAAATGTTTTACAATTACTTCTTTTTCTTGGTTGTTGATTTTAGTAATAATGGAATCTATTTTTTTTAATTCATAATAAATGGCATGATAAAAATGTGTTTTTGGTTTCATTAAATCACGAATTTGTTGTGATAGTTGTTGAATTTGTTTGCTTGCGTTTGATTTATTTTTATGTATTATAATTGATATAAGGGATGCAATTAAAATAATGCAAATGGTTATTATTAAATATATGTTTTGAGGCATGTATTATTCTTCTTTCTATGGGTGATCTATGGGTAATTAAGTGCTTTTTAATTTCTTTTATCCTAATTATTAATAATATTTTTTCTATATCAATAGCTTTTTGCTATTGTAACTTAACTCCTTTCTTCTTATCAATATTAATGTGTGAATAACTATTAATTACTATTGCAAATAGTTATTATTATAATTATACACCAAAAAAAAAAAAAACAAGTTTTATGCTCATATAATCTTGATATCTGAGTATTTTACTTGTTATTTTACCATAAATTTATCTTATTATAATAAAAAACTATTTATGAGAACAAAACTCATAAATAGTTTGATAAAGTGATTTAATGATAGATTAAGAAGCTGGCCACCAAAGAGATCTTAAGGTGTTAAGAGCTAAAGAAGATATTGTGTTTAATGATGTAATTTTTTCATAAACAGTGCTATATTCACTATAATTAGGATCATTTTTGGTTAAGGCAACAGCTTGTTTTAAGATGTTAGTAATAGCATCTTGTGTTATTTGTTTCATCCATTCTGCATCATATTGGTGTTTAGTATAGTTATCAATTTGACAGTCTTCCCAATGGTCTATATCTAAAACCTCTTCATGTAATTTATTCATATAACCGTTAATAAGGTGTCTTTGTTCAGTTGAAGGGAGCGCTTGCAGTAATTGTTTTTTTAATTCATAAGCAGTTTTGGATATTCCTAATGTAACTTTTTCTTTTAAAGAATTCACATCTTCTGAAACAAGTTCATAATATGTTGTACTAGAAGCTTTTAAAGTTTTTGATTGGTTGTGATCAGATTGTTCATCATTTTGTAATGCAAAAACCTTGTTAGTGGTTATCGCGCTTAAACAAGATGCAAACAATAAAGCAATTAATACCAAGCATTTTAAATAATTATTTTTAGTTAAATTTTTTAACAATTATTTAAACCTCCTATTTTAAAAATTCTATACAGCATTCTTTTTTTCATGCAATTCTATTATATCATCTTTTGCTTAAAGTAATTATTAAATGTCTGTTTTTTTATTTGATAAAGACAGCAAAAATATGGTCTTGTCATGGTCTTGTTATATTAAATACTCTCTATTTTATGTTATAATTGCAATTGGAATGATTAGATAATGATAATTTTATTAGATATGGGATGATGTTTTGGCTTTTCATTCTTTTATTTCAAGTATTTCAAGGTTTTCTTGGAAATAATTTTTAAAAGGAAAGTAGGTGTTTTTTTAAAATATATGGTAAAAAATAAAAATCATATTATCATTTTGATATTATTAGGGTTTTTATTTATTTTTCTTTTTGGTAAACATCATATTATTTTTGCTTCTGAACAAGACGAAGATATGGAAAAAACAATAACTTTAATTTTAAATAAAGAAAATCAAACAGAAGAAATCAAATATAAATGCGAAAAAATGTTAAAAGACATGAAAGAGATTAAAGATAACTTGAAAAATATGGCAACAACTCATCAAAGAGAAGTAACAAAAACTTTACAAGACGAAGATCAAAAAATTGTAAACGGGCGACAAAGAGGCCAAATTATCGAGTAATTTAACCAATTACAACTGTTGTGGTAATGCAGTACAACCTTTTTTCGGTCTAGCAGACGAAAGAATGTCTAGATTAAAGCAGAAAAAAAACGCAAAAAACTAAAAAAAAGCTACTAATTTAGTGTTTTTGCTAGTTGAAAAATAGTCATGGATAAACTTTGAAAGAAGTCTAAGGGAATTAAGGATAGCTTTTAAAAGCTTGCGGTGAGTAGCTAAAACCGTAATTTTAGGGCGTTTTATACATTGTTTACGTGTATAAAAATTACCATCATAGCAAAAGATTATGATATATTACCTAAAATATCACCTCTCTTTTTAATAATAGCTTTATTTTGAGGTTTCTCGCCTAAAACTATTGATAGGTAGATAATTTGAGTAACTTGTATCCTCCTAAAAGTATCTAGTATTTACTTGCTTTTTGAATTTAAAAAAACTAGAAAAACCATTTTTATAGATTATGGGACTCAAGGAGAAAGCAAAATCATAGTAGTCGTGAGATATTCAAAGATTAAGTTGGAATACTTAATTGAACTGACTCACTTAAGAGCTTGGGAAAGCCAAGTACAAGGCGAAAGAAAAAATATATTATATATCATTTTTTCATATTTTTTTATTCATTTGATCATCTCATATAAATTATTAATAAGTAGTATCAAACAAATCTAATTACTTTTTAAATATTATTTTTTATTATTGACTTATTATTGACCAACTATTAGATAAAAATTATGAAAAACATGATTAATGCATGGCTTTATAATGCTTTAATTATTTATTTTTTCATGTCTATATTATCAATATTTAATGATTGTATTAATTAATATATAAACGCCGTATGCTTGGAAACTTGCTTGTACGGTGTTGTGTGAGGCTCAGAAAAACCCAGTTTAAAACTGTAAGCGTTCTGTTTCTATCACGATGATATTTCAAAAATAAAAGATTTAAAAAACAATGCTCAAATACAAAGTAATAAAAACCTTTTAGACGAAATTAAACAATATTTAGAAGATATCAGAAATGAAATAACAAACCTTTCTTTTTATCTTGAAGAATTAACTCAAAAAAATAGTCCTAATTTTAATCAAGTAGTTTTATACTGTAAAAAATGGGTAGCAACTTTTAAGTTGATTTATGAAAATATAGATATTTTGAAACGCAAAAATAACCAAATAACAGAACCAGCTGCTCAATTTCCTAATACAGATCTTGGTGAGTCATTAAAAATAAAAATGGATACAGTAGACACCCTTTTAACAAGAACACTCAACTTAAATGATACCATATCAAAGATAGATGAATTAAAGATTGAATATAATACTTTCGCCAGTGAACATCATCTAAATCCTACTAATCCTTCATCTTCTGCGCAAACCAATTTAATTTTATTTTCTTGGATTTTTGGTATTTTATTTGTCTTGATATTATTAATATTGCTAATTATTATTTTTAGCAAACATACAAGAAAGTACACTAGAAAAAGATAGCCTTTAAGGTTATCTTTTTTCTTTTTTGGTAATTTTTTAAACATGGGCTAAGAATTAGTAAAAATCAAATATCTATTTTTATTTTCTTGCTATAAACTATTTCTCATATGTTATACTAAGAATAATTAATAAATTAAATAAGATAAATTATTAATTGTTACAAATTAATTCTTGCTTTGTTAGTGTTAGTACTATTTAGTAAGAATTAACTTTTTTCCCCTTCCTTCCTTATATTTTAAGCATTATCATCTATGAAAGAATATATATTTATTTATATACTTGCTTTCTTGTCTACTTATGTCTACTTATCTATTTTACTATTTCAAATAATTTCAAATAATTTCAAAAATTAAAAAATCATCACATATCAGGGGTATTAAAAATATGAAAATTTCTTTTATAACAAAATTAGAACAGTCTAATGGCATTAATGCTGCCATCCTTTTACAAGTTCAAAAGGAAGATCAACTATTTGGTTTAGAAACGGTCGATCCTAAAAATATTATTAAAAAAAGTTATGCAGTTGAAAATTTTGAAGGCGCTTGGGGTTCGAAAATTAAATTATTATCTTTGGAAGGATCTCCTTATTCTTGTGTAACAGTGTTAGGTTTGGGGAAAAAGGAAGAAATAACTAATGAAAATTGGCTTAAAATAGGTGGCCTTTGTTATGCTACTATTAAAACAAATAAAAAAGTAGTTATTTTTACTGATGCTTTAGGTGTTAGCGTGACAGAAACTCAAATTATGAATTTAGTTTTGGGTGTTTTATTAAAAAGTTATTCCTTTGATCGTTATCACACTTATCAAAAAGCAAATACTCGCACAAATGCAATAGCAAATAGTGATTTAGAAGTGACAGTTGTAACTCAAAAAGCTGATGCTTGTCAAAAACATATGCAAGAGACTAAAGCTATTTCTGAAGGGGTTAATTTATCAAAAGAATTAATTAATGAACCAGCTAATGTGTTAGGAACCCAAGAATTTGTTCAAAGAATTAAAGAATTAGAAGCAATGGGAATTGAAGTTGAAGTTTTAGAGACGCCACAATTAAAACAATTAAAAATGAATGCTTTATTAGCGGTGGCTCAAGGTTCTGCTAGACCTCCTTATTTAGTAGTGATGAAATGGAAAGGTGATCCAAATAGCAAAGAAAGTCAACCATTATCTATTGTTGGTAAAGGGGTAGTTTTTGATTCTGGAGGAATTTCTATTAAACCTTCCTTGAAAATGCAAGATATGAAAAGCGATATGGGAGGGGCTGCAGTTGTTGTTGGTTTAATGCGTGCTTTGGCAACTAGAAAAGCCAAAGTTAACGTTGTTGGAGTTATAGGTTTAGTTGAAAATATGGTGAGCTCCAAAGCTCAACGACCTGGTGATATTGTTACTTCCATGTCTGGTCAAACTATTGAAGTGGTTAACACTGATGCTGAGGGTAGAATGGTTTTGTGTGATGCTTTATGGTATTGTAAAACTGTTATTAAACCTCAATTGATTGTTGATTTAGCTACTTTAACCGGCGCTATTCAAGTCGCTTTGGGAAAAGAATATGCTGGTCTTTTTGCTAATAATGATAATTTAGCCCAACAATTAATTCAATCAGGTAAAAATACATCAGAAAAAGTTTGGCAATTACCTTTAGATAAAAAATATGACAAGTTAATTAATAGTCAATTTGCTGATATGACTAATTCAGCCGGTGGCGGTGCAGGTTCTATTACTGCAGCTCAATTTTTAAAACGTTTTGTAGGCGACCTTATTCCTTGGGCACATATTGATATTGCAGGAGTTTGTTTGCAACCAAAAAATGAATTTAATAATTCTTGGGCTTCAGGATTTGGTGTACGTTTATTAAATGATTTAATTAAAACTTATTATGAAAAAAATGATTAATCATATATATTAATTTATTTGTATTTAATATAAAAGCCCTTTTTATGGAGGGACTTATGTTTATGATGATATTATTTATTACAATGCTCAACAATATATCTAACTATACTTTAAAAAACCTTTTTTCTATATAAAGACTAACTTTTTAGTTAGTCTTTTTTCGATATTAACACGCACTTAGACCAAAAAGTTGGACTTTTGAAAAAATGTTTTTTTGGTTCAAGTTTAGTGTCTTTGAAAAGGACAAATTAAAAGAAAAGTTTTTTTGGCTTCCTACTCTATATGTTAGCCGAAAAAGTTGAAATCACCTAGTTTGAGTTTTTTGGCTTCCTACTCTATACCATCTTGTCCCAATCATAAATGACAACAACATTAGTGATTGAAAAAACAATAATAGGATATCTTTAAAAATAGAAATAAAATAGTAATTAAGATAATCAACAATCAAATATATTATAATAAAAAAGAAGCTTTGGTTAACTTCTTTTGTTTTAAATTTTTTTATGTAATAACAGGTTATACAATAACAGGAAACATATCAAATATTTCGTTTTGTCTTAATGATTCTATTTGTAAACCAGTTAAAGTCTTTTGTTGTTTTAATTCTTTGATAATTTGATTTAATAAGTTTTGATGCTTTTTTAACATTGCTAAAACTTTATAAGAACATTCGTCAATAATAACTTGATAATCTGTATCAGGGTGATATTGATTTTGCCATTGTTGTGCGTATTTTTGAGCTTTAATGAAATCATTGGCATCAGTTTCATCACATACTTCCCCATTGCATATTATTTCTTCAGCTAATTTACCAGCTAAACAAGTCATAATTCTTTCTTTTATTTGTTCTTCATTGGGAGATTTTACTATATTTAATACGGTTTTTCCTAAAGTTGATTGATTAGGGATAATGGTTACATAATCAATTGTATGTGTGTTAGGGGTTAATAAAGCAATTAAAGCATGTCCTGCCTCATGGCAAGGGATGCTAGAATTAATAATATACTGTTCCCATTTATCTTGTAATTGAAAATGTTCCAAATTTACACGAGGTTCAATTAATACTCTACTAAATTCTTGATTTTCAATTTTTAATCGATTAGTTGGGTTAGCTGAAACAATATGATTGGGTTCACTTAATATTGGAATTGTTAAAGTAATTAATAAACAAAAGGTTTTCCAATAGTATTTTTTTAACATGTATTTTAAGTCATTCTAATTTTGGAATAATTTTTTATGTTGATTAAATATGTTAATTTATTAGTTTCTTAAGTTAACACAGTTAATATATTTGTTACATAATTTTGATAATTTTTTGGATAATTAAAGGTTTTTATTAACGGGTAATGAGAAAAAAACCTTAATTATCCATTTAAATTATAATTTATTTTTTGATATTTTTTGCATTAATTTATATTCCTTTTCCTTTTCCTTATTTTAATTTTATTATGCATTTATTATGCAAATTCCATTATACTTTTTTTGCAAGAAAGATGCTTAGTTTTAAGAATATAAAAGAAAAAAGACTAACAGTTAAGTTAGTCTTTGAGTTATTCAGTTTTATAAGTTGATTAAGTTTTATTTTTAGTTTTTTAGGTTTTTGTTGATGTTGAAAAGAAGATTTTTACATACAATTAATTTTCGATTTAACTTATAAGCTAAACTTTTGCTGTATTTTATTATCAAAAATTAATTGCTAATTACAAAATTATTTTTTGTAACTATCAATTACTTATATTATAACACGTTAACAACAAATGTCAACACATAAAACAATTTTCTTAAAAGAAAAAGAAAAACAAGAAAAAAAGAAAAAAAGAATAAAAAGAAAAAGAATATATAATACTTAATATATAGTCTTAGACGTCTAAGACGTCTTAGACAGTATTTTATTATAATATTATGTGGTGAATATATGTTTTTGGAAACATATTTTTTCGAAAAAGTTCTTTTAATTCGTCGGTTGATGTGATAGAAATTGGTTCAGTTTGAGTTTTGGTAAAAGTTGATGGTTGAGAATAAAATAAAATTTTGTTTAATAGTAAAAATAAGGTGATGGTTGTTAAAATAAAAATTATTTTAAAATGTTTTTTTTTTTTTTGAAATTCCAATTTTGTTTCTCCTTTCTGTTTTGAGTGTTTTTGGTGTTTTTTTATTTTGATAAATGGTTTTTGGCTGGTGGTGGTGTGGTATGGATTGCGATTTTGGGTGTGTGTTGGTGGTTGTGGTTGATTCTGCATATGGTGGTAAGGAGTGGCGTTGGTTGAAGTTGGTGGTTTTGGCGTTAGTTTTGGTGTTGGTTAAAGAGGAGGAATTAATGGTTAAGTTGGTTCTTTGGTGGAAGTGAGAATTGGTTTGTGGTTTGTTGATAATAGGGTGAGAGTTGGTTTTAGTTTGTTGATGGTGGAAAGAATGATTTCGATGTTGTGGTTGGTGGTTTGGTTGGTTGTAGTATCTAAGATTATTTTGTGACCAATGTCTTTTCTTTTCATAAAGTGTTGGAATCCAAGAGAAACTTGCTGATGGTAAGATAAAGGACTACTTTCGATGACATCGAGTTGATGGTTAGCTTGGTTTTGTTTTCGGTTAAGGCCGATTTTTGGATCGACTTTGAGATAGATTGTCATGTTTGGTTGGATGAAGTTTTTGGTGGATTGGTTGAATATTTGATTGATGGTTGGATTTTGTGATGGATAGACTCGATAGGCATAATTAGAACCGATCCATCTATCGATTAGGATTATTTTGTCTGTTTTGGTGTTTGGTTCGATTAGTTCGTGCTGAGTTTGGCACATGTTGGCAAGACTTAGATGAAGTCTTGTCGGATTGTCGAGATTAGTGTGAGTTAAGAAAGTTTGTCGGATTTGGTGGCCGATTGTGGAACTACCGAGGCCACTGAGTGTGATAACTTCTTTGTTTTGTTGTTGAAGTAAGTTGGCAAGTTGTTTGATGAGTGTTGTTTTACCAGAACCATCGAGTCCTTCGAAAATTATTAGTTTCATGGTTGTTAGTTTTCTCCTTTTAAGATTGGAATTTGGTATAAAAAAAAGAACCAGAAATTAATCTAGTTCTTTGGTTGGTGGTTTTGGTATAAAAACAAGACTATCAGTTAAGATAGTCTTGTTTTTAAAAATTATGGTCTTGGAAAGGATGGAGGAGATGGTGGTGGAGAAGTGTGGTAGTGAGCATTGGTTTTTATAATTCGTGCACTGCCCCAATGTATATCGAAGTTACCATTAAAACCAAAATCATCTGCCGACCAACGATTTCCATGATAATTGAATGATATTGGTGAGCCTTGATAAAGGAAAGTATTATCGAAAATACTTAGTTCAATGCCGCGATACAGTTCGGCTCTTTAAAAAGCGGTTTTTCGTGTTGAGCTACGTAATGACCTTGAATATAATACAATAATTTATTAATTTTCATATTAGTTATTTTATGTTTATTAGTGTCGACATTATTGATTAAATAATCAGCTACATCAAAAACATTGATTTGTTGTTGGGTTTTGTTTTTCATTTTATTTGGTTTCCTTTGTTTTCGTTTTATTATAACATAAGTTTATTTTTTCTTTCTCACTTTCGTGTGTGGGTTAAAAAGTTTATGTTTTAAAAATTTACTTCAATTTTTATAAATGTTAATTTAATAATTATTTTTTCAATAAATAATTTAAATACATTTGGTTGTTGTAATTCTTTATTCGTAGGTGCTTCATTGTTTTTGGTTTTTTCGTTCGTGATATTATCTTGGTTATGCATCGCCATGACTCGATGGTTGTTAATGGGGAATAACGTTCCTATAAAAATTATTAAACAAAGATAAATTATATTAAATTGTTTTTTTAATTTAAGCATTAATTAAATCTCCTTTATTTTTGTTCTTCGTTGGTGTGGTTTGTTCACTGGTACGTGTGGTGTGTGTGTTTAATGTGGGCTAATCTGAAGATTAGCTGAGGGGAGGGATATATAAAAATAAGTTGTAAAGGTAAAAATTAAATGCTTGCGGAAAGTTTTATTTTTTAAAAATTGAAATAATAATAAATTCATTATTAATAATAATTCCAATTAATCTCATTTTATAAACATAAAGTTGATAAATTAGTTTTTGATAATTGTTAAAACCACAAATTGAGGCTCTCAACAAAATTGGTTGATTTTTTTCAACTTTAATTCATTATCTTTTAATTTTCGAAATGTTTTCCATCACTTAATTGGGAAAAAGTTTTTTTAGAATATTCTTTCAATTTATTTAAAATTATTGTTTCTTGGTTTTTGAAACTTTTAAAATGAGCAGTAATTTTATATTTATAATTATCAAAAACGAATTTAAATAAGGGTTCATCATTCATAAAAGCCTTTTCACCTTTGGGTTTTTGAAACAAGCGTCTTTATTTTGTTTCAATTGTTTAAAATTTATTGTGAAAATATTTGTATAAATCTTGATTTGTGATTCTATTTAAAGAAAAATCAAAATTTTGAAACCTTTTTTGCCATGGATCTTCGGCATGAGTTTGTTGGCTTAATTGATTAGCAGATTGGTTTTTGTATTTGTTGAATATAAAATCTAAAGTTTTTAATTGTTTTTCGGTTAGTTTGTTTTTGGTTGCTTTTTGAGAAAGCGGTAAGTTTTCATAAGCAAATTGTCTAAATTCAAAGTAAAGGTCTGGGATCACAGGGCCATAATCCCAAGCTTCAATCGGCTCATTAAATAAAGGTTGTTTTGAGTTTTTTACTAAAAAATAAGCTTGAGAGTAATATAATAATTTTTGCAATCTTGTGTTATTTATTTCTTGCTTTTCTTGATGTGATTTTTCGATTAAATAGTTTGCTAAATCAAAAACGTTAGTTTTTATTTGTTCTTTTTTTTTATACATTTTTTTCTCCTTTATTTGTTCATTATAACATAAAACGTGTGAGTTAAAAAAAGAACTAATCTTGAAAGATTAGTTCTTTGGGTTGAGGATAATTGTAATTAATTTATTTTCTTTACTGATGGGGTTTTTAATTTAAACGTTAATTAAATCTCCTTATTTTTTATTTAAATTATCTAATTTATCCATTGTGTCTTTAAAGTTTTGATCTATTTTAGATTGTGTGTCTTTAAAATCTTGTTTAGTTTCTTTTTTGAAATCGGTTAAAGTGTTGTCAACTTTATCTATACTCTTTTCTACTTTGTTTAGGTTAGAATTGATGTTCCAATAAATAGCTCCCAATAATGTTAAAGCGAAAGCGGCGATACCCAAACAAACTTTAAGCAGTAATTTTATAATTCGATCTCTTGTAAAATATTCCTCTTGTTTATTTGGTTTCCTTTGATTTTGTTTCGTTGTTTTTGTTTTCTAATGTTTTTATTTCGTTGTTTTTTATTTTTTTTGGTTGTACTTTGTTTTTTTGGTTTTTATTTTAGATGATTTAGTAAGGGAAGTGAAATAGAAAATGTGATTAGATTTTTACTTATTTAACGTCTTTAGTTGTTGTTTCTGTTTTGTTGATTTTGATTATTTTCACGCGGCATAGAGTTATGTAAAATAATTTGTTGAACCGAAATACGTTGACTTAATTGCATATTTTGTCTTACAAGATTATTAATAACCTCTTCAGGGGCATTATTTCTCCTAGCATTAAAAATTTGTTGTACTATTTGAGATTGCTCAAGGTTCATTTCTTGTAAAATACGTGCTTGAATTTCATAATTAGTATTGTGATGTCCGTTATTTGAAGTCATATTGCCATTATGCATCGCCATGACTCGATGGTTGTTAATGGGGAATAACTGTGGTGTTCCAAAAGTTTAGACAATTTTTACTTTTTAAAAGTTCTTTAAGACTAATGATTAAGTCATTAGTCTTTTTTTCTTTTCAAAGACTAAAATAATTTTCATATCTTTTCAAAAAAAATATTTTTGGAAAGGAATAAAATGTTAAGACAAGAATTATTTAAAGTATTTTTAAAAAATAAAAAGAATTTAGGAATTCGTAATCAATTAATCAATTTACATTTACTGTTAGTAAATAAGATAGTAAACAGATTTAAATATTATCCGCGTTTATTAACTAGAGAGGATTTATATCAAGAAGGAATCTTAGGATTAATCAAAGCTTTAAATAATTACCAAGATTTAGGATATGACTTTATCGCTTACGCCACTCCAACTATCAAATCAGAAATAAATGAACTAATAAGAAAAAGTCATTCCCCTTCAATCCCTCAAAAAACTCATAAAGTCAATAACACTTCTTTTCGAGAAGAAAAACACGTTTGGCATTATCAAATTTCTAATCCTCATCAATTATGGTTAAAACAAGTTCATCACGAACAATTTTTAAATAAACTCAAAACCAAACTAAGCCAAAACGAATTCAATATTATTAGATTGAGTTTCGGCATTCCTTTAGGAAATATTAATGTTTCTTATCAACCTAGTTATTCCAATCAAGAAATAGCCTATAAATTAAATTTAACTTTAAGACAAGTAAAAAATATTAAAAATAAAGCGATTCATAAATTAAAAAAATAAATTATATGAAACTAGAAATTATTTTATTTTTTTTAATATTTTTCTTGCATTGTTTATTTTTATTATCTTTGCCTCATATTATTAATCACTAATTATTAAATTGCCCCCTTTTGATCTCAATAAGTCTTTAAACTATTAAAAAAAAATAAGTTTTGGCATTAACGAAATATAAAATTCCAAGCAAAAATGAAATTAGTTTTAAAATTCGTCAAAACTAAAACTTAATCAATTATTAATATTAAAAAAAATATAAATCCAAGGAGATAAATTTTATGTTAAATAAAATCCAATTAATTGGTCGTATCACTCATGACCTCGACAAACAATACATTAATAGCAACAACGAACAAATCCCTAAGATAGATTTTCAATTAGCTATTAATCAAACCAAAGATAAAGTGCAATATATCCCCTGTGTGGCTTTTAGAACCCAAGCGGAAAACATGCATAAATATTTACATAAAGGATCTAAAATTTATCTAGAAGGAACTTTATCAATCCAAAAATACACCAATAACGAAGGTCAAAAGAAAACAAATACAAAAGTGATTGTAAATAATATCATCTTTTTAGATAATAAACCTCAAAATGATAATTTATCGCACTTAGACCAAAAAGTTGGACTTTTGAAAAAATGTTTTTTTGGTTCAAGTTTAGTGTCGTTGAAAAGGACAAATTAAAAGAAAAGCTTTTTGGTCGTCTACTATATATGATAAGGTAAAAAGTCAAAATCACGTAGATTAAAGAAAAGCTTTTTGGTTGCCTACTATATATGATAAGGTAAAAAGTCAAAATCACGTAGTTTGAGCTTTTTGGTTGTCTACTATATATGATAGAGTAAAAAGTTGAAATCACATAGTTAAAAGAAAGGCTTTTGGTTGTCTACTATATATGATAGAGTAAAAAGTCAAAATCACGTAGATTAAAGAAAAGCTTTTTGGTCTGTTTGGTGAGTTTTTTTTGAATGGTGATTTTTTTGGTTTTTTTGGAATGATGATTTTTTGTTTTTTTGGTCTGTTTTGAAATTTCGTTGTTGGTTTTTGCAATTCCTGGTAAGTTTAGAAATTTCGTTGTTGTTTTTGCATTGGAATTGCTATTGAAAAAAGGAAAACTTTTTTTTGGTTTTGGTAATAAAAAAACCATCAAAAATGATGGTTTTGTTAAATATTTAGTTGGAGTCCAATGTTTTGGTCTAAGTGAGGGTCGTGTTCGTAGATGGAGATTGTTGAGTCTATATTTTTGTAGGTTGATTTAGTTGTTTGGTATGTTTTTGGTTGTTCTTTTTCGATTTGTTCCAAGGTTGTAGTATTTGGAGAGATGGTTAGTTTGTAAGCTTGTTTTAAGTCGGCGATAGTAATGTTTGTTCTTCTTGGGCCATGATTGCCACGTGATTGTGCTAATGTGCTAGCTGTTTGTTTTAAAAGGTTTTCTAGGGTACGATTGGCGGTTTTGTATTTTTGATCAAGCGGCAATCGTTCTAGAGATTCGTTAACGACGTTGAATAAGTATTGTTTGGCTTCTTCGCTGTATGGGTTCCCTCTTTTTTTCATGACGAATTCTAAGAATTGTTGACGTTCAGTTTTGTTACCTGGTTTGATTTCGATGTTGTAGGTGAACCTTGATTTGATGGCTTCGTCCATTTGGTCTACGTGGTTGGTTGCTCCTACGATAAAGATTGGATGGTTTGGATCGTTATCTGTTGATGTCATTTCAGTTTTGAATTGATTGACTACATTGGCAATTTCTGATCCTGCTTCTAGGGCACTTAAGTCAGCGAAGATGGTTTCGCATTCGTCTAAGAAGATGATGGCACCTTTGGGTTTTGTGGTGTTTGAGAGGGTTGTTTGATTGTGGGGGATGAGTGGTTATTGTTTCTTGAGGTATTTGTTCTTGTTTTGGTGGATTTTGGAGGAGTTTATTTTGGTTTTCTATTTTTTTTCGTAAGATGTTATTTGTTCTTCTACGGTAACTAGGGTTTGGTGGTGAATCCATACATAAACTCCCAAAAACAAAATGACAGATAATGTTAAAATTAGCAATAGTTTGAAGAAGATGGTGTTTGATTTATTGTCCATTTAGGACCTCCTTTCGTGGTGGTGTTTTTGTTGTTGTTGCTGGTACGTGTGGTTGTGTGTTTTTAATTTAAGGTGAAGTAGTCACGTTGCTTCTTTTCTAAAAAAGTTGCTTCTTTTCTAAAAAAAGAACAAGGAAATTCCTTGTTCCTTTAATATCTAATTAAGTTGTTTGAGTAATTTTGTTTTGGATTACTTGACTTCCGCCGCCATAAGCGTTACCTTGAGCATCTACTAATTCATAATCCACAATTAATTCTAATTGAGGGTCTTTGGTTTTAATAAGCTCTTTTTGTTCAAGGTTAATTTGAACATCAAGTGTTCCTAAACCGTTTGAGTTTAACGTCATTAAAGGTCGTTTAGTGTCGCTATATTCATAGCCATTGACCTTAAAAAGAATGTTAAAATAATTTTCGGGGTTTGCGAAAGTTTTTAAAGTATCGTAACTGTCTTTTATTTTTAAGTATAAAGGGGCAGTGATTTCCATTCCGTTTGAGTTTAGGGTTACTTTGTGTTTTACTTCAATTAAATGGTTACATTTTTGTTGATTTAAGTTAGGGATAGGGCTAGGTAATGAAAAGAACGATTTTACATACAATTAATTTTTTGACTTATAAGCTAAACTCTTGCTGTTTTCATCATTCTCTTCAAATTCCATGAAATCAAAAAAGTTTATCATAAATGGCTTTCTAAGCCCCCTTGCTTTTAAAATATGATCGAGTTATAATATAGTTAACTGTATATGTTTGGTTGTTACCTTCCTTTGTTATATGTGATATCTTAATACAGTTAAGGGTGGAAATAGTTACAATAGGCGTTATAAAATAAGAAAAGAGGTTTTATGAAGATGATAAACTCTTGTTATAAATTAAAATATAGATTTTTATTAGTTTTTATTGTATTAGTAAATATTTTCTTTTTATTAAAAAAACCTATTTATGCTTACGCTGAGTTTAACGAAAGAACCATTAGGGGGACAGAAATTATTCATGTAGTATTAGAACAAAATTCTAATGAAAAAGATGTTTTAAACCACATTAAAACACACATTAATCCTTCTTATTCAAATTCGATTTCTTCAACCCCTTCTTATAATCAAGAAAAAAATAGTAGTTTATATTGGTATATTAAAGATAGCGATGATGATTTATTAGCTATTTATTTTAATGGTGGTGAACGTAAAGGTAGAGATAATTTTTATGATTTCATAGAA
>NZ_JACAOD020000013.1 GCF_016876135.2 Candidatus Phytoplasma meliae
AAAAACAAGTTTTATGCTCAAAATTAGTATTTATTCAATAGTTTAGAGTAAAAAAATAAAGAACTAATCTTTTAGAGAATAGTTCTTTGGTTTGATATTTGTTACTTTTTGTGTTGGTTATAGAGTTTAATTGCTTGTTGTTTAAGTTGTTGGGATTGGTTATATAATTCTTCGCCTTGTTGACACAAACTCTCTGCCTCTATTATTTGTTGGGGAATAAAGTTTGATGCGATTGATTTAAACGGTTTGTGTTCGGTAATGGATTTGATATTGCCATTTTCATTGTAATAGGTAGTTTTGATTTGCTCCCCTGTTATTGAGTTATATTCGAAAATTATCCAGATAGAGCCATCTTTGTTGTAGTAGAACGATTTGGTTATTTTCCTTGTATTTTCATCAAATTTATAGATACGGTTAATATTACTGTCTTTGTTATAATAAGTGGTTTTGATTTTTTTACCATTTTGATTGCACTCTTCGGTGTACCAAATGGTGCCATCTATGCAGTATGAAATTTGTTTTGTTTGGTTGCCTGTTTTTTGATTGTAGTAGGTAATAGATAAGATAGTGTTAATATCTTTGTAGTATTCAACTTTTGGTGGATATTTGTGGGATAAGCGTTGTTTTGCTTCTTTCCTTTCTTTATCACCTTCTTTTTTCTCTTTTTTGATTAAGTTACCCATTTCTTGCTTCATTGGTGATGGGGTTTTTGGAGTTTGTAAAGATTGGTGATTGTTGTAAAAATAACATCCTACTAATAATGAAATGATGATAGCAATAATAATAACTGTAATAATTGATTTAGGATTTAATTTAAGGGAGCACTTTTGCATTTTTAATGTTTCTTTTCTTTATGTTAGCATATATACTTCATTATACTTATTTTTTGTAAGTTTTATGCTTAGTTTTGAGAACAGAAAAGAAAAGAAGTTCAATTTGTATTGAGTCTTTGGTTAATTAGCTATTTCTTTTTGTTGTGTTGGTTATATAAATCCATTGCTTCTTGGTAGAGGGATTGGGAGTGGAGTTGTTTGGCTTGTTGGATTTGTTGGGGTGTAAAGTTTGAAGTGACTTCTTTTGTTATTTCCCCTGTTGATGTATCATTTTCGTTGTAAAAGGTAACTCTGAAGTAATGTATGTTTTGTGGGAATTTTGATAGGTCATCAAATTGTCTGATGGATTGGATGGTGCCATCGGGGTTGTATAAGATAGTGTTGGTTGGGTTTCCTGTGGTTGGGTTGTATTCGTTAATGGTGCAAGGGGTGGCCTTTATCCTGATAGCTAATTTCTTGAATTTTTTTACCTGTATTTAAGTCGTATTCGGTAATTTCATCGATGGTGCCATTATTGTTGTAACAGGTAGATTTGTAGTAGTGTTTTGAGGGCGAGACAAATGGGTTGTATTCGTAGATGTAGTAGATGGATCCATTATTGTGGTATTGAGTTTATTTAATTTGTTTACCTGTGGATGGGTCGAATTCGTTGATGAAATCCATAGTGCCATTGTCGTGGTAGTGGGTATATTTGGTTTGGTAGCCTGTTTGTTGGTTGTATTCGTCAATGGTGCAGATGTTTCCATTAGAGTAGTATGTGGTTTTTGTCTGATATTTATGGGGCGAAGAGGATAAGTTATTTTTGAAATAATAAAAACCCAAGCCAATTAATACCAAGGAAACAACAACAACTGTGATAACAATTCAGTTTAGTTTTTGATTTAGGCGGTTGATAAGGATAAAAATTAGGTTTATTTTGCATTTTTTAGTGCTCCTTTTTGTTTTTAGTGTGTTGTACCTTCTTTATTTTATTGTACATGTTTCATTATACTATTTTTTTTTTTTTTTGCAAGAAAGATGCTTAGTTTAGTTATGATTTAGCAATCACACTTAACTATTTTGTGTTATTTTTTACTACTATTTAGCATTAGCAGATTGACAAATAAATATTTATTTATTATAATATATACTATAGGTGTTTAAATAAAAAAATATTAATAAAATTTGTTACTTTTATTTTATTATTGGCTGTTTTCTACTACTTTTTATATGCATATAGCATAAGTTATTTAGTTATTTTATTGATTAGTTAAAAACAAGAAAATGGGATTATATGGAGTTAGAACAAAACACCTTGGCTTGGCATCAACATCGCAAAAAATATATTAATGCTTCTGAAGTAGCAGCTATCATGGGGCTTAATCCTTTTGAAACTAAAGAGCAATTATTACAAAGAAAACTTTTTGATCTTAAAATCACAGATAATGCAGCGATGCAACAAGGACGCATTTTAGAACCTAAAGCACGTTCTTTTTTTAATAAAAGTAGAAATTTTAATTTTAAACCTAAGGTTTTTGTTAAAGATTTTATGTCAGCTTCTTTAGATGGTTGGGATGAAAAAACTCAAAGTTTATTAGAAATTAAATGTCCTATGTCTTTAAACACATTAACTTGGCGCACTTTTTTACAATGCAACAAAATTCCTATTTTTTATTATGCTCAAGTTCAAGCTCAAATATATTGCTCTTCTTCCTTTAAAGCTTATTTTTTGTTATATCAAAACGATCAAAATCATAAAACTAAAGAAGTGTTAGAAGATCCTCGATTTATTAAAGAAATGATTAAAGAGTGTAGTGTTTTTTTTCAATTATTGCAAAAAAGTAAAATGACAAAAGAACAATTAAAATTGTAAATTATTACCACCTTTGCTAATTTTACTTTTTGATATTTTGATATGCTCGCATTAATTGCTTTTATTTTTTCAAAAAAGCCAAATAATTAACATGATACATTTTTTTAACTTTTGTGATTATTTAGTTAATTTGATTTTGGTCTGAATTTTATTGATAAATTTATTTTTTGAACAAATTTTAACAAAAAGAATAAAAAAATTGACAATTAAGAAAAAAAAAGATATAATATAATTAGTTATTTTGTTTGAAATTAGCTTGGATATTTATTTTGATTTTTTTGAACATTTTTAGGTGTTTAAAAATATAATTAATACGAAATACGAATGAAAAAGGAGGTATTTGATGTCAAAAACTTTTTTCCGCAAAGGGGAAACTATCGAAGAAACATTAAGACGTTTTAAGCGCGAAGTTTCTAAATCTGGTGTTTTAGCGGAGGCGCGCCGTAAAGAACATTATATTAAACCTAGCGTACAAAGAAAAAATCGTCAAAAAAGTATACGTAATAAAAAACGTTAGAATGAATAAAAAAGGCTACTTGAAAAAAGTTGCTTTTTTTGTTTTTATTATGTCATTCTCATCATTCCTTAGCACAACCCCTATTTTATATACCCTTTATGAGTGTTGATTCTCCTAAATAATTAATGCAGTCAATTAATTTATCAATCAAGCTAAAGCATTTATACACTTGTTAATTTATTAACTTTTAATTCTAAAATTTTGAAACCTTAAAAAATTAATTAAAAACATAAATATATTTCATTTCCTCAAAAAACCCAAAATAGTTAACAAATATGATTAATATTGTTAATTAGTTTTAATAAAATCAATATATAGTTACTAATTGCTAACCACCACTCATTTATTCTTTTAGGATTTAATCAATGAAAATCAAAATTCATAACCAAACTTCTTTTAACATAGATATTTACCAACAATTGCTAATTCAATTATTTCACACTATTGAAGAAACCCGCCAAATGCATCTTATTTTTGTAAATTCAGACACAATGCAACAGTTAAATCTCTTTTATCGCCAAAAAAATGCTACTACAGATGTTTTATCTTTTCCTAATAATATTTCTAATTATCATCATTTAGAAGCCCAAGAACAAGATAATTCTTTAGGAGATATCTTTATTTGTTGGCAACAAGCTAAAAAACAAGCCGACAATTTAAGACATAGTTTAGAAAGAGAAATCGCCTTTTTAGCAGTTCATGGTTTTTTGCACCTTAAAGGGTATCAACATCGCAATCCAGAAGAATTACAAAAAATGGTTGATTTACAAGAGCAGATTTTACAAAAAAGTAATTTATCGCGGCCTACCGTTGCTAAAACACAAACCATCACAAAAATAACGAAAAACATAAAAAAATGAGGATAAATATGAATTTTAAATCAGGTTTTATTTCTATTTTGGGGCGCCCCAATGTTGGTAAGTCAACTCTTCTTAATGTTTTAATCAACCAAAAAATAGCTATTACAAGCCACAAACCACAAACTACTAGAAATAAAATTATTGGTATTTGTCATGAACAAGATGCTCAATATATTTTTTTAGACACTCCCGGAATTAACACATATAAACATTTATTAAATCAAAAAATGAATCATATTGCCTTTCAAAGTATTAGTGATGCTGATGTTATCTTATTTTTAACAGATTCCCTTTATCAACCTCAGGAAGAATTTTTATTAAAAACTATTTTTACCAAATTAAAATCCAATTTAAAAGCTATCTTTTTAGTTGTTAATAAAATTGATTGTTTCAAGCAGCAAAATCAAATAGACGCTATTATTTTAAGTTATTTAAAGCATTTTCCTTTTCAAAACGTCATTCCCTTATCTGCTATTAAAGGTCAAAATCTTGATAAGTTAAAAAGCACTATTTTACAAAATATTCCTTTAGGGGTTCCTTATTATCCCAAAGACATGATAACTGATCAAAAAAAAGAGTTTTTGATATCAGAGATTATTCGTGAAAAAATTCTTTATTATGTTCATGAGGAAATACCACATTCAGCCGCTGTTATAATCGAAAAAATAGAAAAAAAAACAAAAGTTTTAATTGAAATATGGGCTGTCATTTTGGTGGAAAGAAGTTCTCAAAAGAAAATTTTAATTGGATCGCAAGGCACTAAATTAAAACAAATAGGAACTGATGCTAGAAAAGAATTAAATGCACATTTAAACTTAAAAACCCACATTAACTTATGGGTCAAAGTCAAACCGAATTGGCGCAATCAAAAAGAAGAATTAAATCGTTTTGGCTATTAAAACTTCGAAAAAAACAGCCACATCGTTTTTCCTTAAGGTTCGTTACGCGAATTAAACCAAAAAGCTAAAAAAAGAGAATAAAACTCATGGATAACCAACATTTTTTCTACCTTATTTTGCAAATCATTCCAATCTTATCAATGATTTCGACAATCGTACTTATCGTACTTAATATAATAGCATTCAAAATCGGTTACAAAACTGGAAATTCTAGTAAAAAACTATCAACAATCAAATATGCTTTATAATATTATTATTTGGACTATGTGGACTTTTTTACATTTACGGTTACATCAAAGACACTCGCGACTATTTTGATTCTGAAATGCAAAAACTAAAAGTAAATCAAAAAAACCAAAAACTTAAATGAAGGAGCTTTTGTTAATGGATTCTTTAGAAAAAATCATTATTTTAGCTAAACAAACTGGTTTCGTTTTTGCTGGAAGCGAAATTTATGGAGGATTGGCCAATAGTTGGGATTATGGCCCCTTAGGTAGTTTATTAAAAAATAATATTAAAAAAGCTTGGTTGCAAAAATTCGTGCAAGAACAAAATTACAATGTGTTGCTTGACGGATCTATTTTACTGAATTCTAAGGTTTGGAAAGCTTCAGGACACCTTGATTCCTTTGCTGATCCTTTAACTGAAAATCAAGATAATAACAAAAGATTAAGGGCTGATAAATTAATTGAACAACATAATCCTAATTTAAATATCAGCACTTTGTCTTATGAACAAATGCATCAATATTTAGTGCAACATAAAGTTTTGGGAACAACTAATTGGACACCCATCAAGCCATTTAATATGCTTTTTCAAACTCATCAAGGAACAGTTTTACAAACATCAAAACCTATTTATTTAAGGCCAGAAACAGCTCAAGGTATTTTTATTCAATTTAAAAATATTTTAAAAACGGCTCGTAAAAAAATTCCTTTTGGAGTGTGCCAAATTGGAAAAGTTTTCCGTAATGAAGTAACGCCTGGTAATTTTATTTTTCGAACTTGTGAGTTTGAACAAATGGAGTTAGAATTTTTTTGTCAACCAGGAACTCAAAATGATTGGTTTTCCTATTGGAAAAAGATTATGTATCAATTTTTAATTGGTTTAGGAATGAAACCAACCAATTTAATGTTTAAAGATCATCCCCAAGAAGCATTAAGTCATTATTCTGAAAAAACGACAGATATTTTATTTAAATTCCCTTGGGGATTTGATGAACTTTGGGGCATCGCTTCACGAACTGATTTTGATTTACGCCAACATCAAGATTATTCTAAAAAAGACCTAACTTATTTTGATGAAACAACTAAAAAACGATATCATCCTTATGTTATTGAACCTTCTTTAGGAATTGAAAGATTATTTTTAGCCTTTTTAATCAATAATTATTACGAAGATACAACATCAAAACAAGAAGTAAGACAAGTTTTAACTTTTCATCCTTTTTTGGCCCCTTACAAAGTCGCTATTTTTCCTTTAATTAAGAAAGAACATAGCGCTAAAGCCCAAGAAATAGAAAAATATTTATCTTTATATTTTGATGTCTGTTACGATGAAACTCAAAGTATTGGCAAAAGATATCGGAGACAAGATATGATAGGGACTCCCTTTTGCGTAACCATTGACAATGATACTATCGCCAATCAAACAGTTACTTTAAGAGATCGCGACACTTTAAAACAGCAAATTATGACTGTTGAACAAGTGAAAAATTATGTAATAGAAAAAATGCTTTTTAATTTAGCGGTAAATGAATGCAAGAAGAATTAAAAAAAGAAATTAACGACAAAACTTCTATAGTAGAATTAGTTCAAGAATTTGTTCAATTAAAAAAAACTGGTAAAAATTATATAGGTTTATGCCCTTTTCATGACGAAAAAACGCCCTCTTTTTCGGTTTCTCCTGAAAAAAATATCGCCGTTTGTATGTCTTGTAAAAAAGGCGGTAATCCTATTATTTTTTACCAAAAAATAAAAAATCTATCTTTTAAAGAAGCCGCTTTTCAATTAGCATCTCGCCTTAGTATTGAAACACCTTTAAATGCCAAAAGTACTCATCGATATGCTCATTTACACCATATTATGAAAGAAACAGCTGAATTTTATGTTAATCAGTTAAAATATAATAAAAAAGCTTTATCATATTTATCACAAAGAGGTTTAAATCCAGCCATTATTGAACATTTTAAATTAGGATACGCCCCTAAAAACTCTCTTTTATCTCGTTATTTGATTGATTCAGCTAAATTTAACCCCGAGGATTTAAAAAAATTAAGTTTAATTAATCAAGATGAACATACAGGACGTTGGTATGATTTTTTTCGCAATAGACTGATTTTCCCTATTACCAATTCCAATGGCCATATAATAGCTTTTTCTAGCCGCGGATTTGACGAACAAACTCCTAAATATTTAAATAGTCCCGAAACCGTTATTTTTAAGAAAAGCGAAATTTTATATCAATACTTTGAAAATCAAAATGAAATTCAAAAAAAACAAGCCATCATTTTGCATGAAGGTTTTTTTGATGTTATCTCTTCTTTTCAAGCAGGCATTAAAAATGTTATAGCCACAATGGGAACTAATTTAACTAATAAACATATTAAATTATTAGCCAAATTAACTCAAAAAATAATTATTGCATATGATGGCGATGCTGCTGGAAAAACAGCTGCGTTAGAAATTGCTGGTACCTTACAAAAAAATAATTTTCAAGTTAAAATTGCTCATTTCCCTGATAATTTAGATCCTGATGAATATATTAAAACCAAAGGAAAAGAATCCTATCAGCAATTGTTGGATCATCATGTTAAAGATTTTTTACTTATTAAAATTGATGCTATTTGTCAACAACTTAATGCTAATAATCAAAATCAAATAGTAAATAAAATTAAAGGATTATTTCAAAATCAAGATTTTGCCACTAAAATGTTATATCAAAAGTATTTGCAACAAAATTATCAATTAGCAATTAATTTATCTTTACTAACGCGCTTTAAACCAAATCTTGATCAACCCAGCAAAACCAAAACTAATAATCAAATGTTTGATCAAGTAACGCATATTGTCATTGAATTTTGTCACAATCGATCTTTTTTTGAAGAACATTATGACGCCTTTGATAGAGAATCAATTTATCCTAACATCGAATTTATTTATTTTATTAATAAAATTAAAGATTATTACAACAACAATGCCATAGCCGCCTCCATTCCTTGGGAATATTTTAAAAATGAAGCCAATTGTTTAGAAACAAATGAATTGTTGCACACAATCGAAAAGCATCATTTTTTTAAAAACCAAGAAACTCTTACTAAAGAAACATTTGAAAAATACCTCCAAATTTTAAAAATAAAGAAACAAATTCAACAATTAAAAGAACAGAAAGATAATCTTAAAGATGAAATTCAACAATTAAATCACCACATTCAAGGATTGCTGGTTGAAAATCAATTTCAAACAAATGATTTAATTCATCATTATCAACAAAAAAGACTTGAAAAATATGAAAAATTAAGATATGTGCAAAAAGCATTAAAACAAGAGGAAAATAAACTTAAAGACGTTTATAGTTAATAAAAGTTTCACAAGAATAAAAAATTAAAAAAAGAGGCATTTAATAAATGAATTTGAATGATATCGTTAAAACATTAAACAATAAAGCAGGTGTTGCTAAAAAAATTAACTTTGAAGATGTTAAAATGTTATTAACCCAAGAGAATTTTAAAATTTCATATCAACAAATAGAAAAAAAGTTAAAGGAACAAGGGATTAAAATTACCCCTCCTTTATCATCAGTCTTAAACCACTCTTCTAATATGGATCATAATAGCAATATCAAACTAACTCAAACGTCGCAATTGCAATCGCAAGTAGAAGATGAAATGCTCGCTGATGCTGACTTTCAAAAGTCAACATCTGCTTTATCAGAAGAAACTCCTCAAGAAGAAAATAAAGATGATAAATTAATTGATGATTTGGCAGAAAATCCTCAAAATGAAGGTTTAGAATCTGAACCAAATCTTGAAGACTTAAACTTAACCCTAGATGATAACGACGATCAATTAATCAAAGAAGATGTGACCAAAGTTGCTGCTGACATTAAAATGGATGATTCTGTACGCATGTATTTAAAAGAAATCGGTTGCATCCCTTTGCTTTCACTAGAAGAAGAAAGAAAAAGAACAATTGAAGTGTTTTTAGGCAAACAAGCTAAGCAAAAATTGGATAAAGCTCGTATGCAAGAAATCTCTTTGTCAGAACAAGAAATCCAAGATTTAGAAAACCAAATCAAACAAGCTCAATATGCTAAAGATATTTTAGTAGAATCTAATTATCGTCTAGTTGTTTCTGTTGCTAAACGTTATATTGGTAGAGGCGTTTTATTTCTTGATTTGATTCAAGAAGGTAATATGGGCTTGATGAGAGCAGTTGATAATTTTGATTATCAAAAAGGTTTTCGCTTTTCTACTT
Organism: Candidatus Phytoplasma meliae; assembly: GCF_016876135.2. The sequence continues at coordinate 9,437 of NZ_JACAOD020000013.1, forward strand.
ATGCTTTTTGGTGGATGTACCAAGGTATTACAAGAGCTATTGCCGATCAAGCAAGAACTATTAGAATTCCAGTTCATATTGTAGAAAATATTAACAAAATAGCTCTTTGCACTAGAAAATTAACTCAACAGTTAAAGAAAAAACCAACAGTTGAAGAAATAGCAATGAAAATGAATGTTTCAGTTGATAAAATAAGAAGTATTCAACATATTGAAAAAAAACCCATTTCTTTAGAATCGCCAGCTCGTGAAAATGAAGATGAAACTTCTTTAGGGGATTTTATTTCTGATCCTAATATTTTATCACCTCATGAATATATGATGAAAGAAGTAACTCAAAAGCTTTTAAATGAAGTTTTAGAAAATACTTTAACTGATCGCGAAGAACAAATTATTAAAATGCGTTATGGTCTTTTAGATGGCAAAAACCATACTTTAGAAGAAGTTGGTAATTTATTTGGTGTTACTCGTGAACGTATTCGTCAAATTGAATCCAAGGCTTTAAGAAGATTAAGAGCTCCTGCAAAACAAAGTAAGTTAAAAAGTCTATATCATAACTATAAATAAATGAAACGGATCCCTTTTATTGCCTCTTTAACTAAAAACTATAGTACTGTTTTAGATATCGGTACTGATCATGGGTTGGTTCTTAAAAAGGCTTTTCAAAAAGAATATATTAAAAAAGCTCTTGCTTCTGATATCAGGATTAAACCTTTGTTGCAATGTCAAAAAAATCTTCAAAATTACCCAGTAACTTTTTATTTAAGTGATGGTTTTGCAAAGATTGATCAAGATTTTGATTTAGCTTTAATTTGTGGGATGGGAACTTACACCATTATTAAAATTCTTTCGCAAGCACCTGATAAAAGTAAACATTTTTTATTAGGAACTCAAAGTAAACTAGATTATTTAAAAAGATGGTTATTGCAAAATGATTTTGTTATTTTAGAAGAGTATAGTTTATTTGATAAATTTTTTTATTCTTTTTTAAAAGTTACTGGTAAAAATATAAAATAAATTAGTTTAATTATTCAATATATATGAAAAGAGACTTGTAAAAGTCTCTTTTTTTGTTTTAATGATTATAATATGCTTTCTTGAATAAAATTATAATATTTATAAGTATATTCTTGCCCTTGTTTATCTATTTTACTAATTAGTTGTTGTTTTTGATTGTAGCGATAAATACTGACAGTATTATTTATTTTAGTAAGTTTATCAAAACATTTAAATATAGGGTGTTTATTAATAACTCCATAATAAATTTTTTTAATTTTTTGATTTTGATCATTATATTTATAAGTGTAGACGGATTTATAAAAACAAGGTGTGTCGTATAAACAAAAGTTTATTTTTTTAATTAGTTGTCCTTTGCGATTATATTTATATTTTGTTTGAATTTGATTTTCACTATTTTTTACAATTTTTAATTGGTTTTTGTCATTATATTCGTATGTGTTTAAAAAATTTTGATCTTGTTGTAGAGTTTTGGATATTATTTGATCCTTGACGTTATAATGATATAAATAATCTTTGTCTTCTTTAAGATTTTTTTTCTCTATTAATTGAGCTTCTTGATTATAATTATACATAGTTTCTATATGGTTATTTTTTAATTTTAAACTTGGTTTATTATGAAAAATATTATAAAAACCGACATCTTGATGTTTTTTTTCCAAAATGGCATGTATTTGAGTGATGTTAAAATTTAAAATAACTAAAAATAAGATCATGATAATTCTTAAAATGTTATTTTTAATAATAATTGGGTAGTATTTCATATTTAAGCTTTACTTTCTAATGGTAATATTGTGTTTTTATATTTTTTGTTATTATTGAAAAATTAATTTTTCAATAATAACATAATTAGTATACAATATTAAATTAGTTTTATGTATCATAAAGATTATTTCCCCTTCTTTTAATGTTTGGTAGATATAATATAAGATAAAGACTCTCTTGGTTAAGAGAGTCTTTATGATTTAATTAAAACAAATAATTATTTTTTATTTTTTTTGTAATAATAATAACTACCACCACTACAAGATAATAATAATATAATTAATATACTTGCCATAACTATTGTTAATGTGTTGGATTTAACAGTATATGTAACTTGTACTTCGCCGTTATAATTTGTAGATGTAACTGTTGCTTTACCATCTTTTATGTTTGTTACTGTTAAGTTATCTTTGTTTAAATCTTTGTTTTTAGCTACAATTGCGTCTTTAATAGTAGCTTCCTTATCGTTTGCTATTTCACCTAATTGCTTATTTTTAATAATTTCTGATATTGATGTGTTGTTGTTGTTTTGAGGTGCTGGTTTAACAGTATATGTAACTTTTACGTTGTCTTTATGTTTTGAAGATGTAACTGTTGCTTCTGTGTCGGTTGCGCCTTCTACTACTGTTAAGTTATCTTTGATTAAAGTAGGGTTTTTTTCTACAATTGCGTTTTTAATAGTTTCATTGTCTTTGTTGTTTATTTGTTCTAAGTTAGTATTTGTAAGAACTGTGCTAAGTGGTTGTTGTTGTTCTG
>NZ_JACAOD020000014.1 GCF_016876135.2 Candidatus Phytoplasma meliae
AAGTGTCTAAACTTTTGGAACACCTCAAATATTTAAAATTTAGTAAATAAAATAAAAAAATATTTAATGTGGAAAAGTTACATAAAATAAGCATCATTTTTTTAAAAATAAATCATTAAAATAAAAGTTAAGAAAAATGAAAATTTTGTTTCCTAAATGGATTAAAAAAGTTCCTATAAAAATTAATAACATCTTTTTTATAATTATAAAAGGGTATTTTTTTAAAAGAAATAAAATTATTATTTGTTCCTAAAATTTATTATTTTTTTCAAAAAAATCACCTTTTTTCAAGTTAGGAAAAGTAAAAAATTTTTGTTCCTAAAATTTATTATTTTTTATGTTATGATTTTATGTGAATAAAGTTATTTTTCTTGAAAATAAGGAAATTCTCTTTATCTAAAAAAAGAGAAAAAAATGTTACTTAATGATAAAAAAAGTTACTAAAAAAATCCTTCTTTTTTAAAAAAAATAAGGAATTAAAAGCTGATTTTAAACTTAAGTGTACAAAAAAATCTATTACAATAATAAAATAATAAAATAATAAAATAATAAAATAATAAAATAATAAAATAATAAAATTTAAAAAGGTAAAATAATGGAATCTTATATTAAAATTTGGAAAGAAATTTTAGAAAAATTATCTAAAATTTATAGTGATGAAGCTTTTAAAGAAACATTTTCTAATATAAAACAAATTTATCAAAACGATAAAGAAAAAAAAATAATCATTTTAGTAGAAACAGATTTTATCAAAAACAAAATTTATAAAATGTATTTTAAAAAAATAAAAGAATTAATAAAAAATGAAATTAAGAAAAAAATAATCATTGAATTCATTTCCAAAGAAAAATTTTTATCAAATAATATTAATGAAGAAAATATAGAAATTAAGAAAAATCAAGAAAAATCAGAAGTAGAAATTAAAAATTCTCTTTTAAATATTCCAATAGAAGAAAGAAAAATAAAATTTAACAAATATAATTGCGGAAATATAAATCATAAATATAATCTAAATAATTTCGTAATTGGAAAAAGTAACAAATTTGCATTTAATATAGCTAAAAAAATAATTAAAGAAACTAAAATTTCAATTAATCCTTTTTATATTTTTGGCAAAACTGGTATCGGTAAAACTCATCTTATACAAGGAATTGGAAATTATATTATAGAAAAACAAGCTAAAAAAGTAATATATGTAAAAGCAGATGATTTTATTGAAGAATTTACTAACCAATTAAGAAAAGCTAAAATAGAAGATTTTAATGAAAAATATCGTGATATTGATGTTCTTTTAGTTGATGATATCCAAATTATGGCAGGAGCTATAAGAACTCAAATGGAATTTTTTAAATTATTTGATTATCTTTATTTAAATCAAAAACAAATCATCATTACAAGCGATAAACCTGCATCAGAATTAAAAAATATTATGAATAGATTAATTTCGCGTTTTGAAGGTGGATTAATGGTTGATATTCAAAAACCTGATTTTTCACATCGTGTCAATATTTTAAAGAAAAAAATATTAGAATTTCAAGAAGAAAATCAAAATCCCATAAAAGTTAAAAAAGAAATTTTAGAATTAATTGCTTCTTTTTTTATCAATAATATTAGAGAAATGGAAGGAGCTTTATTAAGATTATTAAATTATGCTCAAATATTTGATTATGAAATTGATTTAAAAATCGCCAATGATGCTTTAGAACCTTTAATTAAAAGTAAAAAAAATATTTCTTATGATGAAGATGTTTTAGAAAAAATAAAATTAGTAGTTAGTAATTTTTTCAATATTAGTATTCGTGATTTAATGGGAGAAAAAAAACAACATAAATATACTTTTCCACGTCATATTGCAATGTATTTAATTAAAGAAATAAAAGGATTTCCTTATAATATTATTGGTAGTTTTTTTAAAAAAAAACATTCAGCAGCTTTTAAAGGTTATCAAAAAATTAAAAAGAAATGTGAAAATGACTTGGAATTAAAAAAGTCAATTGAACTTATTTTAAAAAAAATCAATTCTTAATTTGATTTGAAAAAGTAAAAAAATAAAAGATTAAAAAGATTAAAAAGATTAAAAAGATTAAAAAGATTAAAACAAGAATTAAGATGAAAATAATAATAATAATAATTGATAATAAAAATAAAAAAGAAAGGATAAACTAAATTAAATGTATTTAGAAATTAACAAAAATATCTTTTTAGAGCAACTTTTAAAAATTCAAAAAATTTTACCACAAAAAACATTTTTCCCTATTTTTAATGCTTTAAAATTAACAGCTTGTAAAAATAATTTAATTTTAGAAGTTAATAATGGTCATATTGCTATCAAAATAAAAATTAATGATTCAAGTTTGAAAATCAAGAAAGAAGGACAAATAGCTTGCTTAGGAAAATACTTTATTGAAATAATTAAAAAAATTAATGATTCTTTAATTAAAATTACAATTACAGAAAATAATTTTTTAGTAATTAAAACTAACTTTTGTGAATATAAATTAAAATTAATGGAAATTTTAGATTTTTTATCACTTGATTTTGCTTTCCATAAGTTAGCTTTTTTTGAAATTGAAACTTTACGTTTTAAAAATATGATTAAAGAAATAAATATTGCTAATGCTAAAAATGAAAAAAGACCTATTTTAATGGGAATGAATTTAATTTATCAAGAACAAACGTTAAAAGCTTTGGCAACTGATTCTTTTAGAATGAGTCGTAAAAATATTAAATTAGATATCACTTATAATGATTTTAATATTGTTATTCCTAATAAAAGCTTAGAAGAATTAATTAAAATATTGGAAAATTGTGGAACTAAAACTTTAAAAATTTATTCAGATAATCATAAAATTTTTTTAGAAATTGATAATTTATGGTTTCAAACTACTCTTTTAGAAGGTAATTATCCTAAAATTCAAGAATTTAATTTTTTAAATTCTGCTTCTAAAATTGTTTTAAATAGAGAAGAATTAATAAAAATTTTAGAAAGGGTATCTTTATTTTTCGTTAAAGAAGAAGGGAATAACAATATTATTACATTTGTTTTAACTGAAGAAAAAATAATTGAAATATCGACTTCAAGTCAAAATTTAGGAACTGCTTTAGAACAAATTATCCCTTTAGAAGTTGTCTCTTCCAGTTTTAAAATAGCTTTTAATGCTAAATATTTAGAAGATATTTTAAAAGTTTTAACCATGAAAGAAATTATTTTTTATTTTGAAAATCCTTTAAAACCATTTATCATTACTACTTTAGAAAAAGAATCTTCTATTCATTTAATTTTCCCAATTTTAATAGAAAATAATTAATTTCTTTATATTTTTATATAATGATAAGATCATTGAAATATTAAATATAACTACTTTTTGTGTTATAATATAAGTAAGTTACTATTTTATATTATCGATAAATTAATAATTTTTTTATATTTTTATTTCTAATGTATTATTTTTTTATTTAATTTCAATATTTCAATATCAAGGTTTAAGAAAACAAATAAATATAAATAAAATTTTAAAAAAAAGGAGATTATAATTTATGAAATGGGAACCTCAAAGATTTGAAGATGAAATAAATCAACAACCCTCTCAAACACCACAAAACCCAATTTATCCCTTTCCTAAATCTCCTAAAAGAGATTATTTATCAATTATTGCTCGTATTTCAACTATTATTGTTAATTTATTTGTTATCTTTTTTTTAATGATGTTGATGGCAGGAGCTAAAGAATTGCACAAAACTTTAGAACAAACAAAAGAAAAAGATACTAATTGGGCTCGTGATAAACAATATCAACCTTCTAAAGATGGTAAAAAGTTAAGTATAGATAATTTTGTTGGATATGATGAATTAAAAACTCAACTGAAAGAATATATTGATGTAGTAAATAAAAAAACAAATAAGAAAATAAATGAGGATTTGCCAAGAGGAATTTTATTACATGGACCTCCTGGAACAGGTAAAACTTTTTTAGCTAAATGTTTAGCTGGTTCTGTTTGTGATAATGCTCCTTTTTTTATTACAACTGGTTCGGATTTTGTTGAAAAATATGTTGGTGTTGGGGCTCTTCGCATAAGATCGCTTTTTGAAACCGCTTTCAAAACTGCTCAAGAAAAAAATCAAAAATATTTCTTTATTTTTATTGATGAAATCGATGCTGTAGGTTTGAAAAGAACAGGAGATTCTCATAGAAACTCAGAACAAACATCAACCCTAACTGCTTTATTAACTCAAATGGATGGTTTTTCATCAAATCAAATTCCTCAACCTATTATAATTGCTGCTACTAATAGAGATGATGTCTTGGATGAAGCTTTATTAAGAGAAGGACGTTTAGGAAGAAAAATTTTATTAGATTATCCTGATTTTAAAACCACTAAAGATTTACTTCAAAAAATGCTTTGTAAGAATTTCTCTAATGATGATCAAGCTGAAAAATTTTATAAGGAAATAGCAACAGTAATTCATGGTTCTAATTTTTCTCCTGCTCAAATTATGTCTTTGGTGAAAGAAGTGAAAAAAAAAGGTTCGATTGATCAAAATACTATTTATGATGCCATGGATTTAATTTTACTTGGTGCTGTGAAAGAAGAGGAAAAATCTAATAAAGATAAAAAACGAACTATAATTCATGAATTGGGACATGCAGTTATTGCTAAATCTTTAGGTTTTAAAGTTCATCGTGTTACCACTAAATCACGTGGTAAATCAGGTGGTTATACTATTTATTTACCTTCAGAAGATACTAAATTTTTAACTAAAAATGATTTAATTAAAAAAATTATCATTGCTTTAGGAGGACGCGCAGCTGAACAAGAAAATTTAGGAGATATTAGTATTGGCTGTGGTGATGATTTAAATAAAGCTTATCAAATTGCTCGTCAGATGGTTTTAAATTTTGGGATGTCATTAGAAGATAATATGAAAGGATTAAACCCTTTAAAAGAGGTTCCACAAAATGTTGAAACTGAAAAAAAAATTGAAAACATTATTGATGAATCATATAAAATAGCAAAAGAAATTATAAAAAAACAAAAAGATATAAAAAATATATTTAAAGATGATTCAGAACAATATCAAGAACTTAAAAACAATAACAATTTATCTGATAAAGATTTTAAAGATATTACAAAAAATGATATTGAAATTGAAGATAACAAATCACAATTTAAAGATAACAAATTAAAATTAAAATAATCATAATTATTCAATTTAAACTATCCGAACTATTAAAACAACAATTAATAGTTTGGTTTTTTTATTAAATTTATTTACCATATCTTTTGTTTTTAGTGTATAATATTATATTAACAGTTATTTTAAAGTAACATGGTGCACTGTTAATATGATTAATAAAATTAATTCACAAGATATTAATAAAGTTTTAACTGTTTTTGATTTAATAGTTTTAAATAAGTATTAAAGATTAATGAATTAGAAAAAAAGTATTTATAATTTATGAAGGATTTTCAAAAAAATAAGAAAAAGTCAATAATTACAATTTTTTTAATAATTGGAATAACCGCTTTTATTTTATTAATTCCTATAATTGCTTCTTTTCAACAAAAAACCTCTCAAAATTCAAATAAAACAATAGTCACAACAACAACTATGCTTCAAGATTTAGTGAAGCATTTAATTGGCGATGTTAATTCAGCTGAAACTAAAGAAACCAAAGAACAAGAAAAATATCAAAAAATAAAAAACATCGAATGCCAAACTTTAATGGGTGTGGGAATTGATCCTCATAATTATAAAACTAAGTTATCAGATCGTCAAAAAATTAAAGCAGCTGATTTAGTAATTGTGAATGGACTTCATTTAGAAGCTAAAATGCCTGATGCTTTTCAACGTTTTGCTAAACCTAATTGTTTGCTTGATGTAGGTGAATTGTTAAAGGCTGATGATGAAGATAAAGAGTTTTTATTAAAAGAATCAAATTCACAAGATTATGACCCTCATATTTGGTTTCAAATTGATTTATGGATCAAAACTTTTTTAAATTTAAAAGAAGCACTTTTAGAAAGAAAAATAGTTAACTCACAAGAAGACAAAGAAAAATTAAACACCAATTTTGATATTTATAATACTGCTTTAGGAAAATTAAAAGAACATATTATCAATTCAATGAAGCCTTTATCCAATAAAGTTATAGTAACTGCTCATGATGCCTTTTCTTATTGGCAAGATTTTTGTCAACGCCACAAAGTCCCTTTCGAATTAGAATCAATCCAAGGTATTTCTACTCAAACAGAAGCTAGTAATAATAAAATAGTCATTTTAGCACGCAAACTAGCTCAACAAGATGTTAAAGCTATTTTTACTGAAACTTCTATGCCTAAAGATTCTTTAAAAAGTTTGAAAGAAGAGGTTGACAAACAAAGAAGAGTTCAGGGATTCAGTGGTGAAATTAAAATAGTGGAGCAGGAAGAATTATATTCAGATTCTTTAGGAACAGATAAATATCAAGAAAGTTTTCCAGATCCTTCCCATTCCCAAACTTCAAATCAATATTCACACGCAACTTATATTGGAACTTTTTTAAATAATCTTAAAATTATAACGGAGAACTTATCAAGTGAATAATCAAACTAAACTAGATCAAATGGCAATTATAGTTAAAGATTTAACAGTTAGTTATTATTTAAAACCTGTTTTATGGGATATTGATCTTGATTTTTATCAAAGTTCTTTAACAGCCATTGTAGGACCTAATGGAGCAGGAAAATCTACTTTAATTAAAACTTTAATTGAATTAATTCCTAAAGTTTCTGGAGAAATTTTATTTCAAGGAAAAAAGTATAAAAAAGTAAGAAAGAAAATAGCATATGTTCCACAAAGAAATTCAGTTGATTGGGACTTCCCTACTACTGTTTTTGATGTTGTTTTAATGGGTCGTTATGGACATTTAGGTTGGTTTCGTAGACCTAATAATAAAGATCATCAAATAGTCATTCAATCTTTACAAAAAGTAGGGATGGAAGCTTTAAAAGAACGCCAAATCTCAGAACTTTCTGGGGGACAGCAGCAAAGAATTTTTTTAGCACGTGCTTTAGCACAACAAGGAGATATCTATTTAATGGATGAACCTTTTCAAGGAGTTGATATTCAAACTGAAAAAAAAATTATCGCCGTTTTAAAAGATTTACAAAAAGAAAATAAAACTATTATTGTAGTACATCATGATTTAGAAACGGTTCCTCAATATTTTGATCATGTTGTTTTGTTAAATATTCAAAAGATAGCAAGTGGATCTATTGCAACTACTTTTACTGCTGAAAATATTCAAAAAACATATCAAAATTATCAATTAAAAAATATTGCTCCTTCCTCCCCCCCTCCTCTAATCTCAGGAAATAAGAAATATTAAAAGGTAAATTAATGTGATTGCTGATATTATATATATTTTATGTCAAAGTAGTACTTTAAAAATTTTTTTAGGCATTTCTTTATTAGGTTTTGCTGCGGGTATTTTAGGAGTTTTTGTTATTTTAAAACAAAAAGCTTTATTAGGGGATGCTGTTTCTCATACTGTTTTGCCAGGAATTGCTATATCTTATCTTTTTTTTCATAAAACTGCTATTTGGGTTATTTGGTTAGGTTCTTTTGGGGCCGCTCTTGTTTCTTTATTTTTGATGGAAATTATGAAAAGGTATTCTAAAATTAAAATAGATACTATTTTATCTTTATTGTTATCTTCTTTTTTTGGTTTAGGGAATGTTTTAATAGCTTATGCTCAAAAAGGTTCTCAAGATAGTTCTATTGCTGTTTTAGAAAAATTTATTTTTGGACAAGTGGCGTTAATTTCCAAAGATGATTTGATTTATATAGCTATTGCTTCTTTAATAGTTTTGGTAGTTGTTTTTTGTTTATGGAAAGAATTAAAGATTTTTATTTTTGATGAGGTATTTGCTAAAAGTATGGGTTTTAATAATATTTTTATTAGTGTTATTTTTAATACTTTATTAATTGGGGTTATTGTTATTAGTTTAAAAATTACAGGGATTATTTTAACTAGTGCTTTTTTAATTATGCCTGGTGTTATTGCTCGTCAGATGAGTGATAAATTATTAATCAATTTAATGATTGCTTCTTGTATTATGGTTTTTTCTGGTTTATTTGGGGTTTTAGTAAGTACTTTAAATGCTAATGTTCCTACAGGACCTGCTGTTATAGTTACGACAGCTATTCTTTTATTTATTGTCTTTTTATTTTCTCCTAAATATGGTGTTTTGCCACGTAAATTTAAAAACTATTGTTATCAAAAAAAGATTCGTAAATTTAAACAATTAATTCATTTTTATAAACATCTTACTTATTTTAATGTTCTTGAAATAGATGCTTTTTTATTTGAAGAAAAGTATTTAAGTAAACAACAAGAACAAGTTATCATTACTGCTAAGGGAATTCATTTAGTGGAAAATTTAATTGATGGACGATTTAAATAATGTTGAAATTAATCCATCAATTTGATTTAGATGTTTATGTGGTTTTAATTTTTTGTGCTTTAGCTTTGTCGGTTTTAGGTGTTTTTTTGGTTTTAAAAAAAGTTTCCATGGTTATTGATGCTATTAGTCATAGTGTTTTATTAGGGATTGTTTTAGCTTTTTTAGTAGTTAGAAATTTAAATTCTCCTTTTTTAATTTTAGGAGCTACTGTAATTGGACTTTTGACTGTTTGTTTAGTTGAATTAATAGGTACTAATCCTAGGATTAAAAAAGATTCTGCTATTGGGATTGTTTTTACCTTTTTCTTTGCTTTAGCTATTATCATTATTAGTGTTTATATTCGTGATGTTCATATGGATGCTGATGCTGCTTTATTAGGAAATATTGAATTAACTAATCAAAGACAATTACCTAAAATTATTATTGTTTTATTAGTAAATCTTGGTTTTATCATTCTTTTTTATAAAGAATTAAAGATTTTTATTTTTGATCCTGCTTTAGCTGCTATTTTAGGTTTTTCTTCTTTAATCATTAATTATTGTCTCATGGCTTTAATATCTGTGACAGCTGTTATTTCTTTTGATATTGTTGGTTCTGTGATGACTATTGCATGTATTATTGGTCCTGCTTCAATTGCTCTTTTATTAAGTAAAAAATTAATTAATTGTATCTTGTTATCAATGTGGTTTGCTTTTGTTACTTCTAGTTTAGGTTATTTTTTAGGAATTATCTTGGATCTTCCAGTATCAGGATTAATTTCAGTAGTTATTTTAGTTCTTTTTTTATTAGTTCTTATTTTTGAACCACAAAATGGAATAATAGCCAAGATTATTAAAAATTATTTTCAAAAAAAATCTTTTATGATAATTACTTTCTTAATGCATTTATATAACAATGATAAAGCTTGTAAAATTAATTATTTATCCAAATTAAAAGAAGAATTACAATGGTCTTGTGTTAATTATGATCGTTGTATCCAAAAATCTTTAAAATTAGATTATATTGTGATTAAAAATAATTATATTTTTCTAAAACCTTTAGGTAAACAAATTTTAGAAGAAAAAATAGCTTCTTCTATTTGACCATTTTTATTTTACTAGCTACCTCCAATTCTTCTTAATAGTTGGAATATTTACAATTTATACTTCAAAATAAGGTATAATATATAGGTAATTTCATTTTTAAATTTATATTTTTATTACTATGATATTAATTATAAATTTTATACTTATTGTTTGTTTTATCAAATTTTTAATTTTTAATTTTTTTTGATTATGAATGTTTTATAAATTAGTATCTTAAAATAGAGAACCAATTATAATATAAAGTACATAATTGATCGAATATAAAAATTTTTTGCTAGATACAAAGGAGTTAAATTATGAATTTGAAAATTAAAAAAATATTTTTTATAGGAATAATTTTACATTTATTTTATTTATGTTTTTTATTAGTTTTACATATTTTTAATTTTGTTCACTGTTTTAAGAATAAAAATCCTTATCGAGATAATGTTGTTTATGGTGTTGATGATTATGATCGTAATTTTATAAATAATAATACAACAACTGATAATTCAGGTACAAGCCAAGGAGTTGATACAAAAGTAAAAGAATGTGAAAATAAATCAACTAAACAACAACAACAATTAACTCAAGAATTAGAAGCAATAGAATCTATTCAAACAGAAATTAATCAATTAATTGAACAAAATCCTGAATTAAAAGATGATTTAACAAATCATGATAAATATAAATCAGCTCAAGATGTGTATGCCAAAATTAAAGGATTACAGCAAGAGAATAAGTTTGCAGAAGCTTTAAACTTGTTAGGTTTTAAACAAAGTTTATGGCAGTCTGTGAAGTCTATGTTTATCTCTTCTCAAACAACTTTAAAAGATGCTTTTACAACGGTACTAGATGATTTAAAAAAAATCAAAGAAACTAAAAATAAACAACAACAACAATTAACTCAAGAATTAGAAGCAATAGAATCTATTCAAACAGAAATTAATCAATTAATTAATGAAACACCAGAGTTGGAAAACTTGTTAATTAATGCTCAAGAGTTTTTAATAAACGATAAAAATTATAAACAGATTCAAAGTGCGCACGATGAAATTAAAAAATTACAGCAAGAAAATAAGTTTGAAGAAGCTTTAAACTTGTTAGCTCCTGAACGAAGTTTATGGGATCGTATGACGTTTACTTCTAAAACAACTTTAAAAGATGCTTTTAAAACGGTACTAAATGATTTAAAAACCAAAAAAGCTAAAAATAAAGAACAACAACAAAAATTAACTGAAGAATTAAAAGCAATAGAATCTATTCAAACAGAAATTAATCAATTAATTAATGAAACACCAGAGTTGGAAAACTTGTTAATTAATGCTCAAGAGTTTTTAATAAACGATAAAAATTATAAACAGATTCAAAGTGCGCACGATGAAATTAAAAAATTACAGCAAGAAAATAAGTTTGAAGAAGCTTTAAACTTGTTAGCTCCTGAACGAAGTTTCTTGGAGTCTATGTTTACCTCTTCTCAAACAACTTTAAAAGATGATTTTAAAACGGTACTAAATAATTTAAAAAATATCAAAAATAAATTCACTGATACTAATCAATCAAATGCAGTTTTATCATCAGAAGAGAAAAAAAGTTGGTGGTCTAAAATAACTAATCTTTGGCCATCTGTTTCAGCTCAACCAGATAATGATGCATTGTTGCAATATGAATCAGAAAAAAAGATTCCAGCATTAGACAAATTTTTTAATGAACATCCTTTTGTAGCGCGAATACTTGCTAGATGTTTAGGCGAAAAGTCAACTAATTTATCACAAATTATTTCTTTTTTAAGTAGACAAATTTTCGAGGTAACAGGAAAACATGTAAAAAATGAAGTTGTAAAGGCTGAAATAGAAATTCCTGAAAAAGCGAAAAAAGCTGTTGGAGAGCATGTGACAAAAATTATTATTGCATCTGTTTCTAGTGTCTCTTTGTTAGTTACCATGATTTACTGGATGGTTCTTAAAAAACGTTCTTCAAAAAATAAAATTAAATAACATCGTGTTTTTAATCCTTAATATTAATAATTTAGTAAAAAAAGAGGATTTAATATTTCCTCATGTTAAAAATTAGTAATTTATCAAAAAAATGGATAATACATGTGGTTTAAAGGATGTTTCTTTTTCTTTGCCTGAAAAAAGGATAATTTTTATTACAGATAAATCAGAATCTGAAAAATTTACTTTACTTAATCTTTTGTGAGGATTAGATTATTCTACTCAAGGAAATATTTATGTTTATTGTCAAAATATTATCTCTTATTCTTTTGACTCCTTAAATTCTTATCGTAATCATTTTTTAGGTTTTGTTTTTCAAGAATATAATTTATTAGAGAATTTAACTGTTTTAATTTATTATTTATATGAAACAAGTTATATACATTAAAACATAAAGATATTGGTATTTTAAAATCATTAGGACCCTTTAATCAAGATGTTACTAAAATCTTTAACTATTTAAAGTTAAAATTAAGTTTGATTCAATGTATCGGTGTATTTGTTTATGGATTGTTTTTGTTAAAATACAATTAACAATACGTGAAAATTTTATTGACGTATTAAAATACTTTTTCCCACATTTATATATAGCGCTTACATTAAACCTTATTATCTTTTTAACATTATCTTTTGTTTATCCTCGCGCACTTAATCATATCGCTGTGAAAAAATAATAAAAAAATATTCAAATAAAATATAAAAAAAGGTGTATAAAATGGACAATTATAATATAATTTTATTTTTTTTAGTATCGTTAATTTTGTTATTATTCAGTTTTTTTGTAAATAAAGCGAACAAAACAATGAATGAAAAAAATAGAAAATTAATTGAAAAAAATATACAATTATCAAAAGAAAAGATAACACAATTAGAACAAAACAATATTTTATTAAAACAATTAAACGAAACATTAAAAAATAAATAAATTAATAAAAAAAGCTAAATGTTTATTCATTTAAACGTTTGGCTTTTTTATAACTTTTATATATTTTTGTAACAAAGTTATTCCAAATTATATATTCAAAGCATATAATTATAATGTAATAATTATAATTTTAATTATTATTAATACAACTAGAAAGACATACATGTAGATGTTATATAATTTGAAAAATAAGAAATTATTGTTTTGGGGATTGACAATTATTGCAATAATATCTTTTATCTTAGTCCTATTTATGATTTTATTTTTCTGTTTTGCAAACAATAATGAAAAGCAAAACAATAACAATGAAAGCGTTCATAAGATCAATGCGATAAAACCAATTGATTATAACCCTAAAAAAATTAAATTAAACTTAACTAAACAAGAAAATAATAAACAGATAATTAATGATTATATAGTTTTTGGAATGTTTCCTAAAGATAAAACCAATTATATTATAAACGGTATTAAAAATAATGTCAGAACAGAGGGAATTAATGAATATTTTTATGATGAGAACGCTACATTAATCAAACAACAAATTTATAATTTTGATCAGACTTTAGGGAATAAATATGAATTTAGCTATTTTGATTATGATAATCGACGAGTACGCGAAAAATTGTGTTATAGCCCTCATGGCATAAAAGAAAAAAGATATACATATGATTATAATAGCAATGGGCAAATTATTAAAGCAAAAGAATATACTTTCGGAGATAGAAGCGATTTTCAATATGATTATTTTTATAATGATCATCAAGAATTGATATACCAACAACAATATTTTCCTGATGGTGTTTTAGGTATAAAATCATTTTACCTTTATCAATCATAAAGACACTGATATTTTCACATAAGAATAAATTATTTATAATTCAATGTAAATTTGGATGATATTAAAAAAGACCTTTTTAAAGGTCTTTTTTATTTTTATATTTTGTTGTTTATTTAATTGATTATATATATTCATATAATAAGTTATTGGGACCAAAAAGCTTCTAAAGTTTGCCAAGGTAACAAAACACAATTAATTTTATGAGGTAATTGATAAACTATATCAAAAGTTTTTAAATCTTGATTAAGTTCATTATCATGATAAGTTTCTTGTTTAATCATTGCTATAAAATGTTTGATTTTTCTTAAAGATGCTTCTTTATCTAATTTTTTCATATGTATAGACATTAGACTTGCAGAGGCACAACAAATGGAACAAGCATTAGCTTCATATTTAAGATCTAAGATTCTTTGATTGCTATCGAGTTTTATTTGGATGATAATTTGATCACCACAATAAGAAGTTGTTTTTTCAAATTGCCAATAACCTTGATGTTTGATATCAGTTTGATTTTGAGGATTTCGATAATGATTCATAATTATTTCATGTTTTTTTTGATCTAACATTTTATCTTTTCCCTTTCTCCTTAATCTATAAATGACAACTTGACGATTGTGTTTTATGTAAGAATTTGTTTTCTATTTTCTTTTTTAAAGCAATAGGATCTTCAACCATAATATAATCTTGGGTGGTACCACCATATGCAAATTGATGTTTTTTATAATTAGGGCTATTTAATACTTTTTGTAAAATAGCTATTTTAGGGTTATTTTCGTTTTCTTTGGTGGTGGCTAAAATGACGGCATAAGATAAAAAGACATCTTCTTGGGGCTCAATGTTGTAATCTGGTCCTTCGCCGATAGAACCTATTCTAATAAAATTATCATGACGCATCATCCCAGGGCAATTAATAGCTAAATCATATTTTTGTTGATTTTGAAATTTTTGGGATATATCTAAAAGATGAGAAGTTTTCATAAATTGTAAATCATAAATATTTTCGATATCCATTAAATTTAATTCAAAACCTTTGGTTTTGATTTTTTCTTCAGGAATGTTAATAAGTTTTAATTTTTTTAATAAAAAAAGAGAACGAGATAAATCACAAGGAGCTATATGTAACTCATTGAAAGGGGCAAACAAAAGGCGTAAATGTTTATGTTTTTTGACATCTTCTAATGTTTTTACTCCTAAGGCATTATTTTTATGAATGAATAAGCCGTATTTAGGGTGAAATAATGGACTTACCATTACTAAAAGTTTTTGTGCAGGACTGTTTTGATAAATATTGTTATATCCTTGCATAGTGTGAAAATTATTACTAATATTAGCATCAATTAAACCAGCTTTAAGAGCATCGTTGCTTGATAATTGATATTGGTCGATTACCTCTTTTTCGCTTAAAATTTGAAGTTGAGTGTTATAGGCGTTAAAATCATTTTTTATTTCTAATAAAGTGTTAATTACTCGTTCAAAAGGACTTGCTATTTTAATTATTTGTTTCATATTGATAAATTCCCTTTTAAGTTTAGTTTTGGGTAACTTGATTTTTTATTTTGTTAAAGTACCACATTTAATTATTTTGTTATTTTTTTAACCATAATTTTTTAATTTTTTGAGCTTCTTTTTGAGGATCCTTAATCATAATATAATCATGTTGTGGACCACCTTCTTGAAAATGAAACTTTTTAACTTGAGGATGATTTAAAATTTTGGTTAAAGTTGCTATTTCAAGACTATTTTTGTGACTTTTTTGACAAGCTAAACCAATAGCATAAGAAGCAATAAAATCATCTGTTGGTTCTTCGGTTCCTTCGATATTAGAAGCTATTTTTAAAAAATCAGGATAAGGATTCATAAAAGCAGGCCAATTAGCCATTAAATCATATTTTTGAGGATTGTTTAAAAATTTTTCAGGGATTTGGGATGATTTAGTAAATTCTAATTGATAAGGATTTTGAATATCATTAAAAGAAAGGTTAAATTTTTTAGTTTGGAGCGTTGTTTCTTTGATTGTAATTAAACCTATTTTGTTTAATAAAATTAAGGAACGAGGAACATCACAAGGACCAATATAAGAAAAAGCAGTGGCTAGTAAAATTTTTAAATTGGTGTGTTTTTTAACTTCTGCTAAATTTTTTAAAATAGGGTTACGCTTAGTGTTGATGTATAACCCGTATTTGGAATGGTAAAAGGGTTGGACAAATTCTAAAATTTCTTGGTTGTTGGCTTTTAAAAAATCATTAAAAGCGTTTAGTACATGAATGTTGGTGTATAAAAGACCATCTATTTTCCCTGTTGATAACATTTCAATCCCTTCATGGGTTTGATAATCTACTTTAAATACTTGGAGGTCAATGTTATCGTTTTTAAATAATTCTTTAGCTTTGTTTAAAGTGTTGATGACAGATTGCATAGGGCTTGCAATTTTTACAATTTGGGTAGTTTTCATAATTTGGTAAATCCCTTTTTTTTTTTTTTTGATGAATAAAACCTTATTTAAGTTAAACCCAGTTGGTTTACTTTAAGAGCATTGAAAGGAATGTGTATTCGAATGAAGCCAAATGAATTAAAGAAAACGAAATAAGTTTAATAATGAAAAAAATCACCTGTTTCAGGTTTAAAGCTTATCTATTTTTGTAAATAGTTAATAGAAAAACCACTTTAATATTATAAACAAATAATAAAAATAAATAATCCTAAAAAAGATAATTAATATCATTATTATATTGTTTTTTGATGTGATAAGTGATTGTTATGAATGGTTGAATTGATTATTTTCAATTTCAATATGAAAATAATTGTAATTAAAACTTAATTTTATTTTTTTGGCTTTTATTGTGTTAAGTTACGCAAAAACTCAATAAAAGGGAATATAGGAATTATACATAAAGATATAATTAAAATCCATCCTAAAATATGAGAAATTTTAATTTTGGTATGAAATTTGTTTTTTTTATTTTGTGGTGGGTTATTTTTTAGATTTTTCTTTTTTTTATGTTCTTGATTATTTTTTTTAGGTGCCATAAACGATTTTCTTTCTTTCTTCTGTTTTTTTGGATTTTTAATATTTTGTGAGTGATTGCGGTTTGCTATTTGAAATATTAATTAATATCAATTATTTGAAATTATTGGAAACTGTTATTTTTTTAATTATGCCTAAGGCTTACTTTTATTTTAACTTGAAATTAGTGTTTTTGAACCATTAATTTATGAAAAAAATACAAATACACTATAATCCATGTTTGTTCATGAAAATATAGTTAAACACGTGAATACATAAATGCGTAAATAAAAAAATAGTTTCTATCATTAGTTGATATTAGTTGATATAATATATATGATTCAAGGAGGTTTTCAATTTGCAAAACTATATTCAAAAAAAAATAATTCAACTTCAATTTAAAACTTTAACCCCTATTCAAAAAGAAGTTTTCGCGCAATTTTCCAAACCAGGTAATTTAGTAGGTGTGGCTCCTACAGGAACAGGAAAAACCCATGCTTATTTGCTTCCTTTGTTAAGTCAAATTGATTTTCAGAAACCCTTTTTACAAGCCATTATTTTGGTTCCAACCAATGATTTAGTGTTCCAAGTGTGGGAAATGTTAAAAAAGGTTGAAAAAAGTAATTTTACTAAAATTTTGTATGGAGGAATGGATAAACAAAAAGCCTTGTCACAATTTAGCAAAAAACAACCTTCTTTGATTATTGCTACTCCTGAAAAATTTTTAGAATATGCTTTTAAACTTCATAAAATTAATTTAAAACATGTTTCTTATTTGGTTTTAGATGAGGCTGATATGATGTTTGATCAAGTTTTTTTAACTTCTTTAGAACCCTTGGTTAATCATTTAAAAGCTAAAATTTTGTTATTTTCAGCAACTATTACTTTGGCGATGAAACCCTTTATTAATCGTTATTTTGGAAAAGCTCATTTTATTGATGTTCGTCATCAAAATACTTCTAAGTGTACTTTTTTTCTGTTAGAGGCTTCTGTTTCTAATCGTTTGCAAATTCTGATTCATTTGACTAAAGTACTTAATCCTTATTTAGCTTTAATTTTTGTTAATAATAAAAAAGAACAAGAATTAATTTTTCAAAATTTGTGTGATGACCGTTTAAAATTACTTAATTTCAACGCTTCTTCCCCTGTTAAACAAAGAAAACAAGAATTAAAGGCTATTCATAAATTAAAATATCAATATGTTGTTGCCAGTGATTTGGCTTCAAGAGGAATTGATTTTGATGCTTCATGTGTGATTCATTATAATTTACCTTCTCATTTAGAGTTTTTCCATCATAGAAGTGGTAGAACTGCAAGGATGGGTAAAAAAGGGGAAGTTATTGTGTTATATGATTTTTACGATGTTAAAGAAAAAGATAAAATTAAAAAATTAACTCAAATGGGAATTGTTTTTCATAATGCTTCTTTAAGTCATGAAGGTTTTTTAAGACATGATCAAAAAAGCATGATCCAAGATGGCACAAATAAAGTTAAGACCCCTTCGCGTGCATCAAAAATGTTATCTGATAAAACAAATAAGTGCGTGATTGTTAAAAATAGGGATCTAAAGTACAATAATGATGGTAAACAAGCAAATTTGTCGAGAAAGAAAAAAGCTAATTCTTATTCTCGCTCCAATCATCTTCCTAAAAAGCAAACATTAAAAGGGAAAATTAGATCTTTAAAGAAGCAGAAAAAAAAGAAAATAAAAAGTCAAACTCAAGGTTCAAACCAAAGTTAAAATATATGCTTTAATTGTTCTAAGACTAGTTTTCTTGTTTCAAGCTTTATCAAATTACAAAAGGGAGTCTTTATTATGTTGATTTTAGGTAGTCATGTCCCAATGAAGAAACCAGATAACTATTTAGGCGCCATTAAACATACTTCATCTTACCAAGCTAATACTTTTATGGTATATAGTGGAGCTCCTCAAAACACTATAAGAACTAGTATTAGTCAATTGCAAATTCCACAAGCTTTACAACTGGCTTCTCAAAATAATTTAACTACTAATTATTTTGTTGGGCACGCCCCTTATATTGTTAATTTAGCTAATCCTTGTGAACATAAAAGGATCTTTGCTATTAATTTTTTAGTAGAAGAATTAGTGCGATTTGACGCTATGAAGATTAATCAAATGGTTTTGCATCCAGGAAATGCTTTAAAACAATCAGTTTCGCAAGCAATAGCTTTAATTGCTCAAGGTTTAGATGTGATTTTGGCAAAAACTAAACATTTAAAAATTAAAATTGCTTTAGAAACTATGGCTGGAAAAGGCACTGAAGTGGGAAAAACTTTAGAAGAATTACGTCAAATTCGTCATTTGGTTAATTATAAGCAACGAGTTTCCTTTTGTCTTGATACTTGTCATCTTTTTGATGCTGGTTATGATTTGAAAAATAATTTAACTTTATTTTTACAAGATTTAGATCTTCTTTTAGGAATTAACCATATTTCAGTTATTCATCTTAATGATTCTAAAAATATTTGTGCTAGTCGTAAAGATCGTCATGAAAATATTGGTTTTGGTGAAATAGGGTTTGATGCTTTAATGAGGTTTGCTAAGCATTCTTTTTTTGAGCAAATACCAAAGATTTTAGAAACTCCTTATATTAATGGGAAAGCCCCTTATCAAAAGGAAATTCAAATGATAAGAAATAAAAAATTTAATCCCGAATTAAAAAAAGCTTTTTTTCCTTAATATGTTTAAGAAAACTTCAATAAAATAACAAAAATATCTTATAATTAATATTGGTGTTTGTTATTTTTTAATTTGATCAATCAAACCCCTAAAAAATAATATAGTTAAGGAATTCAAATAATTATTCAAAAAATAATTCATAATATTTTGACTTTTTGGAACAGTATCCAAGTAAATTATCAAATGTTAATTATAGCTTCTTTAGTTAGTTTGATATTTGCTCTTTTGCGTAGTAGTATTAAAATTATTATTAGTTTAATATTATTATTTTTAATATTTAAATTTTGTTTCAAAATCAATTTTTTTACTAAAACATATTAAATTATTTGGTAAGTTGATATAGTAATTGATATTTGAAAAATTTTAAAAAACTGCAAATATAAATAATTTCATTTTGCTAACAACTCTTTTTTTAATTGAAAAGGGTTGTTTTTTACTTAAAACTTAAATTATTGGGTTGATTAATAGTGTTTTTTATTTACACTTACGCTAATATGATTTTGCCTATTTATTATTTGTTTTGAATAGTTGCAACGGTATTTAATGGTATGTTTTTGCTTGCGTGTTTTTTTGATGCATGCTTTATGCAATAGTAATAAATTAATAAAGGATTTTTAAAATTGAACCTACGTGATCATAATCAAAAAAATGTTAATGTTACAAGTATATGTCAGAATAAAACCATTTTTGGTTTTAAATACTTGATATTTGTTGTTTTTTTACTTATTGCCATTGGGCAAATATGTTTTTTTCATCAAGAAGGTAAAATAGATAAATTATGGCACCCCTTAATTACTCCTTTGTTTTTAACTATGGTATTTGGTTGTTTATTTAATTTTGTGGGTAATCAAATTCCTTATTTAAATAAGTTTGGTTTGGGTTTTTTGTTTTGTATTTTGGTTCCTTCCTTTTTAGCTGATTGTGGCATTGTGCCTGGTGAAGTGGTTAAACGGATTGATAAAGCCTTTTTTAATAAACCTTCTTCCTCGGATTCATGGGGTATTGGTATTAATTTTGCTCAATTTTTTGTTACTATTGTAACTGTTAGTAGTATTTTGGCGATTGATAAAAATTTGTTAAAAAAATCTATTGTTAAATTTATTCCTTTAACTCTAATTGCTTTATTTTGTTCTTTTTTGTTAGTAGGTGGCGTTGGTGTTTTATTAGATTATCATCCTCCTCGCGAACATGGATTTATTTCGCGCAATCCCTTTTTAGATACTATTGTTTATTTTTGCAATCCTTTAACAAGTGGTGGTACTAATTTAGGTATTACTCGTTTTCAAGAAACTTTTGCGATAGTTTTTAAAAATAAAAATTCATTAATTACTACTGCTCCTGATAAAATTAGAAGTGTTTTGATTGCTCCTTTGATTTTAACGCGTCTTTTAGCTATTATGTTAGGGGGAATCCTTTATAAATTATTTGACAAAACTATTTATAGTGGTCATAAACAATTAGAAATTAATCAAATAACTAAGACAGAAGATATTAAAAAACTTTCTTCTAAGGCGCAGCAAAATGATTTTAAGGATTCATATCAAAATCTTGGTATGGGAATGATGATTGTTTTTGCTTTGTATAATGTTTGTATGATGTTAAATCAATTTTTGTTTAAAATGGATACAATGGTTTATTTGATTATTGTTTTAATTTTCATTAAAAGATTTGATTTGCTCTCCCTTCGCTATCAAAATTATGTTTTTCACTTATCTAAATTTACAGTTACTAATTTTACTCCAGCAGCTTTAGTTTGTTTTGGGGTTGCTACTAATTTTCAAACTTTAAAAGCATCCATGTTTGATTTCAAAATTGTTATTATGGTTTTGGTGTCGTTGTTAACAGTTGTTTTGGTTGCCTTTTTGTTAGCTAAAAAGTTTGGTTTTTATCCTTTAGAAGCTTCTTTGACAGCAGGTTTATGCTCTCATAGTGTAGGAAGCATGGGTCATATTGGTATTATGTCAACAACTGATCGTATGAATTTGCTTCATTTTGCCCATATTGCTACTCGGATTGTAGGACCTATGATATTTGTTTTTATGAATCTTGTGTTTAATTTTTTTTATAATACGTAAGTGATTTAGTTATTAATGGTTTTATAATATTATCTAATTCTATGTTTTATGATTAATATCATACCAAACCATCCCATCAAAAATGAAAAAAGGAGTTGAACAGTTAATGAAATCTTTTGAAATTAGAAAAATGTGGTTAGATTTTTTTGCGAGTAAAAAACATTATATAGAAAAATCATTTTCTTTAATTCCTCATAAAGACTCTACTTTATTATGGGTTAACGCAGGAGTAACTCCTTTAAAAAAATATTTTGATGGAACACAAGTTCCTGCTTGCCGTAGAATTGCCAATATTCAAAAATGTATTCGCACTAACGATATTGACAATGTTGGTCAAACCTCGCGTCATCATACTTTTTTTGAAATGTTAGGAAATTTTTCCATTGGTGATTATTTTAAAAAAGAAGCGATTCATTTTGCTTATGAATTATTAACTGCTTCTCAATGGTTTGCTTTATCTTTGGATAAACTGTATATTACTTATTTTCCCACAGATCAAGATACTTATCAATATTGGCTTGATTTAGGAGTGAAGAAAGAACATTTAATTCCTTTAAAAACTAATTTTTGGCAAATTGGTGCCGGACCTTCTGGCCCTTGTACGGAGATTTTTTTTGATAGAGGGCCCAAATACGATTTACGTCATAAAGAATTAATTATAGAAGATATCGAAAATAATCGTTTTATTGAAATTTGGAATGTTGTTTTTTCTCAATACAATTGTGATCCTAATATTCCTATGGAACAATATCCTGAACTTCCTAGTAAAAATATTGATACAGGAGCTGGTTTAGAACGTTTTGCTACTATCTTTCAAAATACTAATAGTAATTTTGAAACTGATCTTTTTTTGCCTTTAATTAAAGCCTTAGAACAATTATCGCAGGTGACTTACCAAGGACAAACAAGTTTTAAAGTTATTGCCGATCATCTTAAAACATTAGTTTTTGCTATTAATGATGGGGCCGTTTTAACTAATGAAAAAAGAGGTTATGTTTTAAAAAAACTTTTAAGAAAAGCGGTTAATCAAGGTAAAAAAATTAATTTACATTGTCCTTTTTTACATAAGTTAGTTCCTGCAACAGTTAATATGATGCGTGATTTTTATCCTGAGTTGGTTCAAAATCAAGATATGATAACTAAAATTTTGTTGCAACAAGAAAATATTTTTGGAGAAACACTAAAAACGGCAGAAGCAAGGTTTTTGCAGTGTGTCTATCAAAAGCATTTATCAGGAAGTAATTTTTTTAAACTTTATGATACTTATGGCATCCCAGAAGATTTAATCATTGAAACTGCTCAAAAACATCATGTTACTTTTGATCATTTGGAATTTAAAAAATTATTAGAACAACACCAAAAGATGTCTAAACAAAAGCAATTATTTATGGCTGATATGAATCAACAAGAAGAAAAGTTTTTGAATTTTAAAGAAAAAAGTGAATTTGTTGGTTATCATCAGGGGCATGTGACAACTAAAGTGATAAGGGTTTTTGATCAAGGAATAGTGTTATTGCAAACTCCTTTTTATGCTCCTATGGGAGGTCAAATAGCAGATGATGGTTTTATTAATGGTGTTTTAGTAAAAAATATTGTTAAATTGCCTAATGGTCAATTTTTGCATGAAGTGACAGGTGATTTTCATGAAGGACAAGAAGTGGTGGCTCAAATTGATCAAAATAAAAGGGAACAAATTTCTTATCATCATACAGCTACTCACCTTTTGGAAGAGGTTTTGCGTCAAACATTAGGGAAGCATGTTGAAAAACAAGGTTCATGGGTTGGCTTTGACTCTTTACGTTATGATTTTAATCATTTTGAAAAAATAACTCCTGAAATTTTAATCAAGGTAGAACAGCGGATCAATCACCAAATTAACGAGCGTTTAGGTGTTCAGATAGAAGAGCTTTCTTTGCCAGAAGCACAAATACGTTATAGTTCTCTTTTAGAAAAGAATCAAAAAGCAAAATATTATAATAAAGTGAGAATAGTTAAAATTGGCTCTGATTTTATTGATTTATGTGGTGGCACTCATGCTAAAAATACTTATGCTTTAAACCGTTTTGCTATTTTATCTTGTGAGACTATTAGTTCAGGTGTTTACCGGATAGAAGCAGTTTGTGGCGCTCATCTTAATCAAAAAATAACTCATAAATTATCATTTTATCAAAAGAGTCAACAGGATTTAATCAAAAAAGCTCAAAAAAATGAAATACCAGGTGTTATCTTTGATATTCCTGTTGCTCCTAAGATACAACAAAGTTATCAAGATATTGTTAATGCTCAACAATATGTTCAGTTATTGCAACAAAAATTATTATTGTTTGAAAAAAGAATCTTAGAATATCATCAAAATAAATTGATCCAAGAAAAAGATCGTTTTTTGCCTGATCGCATCACTAAAGAGCTTTTGGTGATCATTGAAGAGCCAAAACCTATAGAAGCTTTAAAATATTTGATGCATTATCTTTTTGATTCTTTGCAATTAGAAGTTTTATTTCTTTGTTATGTGACTTCTGAAAAAGTGGTTTTTTTGTGTAAAAGTAAAACTATACATGCAGGTCAATTAGTGAAAGAAGTTTCTTTATTAGCTTTAGGTGCTGGCGGAGGAAGTCCTTTTTTAGGACAAGGTGGTACTAAAATAACTAAAAATATGAAGCAAGTTATTAAATTTTTAAAAGAAAAATTTAACACTTGTTAATGTGATCCACCCTTGATATCTGCTTTTTATCATTTTATTTGGTATCATATTGCACACACACGCGCATATATAAGATAAAATTATGACACATAAAGGAGTTATCAGTTATTTTAAATATCAATAAAAACTCTTATTTAGGTTTGGATTTGGGGGAAAAAACTTTGGGGATTGCTTTATCCCAAACAGGAGTGATTGCTCAAAATTTCACTACTCTTTTATTCCCATCTCATCAATATCAACAATTAATATCACCTTTACAAAAAATTATTACTGATTATCAAGTAAAAATGATTGTTTTAGGTTATCCTAAACATATGAATAATGATATTGGCATTAAAGCTAAAGTAAGCATTACTTTTAAAAAGAGACTGGAAAAAGCTTTTCGTGATGTGGAAGTGGTTTTGTGGGATGAACGGTTATCCACTTTACAAGCATTATCAATGTTAAGACAAAATAATAAAAAAAAAGCTAAGATTAAACAACTTAAAGATGGCATTGCAGCTACTATTATCTTACAAAACTATCTAGATTATCAAAAACGTTAAAGTGAAGGGATATGTAACCTCATGATGTTTAATAAAACAATATATTTAGCTAAATTAAAAAAATATGCTCAAGATCATCATATTCCTATTTTACAAGATACTAGTTTAACTTTAATTTTGCAAATAATGGAGCAATATCAAATTAAAAATATTTTAGAAATTGGAACGGCTATTGGGTATAGTGCTTTGGCGATGAGTAATGAAAATACTACCATTGATACTTTAGAAAGAGACTTTCTTAGTTATCATTTGGCTAAAAATTTTTTACAAGCGATTCCTTTTCAAATTAATATTATTTGGGCTGAAGCTTTAATTTATCCTTTAACTTGTTTAACTACTTATGATTTAATTTTAATTGATGCCGCCAAAGCTCAATATCAAAAGTTATTTTTAAAGTATTATTCTTTGTTGCGTCCTCAAGGTATTATTATTTGTGATAATCTGCATTTAAATGCTTTTTTAAATGAACAAAATAGTTCTCAACCAACACCTAAACATAAAGGTATTTTAAAAAAAATGGATGATTTTAAAGCTTTTTTAGAAAATCATTCAGATTTTACAACTATTTTTCATAATATTGGCGATGGGTTAAGTATTTCTTATAAAAAAAGATAAAATAATAGTGGATGGTAAATATAAGTTTATGATGCTTTTATTAAAAATAAGTTTAAAGGA
The DNA here is from genome assembly GCF_016876135.2 of Candidatus Phytoplasma meliae. Next base: position 24,973 of record NZ_JACAOD020000014.1, read on the forward strand.
GTTTTTGGGATGAAGAACACAGTTTATGAATTAACGCCATCAGGGATAGCGAAATTAAAAAAAGAATTAGTTGATTTAACAGAAGTCAAACGGAAAGAAAATTTGGAAGCTTTGAAAGAAGCACGTGAACAAGGGGATTTGTCGGAAAATGCTGATTATGATGCAGCCCGCAATGAACAAGCTTTAATAGAACATCGTATTTTAGAAATTAAAAATATTTTAAAAAATGTGCGAGTAGCTAAAGTTTCTAAAGATAAAGAAATTGGGATTGGGAAAAAGGTCTTTTTAGAACTTCTAAATTCAGGCTCTCAACAAACTATTGAATTAGTTAGCACTTTGGAATCAGATCCTTTTACTGATAAAATTTCTATTGATTCTCCTTTGGGAAAACATATTAAAGGACATGAAATAGGAGATGTGGTTTTTGTTACTAGTGAAACTGGAAATACTTTTAAGGTTAAAATTTTAAATGTGGAGTAACAACAACTTGTTAAAATCACTTTATTTACCAAAATATTATTATCCTTCGGTCTTCCATATTCCCTTTGATTATTTTTTACAAAAAGGGATTAAAGCTTTATTTTTTGATTTAGACAATACTTTAGTTGATGGTCAGCAAAAAGAATTAGATATGAAGACTAAAAAGCTTTTACAGCAACTTTCTGTTTCTTTTAAAATTATGATTCTTTCAAATGCTTCTTATAAGAGATTACAACATGCTTTAACTAAAGATTTTCATTTTATTCATTTGCCTTTATGGATGAAAAAACCTTCAAAGCAAGCATTTCAAAAAGCAATGCATATAGTCGATCTTAAACCTGAAGCTATTTTGATGATTGGGGATCAGTTACATACAGATATTAATGGGGCTAATCGTTCCAATATTACTTCTTTGTTAGTCAAACCCTTAAACCTTAAACAAGAAAGTATTTGGACTAAGTTTAATCGTTTTTATCGAGAAAAGCGTTTTTTAAAGAAATTAAAAGTAAATCATTATCATCTTTGGCAAACTAAATTTCAAGATTTTGAAGGTAAGTGATATGTTATTGAAACAAATTCGTCAAGTTGTCGAAATTAAATTAAAAAGTGATCCGTCGCGTTTAGCACATACTTTAAGGGTTTATCGTACTGCTACTAAAATGGCAAGATATTATCGCAAATCTATTTTGCCTATTCAAATTGCTGCTCTATTTCATGATTATACTAAAAATGATTCTTTGGAACAACAAAAACCTTATTTAACAGCAGCAAGTATGGTTAAATATCAAAATACTCCCTCTATCTTTCATGCGCTATCAGCGGCTAATTTTTTAAAACAAGAGTTAGAGGTTTGCGATAAAGTTATCTTAAATGCTATTAAAAAGCATGTTTGGGGTCACAAGACTATGAATTATGCTGATAAAATTGTTTTTTTAAGTGATAAAATTGAACCAGGAAGAGAGTATCCGCAACAAAAATATTTTGAGACATTGGCGTATCGTAACATTCATCAAGCTGTTTATGAAATGTTAAATTATAACTTTAATTATTTTTTAAAAAAGGGGGTTCCTTTGCCTGCTGATTATAAAGTTATTCTAACATCTTTAAAAGGTGATATTAAAATGAAAAGTAAGTATATATGATGACTAAAACTACTAATATTATCGGAGGTAGATATAAAGGTCATAAAATTAAATTAGTACCTTCTTTGGATACTAAAGCAACTAGTTCCTTAGTGAAAGAAGCTCTTTTTAATATATTAGGAACTGCTGTTAAAGATAAAGTTTTATTAGATTTATTTGCTGGTAATGGTTCTTATGGTTTTGAAGCTTTAAGTCGTGATGCTTTAAAAGTGTTTTTTGTAGATTCTTCCTTAAAAGCTTTTCACACTTTAAAATATAATCAACGTAAATTAAAGCTTGATGATGAACAAAGTGTTATTTTTTATGCTCATTACTTGGCGGCTTTAAAAAAAATGCAAAAATTGAATTTAATTTTTGATTTTGTGATTGTTGATCCTCCTTACTTTAAAGCATTATATGAATCTACTTTTGTTTATTTAGGGCAATTAACTCATGATAAAAGTATTATTATTTGTGAATCGCATCGTAGGATTGATTTGCCTTTGCACATGAAAGAATTTGAATTGGTTAAAGTTAAAATTTATGGTAATAAAAAACTTAATTTTTATCATAAAATGACTATTTAGTTGAATAATATATATTATATATCAATTATAAAACATAATTGAAAGGAGCTTTAAAGATGGAGTTATCAAGTGTTTTGTATTTATTTTTGGGAGTTGTATTAGGAGGGATTATAGGAGCCTTTTTGATGTTCCGTTGGTTTAAGAAATATTTACAAAAGAATCCTCCTATTAATGAACGTCAAATTAAAGAGATGTTTCGTCAAATGGGGCGTACTCCTTCTGAAAAACAAATTCGTCAAATTGTCAATAGTATGAAACAGGCTAAATAAAAGAGTAATGGAACAGGTTTATGTTATTGTAATTATTTTACTCACTGTTGTTATTTTTTGGATCATGAATTATTTTTATCAAAATAAGATGAAAGATAAAATGAAAAAGTATTTATTGTCTTGCGAGCCATTAGAACAAGAAGTGTTAAAAAGTTTTTTACAAGAGAGTCAAAAAGATTTTTTGTTAACTAAAGATGCTGCTATTACTAAAAAGTTATTAAAGTTAAAGATTATTGAGATTAAAACCACTATTGTTAATCATAAATGTAATAGTTATATGCTTAATCCTTTAGTTAAAAAAGTTATTAAGGGTAATCGTCGTTTAACTAAAATGTATTTAAATAATTAAATAATAAAAAAACACCTTTGTAAAAAGGTGTTTTTTGTTTGATAATAAGTTTTATTGGGTAATTAATTCATGATAAGGGGCTACTTTAACCTTAACATGAGGATCAAGGCTAATTAAACGTGAAATAGGACATCTTTGGTGGGTTTGTTCTAAAATTATTTGGGTTTGTTCTAGTGACATCTGATCAATTCCTAAAATAGCAGTTGGTTTAAAACAAAAACCTTGTTTATCTTTTAACATTTCTAAAGTAATTTTTACTTTTAAATCTTTATCTTGTTGCCCTTGTTCTTCTAATACTTTTTTAGAGGTTTTATAAAAACAGATAGCCCAAGAAAGACAAAATAAATCTTTAGGTCCTGATTGATTAGAACTAGGTTCTAAGGCTGAAACTAATTTTTTAGTAGTGCCGCTTTTTTCTTCAAAAAAACATAAATCATTTAAATGGGGATGAAAGTAAGTAGTAGTTTGAAAAATGATCATTTTAAATCCTCTTTCCTTATCTATAAAATAGTTTTGTTTTATTTTTAAAATTACTATTTCTATTTTTATTATAACATTAACATTTATAAAGCGATATACATTTGTTATCTCGCCTAGACCAAAACTAATAATTTTCCTTATTTAATTATTTTTTTTGCGCGTTAATAAAATATGCTTATATGTTATAATAATATTAATTAGTGTTTTTTTGAAATTGCTTCCAATGAACTATCCAATTTTTATTATTTTTTGGTTAGTTATGGTCGGTTAGTGATTAACAAAATAGCGAAATAGAAATAATTGGTATTATTGGTAATATAAAGAAAAAAGGGATTTGTGGTTTGAAAAAAGCTTTAGTGATTAGATTTTTAGCTGGTGTTTATGATCTTCGAGATTTAGAAAGTAAAACTTTTTTACAAGCTAGAAAAAGAGGCACTTTAAAAGGATTTGATGTGAATCTTGATGTTAATAAAACAAATACAATTAATGGCAAACCTAAGAATTTAATTATTAAGGTGGGTGACATTGTAGGTTATCAATTTTGTTATGATAAATATTTAATTGATACTGTTTTTGTGCGAAAAAATGAATTACAAAGACCTAACATTGCCAATATTAATCAAGTATTATTGGTTTTTTCTTTGATTAGACCTCATTTTCAAACGCTTTTATTAGATAAATTTTTATTAATTTTAAAGAAACAAAAATTAGATTTAGTTTTAGTTTTTTCTAAAATTGATTTGCTTGAAAGAAATGATTTGGAAAACGTTAAACAACAAATTTCGTATTATGAAAAATTTTATCCTTGTTATTTTGTGAACAGTAAACAACAAATTGGGATTGATGTTTTAAAGGATATTTTTGCTAATAAAATTACTGTTTTAGCAGGACAAACAGGAGTTGGTAAATCTACCTTGTTAAAAGCATTAATTCCTGATGCATATTTAAAAACACAAGAAATTTCAGAAAGTTTAGGCAGAGGTAAGCACACTACTAAAAATGCTCAATTATATGAATTTAATCATGGTTTTATTGCCGATACTCCTGGTTTTTCGAAGTTAGATTTAAATGATTTTGTTTATGGCGATTTAAAGGATTTTTATCCTGATTTTTTATGTTATGTGCATGATTGTTTTTTTGGTAATAATTGTTTACATTTGCAAGAAGATAAATGCGGTGTGAAGCAAGCTTTGGAAAACGGCGACCTTCCTTTTTGGAGATATCAAAATTATCTTTATTTTATGGCTGAAATTAAAAAAGAGAAAAAAAGTTATCCAAGACACCAAGACAAATAAAAGATAGTAAACATCAATGATAACATTATTTTTTTAATTGCTGTTATTGTGTGGGATTTAGATTTAATCGCAAAGAGCAAACCTCCCCCGTTAAAAACAACAAAAATGCAAAATAAAGAAATGAAGGAGCACAGGAGTTACAAAATGAAAATAGGAATTATTGGATTACCGAATGTAGGAAAATCAACTTTATTTAATGCTTTAACCAAAATGCAAGTTTTAGAAGCCAATTATCCTTTTGCCACTATTGAACCTAATGTAGGAGTTGTGGAAGTCAAGGATCCTCGTTTACAAATTTTAGCTCAGATTTTTCAATCGCAAAAAATTATTTCTACTTTAATTGAGTTTCGTGATATTGCAGGTTTAGTGGCTGGTGCATCTCAAGGAGAAGGGTTAGGCAATCAATTTTTAAGTCATATTCGTAGTGTTGATGCTATTTGTCACGTTGTTAAATGTTTTCAAGATCCTAATATTGCTCACGTTATGACGAAAGGCGATCCTTTGGAAGAAATTAAGATTATTGAAACCGAATTAGCTTTAGCTGATTTAGATCAAATTGAGAAACGTTTACAAAAGTTAATGAAGCAAAAAAAGAAAGGCGATAAAGAGTTATTATTAGAAGAAGCTCTTTTAACTAAAATTAAATATCATTTAACTAATCAAACTTTAAAGGATTTGAGTTTAGATGTTAAAGAAATGAAAATGGTTAAAAGTTTTAATTTATTGTGTTTAAAACCTTCGCTTTATTTAGCTAATGTCAAAGAAAATGAATTAGCCAATATTAAAGATAATCAATTTTATCAAAAAGTATCGTTACATGCCGCGCAAGAAGGTAAAATTATTGTGCCCATGTGTGTGCAATTGGAAAAAGAGTTGTCAGGCTTAGCCGAGGAAGAAAGACAATTGTTTTTAAAAGATTATGGTTTAATCCAAACTGCTTTAAATCAATTGATTCAAGCTAGTTATCAACTTTTAGGATTGCAAACTTATTTTACAGCAGGCCCTAAAGAAGTACATGCTTGGTCTTTTCAAAAAGGACTTAAAGCTCCTGAATGTGCTAGAATTATTCATACAGATTTGCAAAAAGGTTTTATCAAAGCTGAAGTAGTGGCTTATCAGGATTTAGTAGAAGCTCAAACTTTTCAAAAAAGCAAAGAAAAGGGTAAAGTGAGAATCGAAGGAAAAGAATATCAAGTGCAAGACGGCGATATTATTACTTTTAGGTTTAATGTGTAAAAGTGCGTTGGCACGCGCGTTAATAATTAAGATATCAAACGTTTTCGTTTTTAAATTTAATTTTACTTATGACGCGTGTTGCAATCATTTTTTAATAAGATAGTTTTTAGTTTTTGGATTGCATGCTTTTTAATGGTTGTGCTGTGATGGTCATTATATAGATACAATAAATATTAAGGAAACAAGTTAAGATTATGAAAAATTATAAAAATACTCTTTTAATGCCTCAAACCGATTTTCCCATGAAAGGTAATTTGGGTAAAAATGAAATTAATATTCAACAAAAGTGGTATCAGCAAAAGTTATATCAAAAAAAACTAAAGCAAAATCAAGGTGCTCCGATGTTTATGTTGCATGATGGCCCCCCTTATGCTAATGGTAACCTTCATATTGGACACGCTTTAAATAAAATTTTAAAAGATTTTATCGTTCGTTTTCATAGTATGAAGGGTTTTTATGCCCCTTATATTCCAGGATGGGATACTCATGGGCTTCCTATTGAAGCAGCAGTTCTTAAAAAAGATAGAGACAAGTATTTATCTAGTCGTCAAAAACTTTTGGAAAAATGTCAAGCGTTTGCTTTAGAAAATGTGGATAATCAAAAAAAACAATTTCAAAGATTAGGAGTCTTAGGAGATTGGGATCATCCTTATTTGACCCTAGATCCTAAGTTTATGGCGGATCAAGTGAGGATTTTTGGGAAAATGGTGGCTGAAGGAGTTGTTTTTAAAGCTCTTAAACCTATTCATTGGTCGCCTACTTTAGAGTCGGCTTTAGCTGAAGCAGAATTAGAATATCATGAGCACCAATCTCCTTCCATTTATGTTGCTTTTCCTATGGCTGTTGCCTCGGATAGTTTGTTTCAAAATGCTTGTGCAATTATTTGGACTACTACTCCTTGGACCTTGCCAGCTAATAAAGCTATAGCAGTGCATCCTCATCAAAAATATCAATTAATAGATGTTTTGAACAAACGTTATTTAGTTGGTAAAAATGCGCTTCCTCAATTAAAAAAAGCTTTAGCTTGGGATGATGCAACAATTCAAATTATTAAGACTTTTCAAGGAAAAGAATTAGAATATTTAACATATCGCAATCCTTTAGTGCCTACAACTGGATTTTTCATTTTATCAGACCATGTTTTAGATAATGAAGGAACTGGGTTGGTTCATATTGCCCCTGGTCATGGTTTAGAAGATTTTATTGTTGGTCAAAAATATCATTTAGAAGTTGTTTGTAGCATTGATAAAAGAGGATTAATGAGTGCTTGTGCAGGAAAATATCAAGGTTTATTTTACACTAAAGCCAATGATGTTATTATCACTGATTTATCAGAAAATAATTATTTATTAAAAGTTGATGTGATTACCCATTCTCATCCTTATGATTGGCGTACTAAAAAACCAGTGATTTCCTTAGCGCTTTCGCAGTGGTTTGTTTCTCTTAAAAAAATAAAAACTAATTTATTAAAAGCAATTCAACAAGTTAACTGGTTGCCTCAATGGGGTAATTTAAAAATGACTAATATGATGCAAGAACGTGAAGATTGGAATATTAGTCGTCAAAGAACTTGGGGAGTTCCTATTGCTATTTTTTATGCTGAAAACAAAGAACCTATCTTAGATTTGGCAGTTACTAATCATGTGGCTAATTTATTTGAAAAACACGGTATTGAAATTTGGTATGAATGGGATTGTCAGCAACTTTTGCCTCCGAATTATCAACATTCGAATAGTCCTAATGGTATTTTTACTAAAGAACTTGATATTATGGATGTTTGGTTTGATTCAGGAACTTCTTATAGCGTGATTAAACGTAGATATCAAACTGATGTTAGTGCCCTTTATTTGGAAGGCAACGATCAACATCGTGGTTGGTTTAATTCTTCTTTGATTACTTCTGTTGCTGCTTTTCAAAAAGCCCCTTATCATACTGTTATTACTCATGGTTTTGTTTTAGATGGTAAGGGTCAAAAAATGAGTAAATCCCTAGGAAACATTATTGATCCTTTAACCATTGCTTCTCAAAAAGGAGCTGATATTATGAGGTTATGGGTAGCTAATACTAATTATAATTTTGATGTTCGCATTAATAATGCTATTTTGAATCAAGTCGAAGATATGTATCGTAAAATTAGAAATACCTTGCGTTTTATGATGGGCAATTTAGCTCGTTTTGATAAAGATCAGCATTATTTGACTTGGGATCAACGTAAACCTATTCATCAAGCTGTGATTCTTGATTGGGAAGAAATTGTAGTCAAAATACTTCATTCTTATCAAGTTTATGATTTTGAAGCGATTATCAGGAATCTCTTCCCCTTTATTACTAATAAAATTAGTGCTTTTTATTTTGATTTTAGTAAAGATATTTTATATATTGAAAAAGAGGAACATTTAGAACGCCAAATGATTCAATCAACTATTTATGATTTATTATTAGGTTTTTTACAAGTGTTGACTCCTATTATTCCACATACTACGTCTGAAGCTTATAGTTTTTGTCCTTTTTTTGATCATGAAGATGTTTATTTAGAGTCGATGCCACAATTGCATCATTATGAAGGCAAGCATCTTTTAGTAGAATACCATCGTTTTTTAGCATTGAGAAAAAACGTGTTACAAACTTTAGAAAAAGCAAGACAAAGTAAAATTATTAATTCCTCCCTACAAGCACATCTTCATTTAGAATTAACAAAAGAACATCTTTATGTTTGTGATGTGTTGCAAATCAAAGAACAGTTACACCAATTGTTTATTGTTTCCAAAGTGACTTTAGTATCAAAAGATGTTTTGGGAATTAAAGTTGAAAAAGCAAATGGATATCCGTGTCAAAGATGTTGGAATGTAGTCCTTCCCCATATTAATCAAGATTTATGCTTTCGTTGCCATAATATTTTAAACCATCAAGAAAAGAAAGGTGAATGGGATGAAAAATGATAATATCAACATTAATCATGGTGCCAACCATAAGAAATTAAACCCAAAGCCAAGCAAAATCCAATATGGAGCAGAATTAAAAAAATTACTAATTGTTTTTATGGCTTTAATAGGATATGATTTGATTTCTGTTTGGGCTATTAATTGTACTGGAGGACCAAGTGGTAAGGAGGGGTACAAAACTGATCTTTATCCTGGTGGTATTCATGGTTTAGGTGATTTAATTGGTAAACTGTTGTCTAAAATGGGTGTTTTGTCTTATGATCAGATTACTAATTTTGGGATGATTTTTTATTTGGTTGTCAACATTGCTTTTTTATGGTTTATTTCTTATCGTTATTTAGATTTATATTTTACTGTTACCACTGCCTTAGCAGCTATATTTTTACCTTTAATGGGGATGTTGCTTCACGTAGCTGTTAAAGATGGTTTTTTACAAAAGAGTGAACGTTTTTTTGGTCTTTTCGCTCCAGAAGCTGATTTTGTTTCTGATTTTTCACGAGCTATTTTTGCTGGTTTTTTTATTGGTTTTTTTTATGCCATCCCTATTAAATTAAAGTCTTCTACTGGTGGCATCGATATTATTGGTAAATACTTATGGGTTTATAAGAAAAAAAATATCGCTGTTACTATTGAAGTGTTTGGATATGTTTTAGTTTTCATTGGTTTTATTGCTAACCTTTTTTTAGAGGGTCTTCCAAACGAAACTTGGAAACTTTTATTACCGCTTTTATATGCTTTTGTTAGAATTAAGTTAACTGGTTTTATGATAAACATAATTGCTGTTAAAAGCGAACAATAAAAATGATTTATTAAAACTATGCCAAACTGCTTTGTAACAGTTTGGCTTTTGGTCTTTTGGTTGCGCTTGAAAAATATTTGTAAAGACAAAAGTGTGATCATGGGTATATTAAACCATCACTAACCAAAGTTATTTTTCTTGATATGAATTTGCATTTATATTTTAATTAAATAAAAGGATTTTTTTAATGAACACAATCTTTAGTCAAAAAACTCCTGAACAATTACTCAAGATGTTTAAAACTGATTTTAATAAAGGACTTTCGCCTCAAGAAGCCCTGCAAAGATTAACTATTTATGGTAATAATCAAATTAATGCTTTAACTCAGGAAACTTTTTATCAAAAATTAAAAAAACAATTTCAAGATTTATTAGTTATTATTTTGTTAATGGCAGCAGCCATTAATTTAACAATCGGTATTTTTCAAAATAAACATGAAGAAATTTATGAAGCATGTTTTATTTTATTCATTGTGTTAGGTAATGCTTTGTTAAGTATATATTATGAAAATAAAACTCAACAAGCATTATCTTTTGTTGAAAAAAAAGTAGCTCTTAGGGTTAAAGTTGTTAGAGATAATAAGCATCTTTTGATTCCTATGGTGAATTTAGTTCCAGGAGATATTGTTATTTTAGAAACAGGCGATTTGGTTTCTGCTGATATGCGTCTTTTGGAAAGTTTTAATTTAACTGTGGACGAATCTCTTTTTACAGGAGAATCGCAAGCTATTTTAAAACAAGAACTTACTTTGCCGCAAAATAAAAATATAGCTGATTTATCACTTGTAAATATGGTTTTTATGAATACTGTTGTTTTAAAAGGAAGAGGCAAAGGGTTAGTAGTTGCTACTGGGATGAAAACTGAAATTGGTAAAATTACTACTTTTATTGCTAAACCTCAAATTACTAAAACTCCTTTAGAACAAAAATTAACTAAATTAATCAAAACTCTAACTTTATTAATATCTATGATCGTTATTTTGAATGCTTTGATCGTTTTGTTGAAACAAACTGGGTTTGGTTGTTTGCAATGGGATATTTTACAAAGTACTTTTTTAGATTCGCTTGCTTTAACAGTTGCTGCTATTCCTGAAGGTTTGCTAATCATTATGACTTTAATTTTGGCTTTAGGAATGAAGAAACTAACTGTTTTAAATGCAATTGTTAAAAATTTAAAAACCTTGGAAACTTTAGGGGCTGTTAATGTTATTTGTACTGATAAAACAGGTACTTTAACACAAAATAAGATGACTGTTAAACAAATTATTACTGCTGATGCGTTAATTGCTGCACTTCCCTTATGTCATGCCTTTTCTCTTAATCCTCATAGATTGATGTTAGAAAAATTAATGCTTTTTGGTGTTTTATGTAATGATGCTTTAATTAGTCCCAAGCCTAATCAAAAGTTATTAGAAGTTTTTGCTGATCCTACTGAAAAAGCTTTGATTAATTTAGCTTTATTTTATCAAATGGATGTGTTAACTTGGAAAAAAAAATATGTTCGTTTAGGGGAAATTCCTTTTGATGCTCAAAGAAAATTAATGACTACTTTTAATCATAATATGGCAGAAAATACTATTTATCAAATTACTAAAGGGGCTCCTGAAGTTTTATTAAAAAGAAGTCATCAAGTGATGTATCAAGGGCGCATTATCCCTAAAGATGACAGGATTAATCATATTTTAGAAAAACAAATTAGTCAATTAACTCAGCAATCTTTAAGAGTTTTGGGGATAGCTTATAGCATTTTGCCTTTTGATCCTGCTTTTAAAATTGATCAAGTGTTGCAACCAGAATATAATCTTATTTTTGTAGGAGTGGTAGCTTTAGAAGATCCTATTCGTCCTGAGGTTTTTCAAGCTATTGCCAAATGCCAAGCAGCTTATGTGACTCCTATTATGATTACAGGTGATCATCTCCAAACAGCTATGGGGATTGCTCAAAAATTAAATATTTTAGCTACTCGTGATGATTTAGCAATTACAGGGGAAACTTTGAATCATTTGTCGGAAGCAGAATTTTTAGATAAGTTAGAATATATTAAAGTTTATGCACGCACTAATCCTCAACATAAATTAAAAATAGTAAAAGCTTGGCAAAAAAAAGGTTTTGTGGTATCAATGACAGGTGATGGTGTGAATGATGCTTTAAGTATCAAACAGGCTAATATTGGTATTGCTATGGGAATTACTGGAACTCATGTTGCTAAAATGGCATCTGATATGATCTTAACAGATGATAATTTTGCTACCATTGTGAAAGCTTTAGAAGCAGGACGTAATGTTTTTAATAATATTAAAAAAAGCTTAGTTTTTCTTTTAAGTTGTAATGTGGGCGAAATTATGTTAATTTTACTTAGTAATTTATTTGGTAGTTATTGGTTTGGCGGGGATTTTAAAATTTTAACAGCTTTTCAAATTCTTTGGATTAATTTAGTGACAGATTCCCTAGTAGCAATGGCTTTAGGATTGGAACCACAAGAACAAAACTTAATGTCTCAAAAACCACGTCAGATGAATGAAAATCTTTTAAATAAAAGTATTTATTATAAAATTATGATTGAAGGCTGCTTAATTGCTTCATTAGCTTTTTTAGCTGCTTTGGTTGGTTATTATTGGCATGGATACAATCATCAATATGCTCAAACTTTTGCTTTTATGGTACTTGCTATTTCTCAATTAATTCATGTTTGGAATTTACGTAGTTTTAAGGTATCTATGTTTAAATTAAAACCTAATCTTGCTTTAAGAAAAGCCTTTGGTATTAGTTTGTTGTTGCAATTAATAATTATTTTAATCCCTGCTATCAGGTCACTTTTTAAATTAATGCCTTTATCAAGTGTTGATTATTTGATTATTTTCTTTTTTTCCTTATGTCCTTTAATTGTGGTTGAAATATATAAAAAAATAATGACAAAGAGTTGTGTTTGATTGATTATTTTTGTTTTTGAAAGATCATTAATATTCGTATTTGAATATTCAATGATATATCTTTTTTTTATTTTGATAAAATAGGATATGAAATTAAACAGTAATATTAAAAAAATAAAGTTAAACCGTTGATGTTGATAAAACAAACAGTTTAACTTTTTTTGTTATTTTTTTAAATGTAGGGTTAATTCTAATCTTTCTTTTTGAGCTTTTAAATCTTTTATTTGTTCTTGTAATTGTGCTTTTTGTTGTGCTAAACCCATGATTTGATTTCTGTTTTGTTTAAAAATAACACCACCATTATAAACAGTCATCAAGAAATAACAACCTCCAAATGTTAATATTGATCCAACTATTTGCGCACCACTTAACTTAAAAGGGGTTTTGACTTCGGGATGTGAATAACCTTGTTGTTGATAATATGATCCTTGCATAATTAATTGCTTTTCTCCTTATATTGATTTTTAATATAATATTAATTATTTTTTATTTAATCTTGTTTTTGATAAGCTAATGATTTAGTGATATCTACATCTTTTTCTAATTGTTTTAAATTTTGTTGTAATTGCATAATTTCAGATATAAGTTGTTGTTTTTTCATATTTTGTATTTGAATATCTCTATTATAAGCCAAAGTTTTGAATAAAGGATATGTCATAATTAAACCAATTCCGAAAGTTGAAATACCTATAATAATCCATATTATTTTGGCAACACCACTTAATTTACATACATAAATTTCTTCTCCAAGATATTCATTTTGATAATTATACATTTTTTCCCCTTTTTACTCCCTTTTCTTTTTCTTTTTATTGCAATAGTAATCTTTTCTCTTTTATGAGATTAAAAAAACAATTACTAGCTATATGCAATAGTAATCTTTTCTCTTTTATGAGATTAAAAAAACAATTACTAGCTATAATTATACACGAAAAACAAAAAAAAACAAGTTTTATACTCACACAACCTTTATATCTCAGCAATCCACTTAGCTTTTTATATTTTAAAAAAATATTATCAATAACGATTAGTGTTATCGGTTGGCGTTATTAAAACAATAATGATTATGAAATAACTGATATGTTTTATATTTATATGATATGTCAATGATATTTATTGACGCATTACATTAAATTTGTGTATCCCCTTTAACACTAAAAACACATTAAACAACTTTATTATAAGAAAATGCAATAAAAACTTGACTATTGCTCTCTTTTTTTATAAAATATTAGTGATGGTAAAACAGTGATAGCTAAAATCATTAAAAAAATCTCTGGTCTTTAAGAGACTTTTCTAAGTAATTCTTTGCTGTTTGAGAAAGAAAGGAAAGCAGGTGATTGTTAATGATTGAAGTTATGAAACTTTACCTTAATAAAAGGAGAGTTAAAACTAATGTCAAGATATACAGGTTCACTTTGGAAGGTTTCAAGACGTCTTAATTATTCTGTGACAGAAACCGGAAAAGAATTACGTAAAAGAGCTTATGCGCCAGGACAACACGGTCAAAAGCGTTCTAAATTAAGTAATTATGGGTTACAATTACAAGAAAAGCAAAAATTACGTTTTACTTATGGCGTATCAGAAAAGCAATTTCGTAAAATTTTTGAAAACGCTAGTAAATTAAAAGGTATTCATGGTGAAATGTTTTTGATATTATTAGAATCACGCCTTGATAATGTGGTTTATCGTTTGGGTTTTGCCAAAACTCGAGCACAAGCAAGACAGTTAGTTAATCATGGCCATATTTTGGTTAATGGTAAAAAAACCGACATTGCTTCTTATCGTTTGAAACCAGGAGAAACTGTTACTTTAAGAGAAAAATCAAAAAATTTAAAGATTGTTGAAGAAGCTTTGAAAAGTAAATTTGTTCGTTTGGATTATGTTTCTTTAGATAAACAATTAGTTGGCAAATATGTTAGATATCCTCAAAGAAATGAATTTTTGTCTGAAATCAATGAACAATTAATAGTTGAATATTATAATAGATAATTTAAACACCCTTTGAAATAGGGTGTTTTTTGTGTAATGTTTTTTTGTCGCTTCACAAAACAACTTTATTAAACCAACCTGAATCCATATTATATTTTAAAGTTTCTTTCGTTCCATTATTTTATTATTTTGACAATCAGAATATTTAGAAACAAGGAGAAACATTTATTTTGAGGATTACTCAAATGGTAGTAACACGTTTATTTTACTCTTTTTTTAATCACTTTACTGCTTCGCCCTTTTTCGAAAAAACGTCATTTATATGATTTCAGTTTTGTTATATTTTTAACAAATCTAAAAAAAAGGACTATTTATTATTATGAAAAAAAATTATTTTTCACGTGAAGAAACGATTAATTTTCTTCAAAAAACAAGTCATCAAAGTGCAGAAATAACTTTGCAAACTTTGGGTTCCTCGTCTAAAGGTTTAGATAATGCCATAGTTTCTTTGCAAAGAAATTTATATGGCCTTAATGTTTTATCAGAGGAGAATAAACATAATTGTTTTAAAAAAATATTGCAAATGGCCCTTTCCCCCTTTAATATTATTTTATTAATTTTAATGGTAGCCTCTTTGATTAATGATGTCATCATTCCTTCTCGATCAGAAGAAAAAAGCTTTACCACCATCATTATTACTGCAATTATGTTTATTAGTTCTTTGATTGTTCAATTTACTCAAGAAAATAAATATTTAAAAATTACGTCACAGTTAAAGCAATTAGTCCAAAATACAACCGCTGTGAAACGAAATGGTCAAAAACAAGAAATTCCTTTAGAAGAAGTGGTTCCTGGAGATATTGTTCTTTTGGCTGCAGGCGATATTATTCCTGCTGATATGAAATTGCTTGAAACTAAGGATTTTTTTGTTAAAACTACTACTTTTACTGGTGAATCAGAACCTATTGAAAAAAAAGCTCAATCGCAAAGTCAATATGATAATATCTTAGAAGATCAAAGATTAGTTTTGGCAGGAACGACAGTTATTTCTGGTTATGCAACAGGAATTGTTGTTTTAACTGGTAAAAATACTTATTTAGGACATATTAGTAAAACCATTAATCAAAAAAAAGAACTTTCTTATTTAGATACTAATTTAAATGCTATTTCTAAGTTATTAATTGTATGCATTGTTTTAATGACCCCCTTGGTTTTTTTATTGAATTTTTCTAAGAATTCAGCGAATTCATCCCTTTTACAATCTATCTTATTTGCTTTAACGATTGCTTTTGGATTAACCCCTAAAATGCTTCCTTTAATTATTGCCACTTCTTTTTCCAAGGGAATCGTTTCTTTATCTAAAAGCAAAGTGATTGTTAAAAATTTAAACGCTATTTCTAGTTTTGGAGCTATGAATGTTTTATTTACTGATAAAACAGGAACTTTAACTCAAGATCAAGTTTTTTTAGAAGATTTTTTAGATTTAAGCGGAACTAGGAATTTTCGTATTTTAAGACATGCTTATTTAAATAGTTTTTTTCAAACAGGATTGAAAAGTTTAATTGATGAAGCAATTATTACTAAAATGGGCAATCATGAAGCTCATCAAGTTTCTTTGCAAAATCTTTCTCAACGATTTGTTAAAGTTGATGAAATACCTTTTGATTTTACTAGAAGAAGAATGAGTGTAGTTATTGAGGATCAATCTCAAAGACAACAAATGATTACTAAAGGCGCTATTGAAGAGATTCTTGATGTTTGTGATTATTTAGAATTGGAAGGAACTATTAAACCTTTAACTAAAACAGAGAAACAATTAGTTTTAGAAAAAACAACGCTTTATAATCAAAAAGGATTGCGTGTGGTAGGAGTAGCTCAAAAACAAATTATTCCTAATCAAACTCCTATTGAAGAGCAACAAATGGTGTTAATCGGGTTATTAACTTTTTTAGATCCGATTAAACCTAGTTCTACCCACGCTATCGCTTTATTGCATCAAAAAGGGATTATTGTTAAAATTTTAACAGGTGATAATGAAGTTTTAACTAAAGCGATTGCTCAAAAATTAAATATTGATACTACTTATTGTTTACAAGGTCATATTGTTGATCAACTTAGTGATGAATCGTTATATGAACAAGCTCAAAAAACCTATTTATTTATTAAATTGTCGCCGGAGCACAAAGCTAGGATTGTTGGTCTTTTTCAAAGAAAAGGTAAAGTTGTTGGTTTTATGGGTGATGGCATTAATGATGCTTTGGCTATGAAAAAAGCAGATTTAGGTATTTGTGTTGATACTGGTGCTGAAATTACTAAGGAAATAGCTGATATTATTCTTTTAGAAAAACAATTAAACGTGTTAGAAAAAGGAGTAACAGAAGGTCGTAAAACTTATACTAATGCTATTAAATATATTAAATTTACTTTATCTGCTAATTTTGGTAATTGTTTAAGTATTTTGTTAGCTAGTTATTTTTTGCCTTTTCAACCGATGTTAGTTTTACAAATTTTATTTTTAGATTTAGTTTATGATTTGATTTGTTTTTCGATCCCTTTTGATAATGTGGAATCATTTTATTTAAAAAAACCGTGTAAATTTGATTTTAAAAATATTAAAAATTTTATGTTGTGGTTTGGCTTCCTTTCCTTTTTAATCGATTTGTTATTTTTAATAGGGTTAAAATATATCTTTAATGAGGCAGCGTCTGAATCTTTACTTCAAACTAGTTGGTTTATTTTTTCGATGTGGTCACAAACGTTAACCCTTTTCTTATTAAGAACTGATAAAATTTTTCCTAAAAAAGGACCCCATAATCTTCCTTCTTTTGGGATTATGATTTGTTCTGTCATAGGTTTAATTATTGCTACTATATCTCCTTGTGTCCCTTTAATTGCTATACCTTTGAAGTTAGAGAAAAACATTTTTAGTTCTCATCGAGACATTTGCTTTTTTCTAATTTTATTATTAATCTTTTATGCTTTGGCGATGCTTTGGGCTAAAAAATTCTTTATTAAAAAAAATAAACAATTATTATAATATTTGATATTGGGGTGTTAATTGTGAATGCATCTTGCCTCCCCCTTCCTATTTCTTGACACCTCAAATATTTGGAAAGGTTTTTTATGTTTGGTTCTCCCTTTTTAACTTTTTTATTTTTGACCTTAATGTTGATTTTTGGTCATTTTTTCCTGGTAAAATATCAAATTTTAAAAATCTTATACCTTTTTTTGTGGTCTTTTTCTCTTACTCATCTTTTATTAAAATCGCATCACTCTTCCATTGATAAGTTTTTTCAAGATAGCTTTAATGTAAAAATTACAGATTATTTTTATGATACTTTATTAAATTTTATTTTACTAAGTATTATTATTATCAAAGCTCCTTATTTAAGAGTAGTTTTGAATAATTGGAGCAAACATTGGGTTGTTAAAAGAAGAAATATTTTTATGGGAGGCGATAAAACTCAAAAAGAAATTATTAAAACAGTAATAGAACTCTCTTCTCATAAGATAGGTGCTTTAATTACTATTGAAAAAAATAGTACTTTAGAACAATATGCTCAAAAAGCTATTTTAATTAATGGTGATGTTTCTAAAGAGTTGTTATTAAATATTTTTACCCCTAATACTCCCTTGCATGATGGAGCTGTGATTGTGAGAGGTGATAAAATTTTGTGTGCTAGTGCTTATTTCACCCTATCCTCAGCTAATGATAATTTTGATAAAAAAACAGGTTCACGTCATCGTGCTGCTTTAGGGATTAGCGAAACTACTGATAGTATGACTATTGTTGTTTCTGAGGAAACGGGTAATATTTCTATTGCTTTAGAAGGGATTATGATTAAAATTAACGAAAAAACAAAACTTCAAGAATATTTAGCAATTTTTATGAATTAAAACAGAAAAAAGAGGGACAAAATGCAAAAAAGAAAATTTGGAATTGTGGTTGATTCTACTTGTGGCAGTAATTATGGTAAAAATTTATTTAATGATATTTCCATAGTTCCTTTAACTGTGATGGTTGATGGACAAGATTATATTGACGGTACCATCGATAATGAAAAATTACTTCAATTTATTGATCAAAAACGTAAGGTGACTACTAGTCAACCTAATCCAGAGCTTTTTATTCAAGCTTTTCAAAAACAATTTGATTTAGGTTATCAACATATTATTTGTTTAACTTTGTCACATAAATTAAGTGGAACTGTTAATAGTGCTCTTTTGGCTAAAAAGATATTAAATGAATCAAGAATTACTGTGATTGATACTGAAAATGTTGGTCCTGCAGTTATTTTCGCTTTAAAAAGAATTCATTATTTATTAGAGCAAAATCCTAATATTATCCCTCAAGCATTAGCTTTACAAATTAAACAAGAACAAGATCAAGGGGTCTTATTTTGTACTGTTGAAAACTTAAAAATATTAGCTTATAATGGGCGTATTAGTAAATTTAGGGCTCTTCTGGGCAATCTTTTAAGGGTTCATACTATTTTGAAATTTCAAAAAAGTATTTTATTGATAGAAAAGAAAGTTCGTAGTTTTAAAAAATGTCTTGATTATTTAATTAACAAAAGCATAGATTGTAAAACATCCAATAATATATTAGATATACAAGTGATTTATGTTGATGATGATCGAAATGCACAAGAACTTATGACTCAAATTAAGAAAATAGGTGATCCTCAAATTCAAATTTCGTTGTATGGAAAAATTTCTTCTGTTATAGCTGCTCATATTGGTTATAAAGGTTTTGGCTTATATATTAATGAAATTAAAAAATAAGTTTCATTTGGTATATTGCAAATATAATTTTAAGATGATATAAGTTTAAAGGAAGAATATATGATTATTTTATCTTTTGAAACTAGTTGTGATGAGACCAGTGTTGCTGTGACGCAAGATGGGAAAACAGTTTTATCTAATATTGTTTTTTCTCAAATTAAATATCATCAAATTTTTGGTGGTGTAGTTCCTGAAATAGCATCACGCAAACATATTCAATTTATGACTTTGGTGTTGGAACAAGCTTTAAAAGAAGCACAAGTTCAACCTCAAGATATTGATTTAGTGGCGGTTACCCATGGACCTGGTTTAATTGGTTCTTTATTAATTGGCATCAATGCTGCTAATGTTTTTGCTTATGTTCATCAAAAACCTCTTTTAGGCATTAATCACTTATTAGGACATGTTTATGCGGCTCAAATTGAGCACGAAATTAAACCTCCAGCATTAGTTCTTTTAATTTCAGGAGGACATACTGAATTGCTTTATTTAAAAGAACATGGGCAAATTGAAGTTTTAGGAACCACTTTAGATGATGCTGTGGGAGAAGTTTATGATAAAATTGCTAAAGTACTTCAATTACCATATCCTGGAGGCCCTTTGATTGATCAATTAGCTCAACAAGGGCAAGATACTTATTGTTTCGTGAGACCTTATTTAAAAAATAATAATTTAAATTTTAGTTTTTCGGGTCTTAAAAGTCATTTAGTTAATTTAATTCTTAATCGAAATATTGATACTTTAAATGTTTCAAATATTTGTGCTTCTTTTCAAGCTAGTGTGATTGATGTTTTGTTTGAAAAAACTAAAAGAGCGTTAACAAAATATCCTGTTAAGCAGTTAATTGTAACAGGTGGAGTGGCTTCTAATATGGGTTTAAGACATAAATTTAGTAGTTGCTTTACACATTTAGAAGTTATTTTTCCAAGTGTTGCTTATTGTACTGATCAAGCAGCTATGATAGGGATTGCTGCTTATTATCAAAATAAAATTACTAAAGCTACTTATAAATATGATTTAACTGCCTTACCTAATTTAACTTTTTAATAAATTAATATAAAAGAGACTTTTATAAGTCTCTTTTTTTGTTTTAATAAAATGTGATCCAAAATATAAAAAAACAAGTAAAATACTCAGATATCAAGATTATATGAGCATAAAACTTGTTTTTTTTTTTTTTTGGTGTATAATTGTAATTAATAGTTATTTATTGATGACTATTAAACTTAACACATAAGAAAATAAAAAGTAAAGAGGGTTAATTTTTAAATGCAAAAACAAAAGAAATATAAAAATTATTACATTTTATTATTTTTAATATTTAATATTTTAATTTATTTTAACTATAATAATTTTATTTATGCAGATGTTCCTCCAACAAACTCACCTGAAGAAGTCGATAATTCCACAACTACGAATGATCCACAACAAAATAGCGATGCACATCAAAGATTTATAGATGCTTATAAAATTGCGAAGTTGAATGAATTCAAAACAACATTATGTAATTATGAAATAGTAGCACAAGTAAATCAATTACCTGTTAATAAATGGGAATTTAAATTTATCGATACAAAAAATACAAATATTGTAAAACATTTAAAATTAACTTTTAATGAAATACAAAATGATGAAAATTATGTTTACTATCAAATAAAAAATGATAATGAAAATTATAATTATATATGTAAATTTAATAAAAATACAAATAAAATTATTACAAGCACGTATTATCAACCAAATAGCGAAAAGATAGATTTTATGCATGAATTCGATCCACAAAGTGGTGAATTAATTAAAACAACTTCTTATAAAAGCAATGGGAATGATATTGTATATATTACACAATATGAATATCATAGTAATGGGAAATTGATTAAAGGTACAGAAAAACTGATGAACCCCGAAAAACTTCTTTGTATTAACGAATATGACCCAACAACAGGTAAACAAATCAAAATAACCCGATGCAAACCAGATGGCACTATTTCTTTCATTCGAGAATACAATTCAACAACAGGCAACCAAACCAAACTTACGTGGTACGACCGAAACGGTACCATTTTCTTAATCGACGAATTCGACCCAACAACAGGCAACCGAATCAAAGCAACCAAATACAACCCAGATAGAACAATTAAATTTATTTTCGAATATAACCCATTCACATCTAAACCAACCAAATCAACCAACTACCACAACGGAACCATTTCCTTCATCGACGAATACAACCCAACAACAGGCAACCGAATCAAAACAACCCAATATAACGAAGATGGTAAAACAATTGCTTTTGTTAAAGATGAAAATGATAATATTATTTTAAATAATTCTAACAATAATCCACCTCAAGAATCATTAATCAATAAACTAACAAATAGAACAACGATTCGTATTACAGAAAGAAACCAAACACAAGCAAAAGAAACTATTCTGCAAGGGAATTCTTCTTTTCAAGATGAAACATTAATGGTTGAATTTCCACAAAATGAAAACTTTGTAGTGGTTAGTTCTAACAAATATAGTGGTAGAGTTCAAATCCCTTTTGAAATCGCTAATATAGAGGTATCACAAACATCTAATAATCCTAATAATGCAGATAATTTAAATAATAACAACATACAAGAAGATAAATCCAAATCAACAATGAAGCTATCAAACCCACCAAAAGATAAATCTCATAAAATGACTATAATCATAATTACCATAATCATTGCTCTTATTGCAGGAGGAATGGGTGGTTATTATTATTACATGAAAAAAATAGTTAAAAGGAACACTAAATAAATCTATTAAAATGCAGAAAGGGAAAAATAAATGGAAAAAAATAAAAAGATAATTTTATTACTTCAAAAACTATCTTGTATCATCATTTGTTTTATATTTTTAGGAAATATGATAGTTAATCTTGTTGTACATGGCACAACACACAATCAACAAGATCAATTACCAGATAAAGTTCAAAATACAAACTTAGGTTTATTAGAATATGCACTAGAAAGCGATATTAAGAAAGCATTACAGCAAAAGAATCCAACTTTAACTAATGATGATATAAATAATTTACAAGTTAATTTTATTCTTGATACAAACAAAGCAACTCTTACTTCTAGTCAATTATCAGGCGCAGTTGAAGTAATTTTTGAAATTAAACAAAAATTGAACCAAAAAATTAATAATAATATAGATTTAGGAACATTAAATTATAAAAAAGAAGAGGACGTTAAACAAGCGTTAAAAAAATTAAAAGAAGCAAATAAAATATCTTTAAACGATCAACAAATTGATAAGTTAAAAGTGGACTTCATTCCTTACCAAAATAAAGCAAATATTGCGTCTGATGAATTTAGTGGTCAAGTACAAGTAACTTTTAGCAAAGATTTTCTACCCAATGTTATAATAAGCGAAGAAATTAAAAAAGAATTTGAACATATTATCAGATATTTTAAAGATTTTCAAATATATAAAGATGTAGGAGCTACACTACCAAAAGGATATATTTTGCATGGTCCTCCTGGAACAGGTAAAACTTATATTGTTGAACAATTAGAAAAAGAATTAGAAGGAGCTTATTTTATTTATAGATCAGGACCTGAATTTACAACATCGAGAGTAGGAGCTAGTGAAACATTAGTAAGAGATATGTTTAAAACAGCACAACATCAAAATAAACCTTGTGTTATTTTTATTGATGAAATTGATGCTATTCTTAGTAAAAGAGGTGCTACTGAAGGAGATTCAGGAGGAGCTGTTAGGAGTCATAATTCAACTGTTAACCAATTTTTAACAGAATTAGATGGCTTTAAAAAACATCCTTATCCTATTATTGTAATTGGTGCCACCAATAAAGTAGAATTATTAGATGAAGCAGTTGTGCGTCCAGGAAGATTAGAAAAAAAGATTTTAATTAGTTTACCCAACAAAGAAGATACTAAAAAAATATTAGCTTTGTATCTTAAAAAAATTAATCTTGCATCAGATTTAAAAGAACATGGTCAATTAAAAGATGAATTTTTAAATTCATTGGCAGAACAATGTTATGAATTAAAAATGAGTCCTGCTTCAATTAAATATTTTGTCAATGAAGCTGCTTTGATGGCTGTCGAACAAGAAGGTGAAGCAACTATTTCTCAAAATAACTTACAAAAAGCTTTAGATAAATATCAAGATGAACAACTTAAAAAAATTATTAAACCACAAAACTTAGAAACTAAAACTTTTAGCATTACAGAAAGCATACTATTGTGGAGCGCTATTTTAACTTTTGTTATCTTATTGATTTTATGTAGTTATTTATTTTTTAAAAAATATCAAAAAAAACAACAACTTAAAATTTGGGGAGGAAATTAAAAAATGCCAAAAATATTAAGAATGTTAAAAAAACCAAAAACTATAATAATTTTAAGTATGACAAGTTTACTTTTATATTTGCTCTTTTTTGAATTAAGGCAACAATGGGAAGATCAAAACGGTTATTTGAATCCCATAGCATTAATCGAAAAAATAGAACAAACAGATGTTAAAGAATTAAAATCAATTAAAATAAGGATGTTAGGGGGAAGCATTACTAGACATTCAGAAGGAATTGAAAAAGTAATTGTTGAAACTAAAAATGACGGAACATGGTATACTCATGCTGATACTCAATTTATGTTTGTTCACTTTCTTCATAAATTAGAAAAAATTGGTGATGAAAAAGGAAAATTAATTACTTATCTTAACAATAAGCAATATTTTCAAACTAAACCATTTAGCATTGTTTTAAATCCTCTTTTAGGTATTTTATCTTCGGTATCTTCTGTTTGGTGGATGATTTATCTTTATAGAACAAGAGCATTTAACAAAAAAGATAATAATTTTGCAATCACCAATAAACAAAAACAAATCACTTTCAAAGATGTTGCAGGCAATGAAGAAGAAAAAGCAGAATTAGTCGAAATGGTTGATTTCTTAAAACAACCTCAAAAATATCATAATATGGGTTCTCAAATTCCTAAAGGAGTTTTATTATCAGGGCCTCCTGGAACAGGAAAAACCTTACTTGCCAAAGCTTTAGCAGGAGAAGCAGGTGTTCCTTTTTACTCCGTAGCAGGTTCAGAATTTGTTGAAGTATATGTTGGAGTTGGTGCATCCCGTATTCGTGAATTATTTAAAGAAGTAAGAAAAAATGCCCCTTGTGTCTTATTCATTGATGAAATAGAGGTATTAGGAGGACAAAGAGGTGGTCATTCTTTTAATTCAGAAAAAGACCAAACCCTAAATCAACTTCTAACTGAAATGGATGGCTTTAATCCTTCTGCAGGAATTATTATTGTAGCAGCTACTAATAGATCTGATATGCTTGATGCTGCCTTGTTGCGCCCCGGAAGATTTGACCGTCGTATTATGGTAACTCTTCCTGATGTTAAAGCCAGAGAAGCTATTTTAAAACTTCATGCTCAAAACAAAAAATTAGTTAAAGATATTGATTTTCATCAATTAGCCAAACAAACTCCTGGTATGAGTGGAGCAGAACTTGCTGCTGTATTAAATGAAGCCTCTATTTTAACTGTTAGAAATAATGAAAAACTAATTACTATGGATACCTTACAAGAAGCAATTGATCGTGTTTGGATGGGTCCTGCGAAAAAATCACGTAAATATACCGAAGAAGAAAGAAAAGAAAC
Organism: Candidatus Phytoplasma meliae; assembly: GCF_016876135.2. The sequence continues at coordinate 49,843 of NZ_JACAOD020000014.1, forward strand.
TGCCTATCATGAAGCAGGACATGCTGTTATTGGATTAAAAGTAAAAGATGCTCCTGCAATTCAAAAAATTACCATTGTTCCACGTGGACAAGCAGGTGGTTATGTTTTATTTATGGAAGAAAAAGAATTATTTTTCCATTCTAAAAAACGTTTTCAAGCAAATATTGTATGTTCTTTGGCAGGAAGGGCAGCTGAAGAAATGATCTTTGGACTTGATAATATTAGTGATGGATGTTTCTCAGATTTTCAATCAGCTACTAGAGTAGCCCGTGCAATGGTTACTAAATACGGAATGAGTGATTTAGGATTAATGCAAGATTCACCATTTGCAGATAAAAAAGCTATTAATGATGCTATGAAAAAAATTATTGATAATTGTTATCAAATTGCTCAAGATGTATTAAAAGAAAACCAAGATTTACTTCATAAAATAGCTAATTTATTACTGGAAAAAGAAACTATTATCAAAGAAGAAATTGATAAATTAGTTTAATTATTAAC
>NZ_JACAOD020000015.1 GCF_016876135.2 Candidatus Phytoplasma meliae
GTGCAACATTTAATAAAGCTATCTCATTCCAAAGAACTATGTGTGAATTTATCTAATCAAGCAAGACAAGCAGTTATATTTTATTCCCAAGAAAACTTTGGAGCTAATATTTTAAAACTTTATCTTGATGTTGTAACAAAATATCAACAAAATAATTAAATATTAATAAAAGTAATAAAAATTCACAATATTCAGTTTTTTTGTATGATTTATAATTTTTTTTTGTATAATTGTAAATGGTATTGTTTTGTTTCCATCATTAAAAGTAAACAAAAGCAAACTTATAAATATCTTTTATGTTATTTTTGTATTTTAGTTATATATGAAATATGTGAAAAGAAGAGTTTTTTTCTCTCGCCTGATTAATCTTGTAATTGATTTTTGGGCAAATAGCACGCAAATATTTAATTTTTTTGAAATTAAATACATTTTTATTTTTAGTGCTATTATTTTTATTTTTAAGAGAAATGCTTTTTGAATAGGCATTTCTTTTTTTGTTTATTTCGCGATAATTTTTTGCAAAAAATGATTTCGATTAAAGCTTGCAATTTGTTAAGTTTTAGCAAAACACACACTTTATAAAAACAAAAAGGAGGATTTAAATATTAAATTTCCTAAACCAAAATTAAAAAAAAGACCTAATAACACAGATTTATATAATGAGAAAATTCCACAAGGAAAATATTTAATCATTGATGAAAAAGGAGAAAAATTAGGCATTTTGAACCAAAACGAAGCTTTAAAATTATCAGAACAAAAAGAAATTGATATTGTAGTAGTTAATGCTGATGCCGTTCCAATGGTGGCTCGTTTAATGAATTACCAAAAACATCGTTATAATCAACAGAAAAAAAATCGTGCAGCTAAAAAAAAGACTTCTATTAGTGTTTTAAAAGAAATTCGTTTAAACCCCACTATTGATACTCATGATTTAAATACTAAAGTAAAACAAATTCAAAAATTTTTAAAACAAGGTGATAAAGTGAAAATTAGCATGCGTTTTCGTGGTCGTATGATTAAAAATTACCAATTAGGAGAAACGATTTTACAAAAAATTATTAAAGATTTAACAAGTTTGAGTCAAATAGAAAGTCCTTTAAAATTACAAGGGAATCAATTTATAGTTACCTTGTCTCCTTTGAAATAAAAATTATTGAAATTGGATTAAATTATTACAACTTAATTAAGAAAGGTCAAGCGATTACCAAATGATTAAAAAAAAATCCCATAGTGGTTTAAAAAAACGTATTAAAATCACTAAAAAGAAAAAAATATTAAGAGGTCATGCTTATAAAAATCACCTTGCATCATCAAAAACTACTAAACAAAATAGACAATTAAGAGGCGTGGTATGTGTATCTGCTTCAGATTATAAAAGAATCAAGCCTCTTATTAGAGGTTTATAGAAAGGATTTAGATTATGGCTAAAATTAGTTTTACACCAGCAAGGCATCAACGTCGCAAAAAAGTTTTAAAAATGGCAAAAGGCTATTTTGGTTCTAAAAGCAATCTTTACAAAACAGCTCATGAACAAGTAATGCGTTCTTTACAGTATGCTTATAGAGATCGCAAACAAAGAAAAAGAGATTTTCGTAAATTATGGATTTCTCGTATTAATGCAGGTTCTATGTTGTTGGGAATGAAATACTCTCGTTTTATGCACGGTCTTGCTTTAGCTAAAGTAGATGTTAATCGTAAAATGTTAGCAGATTTAGCTTATCAACAACCAGATGTTTTTGCCCAATATGTTAAATTAGCGCAAGCATCTTTAGAACAATTAAAGCAAGAAACAAACATTACTAAAAATACTCCAACAGTAGAAAGCAATCCTAAACAAGAGCAAATATCACAATCAAAGAGTCAAATAGAAAAACCAGCTATTAAAACAGATGTTTTAAAAACTCAACAATCTACATCTCCTGTGCAAAATAAAGAATCTCAAAAGAGTGTAGTGTTGCCAAACCAAAATTCTGATGCAACCGTTAAATCGGATTCTAAAAAAGAAGCATCTACAGCAAAATCTAATCCATCTCACCCGATTTCTGCTAAGAAAAATAAACCTCTTGCTGCTAAATTGCCTTATGATAAATTATCTCAAATGATACTTCCTGATTTAAGACAATTGGCCAAGCAACATCAAGTTGCTCAAGTTTATAAACTTAAAAAAAATGAAATTATTGATATTTTAACAAAAAAACTTATTAAATAAAATTATTATACCCTTTCGTGTTATAAAAATAAATATTTTTGGGTTTTTTAAGGCAAATAATATTTATTTGTATTTTATTATTTTTTAAAAAAAAGTAAGGAGTAGATGACATGAATCAAACAAAAAAAAGAACAAAGTTTAATTTAGGCTCTATTTTATTAGCTATTTTATTTCTTGCAGTGGCATGTTTTTGTTATTTTGACAGTAATAATTTTAAGGTTCCAGGAACAACTAAGTCAATACGTTTAGGAGATGTTTTTTTAGGAATTTTTTTACTTTTATTTACTTATTTAATGGTTTTTCAAAAATATAAAAAAACTCTTGGAAGAACGCGTTTTATTTTTGCTTTTGAAACCTTGTTATTTGTGTTAATTATTTTAACAGGTTTTTTGCTTCCAGGATTATCTATTTTAAACGTTGATCAACTTCACCGCGATTATCGTTTAATGCGTTTTTTTACTGATTTCAATAAATGTTTGGCTATCCTTTTTTTATTACATGGTTTGATTAACTTATATGTTGAATATTTCAAAAAAGATAATATTTATTTGTTTACTTTATATCTTTTAATGTTTAGCCTTGGTTGTTATGGTCTAAATACTCCTATATTTCAAAACGCTAGAGCCATTATTTTAAAAACATTAGCTTTGTTATCTTTTATAAAATTTCTTTATTTAATTTTTATAGAAATCAAAAAAATGAAAAATCATGTTTCTTATGATAAACACAAGGGGTTTTAAAAAATGAGTGATTTAGTTACTTTGTTAAAAGATTTATCCATGTTAAACGGTATTCCTGGTCAAGAAAAAGAAGTTTCTAAATATGTTGTTAATCAAATTAAAAATAAAGTAGATGCTATTGAATATGATAATTTGGGTTCTGTAATTGCTAGCAAAGGAGCTTCAGGCCCTCGAATTATGTTTGCAGGTCATTTAGATGAAATTGGTTTAGTAGTGACTCAAATTACTCCTGAAGGATTTTTAAAATTCCAAACTCTTGGAGGTTGGTTTTCGCAAGTAATGTTAGCTCAAGTTTGGAACGTTCATGCTTCACAAGGGACTTTAAAAGCAGTTACTGGTTGCAAACCACCACATATTATGACTTTTCATGAAAGAAATCGTATGGTAGAAATTTCTTCAATGTATTTAGATATTGGCGTTGCAACTAAAGAAGAAGCTTTAAAATTAGGCGTTCGCATTGGAGATATGGTAACCCCTTATGTTGAATTTAACTCTTTAGCTAATTCAGATTATTTATTAGGAAAAGCTTTGGATAATCGTGTGGGAGTGGCAATTATTATGCAAATTTTGGCAAACATTAAACCGGTTAATAATCAGTTTTTTGGTGCTTTCACCGTTCAAGAAGAAGTGGGTTTACGTGGAGCAAAAACTAGCGCTCATAAAATCCATCCTCAAATTGCTATTGCTGTTGATACCGGTATTGCCAATGATGTTCCAGGTGGCGATAAAGAAGGCCACACCCTAGGTAAAGGACCGCAAGTTTTAGTTTATGATGGTGGGTTAATAGCGCACCGAGGGTTGCGTAAATTAGTTTTAGAAGTTGCTGAAAAAAATCAAATTCCTATCCAAGAAGTTGGCGGTAGTGGTGGAAGCACTGATGCTGCAACAATGCATTTAGTGCACGAAGGGGCAGCGGCTTTATCATTGTGTGTTCCTGTTCGCTATATTCATTCTCATGCTTCCATAGTACATAAGCAAGATATCCAAAATACTATTAAACTTTTAACTTTATTGGTTAATCAATTAGATGAAACAAAAATACAAGAAATTTTATTTCAATAAATCATTACCACCAAAATTAAATTAATTTTAATTAACAAACTAAATTATTGTCATTAATAATTTAGTTTGTTTCTTTTAAATATAAGATAATTTTATTTTAATTATAAATGTATTACCTAAAACATGTTTTTTAGAGTATAATATTATTAAGTGATTATTTCTTTTTGAAGGAGAAATGTAAAATAATGATTTTAGAAAAAATTAAAACTTTAATTGCTACTCAATTATCTTTGGAACCTAATATAATTACTTTAAAAACACGTTTTAAAGAAGATTTAGGACTTGATTCACTTGATGCTTTAGAATTAGCAATGGAAGTAGAAAAAATATTCAACATTAGCATTAGTGATGTTGTTTTACAAAATTTCAAAACAGTGGAAGATATAGTAGTCTATATCACTAACAATACTTCTTAATTTTGATAGCATTATTTCCATAAATATTTGATTTTTTCAGATTGAATTTTTGTGGCTATAATGAAATTTTTAACTTTTGCAATATTAATGATAAAATTAACAAAATAACAATTAGAAGGTTTTTAATAGTGACTAAGTTAAATTATGATTTTAAAAAAATAGAACATAAATGGCAACTCTATTGGCAACAAAATAAAGTTTTTAAAACTCAAAACGATTATAATAAAAAAAAATTTTATTGTTTAGATATGTTTCCTTATCCTTCTTCAGAAGGGTTGCATATTGGACATATCGAAGGTTACACCGCCACTGATATTATGAGTCGTTTTAAAAGGATGCAACAATATAATGTTTTTCATCCTTTTGGATGGGATTCTTTTGGTTTGCCAGCAGAACAATATGCTTTAAATACTGGTAAAAATCCTAGAACTTTTACTTATGACAATATCAGTAATTTCAAAAAACAAATTCAAAGTATGGGAAAAGCTGTTGATTGGGATAAAGAATTAGCAACTTCTGACTCTTATTTTTATAAGTGGACTCAATGGATTTTTAAAAAACTTTATGAAAATAAATTGGCTGTTTTAGAAAATATAGAAGTAAATTTTTGTCCTAAATTAGGTACTGTTTTGGCCAACGAAGAAGTGATTTCCAATGAACAAGGTCTTTTTTCAGAACGAGGGAATCACCCTATTATCAAAAAAAAGATGCAACAATGGGTTTTAAAAATTACTAATTATGCAGAAAGACTTTTAAATGATTTAGAATTAGTGGATTGGCCTGATAATCTTAAGGAAATGCAAATTAATTGGATTGGTAAAACTTCAGGAGTGCTTGTTTCTTTTACTTCTTCTCAACAAAATATTTGTTTAAAAGCTTTTACTACGCGCCCTGATACTCTTTTTGGTGTTACTTTTTTAGTTATTTCTCCTGAACATCCATTAGTGCCCCAACTTACTACTAAACAACAACAGCAACAAGTTAATGATTATTTAACATATGTGAAACAAAAAAAAGATTTAGAAAGAAGTGTCAATAAAGAAAAAACTGGTGTTTTTACTGGAAGTTACACTATCAACCCTTGCAATAATCAAAAAATCCCTATTTGGATTGCTGATTATGTTTTACCTCATTTTGGTACAGGGATTTTAATGGCAGTCCCTTGCCATGATCAAAGAGATTTTGAATTTGCTCAAAAATATAATTTAAAAATGATTCCAGTCATTCAAGCTCCTGCTACTTATTATCTTTCTTCTGAAGAAAATAACTCAAATAATCAAATGATTAAAGCTTTTGAAGGAGATGGCATACACATTAATAGTGTTTTTTTAAATGGTCTCGACAACAAACAAGCACAAACTAAAATGATTCAATTTCTTCAAAAACACCATCTTGGCGATCTACATCATACTTATAAATTACATGATTGGGTTTTTTCGCGTCAAAGATATTGGGGCGAACCGTTCCCTATTTTTTATGATAGCGCTAACAACATTCATACTATTGACGACTCCCTTTTGCCTTTAGAATTGCCTATTTTAGATAAAATCACTCCTTCAGGAACAGGAGAATCTCCTTTATCGAAAGCATATTTTTGGTTATATTTTGAAAAAAATGGTCAAAAATATCGTAGAGATTCTAACACTATGCCTCAATTAGCAGGTAGTTCTTGGTATTATATTGGTTATATTTTAAAAAACTATTTAGGAATGATTCCTTTAAATACCGTTAAAGCTAAAAAATTACTAGATTATTTTTTGCCAGTTGATTTATATGTTGGCGGCGCAGAACATGCTGTAGGTCATTTATTGTATGCTCGTTTTTGGCATAAATTTTTATATGATTTAGGATTAGTTTCTTTGAAAGAGCCGTTTCAAAAATTAGTCAATCAAGGTATTATTTTAGGACATGATCATACTAAAATGTCTAAATCTAAAGGCAATGGCGTTAGCGCTTCTGGTATGCTTGATAAATGTGGTGCTGATGTTTTAAGACTTTATGTGATGTTTATGGGACCTTTAGAAGAGATTAAAAGTTGGCATGAAAAAGGTTTAAAAGGCATCCAGCGTTTTTTAAACAGAGTTTATCATATGTTTTCTTTTGAAATAACTAATCAAAATCAAGCAAGTTTAGAACCTTTCTTACATCAAACAATTAAACAAGTGACTCAAGATTATGAGAAATTAAAGTTTAATAAAGTTATTAGTCAATTAATGATTTTCGTTAATCAGGTTTATCAAAGGCATCAAATAGGAAAAAAGCAAATTCAAATTTTTTTACAATTATTAAACCCCATTGCCCCTCATATTACTGAAGAAATGAATCAAGTTCTTTTAAAAAACGATCAACAATTAGTAAATATGGAATGGCCTTCATATGATCTTCGATATTTACAAACAAAAGAATGCAAAGTAGTAATTCAAGTAAATGGCAAAATAAGAACGGTTTTAGAAATATCTTGTAACACCCCTTTAGAACAAATTAAAGCTTTAGCTTTGAAAGAACCAAAAGTACATCAATTCATTTATCAAAAAAATATTGTTAAAATGATTTACATTTCTAATAAAGTGTTAAATATAATAGTTGCTTAATGAAAATTATTTGATAATTTTCTTTGTTAATTGCAATTTTAGCAATAATTTTATTTTTTTCTTAAATTTTTTTTGTAGTTCTTCAAAATAATTTATTTAATGGTTTGATTTTTTTATTTCTGAAATATCCTAAAAATCTAAAAAATAAAAAATATCAAAAGTTACATCAAAATTTTGAAGAAAGAAAAAGGTAATTTAACATGAAATTAAATAAAAAAGGACTTTTAATAGTACTTTCAGGACCTTCAGGAGTGGGGAAAGCCACTGTTAGAAAAGCTTTATTTGAAATGACTAATCATAACTTTGTTTATTCTATTTCAGCCACTACAAGGTCGCCTCGTTTAGGCGAACAAGAAGGCAAAGACTATTATTTTCTAACTAAAGAAGAATTTGAATTAGGCATCAAAAAGAATCAATTTTTAGAATGGGCCAAATTTATTGATTATTATTATGGCACTCCACGTCAACAAATTCAAGATTATTTAAAAGCAGGTAAAGAAGTTTTTTTAGAAATAGAAGTAGAAGGGGCCACTCAATTAAGAAAAAAAAGAATTCCTAATGCTGTTTTTATTTTTTTAGTGCCGCCAGAAAAAAAAGCTCTTTATGAACGTTTAAAAAAGAGAGGGACTGAAGCTCCAGAAAACATTAATAAAAGAATTATGAAGGCTAATAAAGAATTTCCATTGGCTTATAAATATGATTATATCGTGGTTAACGATGATGTTGCAAACGCTGCTGATCGCATTATTGCCATTATTAGGGCTGAACACGCCAAAACAAAACGTAGTATTCGCAATTATTTAAAAATTTTGGAGGATAACGGTTATGCCGAACAATAAAAAAATCAATAAGGATGGGTTAAGTTACCCTTCTATTGACAAATTATTAGATAAAATTAATTCTAAATATAAATTAGTACATGTTTCAAGTCAAATAGCACATATACTCGAAACTCAAAAAAAAACATTACCAGATTGTTTATGTCATAAAGAAGTTGGTAAAGCTTTAGAAGAAATCATTCACGACAAAGTAGAATTTGTCTTTAAATAAAAAAATATCATTAATTTACCAAATTAAATACATATTGTTTTTTTAAAAAATAGTTAAATTACAATGCTGATTTGTAATTTAACTATTATTATTTTATACCCTAATAAAATCAATCAATAACTAATTCTAAAAATTATTGATATATCAAAAAAATATTTTTATCATCTTTTCAAAGGAGCAAATAGTGATTTTTAAACATATTTCAGTTCTTAAAAAAGAAGCTATCGCTTTTTTAAACATCAATCCTAATGGTCTTTATGTAGATGCCACTTTAGGGCAAGGTGGTCATTCATTAGAAATTATTAAATATCTAAAAAATGGTTTTTTATATTCTTTTGATCAAGATTTAACAGCCTGCAAACAGGCTTATAAAAATATATCACCTCATTTTCCAATTAACATTATTCATAGTAATTTCTCTTATTTAAAAGATAAACTAGCTGAAAAAAATGTTTTTCAAATAGATGGTATTTTATTAGATTTAGGACTGTCTTCTTGTCAAATTGATAATCCCCAAAGAGGTTTTAGTTACTTATATGATGTCCCTTTGGATATGAGAATGAACCAACAACAAAAACTAACAGCCAAAGATATTGTTAACAATTATTCTTTTCAAAAATTAAAAAATATTTTTTGGTTTTATGGCGAAGAACCCAAAGCATCTTATATTGCTAAAGAAATCATTAAAAGAAGGCCTTTACATACATCTTATGATGTAGTAGCTATTACTGATCTTTTTTATCGTTATCACAAAGGACATAGTGCTAAAAAAATTTTTCAAGCTTTACGCATTGAAGTTAATCAAGAATTAGAATCATTAAAAAAAGTTTTAACACAAAGCCTTGATTTACTTAAAAAACATGGTCGCATAGTGGTCATTAGTTTTCATTCTCTAGAAGATCGCATTGTAAAACGTTTTTTTAAAAAAAATAGTATTGTCGACTTGCCACAAAAACTTCCTATTGTTAATTTTCCTTGTTCTCCCTTGAAACTTATCACTAAAAAAGTTTTTGTGCCCAGTCAAAATGAAATGCAACAAAATCCACGCAGTATATCGGCTAAATTAAGAGTAGCTGAAAAAACATTTAATATTTTAGAAGATTAAATATTAAATCATCTTTAGAGGTGTATTTAGTTATGATACAATAATATTGTAGGTTATTATAATAACTTTTTTGTTTTTTTAAACAATTTTTATTTTTTTGATAATAGATAGTATCATTCCTTTCCTTTTGTCTTGTCATACAAATTAATTAAAAAAGTTTGTTAACCAATCAAGAATCATTAGATGGAGGTTTTAAATGGTTAAAACAGAAGGAATGACTAAATTTTTAATAACTGAAAAAAGAAATAGAAAATTTGTACTAGAAGGGAATCTATGGCAAGTTATTTTTTATTTCACTTTCCCTATTATTATTTATTGGGTTTTTCAAAATATATCTGATGTTATTGATATTTTGATTTTAAAAAGAAAATCTTTTCTCGATGCAACTATAACTTTTATTAGTCGGGTGCATTTATTCAAAGGTGTATTTTATCCCTTTTGGCATTTCAATAGCCACAGGAGGAGTTATTTTAGTAGGTCGCGCTTATGGAGAAAATAATATTACCAAGATGCGTCTTTATTTAGCTAAAACTTTTCTTTTATCTATTTTAACAGCATTATTAGTTTCTTTTTTATGTATTTTTGTTTTTCAAAACCCTATTTTAAAATTTATTTTAAAAATTAGTGCCATCCCACAAGAATATGCACAACAAAAACAATATTATAATTTGATTATTCTTTCTTTTGTTTGCATCATCATTAATACTGTATTTTTAAGTTTGGAACGCGCTAAGGGAAACAACAAAATTCCTCTTTTTTTAAATTTATTAAATGCTTTTAGTAAAATTATTTTATCTTTTGTGTTATTTAAATATTCCCCTTTTATCTCCTCTTTAGCTTGGGCAACTTTTATTTCTAATTTTATCATTACTTTATTCGCTCTTTGGTTTTTGTTTTTTGATCATCACAATCCTTTTAAAATTATTTTTAAAAACTTACGCTTTGATAAAGAGTTTATGAAAAAAATCTCTAAACTAGCTATTCCTGTTTGTGCTAGCATTAGTATTTATGGTTTAGGAAAATTGATTGTAAGTATTGTAGTTAGAGAGTTATATAACGGTGGGCCCGAAAGCCTTACTAGTAGTCAAATTGGGGCTAATTTAGCCTTAGCTGTTGCAATCAATAATATATTTTATAATTTATTAAATTCTTTTTCTGATTCCCAAAACGCTATTATTTCTCAAAATTTAGGTCATAATAATCTTAATCGGGTTTTTGAAGCTTTTAAAAAAATTATTTTATGTATGTGTTTTTTTGCTTTAATAGGAACTTTGGTTAACTATTTTGGCTATAAATTCTTTTTACCATTTTTTTATAATAAAGTTTGGGAGCAAATTCCTAATTTAGAAAGAGAAGCTTTCCGTAAATTGTTATTTTTTGAAACTACTAGTTTATGGTTATCTTGTGGCTCTATTATTTTATTTAATTTTTTAGTATCTTTTAAAAAAATCGCCCCTTCTTTTTATTTGAATTTTTTAAGATCTTTCTTTCGTATATGTTTTATCATCCTTTTTTCTTCTATTTGTTTAAATTGGGGTGTTACAGGTGTAGGATTAAGTATTTTACTTAGTAATTTACTATGTTTTATCATCACTTTTACTATTTTTATTTCTTTTTATCTAAAATTAAAACGTGAAAAATCATTTGAACGAGATTGATTTATTGATAAAATGTTAAAAAAGAGACTTTTGCAAGTCTCTTTTTATTTTTATTGTTTTTTAGTGTTGATCAAAGTAATTTAATTAAACTAATTTTTATAATCGTTAATAAAATGATTCATTTACAATAAAATCTTTTTTATTTCGTTTATTTTATTTCGCTTTCTTCTTGCCAATAGGTTAAACGAATCATTTTTAATCTAGGTTCCAACATTATCGTGCTAAAAAATAAGAAAAAATTTACAGTAACTGTAGGAATAAAATTTAAAACACCAATAATTAAAAACCACTTTATATTGCTTAAATCATTAAAACTATAGTCTCGTTTGCATAAGAGTTTCTCAATCCCTGGTCGAAAAATTATAAAACCATTTAAGGTTTGGGTTAAAGTTTGGATTAAAATAATAATTAATATAATCATTAATAAATGTAAATGGTTTTTGTTGCGTTTAAATGAATGATATTTGTTAGGATATAAAAAACCTGATAAAGAATAAGACAAAGAAGGGATTACAATCCCCAAAAAACAATGTATTAAAAGAAACATAAATGGTTCAAAATTATTTTGAGGATATATTGATTTGTAATGCTCAAAAGTACTAAAATGAAACCCTGTTATACATAATTCTATTAAAACATATATCAGTAACATAATGAAACTGAAACGGTATCCAAATAAAATCCCTATTAAAATCAAAGGTAAATAAGAAATTTAATAAAAGGTTTAAAAACTATAGGCATTGAAATTTTATTTAAATTAATAGTTTTTGCAATTTGTTCTAAAATAAAAGCTAAAGCAAGTAAATAAGAGGATAAAATAATTTTTCTTAAAATAATATTTTTTTGTTGTATATGTGTTTTCATAAACTAATTACCTTTATTTTTTTGAATGATTGAGTATTTAAACTAATTTAAATGATTAATTATAAAAATGTCATTACCAAAATAACTACTTATTTTGTTTATAAGTTATTTAGAAACCTATACTCTAGTATTATAACATTTTTTATAAAACTTGTTTTTATAATTGTTATTTTCTTGCCTTAAGCTTAACTATAATAGTTAATTGTAAATGTAATATTTAACTTAAATAGATGGAAATTTGATTTAAATAGTGTATTTATTACATTTTTTTATATTTTAATCTCCTAATATGTTTATTTATATTCACATTATGACTTGAAAATGTTATAATATGATCGAGTTGAGGTCATAATTATTAAAAAATGAAAAAAATATTTAAAAAAATTATTATTATTATTTGTTTGTTGTTGATGATATGTGGTTTTTTGCTTTATGCACAACAAAAACATTTTGTTTCAAAAACGCAAGAATTGCCAATTATTAAACAACCAATCTCAAAATTAGAATCAAGTCGAAAACCTAACAATTTTTTCATTTATAACGAAGAACCAAGTTCAAAATTAAGTAAAAAAAATTGGATGCTTGTTCAAAAATTAGCATATTTAGGATTAAAAAAATTCCAAAAAGGATTATTTGAAAAGAAAAAAGATTATCAAAATATTTTTGAAGGAGATCCCCAATTATTTCAAGAAAATGTTTTAAATGGGGGTTTATTAACAGCAAGCACTCCCTTGATTCAAGGAACTATAGACTTTTTATCTGAAAGGTTAAATCAAAAAATATGTTTAATAATTAATGATATTCCTTTATTATGTTCTACAACCCAACTTATTAATCCGCAAGAAAAATATATTGATTTAAATTTAAAAAATAATGGGAATCATTTTTTCATTAACACTCCTAGTGATACGGCATCAGATGGATATTGTTTTTTTCATGCAATAACATTTTTATTAAATCAAAAAAAGATTAAATGGGAACATATAATCCATCAAAATTGGGATGATGGTAACTTGATTTCACCAAACAAAAATAAATAATATATATATTATTTATGCCATTTATAATTTCTCTTTTTCAATTTTTACAAATAAGATAAAAAAAACCTGTTTCAATTATCGCCATTATATCAAGTTATTTATATAAAAATCATTAATAAAAAGAGGTTTTTATGTCAACTATTTTTACAAAAATTATTCAAAAACAAATACCTAGTTATGTGATTTATGAAGATGATTTAGTAATAGCTTTTTTAGATGTTACTCAATTTACCAAAGGTCATACTTTAGTTATAACTAAAAAAGAATATCAAAATATTGCAGATGTTCCTGAGGCTATTTTTACACATTTATTTAAAATTGTTCATAAAATTAGTAAAGTGTTGATTAATTCTTTTCACGCTCAAGGAATTAATTTATTAAATAACAATGGTGAAATTGCAGGACAAACTGTTTTTCATTATCATGTTCATTTAATTCCTCGTTTTGATAAAAATGAAGTTAAAATTAAAACATCTAATAATATGAATAGCTTAACAGCAAGTGATTATGAAAACATTCAAAATACTATTCTTAAAAATTGGCATAAGAGATAAACAAATAACTTAACAAAAACACCAATAAAAATAAAAAAACTTTCAAAATTTTTTTTCGCTTTTTATATAGCGACGTAGAAAAATTTCAACAATGTTTTTTCTTTTCTTGTTTAGCATCGCAACAAAATCTCCGACGAAAATTTTTAAACAGACTAACAAAACAACGAAAATCGTCCGCAAATCAAACAAAATTTCTTCAAATTTTAAACTTTTAACTAAAAAAACAACCATTTTTCCATAAAAATCATCAATTTTAAAATTTTCCTTTCAAACAATACAATAATAAAAAAACATTTTTTGTAATAGCTCAAAAACTCAAAATTTTGCCCCATTTTGACGTTTTACAATAAAACTTAGCTAAATTTATATCAAACAGCTTTTCTATTTTTTAATTAACAAATTAAAAATTTACTAAATAAAACCGTTTTCCGTCATTTCCAAAAAAATCAAAAAACAAATTTTTATACACCTTTTTTTTAGAAAAAACGCTAATACATGTATATGAAGAACGAAAAAACAAAACTTCCTTATTTCTTCGTTCCAATTTCTATCATTTTTAAAAATCCAGCCTTTTGGTCTAACTGAGATTTTTTTGTATAAAATTCTTTTTTTAGACTTTACAAAAGGACAAATTCAAGGTATAATATTTTATGTTGTTGAAATATTAAAAAAAGTTGGCGGTTGTGGCGAAGTGGTTAACGCGGCGGCTTGTGGCGCCGATATGCGTGGGTTCGATTCCCATCAGCCGCCCCAAAACACAAAATATTATATTAAGGCCCATAGCCAAGTGGTAAGGCAACGGACTTTGACTCCGTGATTCGTTGGTTCAAATCCAGCTGGGTCTGCCATTTTTTTAATTTTATAATTAATAAAATCAAATTTAAGCGGGTGTGGCGGAATGGTAGACGCACTAGATTTAGGATCTAGCGCTTGTAGCGTGCAGGTTCAAATCCTGTCACCCGTACCACAAACCTCACTTGTTCAAAGGGATATGATGTCAACGGTAGCATAACGGTCTCCAAAACCGCTCGTTCGGGTTCGAATCCTGATATCCCTGCCACTAAAAGATATTATAATTTTATTTTTTTAATTATAAAATATTTATCAAACAATCATTATTAATTAAAATAAAAAGGTTTTTTATACGGGAAATCCTTTTTATTTTGGTTAACTATATTAAAATAAAACTTATTTAACTCCAACAAAAACTTATTGTTGGAGTTTTTTTAATTTCCAAATAACGCCAAAAGGGGGTAAAATAGACAAAAAAGAGGTAAAAGTTAAAAATATTGCATCAACTAATTGACAATTTTGTTTTTTTTTGATTAAATAAAGTTGTAAGTTTAAGAATTTATTTGGTTATTGAAACAAAATAATTAATTTTAATTGTATGTTATTGTGTTATTGTTTTATGGTAAAATTGCAAAGTATAACAAATACTTTTGAATAGGGGTAATTTTTTGCTACTTTTAATATCTGAAATTATTGATAAAATTCAAAATTATAATAAACATGAATTAGCGATTATGATTGGTTTGATTGTTGTTTTTTTTCCGGTTGTGATATTCCTTTTAGGGAAATTAGTTATTAAGATAATTACGCTTATTTATCGCATTAATTTTTCCCTTGCGGCAGCCTTTAGTCATTCTAAAAAAAACAAAGAATCACAAAGTAAAAGTGGTGGGGATAATTCAAGTCATTTACCAAATATTTTAATCAATAACAAAGATTTTGATCCCAATTGCTTAATTAATTTAAAATTATTAGAAATGATGGATAATAAAAAAAACGATACATCAAAAACTGATTTTTTAGAAATGAAACAAAAAATGATGGAAACGTATTTTAATCAAAAATTGTTTGAATTAGAAATGAAACAAAAAATGATGGAATTGGAAGAAAATCAAAAAAGACTTCATGCTAATTCGCCTAAAAATTTTTTGGATGAAATACCTCAAACTTTAAGACGAATTTTAGAAAAATTAACTAATGTCGAAGAAATGCAATTTGAAATTTTAAAAGACGATACAAAAAAAACTTATTATAGCTCAGATGATCGTATATTATATGTCAATCCAGAAGATTTTTTATACATTAACAAAGCCTTAGTACGGCAAAAGCATCAACAACTTAACAAATAAATATTTTTTAAATATTTATTAATATCGCCCATCACTTTTTTTGATAAAGTGGTGGTTTTTTGATTTTTATAATTGCAAAAATGTGCAGAAATATAATTCAAAAATAAGAAAAAAGTTATCTTGAAAAATATTATAATGTTATAATAAGAACGTGAAAAATTAATTTTTTATCTTTTATTTTTTAAAATATCTTATTAAAAAAGTTGATGTCATTTTAATGTCGTTTATTATTTTAAACTTAATTTTTAATTTTAAAAACACAAATATATTGTAAAAATGTTAATTTATTAACATAGCATACTAATGGTGAGGCTATTTGCGTGAATAACAAAAGAATTTTAATACGCTTTGGAGAATTGTTTTTAAAAGGTAAAAATAAAATATATTTTATTCAAAAATTAA
Source organism: Candidatus Phytoplasma meliae (assembly GCF_016876135.2). The sequence continues at coordinate 15,833 of NZ_JACAOD020000015.1, forward strand.
AAAAAATTTTACAAAACAAAACAAAAGACTTAAATAATATCGATTTGCAAATTAAACATGATTATGCTTATATAGATTATCCTTTAAATTTAGAAAAACAAATTTTAACAAGATTATCTTATGTATCAGGTATTTCTTCATTTGTAATAGCTACTCAAGCTCAAAAAAATCTTGATGACATCGTAAAACAAGCTTGTTCTTTGCTAAAAGAAAAAATTAATAAACAGGTTTTGTTTAAAATTGAAGTTACTCGAAAAGATAAAAGCTTTTTTTTAACTAGCATGGAATTAACTCAAAAAATCGCTCCTTTGATTTTAGAACCTTTTACAAAATTATTGCATGTTGATGTTAAACAACCACAAGTGATTTTAAATATTGAAATTAGAAAAGAAACAGTTTATCTTTATTGCAATGATGACCAAAAAGAAGCTTTAGGAGGATTTCCTAACTCTTCTATTGGAAAAGGTTTAGTGCTTTTAAGCGGCGGAATTGATTCTCCAGTAGCGGCTTATTTAGCAATGAAAAAAGGAATTGTAGTAGAATTATTTCATTTTGAATCAACCCCTTTAACTCCTTTAGAATCGGTTCAAAAAGTTATTGATTTAACAAAAATTTTAAGTCGCTATTCTATTAACAATCAAATAAAATTGCATTTGGTCCCTTTTAGATCTTTGCAAGAGGTTATCAGCAAAAAGGTTTCTGACTCTTATATTATTAATATTATGCGTCGAATGATGTACCGTTTAGCCGCTAATTTCGCACATTCAAACAAGCATTTATGTTTAATTAATGGGGAATCAGTAGGACAAGTAGCTAGTCAAACTTTAGAAAGTATGCAAACTATTGAACAAGTTACCAATATCAATATTTTAAGACCTTTGATTACTATGGACAAAGGTGAAATCATTAGAATTGCTAAGCATATTGATACTTTTAACATTTCTGTTCGCCCTTTTCAAGATTGTTGTACCCTTTATTTACCTAAATCCCCTGCAACTAAACCTAATATTTTAAAAGCCGAACGAGAAGAGTGTTTTTTTGACTATCAAGATCTATTGAAGATTATTTTAGAAAAAACAATTACTTTAAAAATTAAAGAAAACTCATCATTTAATATTTTAGATTTTGGTTTTTTTGATGTTCAAGAAGCGGTTGCTAATTTTTGTCAACAAAATCCAAATCAAAAAATAGTTTTAAAAAAATAAACAAGAATACTTTAATGAAAAGCACAAATTGAGTTAATATGAATTTATTAACGCTAAAATTATTAGTTTCATTGAAATAAGAATTATTTAAAAGGGAAATTAAATGATTACTTCTAAACAAAATCCTACTTTTAGAAAGTTAAAAAAGTTAAAATTAAAAAAATATCGCGATTTATACCAACAATTTTTAATATATGGCGATCATTTAATTGAACAAGCTGAACAAGAACAAAAAAATAATAAAAACAACTTTTTTATAGAAATTTACACATCTTCTCATACCAAAAAAGGGATTTTTATTGCTCCTGAATTAATGAAAGAATTGTCTCAAACAAAAACAGTTTTTGATCAAATAGCCCTTTGTCAATTCGCTTTATCATCTGAATTGGATTTGATTCATAATAAAATTTTAGTATTAGAAGATATTCAAGATCCTGCAAATCTTGGCGCTTTAATGCGTAGCGCAGTTGCTTTTGGTTTTAATCAAATTTTTCTTAGTTTTAATAGCGCTGATTTTTATCATGAAAAAACCATCAGAGCTAGTCAAGGGGCTTTATTTAACCTTGTTTTGCAAAGAGGCAACATTAAAAAGTTTTTAGAACAAGCTAAACAAAAAGGATATCCAGTTTTTATCACTTTACCACATCAAAAAGCTAATATTTCTTTGGAAAAGGCTAAATCTTATTTAAAAAAAATTTTAATTTTAGGAAACGAAGGATCAGGCATTTCTCTTACAGTAACATCACTTGCTGATTATTGTTTAAATATTCAAACTCAACAAGTAGAAAGTTTGAATGTAGCAGTTGCTGGTAGTATTTTGATGTATCTTTTATAAGATTAATTTTTACTACATAATTAAAATATTTAAAAACAACAAACCCGAAACAAAAAAAAAGAAGCAAAGAAAAAAGAAAGAATAAAAAGGTTGAAACAATGAACATATTACACGACATTAATCCTAAAAGAATTACAAAAGACAAATTTATTGCAGTTATTGAAATTCCTCAAGGAAGTAAAAAAAAATATGAAATCGATAAGGAAACAGGAATGTTAATGATAGATCGTTTTTTAACTACTTCCTTCAGATACCCCGCTAATTATGGCTTTATCCCCTTAACTCATTGTGAAGACAATGATCCTTTAGATGTTTTAGTTCTATCTCAAGAAAACCTTGCTCCTATGACTTTAGTAGAATGCCGTCCTTTGGGTGTTATTAAAATGATTGATAATCATGAATTAGATGAAAAAATTATTGCAGTTCCAATAGCTGATGCTTTTTGGAAACATTGCCATGAATTAACAGATGTTCCTAATTCTTTATTAGATGAAATAAAGCATTTTTTTCAACATTACAAAGAATTAGAACATAAAAACGTAACTATTGAAAATATCAAAGGGAAAGAAGCAGCTTTGCTGGCAATTGAAAAAAGTATTCTTTGTTATCAACAAGTTATTAAACCAAATTTAAAAAAAGCGTAATTTCATTTTTTAATTGCAACAATCACTTTTAGTTATTTTATGTACCTTTAATTAAGTTTGTAACCACATAAGCATTAGCATTAAATGCTTCCTCTCTTTTAATTTTTGTAAGATTTTATAAGAAAGTGTATTTTTGATTATGAAAACAATAATTACTAATAAAAAAGCATTTTATGATTTTTATTTAGAGAAAAAAAAATATCATGCAGGGATTCAATTATTAGGAAGTGAAGTTAAATCAATTCGTTTAGGAAAAATCAATCTCACTAATTCTTATATTTATATCAAAAATCAAGAGATTTTTATAGTTAATATGGTTATTTTAAACTACCCTTTCAGTTGTTGCTTGCAATGCGATGAAAATAGAACCAAAAAACTTTTATTACTCAAAAAAGAAATTATCCAAATTCAAAATAAAATTAAAACTCAAGGATTTTCAGTGATTCCTTTAAAAGTTTATTTTAACAAAAATTTAGTAAAAATAGAAATTGTGTTGGCTAAAGGTAAAAAAAAACATGATAAACGAAATGCTTTAAAAAATAAAGATGCTAATTTATTAATTCAAAAAACTTTAAAAAAAATTAACCAATAACAAAGTTTATTGAATTAACTATTATTTCTTTTTTGTTAGCTGCCCTGTTCCGAAATTTTATAAAAGATCAAAAAAACAATTTTGAAAACATTTATCACTTGACTTAAAAATTTAAAAGTTTATCCAATCTAATTAGAAATTAACGGAAGTTGATTATGAACATTTCAAAAACTCGTTTTATTAAATTTTTAAAAATGCTTAAATATTTAAAATACAAAACACTTTATCAAAATAAAAAACAATTTTTGCTAGATTTTTCTAATGAATTAAAAGTTTTAATGAATGAAGAAACTTTAGATAAAAAAATAAGTTTTTTATTACAAACATATAATGATGAAGATCAAGAAACGACGAATTTAAATGAAAAACATTTAGAAATTATGCAACCTTATTATCAACAATTAGAAATACTTTTAGGCAAATATCTTAAAAATAATTTTCAAGGAAATATCGTTTATTCTTTGGAAACGCACAAACAAAAAAAGTTTCAAATGCAAAAAAAAGAACATCAATTATATTGTTTTTTAGATGGCTATCAAGAAGATGAAACAACTATTCGTATTTTTGAAGCTAAAGCAACCACTAGTCAAAAATTTTTACAATTGCAATTTAAACACAATAATGGTCAAAAGTATCCTTTTTTTCAAAAAACAAACCCCAATCTTTTAACTCCTTATCTTTTCGAAGATAATATCGCTAACCCTTTATATCAAGATAAAATAAAAACATTAATAAATCCTGATTCAAAAGAAGGGCGATATATATATGATTTAACTTATCAAAGATTAGTTATTGAAAATAGCCTTAAATTAGCACAAAAAAAGAAAAAAAGAAAATATTATTTAGTTGTATTTAATGCAGATTATGTGTTAAAAAAAAATAATTGTAATTCTTTTGATGATCCTAATATAATGGCTTTTATTGATTTAACTTTGATAACCGAACAAGGACAACAAATATTAGAACAAGATAGCGATGTTTTAACTTTTCATTTATCTAACAAAAACCAATCAAATTTAACTAAAACACATTTTTTACCTGAAAAAATTGCAACTTTTTATGAAAAAATACCTCCTAAAAACAGCCTTTTTACCTTTTTATTTAATCACCATGGTTTCTGTGATGGTCAAAAAAAATATCATTTAGAAGATTTAATTGAACAAAAGTATTATCATACGCTAGATGTACCTATTAATTATCTTCATCGCTTGGATAACCGAATTCAACAAAAAGTGATAGCAACCAAACTTCCTTATTATTGTTTTGATAAAATTGAATTAGGTCTTAAAACTTTAAAATACCCTCTTTATTATTTAGATTTCGAATCTTTTCCATGTCCTTTTCCTAGATTGTTTGGAGAAAAACCTTATAGTCATTCTCTTTTTCAATTTTCTTTACACATTGAAGCAACTCCCAATTCATGTCATCAAGAATTAAATCATGTTTCTTTTTTAGCTCCTAATCATCAAGATCATCGCAAAATATTAATTACAAAGTTAATCAACGCCATTAAAGATGATGGTGGCTCTATTATTGTTTATCATCAGTCTTTTGAAAAAAACCGTTTAAAAGAATTATCTTTGTTATTTCCAGAATATCGTTTACAATTAGAAAAATTAATTACCAGAATTTTTGATCTTAAAGATCTTTTAAAAGGGAATGCTAATTTTTATCAAAAATTAGGTTTATCAAAAGAAAAAGCAACAGGAATTAATTTTTATCACCATTGTTTACAAGGGTCTTTTTCCATTAAAAAAGTGGCTCCTTTATTTTGCAACCTTTCTTATGCTGATCTTGTTGTTCAAAATGGTATCGAAGCTTTTTTAACTTATATTCAATTACCTTTGATGTCTGAAAAACAATTTCAATTGCAATATCAAGCTTTACAACGTTATTGTCAACAAGATACTTGGGTCATGGTAGAAATTTTAAAAAATTTACAAATCAAAAACAAAAATCGTAATTTCCCTCACCTTACTTTTAAAGATATTGTTGTTTAATTTAATTATTAAACTTAAAATCAATTTAATTACTTAAAAAACAACCCCTCATTTAATTTTTTTATTAAGCGCGCTTAGACCAAAAAGTTGGACTTTGAAAAAGTGTTTTTTTGATTTAAGTTTAGTGTCTTTGAAAAGGACAAATTAAAATGTCAAGTAATGATATATCAAGTAAGTAAAAAAGACAATATTTGACAATAAAAGATTTTTTAGCTGTTTTAATTTGTGGTTCTTTAATAGGTCATGGTTTATTGTGTGCGGTTGATTATTATTTAATTAAATAAAAAAAGGATTGGTAAAAAAATAAAATGATAGAATTAACTTTTATTCATAAAATGTTGTTATTGCATTTAGTAGTATTTTTAATGAATACAATTGGTGCTATAAAGTTTTATATTAAATATTATGATAAAAACAAATCAATTTTAAGTTTTTTAATTTCAATGCTTTTAGGGAATGTAGTTAGTCATGGTTCTATATTTATGGCCTTTTATTTAACAATTAATAAATAGGAGAAAAGAAATGGAAAGTAAACAACAACCAAAAAACTTACTAAAAAAGGACTTTTAGTAGAGAAAGGACTTTTATTAAAATATAAAGTTCAGTCATTAAGAGAAAAACAAGAACGTGCACTGTTTTCTTAGTATTTATTAATTTTTTGAGCATAAAAAAAGAACTAATCTTGAAAGATTGGTTCTTGGGATTATGGGGTTAAGCTGAAGCCTGGCGCAACTGAGATTTCGCATTCGCCTTGAACGAAATAGTCGTTTTCGTCTCGGATGAGAATAGTTATTTTTTTTGGTATGAGGGGTGACTCGGAGCTGTTTCGCCAGTTGAGCCATGACACGAAGTTAAATCGCGGGTTAAATCGCGGGTTAAAAGGTTGTTCTGGATTTTTGAAAGAGACGAAATGTCGATTATCAAGGTTAATAATGCCGTAGTTAAGCAAAAGTTGGCAAATTTCTTCTTTGGTTTTGCATTCAAGAAGTTTTGCTTTTAGTTCATCATTATCGAGTTCGTTGGAGAGATTTTTCTTTTCGGGTTTTAGAGGTTGCATTTTTTGATTAGAATTAGTTGATTCATTTAATTGGAACTCTATGGTTGTGGAAGCGATATTATTATGATATGGGAAACTAGGTTCATTATTCAACAAGTTCAATTGGTATGTTAATTTTAACTGTATTTTTCTTCCAATTGGTACGAAAAGTGTTTAAGTCAGCTTCTGAGAAACCTGATAATTCTTCCTCCTTTAAGGTTATTTTGATAATTACGTCTTTAGCTTCTCCGGGGTTCATTTTTGGTTGTTTTGAATTGTTATATTCTGTCTCTGTTCCGTTTTGGTTGTAGTAATATTTAATGTTTAACAATTTGTTTACTTGTTCTTTTAAGATTGCGTTATCGTTTTTTATTTCGATTTCGTGATTACCTATTTTTAGGTGTAATTGTTCTGTTGGGGATAAGTTAGTGATTGTTGCTTGGTGTTTTATTTCTTTGGTTTCCTTTGTGTTGTCAAAGAGGATGGCATCTTTAGGGACTAATAATTTTTTAGAGTTTGTTTCACCATTATCTATTTTGATGATGTCTTGACGGGGTGCTAAGTTTACCGTGGTTTCGGTTACTGTTTTGGTTTTGTGATATTGACTGATGGCGAATATTCCACCGAATAATGCTCCTGTAGATAGGGTAATAATTGAAATGAAGATAATTGGGTTTTTTAACGTGTTTTTAATTTTAATAAAATTCATATTTTTATTTCTCCTTTGTTTAGTTTTAATCACACATTTTCTATTATACTCTTTTTTTTTTTTTTTTGCAAAAAAAACACTTAGTATCATTAATTTAAGGTTTAAAAATGGATTTATAATTAAAAAATATCGACATATTAAATTAATTGACATATAAATTATTAGATATACTAAGTTTGAAATATATTTATATATCTTATCTACTTATTATCTGCTTATCTGCTTAAAACAAAGACTAAAATATCACCAAAACTCATCTTTGGCAATTATTTTATGGTTTTTGTTAAAAAAATATCAAAAATGTCTTGACCAATGAAATAAAATAATGTATAATTATAATTAATATACTTTTATTTTTTTATTAAAAACAATCCTCAAAATTGAAAAAGTATATAATTTATATTAAAGTTATTTTTAAATTGTATTGCAATCATGACAATCATGATCACGTTTTTGATAAACTAAAAAATAATTTAAAAATAAAACAAAAATAAACTGTACTTTCATAATATTAGTTTTATCTTTAACAAAAAAACGGAAAAACGAAAGGAAGTAAAAAATGGAATATTTAATCGAAATCCAAAATTTACGAAAAAAATTTAATGATCAAGAAATATTGAAAAATGTGAATTTGAAAATTAAAGATAAGGAAATTATTACTATTATTGGGCATTCTGGTTCAGGTAAAACTACTTTATTAAAGTGTTTAAATCTTTTAGAAACCCCTGATTCAGGAGCAATTATAATAGATAAACAAAATATTTTAGATCCAGGTGTTCAATTATCAGAATTAAGAACTAAAGTGGGAATGGTGTTTCAAAGTTTTAATTTATTTGAAGGAAAAACTGTTTTAGAAAACTGTTGTTTGGCTCCTATGAAAGTTTTAAAAGCATCACAAGAAGACGCCGAAGCAATTGCTGTTGAAAAGTTAACTGAAATGGGCTTAGAAGATTATGTTAATTATGATGTTAGCTTATTATCAGGAGGACAAAAACAACGTGTGGCAATAGCTCGAGCTTTATGTATGAAACCTCAAATTCTTTTACTAGATGAACCTACTTCAGCTCTTGACCCTGATTCTACTCATGAAGTTTTACGAGTATTACAAAAACTATCTAATAACAAAAAAATTACTTTAGTCATCATTACTCATGAAATGAATTTCGCTAAAAAAGTTTCTCATACTATTTGTTTTTTAGAAAAAGGTGAAATCGTTGAAAAAGGAACTTCTAAAGAAATTTTTGAAACTAATAAATATCCTAAATCAAAAGCTTTTTTTGAAGAAGTTTAAATCAATTATTATCATAAATAAAAATATTTTAACCTTGTTTTATCCAAAAAATTTTATCCTTTTTGCTCCTTTTAATCTCTTTAAAAAAGTTTAATCACATACTTTCATTCAAATAATGCTTAAATATCTTATTGAATATAAAAAATTATGCTCTTAAACATAATTAACTGTATTATTAATTGCCTTGATAATACAGTGATAACTGGAACAGGACTTTTTTTTGATATAAAAAAAAATACCTAAATTAGGTATTAAAAGCAATTTTATTATAACATTAAAAAAAAAAAAGTAAAACAGTTTTTGCTGTCTTACTTTTTTTTTAGAGAACAAAGGACTTGTCAAAAAATAGTGAGTTTTTGGAAAAGGAAACTTACTATAAAGAATCATCAAATAAGAAAAAATATACTAAGAACAATGGAAAATCGTTGCTAATATTGTTCTAAGCAGTTTTATTATAACATAAAAACTGCTTTTTTAACCTTTTTTTTTTGTCTTTTTTATTATTTTATTTATAAAGATATTATTTTAATAAAAATACTATCTAAGATTAAAATATTATCTAAGATTATATATTAGAAATAATATATTCTATAAGGCCCTTTAAACGCGTTTAAATGCCCTTTAAACGCGTTTAAAGGGGAAAGAGGATAAAATGAACATATGAGAAAAAAAAAANGTAAGACAGGTTGTACTGCCTTACTTTTATGGATTATTCAAAGTTTAAATGCTTTGTGGTGTGTGAACTCCAAAAAGCCGAGGTTTGGCTTTTTCAAAGCAATTTTATTATAACATTAAAATTAATATTAAAATATATGAAAGAAAAAAAACACGTTTAAATGCCCCTTTAAACGTGTTTAAGATAGATATAGAAAAAGATACAAAACGAAATATTATGCTATCAAAAATAAACTCTTCCCAAGTTTAAATTTTCGATAGCGATTTTATTATAACATTAAAATTGATGTTTTAAAACTTTTAATAAAAATACTATCTAAGATTATATATTAAAAGTAATATATTCTACAATACCCTTTAAACGCGTTTAAATGGCCTTTAAACGCGTTTAAATGGGAAAGAGGTTAAAATATATGAAAGAGGGAAAAAATAGATGGAAAAAAAACTGTTTATTAAAAATTAAGGATTGTGTATAATATAGGGAAAGAGGTTAAAATATATGAAAGAGGGAAAAATAGATGGAAAAAAAAGACAAACCGCAAACACTAGCAGAGAAAAAATATTATGACAAGTTGGTTAGAGAATGCAAAAAATATTGTCATGAATATTTGGTTTGGAAATGTCGTAAAAGTGGTTTAATTACGCTAAAAAAAACAGTAAATATAAAAAGAAAAAAAAATAATTATTAAGGCAAGTTGGTTTTCTTTTTCTTTTTCTTTTTCTTTTCTTATAATGCAATTCTTTTTTAGACCTGTGTTTGTTGATTCCGTTTGGCTAATCCTCACACAATAGAGAGTGTCTTTTTTAAGAGAGCTTGGTCGTTTCATCCGCTTGTCAATCCTCACAATATATCAAACATTAAGCTTGACAAAATCGAACGTAAAAAAAGATTTTTTTATGTGAGATTTTGGGCTTAATGTTATATTGTGAGTTAGGATTGACAAGACGGATAAATGAAACGGCCAAGCTATTTTATATTGAAAAATATTTGCTTTTGTGAGAAACTATAAAAAGATATGAAAATTAAAAATGCTGTTTAAGATTATATATTAAAGCTAATATATTATCTACAATACCCTTTAAACGCGTTTAAAGGGCCTTTAAACGCGTTTAACAAGAGAGAGGATAAAATATATGAACATATGTAAAAAAAAATCTGTTGATGAAATATTAATGTCTAATCAAAGATTAGTTAATAATTTTTATTATGATAAATACACGAAAAATAGACAAATTAAAATGTCTTATAATGCTTTTAAAAACTATGATACTATTTTTAATAGAATTGATGTAAAAGATTTTTATAGTTGTTTAGATTTAGAAACGTTAAGTGCGTATCAAAGCGGCTTAGAAATGGTGGTAAAAGAATATGAAAAAAGATTATTTTACGCTAAAAGTGTTGATTATGGTTTAGGCCAAAAAGTAGCTTTTATGGACTATTCCAAGTTTAATATGATTTTGGATTTGGTTCAAAAAAGGAAAGAGGGAATTAGAAAACATCAAGAATATATTATATATTTTGTAGAAAGAAACTTTGGTGAACCATGGGTTCGAGGAGCAAATGGAAAAGTCTTAGATTATAGAAAAATGACTTTTGAACAAAAATATAGACATTGTAAAAATAAATTAAATGCTGAGGAAAATAGAGATAAATTAGACTATATTTTAGAGTATAAAAAGTTAACAATGGTAGAGCAAGATAATTTATTACAAAATGTTAGACGTTTAAACTATGAATATCAGGAGGCAATTATTTATAATTCACCTAAACGTTTTGCGTTAATTCAACAACAAGGAAAAGATACAAAACGAAATATTATGCTTTCAAAAATAAACGCTTTTCATAAAGCCGTATATAATTTTCATACGGAAAAAGTAGTTAGTTTTGTAACTTTAACCTTAGCTCATCATAATTCAAACGGCTGTTTGTCAAAAGAGGTAAAAGACTTAAAGGAAACTAAAAGCTATTTTAGATCGTTTTTACGTTTAGTTAAAAAGAATTATGCTAAATATTTAAAAACAACAAGGAATTACAACAAAGACCAAATCAAAGAGGAAATTAAAAAAATAAAGTACTTTGTGGTTTGTGAACTCCAAAAAGCTGAGGTTTGGCATTTTCATATTATGATAAATGTTGATTTAACAGTTTTAGGAATTGATGATAAAATGATGGTTCAAAACAAAGGACTTGTCAAAAATAGTGAGTTTTTGGAAAAGGAAACTTACTATAAAAAATCATCAAATAAAAAAAAATATACTAAAAACAACGGTTGGGAAATCGTTGCTAATGTTGTTGTGCCTAAGGTTTTTAAGATGTGGGCTGATACTGTCAAAAAAAATAATCCTAAACTTAAAAGATTAAATCCGATTTCTCAAAACTTACAAGTTTACCACAAACTATCAAATAATAAGACATCATGTAAAGAGGTTAGAAAATGTAAGTTAATAAGAAAAGAAACAACTATAAATATGGTTACTATTATTTCAAAATATATTAGTAAATATTTGAATAAAATTGGTGATGATAGTTTAAAATTGTTAATTAAACAAAGGCACAATTTTATTAATGGTTATAGGTTATTTCAATTTTCGATAAATTGTAAAAAACCACCTGTTGAAAAATATTTAAAATATTTGCCACAAGATTTAGCTATTGATGGTTATAGTATAACTAGTTTTTATGCTAAAAACATTTTAGACTATAACAAAGAACATCCTTTAAGAAAAATGTTAGTAGAACAAATGTTAAACGCTAAACTTAATTCGAAAGAAAATGAATTAGTTTTAAAAGATAGTTATACTGGGTACACTCAAAAAGTAAAGAAAAAATATTATGGTGAAAAAGATTTAGAAACTGACAAAAAACCATTTATTGAAGAATATTTAAAAAATAATTCTTATGCATCAATGTTTTATTTTAGTATTAATTATGAAAAACAAGCAAGACCGTTAAACAAGAAAATACATGATAAATTATGTAAAAAACTAAATAAAGTTTTTAAACTTTCAAAAATGAAAAAAAAACAAGTTCCAAGAACTTATTTAGAACAGGAGAAAATGTTTTTAGATTTCAACAACTATGTTGATCCGGTCGACGCCTATTTTGATGTTCTACGAGATAAACCAATGTCATACTATTTGGATGTCTAAAAATACTAAAAATACTTAGAAAGGGGAAATAATATATTATCTATAAGGCCCTTTAAACGCTTTAAAATGACTTTTAAAGGCGTTTACGGGAAATAATAATAAAATAATAAATCATCTATAAAAAAAAACTCTTAATTTTATTAAATAAAATTAAGGGTGTTTTGTGTTGATTTTTTTATTTTTTGTGTTGTAATATGAAAAAGATATGTTGTGGTATAAAAAAATAAATGAGTGCGGACTGAGAAAAAGTGGAATCATACAAAAAAAGCTAAATGGCTTTTTGTTAGATTATCTCTAATAAATATATACTTGACCTTTTCAAAAATACAAGGCAAATGGCAAAACAATGAAAAACCTACAACCAAAATTACAACTATTACAAAAAACAATATCCCAAATTCAAACAATAGACAAATTCATAGTTTTTAAATTAGTCTCCCAATTTCGAAAGGAATTAAATTTAACCACCATTTTGGAAACTCTCCAAATTAAACAGAGCGCTTATTATTACTGGTTATTACTGGTTAAAAACAAAAAAAGAATTAAATTTCAAAAAACAAACCACACCAAATAAAGGATGCGATTTTATGTTGTTTCATTATTTTAAAAAAAATAAATTTTTGTTATTTTTAAGTTTGATAAGTTCTGAAACGAACGACAAAAAACATACATTTAATCTTAAATTTAAAAAATAAGCTAAACTGCTAAAAACAGTTTGGCTTTTTTCATTTTTAAAGTCGAATTAAAAAATAGAAATGAGGAATAAAAAAATGGAAACAACAAATAAAATGAGTAAGAAACAACTTTTATTAGAAATAGCAGTTTTAACTAACAAGTGTAAAAAGATAGTACAATTTAAACCAACTAACAAAACAACATTTAGCAAAATGACTAAAGATCAACTTTTATTAGAAAAAGAGATTTTAGCTAACAAATATGAAAAATTCCAACAAGAACAAAAATTTGACAAACAATTAACCAAACTGGAACCTTTAGTAAAAAAAATGGATATGTTAGAAAGCGAAACGGAGGGTAGATGGTCCCAAATGTTAACAAGTGGAAGGATTTTTTTAAAAATGATATCTAAGGAAAGTGATGAAAACATGAAAGCACACGCTGCTGACATCAAACATTATTTAAGATGTTATAAAAGCATTTTTAAAGATATTAAGATGATTTTAGAAATTGAAAAAACACTTTTATAAATTATTTGTTATTTCAAAAAAGAAACGAGGAATAAAAAAATGAAATTAATAAAAACTAATACAGATGTAAAAAGAAGTAAATTTAACACTATGAAAGAAGTAAAAAAAGGCAGTGTTAGTTTTGTATCACCTCGCCAAATCCCTTTAAGTTATTTTTACCAGGACATAAATAATTTTTTATGTCGAAAGAATAAAGTTTTACCCCAAACCCTCCAAGATAAAATTTATACATATTATGAAATAATATTTGGCGATAAATCCAACGATTTATTTTTTAAAGCATCAATGCGTTCACGAGCTAATTTTTTTGAAAAGAGTTTAGTTAAATTAAAAAATATTTTAAATTTATATGGCACCTTAAATCGTTACCTTGCTTTAAAAGATTTTTTTATAACTTATTTAAAAAAAGATGGTGTTATAGAATTTATGAGTATTTTACGCCAAGGCGTTAGCTCTTGTGGTGTTGATTGTTCGATAATTTTGGAACATTGTTTAGTTACTCCAATAATCAAAGCAATTGGAACAAAACCCACCGAACCATCAAACGAACTTAACCAAATATTAAAATATTTAAACTTAAACATGAAAGAATTAACAAACATTCAATTATCTGATTTAATCAAAATAACTAAAAAAGCTATGGTAGCCCGTCATCCCGACCGTTTAGGGAATAACTCCCGTGTAAAAGAATTTATGCAATTACATAATTTTTATCGCATGATTTCAGATGCTGATTTTAAATTAACTAATGATTCGATTCAATCATTTAGTGAGGCTGATTTTGCAAGTGATGATTACACCGATTATTTCTATAATTTTTCTACTGCCGAAGAGTCAAGCCAATTTAACCAACAACAAACACACTAACACATTTTAAATAGTTAAAGGGTTTTTATCCTTTAACTGTTAGTAAATAATAAAAACAAATAGGAGAACAAAAACAAAAAAAATGAAAACAACAAAACAAAAACTTACTGAAAAAGAGCTTTTATTCGAAATAAACACTTTATCTGAAATAGTAATTTTAATCAACCAACGAAAAAAACTAACACAAAAACAAGAAACATCAAAACAACAATTAAACAAAGTTGAATGTTTAATAGAACAAACAACCATCAAAGAAAAAATAAAAGCTACAAATATTGAAAAATTAAAAATCCAAAGTCGAATTATCAAGAAAATATTTAAATTAAAAAATCAAGATTTTATCCAAAAATACTTAAAAAAAATGGAACATTAAATACTTTATTAAATAAACAGTAATAAGTGAGGGGAAAAATGAATTTAGAAAAGGTGAAATCGTTTTTTAACCATATGGAACAAGAAGCTTTAAAAGTGAAAACTAAAAAAGACTCAGAGCAGTTTTATAAAGATTTTGAAACAGCGATTAAAGAAAAAAGGGTTTTTATAATGGTAGAAGATAATGAATTTACGAAAGAAGAGAAACGCAAACTTCACCCCTATTTTGAAACAGCAAGAAAAGAAAAAAGAGCTTCTATATGGAGGGAAATAGAATATGTTGCGAAAAGCGGTGAGAAACGTAAATTTCAACTCTATGAATATGGAGTAAGCCCAAACATTATGAAACACAAACCTTTTGGCTCCTATAATATAAATAAAAAATATATTCAAGCTTTTTGTTTGATTGAAACAAAGACGGGGCGTTTATATTCTTTTTTAGAATATATAGCTTATTATGATAAAAAAAACGAAATAGGGGAGGAACTTTTTAGAGCGTCGTTGGATGATAGTGTGGAAGGCGCTTTGACAGGTTTTTATATACTTAGACGAGATTTAGGAATGAAAAAGATATTAGACTGGCAAAGGTTAAAAGACGAAGACAAGGAAAACCCAAACCACTTTTTAATTTTGGATGAACTTTTAAAACCCTAAAAGCATATAAACATATAAAACCAACAACAAATCACAAACCAACAACAAATTCCAAATCCAAAGGAGAACTAAAAATGATAAACGAGCCAAAAAAAGAATACAACAAAAACAACCAATTAACCAAACTCACAAATTACAACAAAGGCGGCACGGTTCACTCTACCATCGAATACAACCAAAACGGAACCGAAACCAAAGAAACATACTACCACGAAGACGGTACGGTACACTCTATCATCGAATACGAATACGACCAAAATGACCAATTAACCAAAGAAACAATTTACAACCAAGGTGGCACAATCGACTACATCACCGAATACAACCAAAATGGCGTAATCCACTACATTGATGAATACAACCAAAACGAAAAACTTATTAAATCAACTAATTACTACAAATGTGGTGCAATTCATTTCATCGTCGAATACAACCAAAATGGAGCCAAAACCAAAAGAACATTTTACTACAAAAATGGTACAATCGGTTTCATTGAAGAAAACAATCCAAAAACCAACAAACCGACCAAATACACAAAATACAATCAAGATGGCATAATTGAAGAATCCAACGACAAAAAAACACCAACAATCAAAACCACCAACACCCTTTAAAACGCATTTAAAGTAATATGAATTGATTGGGTAAAATAATGATAAATAAAAAAGATCGAATAAAAGAATATTATAAAAAATATTATCTTAAAAACAAAGATCGCATAAAAGAATATAGGGCTAAAAACAAAGAGAGACTAAAAGAATATTACCTTAAAAACCGAGATATCATAAGAAAGCAAAAACAAGAACATTACCTTAAAAACAAAGAGAGACTAAAAGAATATTACCTTAAAAACAAAGATAGGCTGATAAAACAAGTAAAAGAATATAAAGCTAAAAACAAAGAGAGACTAAAAGAATATCAAAGAAAATATAACCTTAAAAACCGAGATATCATAAGAAAGCAAAAACAAGAATATTACCTTAAAAACCGAGATATCATAAGAAAGCGAAAACAAGAATATAGAGCTAAAAACAAAGATAGGCTGATAAAGCAAGCAAAAGAATATAGGGCTAAAAACAAAGATCGCATAAAAGAATATCAAAGAAAATATGACCTTAAAAACCGAGATATCATAAGAAAACAAAGACAAGAATATAGGGCTAAAAACAAAGATAGGCTGATAAAGCAAGCAAAAGAATATCAAAAAGAACATTTTGCAAAAGAAAAATTAATTATAAATGTTTGTGATTTAATCGAAAAAAATTGTTTGGTTAGTTCATATCGCAAAAAGAAAATAATTGCGGAATTAAGAGATGTAGAAATATCACCAAAATTAAATCCTTTTGCAAAAGAAATATTAATTATAAATGTTTGTGATTTAATCGAAAAAAATTGTTTTGTTAGTTCATATCGCAAAAAGAAAATAATTGCAGGATTAAGAGATTTATTATAAAAGATCAATAGGAGTTATTAAATATGAAAGAATATTATCTTAAAAACAAAGAACGAATAATATAGATTAATAGGAAGGCAAATAAGATGACAACAAATAAAAAAAAGTTTTATGGTAATAATGGTAGCATATTAGTTAGTGAATATGACCCTAAAACCAATAAGAAAATTAAAAATCATTATTATAAACAAAATGATGGCTCTCTTAGTTATACTACTGAATACGACCTTAAAACAGGTCGTGCAATTAAAACCACTTTTTATTATAATGATGGCACCATTGATTGTATTAAGGAATTTGACCTTAAAACACAAAAGAAAATTAAAAAAATTGGTTATAAAAAAAATAATCATAATATTAAATATATTACTAATTACAACCCTCAAACAGGTCGTGCAATTAAAACCACTTTTTATTATGATAATGGCAATATTGATCATGTTAACGAATTCAACCTCAAAACAAACAAAAGAAAAACCACTTATTATCAATTAGACGGCAAAACCATTAACCATATTAAGGAATATGATTTAGTAGAAAAATAAAGAGGGAATACAAATGAATAGAATTTTTAATTTAAGCCAAATCATCAAACAATTACAAATTGATAATTCTTTTAAAATAATAATTTTTAATAAAAAAAATAATAATCTTGAATCACCTACCAATTATAATCGCGGTTTAAAAATATTATATTTAAATCCTAAATTAATATCAAAATTAAAAAATATGTTAGAAGAAATCAAACAACCTCCCTTCACAATTAAAATCGCCCCTAAACTTGACAAAGATTATAACTTTGATGAAGAACAAAAAATATTATTTGTGAAAGAATCAAAAGAACTACAAAATGTAAACGGCCCACTTTGGTTGCAAGATATGAAGCAAAAATGGCAAAATTAATATTTTTGATATTCTTTTAATTTTTATTATATTAAATACGACCCAATTTGTTAAGTCGTTTTATAGCTTTGAAAGCAATTAATATTTTTATTGTTATTATTGCTATATTTGCTCCTTTCAAAGCCTTAAAGGTAAACTGGCAAGAAAAATTATAAAGGAGTGATGAAAATATGAATAATCAAGTGAGACGTTATTTAATGGGCTGGGTTGTATTCTTTGTTTGTTTATTTGCTTTAATTTATACTGTTGATGGCCTTTTGGATAAAGGATTGAATAAACACTTTTTTTGGCAAAACAAAACTGCCGCAAAAGAAGTAAGCGAAGCACAAGTTGTCCGTTCATATGAAGTTGACTATGTCAAAGAAGATGTATACGGCAAATATCTTGCCGAGCAAATCGCCAAAGAACAAAACCCAACAGAAAAAACCAAACTTGAAACAGCTAAAAAAGCATCTGATACGAAAAAAGCTGAAATCAAAGGTTATATCAAATCTGTTAAAGCTTCTGTTGAAGATTACCACAAATCTAAATAATTTGTGGTAAACTCAAAAAAATAATTGAGTAAAAAGAAATAAGAACGATTTTAGACAATTAAATAATTTCATGACTGACTTATTACCTTGAGGAATAAGGAAATAGTAGTCAAACCTCGTTAAAAAAATTACTAGTTATCAAAAATTAGTTGCAAATAACAACTACCCTTTGAATTGGATGCGGTAAAATTATTATTTGTTTAATCCTCGTTTCGCAAATAATAAAGGGTTAATCCCTCATCCATTCAATTCAAGGCCCTTTTAAGAATCAACTATGTAGTTTCTTTTTGAGAGGGTTTAATTTAATTAAATATGTTTATTATTTGGCATTTGAATTTGTTTGATATCTCATTTTTTAAACCCTCTCAAAAACAAATTAATATATCTAATTTGTTTTAAAGATTAAAAATTAAAATTACAAGATAAGGAGAAATAAACATGAGTGAGCTTAAAAATACAAGCGAGATTAAAAAAACAAATGAGTTAAAGAAAACAAATGAGATTAAAAAAACTAGCGAGATTAAAAAAATTGTTTTTAATGGCTCCGAACCTCGGGCTAAAAGCCTTGAAAAAGCTTCTCATTATGTTAATGCACTGTTTAGAGTTAATATTTGGTTTAATAGTGTTCCCTCCGTTAACTTTGCTGATGGAGAAGCTCCACGTTGGCCTATTAAAAATCCCCCAAAAGATTTATTAGGTGTTTATATTAAAGGTGGCGAACGTGAACCGATAGATTATTTTTACACTTTAAGTAAATTGAAAAAATACGCTCAAGAAAGAGAAAGTGGAGTAGAAAAAATGTATATTTTCAGTGTTAAGAAAAAAAATAAAAGCAGTAAAGTAAGCAAAACTCCAACTGTCAAAAAAGGTCGCCGTACTGTTAAAGCTAAACGCAAAAAAACCACTAAAAAAGGTTTATTCGCTAAGTTATTTTAAAGACGATATTATAAAAAAATAAAATAGAAAAAGGAGACAAACAAAAAATGCCAATCGAACAAATTATTAATCATCCCTATTTTTCTTTATCTTTGGCCGGTGGTGCTTTCGTTGTTATCTTGTTTATTATTGGATTTATCGCAAGAAAAAACAAAAAAAGCATCTACCGTTATCAAGATTTACAAAAAGAGGGATACAAACAAATTAAAATAATTAAAAACTCAATTCAAGCGGTTTTTAAAGTTAAAGATGAATGTGAAAATATTAAAAAAATAATTATTGAAACTACCGGACTTAAACCAGATGACAACAAAGAACAAGCCCTTATTAAAACTCTTCGTGATACATTAAACTTCAAAGAACCTAAAAAAGAAGTAATAACGCCACCCAAAACTAAAAAAACATCTAAACCAAAAAAGCATTTCAAAGAAACTTTACAAGAGGAAAACAAAGACCTTTTCCAAGATGTTTTACAAGATGAATTACCCCAAAAAGAACAAAAAGACCAACCACAAAAACACGATGAAGCTATTTTTAAAAAGGAATAATCATACATGGAAATTGTAAATATTAATTTAGGACATAAAGCTACCACGCAAGACGTGGAATATTTTATTTATAAGAAATTTAAAGTTAATGTTGAAGTTTCTTTGAAATGTTTTAATGTTGATAAAAAGCGAGATTGTAGTTGCTCTATTAAAGACGCCCCAGAAGAATTGTTAGCGGTGTATTTTGAAGGGGGACGAATTGCAAACAAGGACGGATTTTTTACCTTGGATGATTTACAAGACCGCGAGGGAGCTCATAAGCCACCTAAAACGATGTACTGTTTTTATGCTAATAAAGAAGCTAATATGTGGCTATTATGGAGTGTGTTAGGTGTTATTAGTTTATCAATGGTTATTGTTGGTGTTGTAGTGTATTTATGTTTTTTTAAAGGCCAACAAAACACAAAGGAACCTAAAATAGATTTAAACAAAGAAAACAAAACTGCTGAAGTAGTAAAGGAACCAGGCAATACTACTGAAAAAATTATTTATGTGGATCAAATAGTTGAAAAACCGGTAGAGGTTATAAAATATGTTGAAGTACCCAAAGAGGTTATCAAATACGTTGATAAACCAATTGAAATTATAAAAGAGGTTGAAAAACCGGTAGAGATTGTCAAAGAGGTTGAGAAAGTAGTTTATCAAGATAGAGAAATTATTAAAGAGGTACCAAAAGAAATTATTAAAGAGGTTGAGAAAATAGTTTATCGTGATAAATTAGGTAAAAAAATAGAACCACAAATAATTTATCAAGATAGAGAAATTATAAAAGAGGTTGAAAAACCGGTAGAGATTGTCAAAGAGGTTGAAAAAATAGTTTATGTTGATAAACCAATTGAAATTATAAAAGAGGTTGAAGTACCCAAAGAGGTTATCAAATACGTTGATAAACCTTATGAAGTGATAAAAGAGGTTGAAGTACCCAAAGAGGTTATCAAATACGTTGATAAACCAATTGAAATTATAAAAGAGGTTGAAGTACCCAAAGAGGTTATCAAATACGTTGATAAACCAATTGAAATTATAAAAGAGGTTGAAGTACCCAAAGAGGTTATCAAATACGTTGATAAACCAATTGAAATTATAAAAGAGGTTGAAAAAATCGTTTATGTTGATAAACCTTATGAAGTAATAAAAGAAATTATCAAATACGTTGATAAACCTTATGAAGTAATAAAAGAGGTTGAAGTGCCCAAAGAGGTTATCAAATACGTTGATAAACCAATTGAAATTATAAAAGAGGTTGAAAAACCGGTAGAGATTGTCAAAGAGGTTGAGAAAGTAGTTTATCAAGATAGAGAAATTATTAAAGAGGTACCAAAAGAAATTATAAAAGAGGTTGAGAAAATAGTAGAGGTTATCAAATATCGAGAAATTGATTTAACCTTAGAACAAAAAAAAGAATTAGTCAAACAATTAAGAGACCGTATAAACAACATGAGTGGTTCATATTATAGTGTTTATTCCTATAAACGCCAACTGAGAGATGAAATACAAGATTTTTTAGATTCTCTTGAATAAGAAAGATAAAAGATTATGAATAAGGAACAAAGACAGTTAAAAGCTGAAACAAGGGAAAGAAAGAGAAAAAAGAAAAAGCAACATGTTAAACATTCTTTCCCACTTGCAAGGCATAATAAAAACACTTATTCAAAAGCAATCTTAAAGCAATTAAAGAAAAATAGAAAATAAGAGATATTCAACATGATTATTTTAACAACACTCCAAATAATAATTTTTTTATTAAATATATTAGTATTTATATATTTTTATAAAACTGCAGGAAATCCCGAGTTTAAAATAGATTTTATTATATTATTTATTTTTACATCAATTGCTATGCACGGTAGTCTTTATGTTATACATTATTTAAAAATTATTTAAAGAAATAGGAGGGGGGATAAAATGGCTTTTTCACAATTAATGCTTTTAGTAGTAAGTATCTTCGGAATTAGTTTTGGAGTAATTGCGGGAGCGCTTCAACATTGTTATATAAATAGGGAATATCAATGTTCTAAAAAAACTATCATTATTGGGTATGTTTTAGATGCAATTTGTATAATTGTAGGTTCTTGTGGTCTATATTCAATTTTTATTAAGAAGTAAATAAAATAGCTATTTCTCATTACCCGACCTAAGTTATATAAGTAATTGTTGAGAGGTTTTTTTAGCCTTTCAGCGTCTATTTTGTTCCTCTTAACAATTAGGGTCGTTAAACTGACTTATTGTTTTCTTGTTTTCTTTGTATTTGTAATAGGTTATGGTCGGGGTAGTAATCAAGCAACACCACTTGATTACTACCTTTTATAAAATAATTAATTTTTTAAGCATTTATGTAAAAGGTGAAAAGCTATTAAGTTTTTTAGCTTTTGCATAAATGAAAACTAATATAAACACACGATACCCTTTAAACGCGTTATTTTGCCCCTATATGGCGTTTGTGAGAAATAACAACAAAATAACATGTAAAAATAAAAAACATTTCCAAGTTTACAAGATTTTATGAGGAGGATTTATGATGTACCAATTTAATAAAAAAATAAGATTACAATTAGGATTATTTATTAGTATTTTGATTTTCTTTTTTAATAGTTTGACAGTGTGGGGGTTGCCACCAAGAGATTTAGAAAAAGAACAAGAATTAAGGAAGAAAGATAAAGAAGAGCGAGAAGAAGTAGAGAGTGGAAGACGCCGTTATTATGATTACACTCATTATTTACGAACATATTTAAGAGACACATATACAGCTGAAGAACTACTAGACATTGGATATACAGTTGAAGAATTATGGAATATAGGATTTACGCCTCAGGACCACTTAAAAAAAATAAGAAATAAAATTAAAGATGAAGGAGCTGTACTTGAAGCATTAAAAGCATTACAAAAACGTGCTAGTCTTTACGCTTTAAACGAAATGGGGTTTACAGCCAAAGACTTAAAAAATGTAGGATTTATAATGTCCGAGTCCGATGGAAGTTTATTTTCTCAGTCTAATTTTCACCCTAAAAAACTAAGAGAAGCAGGATATACAATAGAAGAATTCAAAGCTTGTGAGGATATAAGATTTTATCATTTCAAAGAAGCAGGATATACACTTAAAGAAATAAAAGACGTAGGATTGACAGCTGGTGCCTTTCCCATTCCATACCTCAAAAATGCAGGATTTACATTTAAAGAAATAAAAGAAGTTTTAAAGAATGATTTTGGGGATATAGTCAAAAAACTAAAAGACATAGGATTTACACTTAAAGACTTAAAAGATGATGGATTTACACTTAGAGAAATAAAACATGCATATACACTTAAAGAAATAAAAGACGTAGGATATACAGCTGAAGAACTACTAAACGAAGGTTATAAACCTCAAGACTTAAAAAATGTAGGATTTACAGCTGAAAACTTAAAAAATGCAGGATATACACTTAAAGACTTAAAAGATGCAGGATTTACACTTAAAGACTTAAAAGATGCAGGCTTTTCTTTTAAAGAAAAAGAACCAAAAAAACTACAAGACACTCACATAATAATAAATAAACATAATGAAATAATAAATAATCTAGATAATAACGCCAAAGATATTATCGGCAAGAAAACAACCACTATTGAAGACTTATTAAACAATAATAATAAGGTTGACGCAGTAGTTGTTAAAGAAACATGGCTAATACAGATGTTAAAATGGTTTAAGTCTTATTGGTGGTTATTGGTTTCTTTTATTGTGATCCATCTTGGAATTAAGGTTATATTTGTGATTATGAAATTAGTTATTGCTAAAAATAAAAGACGTAAGACAACAAGCGATAAGACCGAGGAGAAAGGCGAACAAGAACAAGAGCATAAAGGAAATAAAAAGGACAAAGGAAATAAAGAGAAAGGAGGCGATTGGTGGTGATTCAAAAATTAAAACCATATTTATTTCTCTTTTACACTATTGCAGTATCAGTTGTGATTTACTTAGTGTTGCGGTTTTACTTCAAGATTGATTTTGGATTTACCAAAATACAAAAATACGACCACAAAGAAATAGAAGAGTATAAGAAGTTGCAAGAAGAGCATAAAAAAATAGTTAAAAATAATGTTGAATTAAAAATAAATAATATGTTTTCAATTCCTCAAACATCAAATCAACCATCCCAACAACAATTAATACCCAAAACGGAATTAGACGTCAACATAGATAAACTTAGGGATGAAATAGCTACCTTAGTCAAACAAGATGTGAAAGACCCAAAACATGGCGTAGTCATTTATGAATTGCAAATTAAATTAGAAAAGTTAATGTTCCAAAAAAGAGAGGAGTTAATGAAACCTCTTAATAATTTTATTGACGAATGGATAAAACATTACCCGGATGATGATATGAACGAGAAAGAGGAGAAGTGATATAAAATGTGGATTGTAGATGATATCGTAAACGCACTTGTCCCTTATGTAATTTCATATTTTGTTGCTGAATCCTTAAACCTTATTTTTGCTTTAATATTGGCTAATGTTTTTTTAATAGAGTTTAATTTACTTAACTATTTAACTTCATTAGTTGAGAATGCTTTATTTTGGAGCGTCGATGATTGGGGTTGGATTGGTTTTATGTTAAGCAAAATGACAATGTTATTAATTCGGATGTTTGCTGTTAGTAGTGCTTTTTTGCTTTTATTTAAAAACGCTGCTACTGTTGGGAGATTCTTATTAGAAGTTGTCAAAATAATTATTAGCGGTGTGGCAACTATTATTAATCTACATCAAAAAGGTTTAAAGTTTATATTTAAACACATTAGTAACAAGGAAAGTGGGTGATGACTGATGATAAAAAAAATACATCAGCAACAAAGTTTGAAATCTAGACTATTTTATTTATTGGTAGTGCTTTCGTTGTTCTCAATACATTTACATTTATCGCCTAATAACCAAACAGTCTATGGTGGTTTTGGGGGTTGGTGGGAAGATGTTGTCGAAGGAACACGCAAAGGATTAGAAAACACTGGTGATTTTTTAAAAGAAACCACCGAAACATTAGCAACTGCCACGAAAGATGTTGTGATGTTTGTGCCTAATGTAGTTACAGGAGTGGCTAAAATTGAAATAGAAAAAATGCAAGATCATATGCTCCTTACAACGGCGGAATTAACTATTGAGGTATTGAAGCTACAAGAACAACAAACTATCGACTTACAAAATCAAAAAATACAAGAAATACAAGAGAGAACCCAAAGAATACAAAAAGAAATGAAAGAAAAAGTGCAGAAGAAAAAAAAGGAATTATTGCAATATATCGACGATAAAATAAACGAGATCAAAGGATATTCCCAAAATATTAAATCTCAAAAAGATATCATAGAAATACAACAAAAAGTATCTAACATTTTTGCAGATGTGATAAAAGCAACTAATAGCTTACAACAAGATTTAATAATAAATATTAAAGCATCATCTACAAAGGAAATACAAAGTATCGAAGCTATCAAAATCCAAATGCAAGATAAGTTTAATGAGATAGCCCAAACAAGAGCAAAAGCGCAGGATTTAATTGATGAAATAAAAGCAAGAGAAAATAAATATATTTCTTTAGAAAATATTAATTTGACATCTCCAATAAAAATGTTGGAAGGTATAACAATCAACACAATAGTGCAAGCAATTGAAGTTTTTAAAACTATGGTTAAAAAAATTGCTGATGTCATCAATAATGTCATTAATAAGGTAGGAGAAATAATAGTTGTTGTTTGTAATTGGATTAAAGAAGCAATTATGAAAATAGTTGCAGTAATCCAAAAGATAATTGAAACTGTTTTTAAAGTGATTGCTTGGGTATGGCAACAAATTAAACAAGGAGTAAAATGGATTAGTGATAAAATAGTTGCATTTGTAAAATGGATGTCAGATAATTTGGCACAAAGAACAACGATAAATCATAGGAGAAACATCCTTAAAGCTTTTTTTACTTTGAAAAATATTTTAAAATGGGTATCTTGTTATCTTTTGGTTTGGTCAATAATAATTTGGTTAAGGTCGGTTTGGGTCTTAACTTATCATTTTAGTTATCGCAAAAAGAAAGAAAGGGACGTTATAGTGCTAAATGAATATTAAAGAATATTGGGATATTGGAATTAAATATTTAAGTCTTGGGATACAGTATTTTATTTTATTTTTTTTATTTATCATCTTTATTAGATTAGCATATATTGTTTGTTTTAATACTGATGAGAGTGGTTAAACAGTTATCTAAGCATAAAACTTGTTTTTTTTTTTTTTGAGGGTATAATAGTAATTGTTACAAACTATAAGAAAGGTAAAAAAATGTATCATGAAATTACCTAATATAAGGCGTTTGAAAAAGAAGCTTCCAGGAGTTAATATAATACCTACAATTATTATTTTTAGTATATTAATTACTTTCATAGTTTTAATATTTTGGGGTGTTATTAGCCAACATCAAGAAACTATCCAACAAGCAGAAATTAAAAATATTGATGTTGAAGCAGAAGCAACAAAATTGGTTAATGAACGTTTCGAAAAAATTCGTGAAATAGATACTAAAAGAGAAAAAATAGAACGTGAATCGGTAGAAGAGCTGACAGATGTTTTTCATAAAACCGATGATGAATTAAAAGCACAAAGAAAATTGATAACCGATAAGATCTTGAAATTAGAAGAATTAGGACGAGAAAAAGATAGTTTAATAAATGGTTTAAATACAACAATAGACCAATTACAAAAAAGTAAGTCTAAGGAAGCACAAGATGATATAAACAACCTTAGAAAACAATTACAAGAGTTGGAAACAACAAAAAACAAAGTAATTGATGATCTTAAAACACAATTAAATACCTTAGAACAAAACATAACAACTAAACAAAATGAAATAAATAGTTTAAATACAACAATACCTAAACCTTATAAAGAATATAAATTATCATTAGAACCATATTATACCTACAAGGATAAAGAGGGCAACACAATTAGAGAATACCGTTTATTTGATAAAATGCACCCAACTCAAAAAGATATTAAGGGTAACCCTAATTTCTTAGAACGCAAAGACTTTGAATCAATAATGAGTAAATATGGTCTTCAAGTATACCCTATCAAATGGACTAATGGTAAAGAAAACTTATATAATTGCGAATATGATAGTGATATGACAGTTAAAGAACATTATGGTTGGAGAGTATCAAAAGCCAATTATCAATTAATTCAAACTAATCAACCTAACAATACAACTGAATTATTGACAAAAGATAAATATGGTGATAATGGTTTTTGGAATAAAAGTAATTGTTTTTTG
This sequence comes from Candidatus Phytoplasma meliae, assembly GCF_016876135.2. The sequence goes on from NZ_JACAOD020000015.1 coordinate 42,723, forward strand.
AATGGAATTACTAATATACAAATAGATCAAGTATTAAATAGTAATATAAAAAATAAGACTCCATATATAAGATTGATGACTAAAAACCTAGAATTAGAGTTTGATTGGTTAAACTTTATTTGTACTCATTTTAAAAATAAATTACCTAAAACAGCGGATGCACAAGAACGCATAGCGGATGCACAAGAACACGCAAGGTGGGTACAAGAATGGACAATGAGGGCACAAGAATGGACAACGGATAAATATTACACAGAGATGGCACAAGAATGCACAACGATGGTACGAAGACAGATAACCAAAGCCAACCAATTAATCCAACAAGCCAAAGCAAATAATGAACCAACCTTTAATATAATATCTAAACAAGTAACAAAAAGAGTATATGATTATAACAACCCTCAAACATTCACCGAATATGATACATCATACAACACCCAAGAATGGAATAATTGGTTAAAAGGGTTAAACCTTCAACCAAACGACCCATTATACACCATAAGAGAGTTCATATTATATCACACAGATAATGACCCACAAACGACCCATGTAGGACAAGTAAATTATGATCTACCAACAGGACATTAATTAATATAAATTCCTTAAAAGACTGTGGAAAGTCTTTTAAGGGCATCAATAAACGCTTAAAACAAAAAACAAGAAAGGTAAAAAGAAAAAGAAAAAGACCGTGAGACCAAAACATAATCAAACATATAGTGAAAAAGTAAAATGGGAAGCAATCTTAGCATGGAAAAGGGGAAGCGATGCGGAAGAGATTGCCAAACAATTAAACATTACCAATCATCACAATATTTATTATTGGTTTAACCTTAGTAAAAAAAATGATTTTAAAGGATTTAATGATAAAAGAAAAGTCAAAGGGATTAAAAGAAAAGCAATTAATTTTAATGATCCCAAAATAAAACAAATTATCAAGGACTATCATAATAACAAAAATAAAGATGTATTATTTAATGCTATTAAAAAATTAAAAGCTAAAATCAACATTACTCAATTGATGCAACATTTACAACTTGCAAGAAGTACTTTTTATTATTGCAAGAAAGAAAAAGCAACCCCGGAACAAGACCACAATTTAATTACTAATATCAAATTAATTGCTGATAAGTTTAGTTATACCAATAAAAGAGGTGATAAAATTTATACTTTGGGTTGGCGTTCTATTTTTAGAGAATTGAAATTAATGAATATTAATAAAACCTCATATCAAATTCAAAAAATTATGAAAGATCATAATTTATTTTGTAAGACAAAACAAAACACATCCCACTTAACGAAAAAGAAACGACAAGAAAAGAGAGAGAACTTATTACGAGGAAACAAAAAAACAACCAAAGAGGGGCAAATATATTGTACTGATATAACTGCTATCCCATACGGACGATGGAACAATATATTTTATTTATCTACGATCATGGATTTACACACTAAAAAAATTATTAATTATAATTTAGGGAGCAAACAAGATCAAGATTTTGTTTTAAAGACTTTAAACGGGATAAAAAAGGTAGAGAATGATTGCTTTTTACATTCTGATAGAGGCACACAATATCAAGCTAACCAATACGGAGAGGCTTTAAAAGCTAAAAACATCAAACAAAGCTTTTCACGTCCACGAACTCCAAGGGATAATCCCTATATTGAAAACTTTTTTAGCCAATTTAAATTAAATACAATCCATTTAGAACACAAAGAGGATTTAACAAAGTTAGAAATAATTAAAATAACTGATAATTTTATTAAACAGTACAACGATAAGCGCAATAGAATTATCCAAAGTGGTTACACTTGTCCGTTTAGTAATAAAAAAAAGAAAAAATATTTTAAAAATATATAAAAAAGCATCTAAAAAAGCAGTTTTAAAAAAAATATAAGCAAGATATAAGCTATATATAAGCATAATATAAGCTATATATAAGCATAATATAAGCATAATATAAGCTATATATGGTTAAAAATGTGAAAAATTGTAAAAACAAAGTAAAAACATTTAAAAACTGTTAAAAAATCATAAAAACATAAAAAATAATTTAATATTTAATTCACCTTCTTTTAAAAAAGAGGGTATTTAGTGTTGGTTTTTATTATATATAATAAACTATTTAAAAAAAATACATTTTTTTATGTATATGTGTTGACAAACAAAATAATTTGTAGTACCCTATATTTATACGTTAGTATAATAATAGTTTTTATATACTATATAATAAATAAACTAATATATAATTAATTATTAATATAATATTATAATAAAATACTGTCTAAGACAGTCTAAGACAGTCTAAGACAGTTATATAATATATAATAATTTCTTTTTCTTTTTATTCTTTTTTTCTTTTTTTTGGTTCTTTTTTTTCTTTTTTTCTTGTTTTTCTTTTTCTTTTAAGAAAATTGTTCTTTTTCTTTTAAGAAAATTGTTTTATGTGTTGACATTTGTTGTTAACGTGTTATAATATAAGTAATTGATAGTTACAAAAAATAATTTTGTAATTAGCAATTAATTTTTGATAAATAAAACATAGCAAAAGTTTAGCTTATAAGTTAACTCGAAAATTAATTGTATGTAAAAATCTTCTTTTCAATGATGACAAGCAAAGGATTCTCGAAGTCTGAGCTATTTACAATTTTTATTCCTAAATTTAATATTTTTTCGTTTTTTTCGTTATTATACATTTTTTCTTTGTGAGGATTGTTATGAAGTATTTGAATGGTTGTATTTGTTGCGAAATAATATGATAATATATGAATAATTACAAAAATCATACATAATATTGCATATGGTAATATCTTTATTTTTTTAGTATTAGTTTTGGTTAACATTTTCTTGGGGATTATTTTTTTCATTTTTTTCTCTTTTCAACAAGTTTTCTTTGTTTAATTTCTTAGAATGAAAAAATATATAACTTAAAAATTATCAAGAAATTAAAATATCTTAAATTTAACTATTTTATTGTCTTAAATTTGTATTATTTTGTATTAAATATAATTCTATGCTTTTTAGTTTTCATATTTTAAATTATTATAATACTATTTAATATTATATCATTTTTTAACTTTTATTTTATTTTAGATACTTGAGAATTCATTTTTTAACTTTATTAATAAAAAGTGTTAAGAGTTATTGTGGTGATGCGATATTGTTTGATTGCAACAAGAGAAAACATGGATTTAAATAAGTATTAAGGGGGTTAAGCAGTTAATTATTTTATTAATTATAATTTATCTATTTTGTTATAATATCTTAGGATTAGATATTTTTTATCTTTGAGAAATATTTAGGATATCGTTATTATATGTGTGCTATTTTTGTGATTAATCTCATTGATTTTTTGATTTTTGATTAATTTTTATTTTTTGTTAATAATTACGTAATTGTGTGACAACTTTATGATCTTAATTCCTCTTATAATGTGGTTTGATTGGTTGTTATTAAAAATACGGAGGGTATTTTTTTTGAAAATAGGAATTTTTACAGATGCTTATGAACCTTTAATTAGTGGGGTAGTTGTTTCAATTAAAGCTTTAAGGAAATCTTTGGAAAGTTTGGGGCATCAAGTTTATATTGTGACTACTAATTCCCCTCATGTTAAAAAAGAGGTTGATCCTTATGTGATTAGGATTAAAGGGGTTCCTTTGCCATTTAAAATTTTTAAAAATTATCGTTGGATTTTGAGATATAAACATCATTTGCCTCAAATTAAAGCTTTAAATTTAGACGTTATTCATATTCATACAGAATTTGGATTAGGTTTGTTTGGGATTTATGCTAAGCAAAAGTTAAATTTACCTTTAGTTTATACTATGCATACGCTCTATGTTTCTTTTTTTGAAATTAATAATTCTTTTTTGATTAAAATGTTTCGTCAAGCAATGTTAAATTATGCTGATAAAATTGTAAGAAGATCTTTGGTAAATGCTAATGCTATTATTTTTCCTACTCAAAAAGTGTTAGATTTTACTGTTAAACGTTTTCCTGTGGATACTAATCATCATACTTCTATTTCTTCTGTTACTTCAATTATTCCTACAGGATTGAATTTAACTAATTTTTATCAAGAAAATTTAAAC
>NZ_JACAOD020000016.1 GCF_016876135.2 Candidatus Phytoplasma meliae
GGAGGGGGTCTTTGAATTTCAATATATTGAATTTATTTCAAAAAATACTTCTTTTGTAATTTTTAAAAAAATATTTTTTATTATTTTTTGTTGTTTTGTTTTGTCTAAATATTGTTTCGATTAAAAATCAACACTAATTTTTTTAATTCTTCTAATTGAGATTTTTCTTTGTTTAATAAATCTTCAGGAATATTTCTAAAAGCATTCATATGTTGGCGATTTCCTTTTAATTCATAAATTAAATTTTGTTGTTTTTCTAGATTTTTGATTAGTAAAACGTATTTACAATATCTTTTACTTAATATATTATAAGTTGCGCGATTTTCAATTGAATTGACACTTGTTTGCAACATAAATAATTGTTGTTTTCTATAAGAAATAGACCAAATTTTATTATTTATTTCACCTAAATGATAATTTAAATAAGTATCAAAGCTATCGACATTTTTCTTAGTATTGTTTTGCATCGCCATTACTTGATGATTATTAAAAAGAAATAATAATCCTATAAAAGTAATTAAACAAAGATAAATAGTTTTAAATTGATTTTTGAATTTAAACATTATTTAAATCTCCTTTTCTTTTTATCCCTCGGATGGGGTTATTTCGTAGAGGGAATTGATATTTTCTAAAGGATAGCCATAAGTATTTCTTGAAATATCATTATCATACTCACGTTGTAACGAGTCTTTTAGTTTGATGGCATTTGATAACATACCATTTAACGCTTCGATTTTGTTTTCATATTTTTTGGGATCAAGTTTACTTATTTGTTTATTGTAATTATCACATTCTTGTTGGTATTCGTTGATTTTATTTAGATTTTTTTTTCTATATTTTAACATTCTTTTTTGTTTGTTTCTTGCTTTTTCGATGACGGTTATTTCTTCTTCGGTAAGATTATTGAATGGTAAAATTTCATATTCGTTTTCAGATAAGATATAAGATTTAATTTGATCATATTTGGCTTTAGTTATTTTGATTTTAGATTTTGGAGTTTGTGTGTCACGTTTGTTTCTTGATGGTTGTTTTGATTCTTTGTTATCTTCTAATTCTTCATGATAATTTGATAATGATTTTTGTTCTTGTTTGGTTTTGTGAATACCTTCAAAAAAACCTATAATAATAACAATGCTAAAAAATAAAATAACTAAAATAGTGACCCAATGTTTTTTTAAAAAATTCATCTCTTTTAATGCCTTTCCGATAATAGTAGTAATTTATATTATCTTTTAAAAAAATTAATTACTACTATTATACAACTTTATTGGTTTTAAATTTAAAGAAAAAGTTTTTTAAGAAGGAATAGGAATTAATTCAGGGATTGTTGTTTTATTTTTTTGTTTAATTTCTTCTTGGGTTTTAGTGTAGTTAGGGTTTGGTTGTTTTAGTTCTTCTTTGATTATTTTCATTTCTTCGTCAATTGGTGCTAATTTTTCTTCTAGTTGTTCTATTTGTAATATTTTTGTCTCTTCTTTTTCGGCTTCACTAGTTATTTGTTTTCTTTTATCTTTTAGTTCTTCAATTATTTTAAAATATTCATTAATGCGAGATTGATCTTGTTCTTTGAATTTTGTTCGTCGATCTTTTTGTTTTTGAACTTCTTCTTCTAAATTATCTTCTTCAATTCGTACATTATATCCTTCTAATTTTTTTTCGTAGTCTTTGTAGTCGGCGTCGAGTTTGGCTAGGTCGCGATCGATGTCTTTGGTATACATTTCTAAAGTTTCTTTGGTAATCATTGGCGGATGTTCTTTTCCTTCTTGAATACTTTCATTAATCATATGCCATAGACGATGACCTTCGTGAAGAGTTAGAGTTACTTTTCCCATTCCTTCTGCATATTTACGAGTTACGGTTGTTACTTTGCCTAAGGTTTTGATACCGTATTTGGCTGGGATTAAGTCGGTTATTTTGTCGAAGGCTTTGAATCCCCATTTTACCATGTTACCAGCTGATGCTTCATGTTCTTTTTCATAGGTTTCCATGCGAACATGCATGGCTCTATATTTTTCTTTTAAAGCTTGGTATATTTCGCGTTCCTCTTTTATTTCTTCTAGTTTTTTGTTGACTTGGTTAATGTTGTTTTGGATTTCGTTGCGGCGTTGTTCGACGGATTGGATTTGGTTGAATAATGTTTGTTCCTTTGAGTTTAATTTATCATAATCACGCTGTAATGAGTCTTTTAGTTTGATGGCATTTGATAACATACCATTTAAAGTTTCGATTTTGTTTTCTAATGTTCCTATTTGGCTTTTGATTTCAGTTATTTCTTTAACTAAGGCGATTTTTTCATCATAAAGGATATCTAATTTGGCGCGTAATTTTTGTTTTTCAGTTAAATCAGTAGCTTCGGCGATTTGTTTTTCCGTTAGTTTTATTTCTTTTTCTTTGTTAGCTAATGCTTCTTCTTTTTGAGATTTTTGTTCTTTTAAAATATTGATGTTATTTTCGGTTTGTTTTTTTTGTTTTTTAAGATCATTAATTTTAGTTTCTGTTTGTTTTATTAGTTCTTTGATTTTTTCTTTTTGTTCTTGGGTTAGTTTTTGTTCTTCATAGAGTTTTTTTAATTCGGCTTCTACTTTGGTTAATTCTTGTTCCCAATTGTCTTTTAATCCTTGGTAATTATTGATGACTTCATCATATTTATCAATAGCTTTATCAATTTCGTTTACTAATTGCCCTACATATTTACTTGACGGTTCTTGAGGTTTATGAAAGAAACATAAGTAAATGAATCCTAAAAGACCGATAATAATTAAAAAGTAAATTAAATAGCCTTTCCGTGTTGTTGTGTGTTGGGTTGGTTGATTATTGGAAAGTTTTCTTTTAAAGAAAAGGAACATGCCAAAGATAGTTGAAATTATCAAAAACCAAG
>NZ_JACAOD020000017.1 GCF_016876135.2 Candidatus Phytoplasma meliae
GGGTCTTAATATAATTTTATATAATTAATTTGTATTTCTTACTGTTGGGATTCCTTGCAATTTATTTTGGTAAATAATAATTTGGCGTCTTAAACGGCGATATTGACTTTGAAGAGCTTGAATTTCTATCAAAGGTAAATTATTATTTTGAGCGTTATTAATTTGTTGTTCTAAATTATTTCTTTGATTTATAAGATTTAATAGTTTTATATCTCCGTCAGTCTGTTGATTAATATTATTATTATTTTGATTCATTGCCATTACTTGGCGATTATTAATTATGAATAATAACCCTAGAAAAGCAATTAAAGAAAAATAAATTGTTTTAAATTGATTGTTTAATCGAAACATTAATTAAATCTCCTTTATTTTATTTAATATAAAATTATTTTTTCGATTCATCAGATTTCTTTGAAGAAGAGCCTTTTTCTTTTGAAATTTTACCTTCTTCTTCTGCTTTTTGTTGTAATGCATTTAATAATTCAGGATTTTCTAAAATTTCAATAATTTTATTTCTATCTTCTTCAGAATAGTTTTCAAGTGTTTTGTATAATTCAAAATAATTCTGCACATCTTTTTTATTTGTTTTTTTTATTTCTTTTGAAGACGCGATTTCTTTTCCTTTTTCTTTTTTAGGCGCCGCCATGACTTGATGATTATTAAAAATAAATAATATTCCTAGAAAAGCAATTAAACAAAGATAAATGGTTTTAAATTGATTTTTTAATTGAAACATTAATTTTAATCTCCTTTTATTTTTATCCCTCATTTGAGGTGATTTCGTAGAGGGAGTTGATATTTTCTAAAGGATCGCCTGAAATATCATTATCATACTGACGTTGTAATGAATCTCTTAGTTTGATGGCATTTGATAACATACTATTTAAAGCTTCGATTTTGATTTCATCATAACCATCTTCGGGGTTAAGTTTGTTTATTTGTTTTTTATAATCATCGCATTTTTGTTGGTATTCTAATATGCTTTCTTTATTTTCTTTTCTAAATTTTAATGTTTGTTTTTGCGATTCCCTTGCTTCTTCAATTGTAATTTTTTCTTTTTCAGTAAGATTATCTAGCGATAAAACTTCATTTTCGTTTTCAGATAAAACATAAGATATAATCTTATCATAATTTGCTTGAGTTATTGGTTTTTTTGGTTTAATTTGGTTAATTATTTCTTCAATTTTATCTATTTCACTCTTTAATCGAGAAATACAAATCGGAAGAGGATCTAAATTTGCACTCTGAGCCCAAAGTGGGAAATTAAAATATTCATACAAATAATTTTTTGATTTGGTTTTAATAATTTCAATATCTTTTTCTATTCGAATAATTTGAGAAGTTAATTGTTCGGGTTTGTAATAATAACCCCAATTATATTTGACTACTGGTTTTTCTTGAATTGTATTTTTAATTAATTCAGATTTGCTTGATAATTGATCAATTGTTATAATTTCATCTTCTTGAGAATAAGGATTTTCTTCTATTTCTTCATGATCATTTAATAATGATTTTTGTTCTTGTTTAGAATCGTTAATGCCTAGAAAAATACCAACAGTAATAATAATTATAAATATTATAACAGCATAAATAGTTGTTTCATGTTTTTTAAAAAAATTCATTTCTTTTAAGGACCTTTCCGATAATAGTAGTAATTTATATTATCTTTTAAAGAAATTAATCACTACTATTATACAACTTTATTGGTTTTAAATTTAAAGAAAAAGTGGTTTAAGAAGGAATAGGTATTAATTCAGGAATTTTTGTTTTATTTGTTTGTTTAATTCTTTCTTGAGTTTTATTGTAGTTAGGGTTTGTTTGTTTTAATTCTTCTTTGAGCAACTTTATTTCTTCATCGATTGGCTCTAATTTTATTTCTAGTTGTTCTATTTTTTCATCTTTTTGAGTTTTATTATTAAGTATGTCTCTTTTGTTTGTTAATCTTTGAACAATATTTACATATTCTGCAATGTGAGATTCGTCTTGTTGTTTGAATTCCTTTAATTGGTTTTTATCTGTTTGCTCTTCTTCTCTTAATTTATGGATTTCTATACGTTTATTATATTCTTCTATTTTCTTTTCTTGATCTTTGTAGTCGGCGTCGAGTTTGGCTAGGTCGCGATCGATGTCTTTGGTATACATTTCTAAAGTTTCTTTGGTAATCATTGGTGGATGTTCTTTGCCTTCTTGAATACTTTCATTAATCATATGCCATAGACGATGACCTTCGTGAAGAGTTAGAGTTACTTTTCCCATTCCTTGTGCATATTTACGAGTTACGGTTGTTGCTTTGTCTAAGGTTTTGATACCGTATTTGGCTGGGATTAAATCGGTTATTTTGTCGAAGGCTTTGAAACCCCATTTTACAATGTTACCAGCCGATGCTTCATGTTCTTTTTCATAAGTTTCCATGCGAACATGCATGGCTTTATATTTTTCTTTTAATGCTTGGTATATTTCGCGTTCGGCTTTGATTTCTTCTAGTTTTTTGTTTACTTGGTTAATGTTGTTTTGGATTTCGTTGCGGCGTTGTTCGATAGATTGGATTTGGTTGAATAATGTTTGTTCGCCTAAAGTTAATTTATCATAATCACGCTGTAATGAGTCTTTTAGTTTGATGGCATTTGATAACATACTATTTAAAGCTTTGATTTTGTTTTCTAATGTTCCTATTTGGCTTTCGATTTCAGTTATTTCTTTAACTAAGGCGATTTTTTCATCATAAAGGATATCTAATTTGGCGCGTAATTTTTGTTTTTCAGTTAAATCAGTAGCTTCGGCGATTTGTTTTTCCGTTAGTTTTATTTCTTTTTCTTTGTTAGCTAATGCTTCTTCTTTTTGAGATTTTTGTTCTTTTAAAATATTGATGTTATTTTCGGTTTGTTTTTTTTGTTTTTTAAGATCATTAATTTTAGTTTCTGTTTGTTTTATTAGTTCTTTGATTTTTTCTTTTTGTTCTTGGGTTAGTTTTTGTTCTTCATAGAGTTTTTTTAATTCGGCTTCTACTTTGGTTAATTCTTGTTCCCAATTGTCTTTTAATCCTTGGTAATTATTGATGACTTCATCATATTTATCAATAGCTTTATCAATTTCGTTTACTAATTGCCCTACATATTTACTTGACGGTTCTTGAGGTTTATGAAAGAAACATAAGTAAATGAATCCTAAAAGACCGATAATAATTAAAAAGTAAATTAAATAGCCTTTCCGTGTTGTTGTGTGTTGGGTTGGTTGATTATTGGAAAGTTTTCTTTTAAAGAAAAGGAACATGCCAAAGATGAATGAAGCCATTAAAAACCAAGTTAAATAAGATTTAAAGTTTAAATAAGTTTTAATTAGGTCTAAAGGTGATAACATAATTATACACCTCCTTTCTCTTTGTTTTGTTGTTCGATGTTGTTTAAGATAGTATCATCTTGAGAAATAATCATTTTGTAAGCTTGTTTTAAGTCTTCTGGGTTGATTTCGTTTCTTCTTGTTTCGCCTTGACCGCGGTTTTTAGCGAAGATAGTGACTGTTGTTTTTAAGAGGTTTTCTAAAGTACGGTTGGCTTTTTTAAATTGATGGTTAACTGGTAATCTTTCTAAAGCTTCATTAATAACTTCGTATAAGTATTGTTTGGATTCTTCATTGTAAGGATTTTTTCTTTTGTTGATTAAGAACGCTAAGAATTTTTCTCTTTCTTCTTTGTTGCCTGGTTTCACTTCGATATTGTAAGTAAACCTTGATTTAATGGCTTCATCAATTCGGTCGATGTGGTTAGTAGCGCCAATAATAAAGATGGGATGTTCAGGGTCATTTTCAAAAGATGTCATCTCTGTTTTAAATTGGTTCACGACATTGGCGATTTCTGAACCAGCTTCTAAGGCACTTAAATCAGCAAAGATCGTTTCACATTCATCTAAGAAAATGATAGCTCCTTTATTTTTCGCTGCTTCTTCGCGTGCTGTCATAAATAAATCTTTAACCAGTTGAGGGGCGATTCCTTTATATTTTTGGGAAAAGATAGAACTACTTATTTCAAAGAAAGGAAGATTAGTTTCTTTGGCGAGAGCTCTGGCTAAGGTTGTTTTCCCAGTTCCTGGAACACCATACATCAAGATGCCTAATGGAGAATCGACCTCACCAATATTGGTGTAGTTGTCTTTATTGTTAAGATAATCAATAAAACCTTCGACTGCTTTTAATTCTTCTTTAAACCCGATTAATTGGTTGAAATTAGGAAATTTTTGATTGTTAGAAGGAGTAAATAATAGTTCTTCTGATGTTTTTTGTTGTGGAATGGTGCTTATTGCTTCTGGTTGAGATTGAGTTTGAATTTCTTCCTTTAATTTTTGAGTTGCTTGGGTTAATTGAGTTTCTAATTGTTTTTTAGTTTCTTGGAGGATTTTCCTTTGATTTTCTAATCTTTTGTGGTGGGTTATAAGTTGTGTTTCAGTTTCTATTAAAGTTTGATGATGAATCCAAACATAAACTGATAAACATAAAATAAATGATATTATGATACATATTATTAATTTAGTGAAATTAAAAGGTTTATTTGATTTGGTTTTGATAGTCATAATTATTTCCTTTCTAAACAAAAAAGACTAAGAAATTTCTTAGTCTTTTAATTTTTTTATTATGCTAATTGAGAAATTTTGTTTTCGATAGTTTGACTGCCTCCGCCAAAAGGTTTGCCTTGGGAATCTACTAACTCATAATCAACAATTAATTCTAATTGAGGATTTTTAGTGTTAATAATTTCTTTTTGTTCGAGATTTATTTGAATATTAAGGGTTCCTAAATCGTTTTCGTTTAATATCATTTGTGGACGTTTAGTGTCATCATAATCATGGTTGTTAATTTTTAAACTAAGATTAAAATAGTTTTCAGGCTTAGTAAAAGTTTGGTTAGTATCATATTTAGGTGTTATTTTTAAATATAAAGGGATCGAAATATCCATTCCGTTAGGGTTAAGAGTTGCTTCATGTTTGATAGTGATTAAGTGATTATATTTTTGTTGGTTTAAGTTAGGAATCGGGATTGGTAAAAGGGTTTTATCTTCATTATTACCACCTACTCTTTCTACATTGAACAGAGGAACATCTTTCATTAAGTGAATTTTTTCTTTTCTTTGTTTGGCGAAATAATTAGTTAAAGCGTAAATAGACCAAGTGGTGAAAAATAAAACAATGATAGATGTGATAATAATTAATATTTTATTTTGTTTTTTAATTTTCATTATTTTTGGCCTCCGATAGATTTGATTAATTCAAGACAGTTGTTAATGCCTGTTGTGAACCAAGGAATTTTATTATTGTAATATAAAACATTGGTATATAAGATAAAATGGCAAATGATTGTTAAATAAACAAGTGTTTTTAACCGATGAGGTTTATTCTTGTTGGGGATATCAATTGCTTTTTCTTTAATTGGTTCTATTATGGTTAAATTTTCTTTATTTGCAATTTTTTTATTAATGTTTGATTTAGTTTTTTTCTTAATTATTTTATTCATATTTTAATTTCTCCTTTTTTAATTAGTTATTTTTATTATTCCAGTTTTAAAGCTTTAACTTTATCTTTGATAGTTTGAGATAATTTGAAAGTCACGACTGTTTTGGCTGGGATTTTGATTTTTTTACCTGTTTGGGGATTTCGTCCCATGTGGGCTTTTCGAGTTTTTAAGATAAACCTACCGATTGAAAGTGATAAGATTACTTCTTCATTAGAAGTAATTGATTCTATTAAAGTGTTTTCTAAGTTTTTATAAAATGCTTCGGTTTGAGTGATAGAAGTTTGGTTAACTTCGGC
>NZ_JACAOD020000018.1 GCF_016876135.2 Candidatus Phytoplasma meliae
GAGTTTTTTAATTAATTCTTTTTTAGTCATTTTTAATTTTCTCCTTTTTGTTTTTGTTTTCGTTGGTTTTAGTTTTTGGTTTTAATTTACTGCGGTCTTTGAAGTAAGTACCGCGGTAGATTTCAGTCATGGCGTCGCTCATATGATTTTCTCCTTTGTTGGTTTATTTAAAAAAATTAAGATATTTAATACAATATGTTTTTTCATTTTAAAATCAAAATAACGGTCCAAAAAAAGACCGTTATTATAGAAATAGCGCCTCTACCCGAGGCTCTATTCTTTTATCTCCTTGATAAGGAGGATATAATAATATGTTGTTTTAAAATGGTAAATTATCAGCTGGAGTAGGTTTATTATCTAAAAAGATGACATTATGTACGATCACTTTTGTATTTGTTTTCTTTTGACCTTCGTTATTGGTGTATTGTTGAATAGATAATGTTCCTTCTAAATAAACTTTAGAACCTTTATATAAGTATTTATGGCAGTTGTCCGCTTGGGTTCTAAAAACCACACAAGGAATAAAAAGAACTTTATCTTTGTTGTTAATTGCTAAATTGAAATCTATTTTAGGGATTTGTTCGTTGTTGCTGTTAATATATTGTTTTTCGAGATTATGAGTGATACGACCTATTAATTGAACTTTATTTAACATAAAATTTATCTCCTTTAATTTGTATTTTTTTTAATATTAATAATTGATTAAGTTTTGGTTTTGGTGAATTTTAAAACTAATTTTATTTTTTTTTGGAATTTTATATTTCGTTGATACCAAAACTTAATTTTTTTCAATAGTTTAAAGACTTATTGAGGTCAAAAGGGAGTAATTTGATAATTGGTGATAATGATTTCGTTCTTATTATTTTTATTGGTTAAATTATAATTAGTGGTTGTTTTCACACTTTTAAAACGATAATCATTAAACAAATTTCTAATTTCGGGCGTATCATAATTGGTATATAACCATTTAGCTCCTCTTTGATGAGCTTGTTCAAGGCAATGAAATAAATTAATTTGTTCTTGGAAATTAAAGGGTTCTTTATAAAAAGTTGATGTCTTTATATCTTGACCATTGTAATAAGGTGGATCGATGAATAAAAAATCATCTTTTTTAGCATTTTTTATTATTTTTTGATAATCAACACATAATAAAACATGTTTATTTTTGAAAAAATGTTTTTGTAATGTAATTAAATCATTTAAATTTAATATATTAGTTTTTTGTTTTGGATTGTAACCAAAACTTGTATATAATTTGTTGTTTTTATATCTTAAAATTCCTCGAAAAGAATATTTGCCTAAAATAAAGAAAATAACAGCCTTTGTTAACCCTTTTTTTCTTTTAGATGATAAATAATTATAGTAACTTAACAACGTTTGAAAAGCAGTTTTTTTGTTCTATTTGGGAAGAAGTTTGATAAATCAAATTTTCAATTGATAATGTTTTTTTGTTAAAAGATTGAGGGTTATAAAGTATATTTTTCCAAATCCTCATAAGGTTAACATCGTTATCGTTCAAAACCGCCTTTTTAGGTTTTAAGGAAAGATAAAGAGCACCACTACCTAAAAACGGTTCATAATAGGTTTTGAATTTTTTGGGAATTAAAGGTAAAAGCTGAGGTAATAATTTCTTTTTAGAACCTACCCAATTAATGAAATTTTGCATGTTTGTTCTCTTTTAACCATAAATAAAATAAAAAAACGATATCTGAGATCAGGCTTATTAAGGTGTTTGCTTTAATTCCTAAATGGAAACCAAAACATAAAGTCATAATGTTGGTTATAATGAAACCAAGGTAAGTGAAAGTTAACATTATTAAAATTATTTGAGGGTTTATTTTCATTTTGTAACTCCTTTTCTTAACAAAAAAGACCTTATTTAAGGTCTTTTTGTTTTTTTAATTTATTAATTGCTATTTTTTTAATATTTTCTACTTGTCTTAAAGTTAAATTAAGTTTATGGCCTATTTCTTGATTGGAATAACTAGGTTGATAATCTTCATTAATATTGCCTAAAGGAACACCGAAACTTAATCTAATGACATTAAATTCATTTCGACTTAATTTGGTTTTAAGTTTTTTAAGCAGTAATTCATGGTTTACTTGTTTTAACCACAATTGATGAGGATTAGGAATTTGATAATGCCAAACGTGTTTATCTTCTTGAAAAGAAGTGTTATTAGATTGATATGTTTTTTGAGGGATTGAAGGGGAGTGACTTTTTCTTATTAGTTCTCTTATTTCTGATTTGATAGTTGGAGTGGCATAAGAGATAAAGTCATAACCTAAATCTTGGTAATTATTTAAGGCTTTAATTAATCCTAAGATTCCTTCTTGATATAAATCCTCTCTAGTTAATAAACGCGGATAATATTTAAATTTGTTTGCTATTTTTTTTACTAAGGGTAAATGTAAATCGATTAATTGATTCCGAATTTCTAAATTCTTTTTATTTTTTAAAAATTCTTTAAATAATTCTTGTCTTAACATTTTATTCCTTTCCAAAAATATTTTTTTGAAAAGATATGAAAATTATTTTAGTCTTTGAAAAGAAAAAAGACTAATGACTTAATCATTAGTCTTAAAGAATTTTTAAAAAATAAAAAGTGTCTAAACTTTTGGAACACCTCAAATATTTAAAATTTAGTAAATAAAATAAAAAAATATTTAATGTGGAAAAGTTACATAAAATAAGCATCATTTTTTTAAAAATAAATCATTAAAATAAAAGTTAAGAAAAATGAAAATTTTGTTTCCTAAATGGATTAAAAAAGTTCCTATAAAAATTAATAACATCTTTTTTATAATTATAAAAGGGTATTTTTTTAAAAGAAATAAAATTATTATTTGTTCCTAAAATTTATTATTTTTTTCAAAAAAATCACCTTTTTTCAAGTTAGGAAAAGTAAAAAATTTTTGTTCCTAAAATTTATTATTTTTTATGTTATGATTTTATGTGAATAAAGTTATTTTTCTTGAAAATAAGGAAATTCTCTTTATCTAAAAAAAGAGAAAAAAATGTTACTTAATGATAAAAAAAGTTACTAAAAAAATCCTTCTTTTTTAAAAAAAATAAGGAATTAAAAGCTGATTTTAAACTTAAGTGTACAAAAAAATCTATTACAATAATAAAATAATAAAATAATAAAATAATAAAATAATAAAATAATAAAATAATAAAATTTAAAAAGGTAAAATAATGGAATCTTATATTAAAATTTGGAAAGAAATTTTAGAAAAATTATCTAAAATTTATAGTGATGAAGCTTTTAAAGAAACATTTTCTAATATAAAACAAATTTATCAAAACGATAAAGAAAAAAAAATAATCATTTTAGTAGAAACAGATTTTATCAAAAACAAAATTTATAAAATGTATTTTAAAAAAATAAAAGAATTAATAAAAAATGAAATTAAGAAAAAAATAATCATTGAATTCATTTCCAAAGAAAAATTTTTATCAAATAATATTAATGAAGAAAATATAGAAATTAAGAAAAATCAAGAAAAATCAGAAGTAGAAATTAAAAATTCTCTTTTAAATATTCCAATAGAAGAAAGAAAAATAAAATTTAACAAATATAATTGCGGAAATATAAATCATAAATATAATCTAAATAATTTCGTAATTGGAAAAAGTAACAAATTTGCATTTAATATAGCTAAAAAAATAATTAAAGAAACTAAAATTTCAATTAATCCTTTTTATATTTTTGGCAAAACTGGTATCGGTAAAACTCATCTTATACAAGGAATTGGAAATTATATTATAGAAAAACAAGCTAAAAAAGTAATATATGTAAAAGCAGATGATTTTATTGAAGAATTTACTAACCAATTAAGAAAAGCTAAAATAGAAGATTTTAATGAAAAATATCGTGATATTGATGTTCTTTTAGTTGATGATATCCAAATTATGGCAGGAGCTATAAGAACTCAAATGGAATTTTTTAAATTATTTGATTATCTTTATTTAAATCAAAAACAAATCATCATTACAAGCGATAAACCTGCATCAGAATTAAAAAATATTATGAATAGATTAATTTCGCGTTTTGAAGGTGGATTAATGGTTGATATTCAAAAACCTGATTTTTCACATCGTGTCAATATTTTAAAGAAAAAAATATTAGAATTTCAAGAAGAAAATCAAAATCCCATAAAAGTTAAAAAAGAAATTTTAGAATTAATTGCTTCTTTTTTTATCAATAATATTAGAGAAATGGAAGGAGCTTTATTAAGATTATTAAATTATGCTCAAATATTTGATTATGAAATTGATTTAAAAATCGCCAATGATGCTTTAGAACCTTTAATTAAAAGTAAAAAAAATATTTCTTATGATGAAGATGTTTTAGAAAAAATAAAATTAGTAGTTAGTAATTTTTTCAATATTAGTATTCGTGATTTAATGGGAGAAAAAAAACAACATAAATATACTTTTCCACGTCATATTGCAATGTATTTAATTAAAGAAATAAAAGGATTTCCTTATAATATTATTGGTAGTTTTTTTAAAAAAAAACATTCAGCAGCTTTTAAAGGTTATCAAAAAATTAAAAAGAAATGTGAAAATGACTTGGAATTAAAAAAGTCAATTGAACTTATTTTAAAAAAAATCAATTCTTAATTTGATTTGAAAAAGTAAAAAAATAAAAGATTAAAAAGATTAAAAAGATTAAAAAGATTAAAAAGATTAAAACAAGAATTAAGATGAAAATAATAATAATAATAATTGATAATAAAAATAAAAAAGAAAGGATAAACTAAATTAAATGTATTTAGAAATTAACAAAAATATCTTTTTAGAGCAACTTTTAAAAATTCAAAAAATTTTACCACAAAAAACATTTTTCCCTATTTTTAATGCTTTAAAATTAACAGCTTGTAAAAATAATTTAATTTTAGAAGTTAATAATGGTCATATTGCTATCAAAATAAAAATTAATGATTCAAGTTTGAAAATCAAGAAAGAAGGACAAATAGCTTGCTTAGGAAAATACTTTATTGAAATAATTAAAAAAATTAATGATTCTTTAATTAAAATTACAATTACAGAAAATAATTTTTTAGTAATTAAAACTAACTTTTGTGAATATAAATTAAAATTAATGGAAATTTTAGATTTTTTATCACTTGATTTTGCTTTCCATAAGTTAGCTTTTTTTGAAATTGAAACTTTACGTTTTAAAAATATGATTAAAGAAATAAATATTGCTAATGCTAAAAATGAAAAAAGACCTATTTTAATGGGAATGAATTTAATTTATCAAGAACAAACGTTAAAAGCTTTGGCAACTGATTCTTTTAGAATGAGTCGTAAAAATATTAAATTAGATATCACTTATAATGATTTTAATATTGTTATTCCTAATAAAAGCTTAGAAGAATTAATTAAAATATTGGAAAATTGTGGAACTAAAACTTTAAAAATTTATTCAGATAATCATAAAATTTTTTTAGAAATTGATAATTTATGGTTTCAAACTACTCTTTTAGAAGGTAATTATCCTAAAATTCAAGAATTTAATTTTTTAAATTCTGCTTCTAAAATTGTTTTAAATAGAGAAGAATTAATAAAAATTTTAGAAAGGGTATCTTTATTTTTCGTTAAAGAAGAAGGGAATAACAATATTATTACATTTGTTTTAACTGAAGAAAAAATAATTGAAATATCGACTTCAAGTCAAAATTTAGGAACTGCTTTAGAACAAATTATCCCTTTAGAAGTTGTCTCTTCCAGTTTTAAAATAGCTTTTAATGCTAAATATTTAGAAGATATTTTAAAAGTTTTAACCATGAAAGAAATTATTTTTTATTTTGAAAATCCTTTAAAACCATTTATCATTACTACTTTAGAAAAAGAATCTTCTATTCATTTAATTTTCCCAATTTTAATAGAAAATAATTAATTTCT
Organism: Candidatus Phytoplasma meliae; assembly: GCF_016876135.2. The sequence goes on from NZ_JACAOD020000018.1 coordinate 5,918, forward strand.
TTATATTTTTATATAATGATAAGATCATTGAAATATTAAATATAACTACTTTTTGTGTTATAATATAAGTAAGTTACTATTTTATATTATCGATAAATTAATAATTTTTTTATATTTTTATTTCTAATGTATTATTTTTTTATTTAATTTCAATATTTCAATATCAAGGTTTAAGAAAACAAATAAATATAAATAAAATTTTAAAAAAAAGGAGATTATAATTTATGAAATGGGAACCTCAAAGATTTGAAGATGAAATAAATCAACAACCCTCTCAAACACCACAAAACCCAATTTATCCCTTTCCTAAATCTCCTAAAAGAGATTATTTATCAATTATTGCTCGTATTTCAACTATTATTGTTAATTTATTTGTTATCTTTTTTTTAATGATGTTGATGGCAGGAGCTAAAGAATTGCACAAAACTTTAGAACAAACAAAAGAAAAAGATACTAATTGGGCTCGTGATAAACAATATCAACCTTCTAAAGATGGTAAAAAGTTAAGTATAGATAATTTTGTTGGATATGATGAATTAAAAACTCAACTGAAAGAATATATTGATGTAGTAAATAAAAAAACAAATAAGAAAATAAATGAGGATTTGCCAAGAGGAATTTTATTACATGGACCTCCTGGAACAGGTAAAACTTTTTTAGCTAAATGTTTAGCTGGTTCTGTTTGTGATAATGCTCCTTTTTTTATTACAACTGGTTCGGATTTTGTTGAAAAATATGTTGGTGTTGGGGCTCTTCGCATAAGATCGCTTTTTGAAACCGCTTTCAAAACTGCTCAAGAAAAAAATCAAAAATATTTCTTTATTTTTATTGATGAAATCGATGCTGTAGGTTTGAAAAGAACAGGAGATTCTCATAGAAACTCAGAACAAACATCAACCCTAACTGCTTTATTAACTCAAATGGATGGTTTTTCATCAAATCAAATTCCTCAACCTATTATAATTGCTGCTACTAATAGAGATGATGTCTTGGATGAAGCTTTATTAAGAGAAGGACGTTTAGGAAGAAAAATTTTATTAGATTATCCTGATTTTAAAACCACTAAAGATTTACTTCAAAAAATGCTTTGTAAGAATTTCTCTAATGATGATCAAGCTGAAAAATTTTATAAGGAAATAGCAACAGTAATTCATGGTTCTAATTTTTCTCCTGCTCAAATTATGTCTTTGGTGAAAGAAGTGAAAAAAAAAGGTTCGATTGATCAAAATACTATTTATGATGCCATGGATTTAATTTTACTTGGTGCTGTGAAAGAAGAGGAAAAATCTAATAAAGATAAAAAACGAACTATAATTCATGAATTGGGACATGCAGTTATTGCTAAATCTTTAGGTTTTAAAGTTCATCGTGTTACCACTAAATCACGTGGTAAATCAGGTGGTTATACTATTTATTTACCTTCAGAAGATACTAAATTTTTAACTAAAAATGATTTAATTAAAAAAATTATCATTGCTTTAGGAGGACGCGCAGCTGAACAAGAAAATTTAGGAGATATTAGTATTGGCTGTGGTGATGATTTAAATAAAGCTTATCAAATTGCTCGTCAGATGGTTTTAAATTTTGGGATGTCATTAGAAGATAATATGAAAGGATTAAACCCTTTAAAAGAGGTTCCACAAAATGTTGAAACTGAAAAAAAAATTGAAAACATTATTGATGAATCATATAAAATAGCAAAAGAAATTATAAAAAAACAAAAAGATATAAAAAATATATTTAAAGATGATTCAGAACAATATCAAGAACTTAAAAACAATAACAATTTATCTGATAAAGATTTTAAAGATATTACAAAAAATGATATTGAAATTGAAGATAACAAATCACAATTTAAAGATAACAAATTAAAATTAAAATAATCATAATTATTCAATTTAAACTATCCGAACTATTAAAACAACAATTAATAGTTTGGTTTTTTTATTAAATTTATTTACCATATCTTTTGTTTTTAGTGTATAATATTATATTAACAGTTATTTTAAAGTAACATGGTGCACTGTTAATATGATTAATAAAATTAATTCACAAGATATTAATAAAGTTTTAACTGTTTTTGATTTAATAGTTTTAAATAAGTATTAAAGATTAATGAATTAGAAAAAAAGTATTTATAATTTATGAAGGATTTTCAAAAAAATAAGAAAAAGTCAATAATTACAATTTTTTTAATAATTGGAATAACCGCTTTTATTTTATTAATTCCTATAATTGCTTCTTTTCAACAAAAAACCTCTCAAAATTCAAATAAAACAATAGTCACAACAACAACTATGCTTCAAGATTTAGTGAAGCATTTAATTGGCGATGTTAATTCAGCTGAAACTAAAGAAACCAAAGAACAAGAAAAATATCAAAAAATAAAAAACATCGAATGCCAAACTTTAATGGGTGTGGGAATTGATCCTCATAATTATAAAACTAAGTTATCAGATCGTCAAAAAATTAAAGCAGCTGATTTAGTAATTGTGAATGGACTTCATTTAGAAGCTAAAATGCCTGATGCTTTTCAACGTTTTGCTAAACCTAATTGTTTGCTTGATGTAGGTGAATTGTTAAAGGCTGATGATGAAGATAAAGAGTTTTTATTAAAAGAATCAAATTCACAAGATTATGACCCTCATATTTGGTTTCAAATTGATTTATGGATCAAAACTTTTTTAAATTTAAAAGAAGCACTTTTAGAAAGAAAAATAGTTAACTCACAAGAAGACAAAGAAAAATTAAACACCAATTTTGATATTTATAATACTGCTTTAGGAAAATTAAAAGAACATATTATCAATTCAATGAAGCCTTTATCCAATAAAGTTATAGTAACTGCTCATGATGCCTTTTCTTATTGGCAAGATTTTTGTCAACGCCACAAAGTCCCTTTCGAATTAGAATCAATCCAAGGTATTTCTACTCAAACAGAAGCTAGTAATAATAAAATAGTCATTTTAGCACGCAAACTAGCTCAACAAGATGTTAAAGCTATTTTTACTGAAACTTCTATGCCTAAAGATTCTTTAAAAAGTTTGAAAGAAGAGGTTGACAAACAAAGAAGAGTTCAGGGATTCAGTGGTGAAATTAAAATAGTGGAGCAGGAAGAATTATATTCAGATTCTTTAGGAACAGATAAATATCAAGAAAGTTTTCCAGATCCTTCCCATTCCCAAACTTCAAATCAATATTCACACGCAACTTATATTGGAACTTTTTTAAATAATCTTAAAATTATAACGGAGAACTTATCAAGTGAATAATCAAACTAAACTAGATCAAATGGCAATTATAGTTAAAGATTTAACAGTTAGTTATTATTTAAAACCTGTTTTATGGGATATTGATCTTGATTTTTATCAAAGTTCTTTAACAGCCATTGTAGGACCTAATGGAGCAGGAAAATCTACTTTAATTAAAACTTTAATTGAATTAATTCCTAAAGTTTCTGGAGAAATTTTATTTCAAGGAAAAAAGTATAAAAAAGTAAGAAAGAAAATAGCATATGTTCCACAAAGAAATTCAGTTGATTGGGACTTCCCTACTACTGTTTTTGATGTTGTTTTAATGGGTCGTTATGGACATTTAGGTTGGTTTCGTAGACCTAATAATAAAGATCATCAAATAGTCATTCAATCTTTACAAAAAGTAGGGATGGAAGCTTTAAAAGAACGCCAAATCTCAGAACTTTCTGGGGGACAGCAGCAAAGAATTTTTTTAGCACGTGCTTTAGCACAACAAGGAGATATCTATTTAATGGATGAACCTTTTCAAGGAGTTGATATTCAAACTGAAAAAAAAATTATCGCCGTTTTAAAAGATTTACAAAAAGAAAATAAAACTATTATTGTAGTACATCATGATTTAGAAACGGTTCCTCAATATTTTGATCATGTTGTTTTGTTAAATATTCAAAAGATAGCAAGTGGATCTATTGCAACTACTTTTACTGCTGAAAATATTCAAAAAACATATCAAAATTATCAATTAAAAAATATTGCTCCTTCCTCCCCCCCTCCTCTAATCTCAGGAAATAAGAAATATTAAAAGGTAAATTAATGTGATTGCTGATATTATATATATTTTATGTCAAAGTAGTACTTTAAAAATTTTTTTAGGCATTTCTTTATTAGGTTTTGCTGCGGGTATTTTAGGAGTTTTTGTTATTTTAAAACAAAAAGCTTTATTAGGGGATGCTGTTTCTCATACTGTTTTGCCAGGAATTGCTATATCTTATCTTTTTTTTCATAAAACTGCTATTTGGGTTATTTGGTTAGGTTCTTTTGGGGCCGCTCTTGTTTCTTTATTTTTGATGGAAATTATGAAAAGGTATTCTAAAATTAAAATAGATACTATTTTATCTTTATTGTTATCTTCTTTTTTTGGTTTAGGGAATGTTTTAATAGCTTATGCTCAAAAAGGTTCTCAAGATAGTTCTATTGCTGTTTTAGAAAAATTTATTTTTGGACAAGTGGCGTTAATTTCCAAAGATGATTTGATTTATATAGCTATTGCTTCTTTAATAGTTTTGGTAGTTGTTTTTTGTTTATGGAAAGAATTAAAGATTTTTATTTTTGATGAGGTATTTGCTAAAAGTATGGGTTTTAATAATATTTTTATTAGTGTTATTTTTAATACTTTATTAATTGGGGTTATTGTTATTAGTTTAAAAATTACAGGGATTATTTTAACTAGTGCTTTTTTAATTATGCCTGGTGTTATTGCTCGTCAGATGAGTGATAAATTATTAATCAATTTAATGATTGCTTCTTGTATTATGGTTTTTTCTGGTTTATTTGGGGTTTTAGTAAGTACTTTAAATGCTAATGTTCCTACAGGACCTGCTGTTATAGTTACGACAGCTATTCTTTTATTTATTGTCTTTTTATTTTCTCCTAAATATGGTGTTTTGCCACGTAAATTTAAAAACTATTGTTATCAAAAAAAGATTCGTAAATTTAAACAATTAATTCATTTTTATAAACATCTTACTTATTTTAATGTTCTTGAAATAGATGCTTTTTTATTTGAAGAAAAGTATTTAAGTAAACAACAAGAACAAGTTATCATTACTGCTAAGGGAATTCATTTAGTGGAAAATTTAATTGATGGACGATTTAAATAATGTTGAAATTAATCCATCAATTTGATTTAGATGTTTATGTGGTTTTAATTTTTTGTGCTTTAGCTTTGTCGGTTTTAGGTGTTTTTTTGGTTTTAAAAAAAGTTTCCATGGTTATTGATGCTATTAGTCATAGTGTTTTATTAGGGATTGTTTTAGCTTTTTTAGTAGTTAGAAATTTAAATTCTCCTTTTTTAATTTTAGGAGCTACTGTAATTGGACTTTTGACTGTTTGTTTAGTTGAATTAATAGGTACTAATCCTAGGATTAAAAAAGATTCTGCTATTGGGATTGTTTTTACCTTTTTCTTTGCTTTAGCTATTATCATTATTAGTGTTTATATTCGTGATGTTCATATGGATGCTGATGCTGCTTTATTAGGAAATATTGAATTAACTAATCAAAGACAATTACCTAAAATTATTATTGTTTTATTAGTAAATCTTGGTTTTATCATTCTTTTTTATAAAGAATTAAAGATTTTTATTTTTGATCCTGCTTTAGCTGCTATTTTAGGTTTTTCTTCTTTAATCATTAATTATTGTCTCATGGCTTTAATATCTGTGACAGCTGTTATTTCTTTTGATATTGTTGGTTCTGTGATGACTATTGCATGTATTATTGGTCCTGCTTCAATTGCTCTTTTATTAAGTAAAAAATTAATTAATTGTATCTTGTTATCAATGTGGTTTGCTTTTGTTACTTCTAGTTTAGGTTATTTTTTAGGAATTATCTTGGATCTTCCAGTATCAGGATTAATTTCAGTAGTTATTTTAGTTCTTTTTTTATTAGTTCTTATTTTTGAACCACAAAATGGAATAATAGCCAAGATTATTAAAAATTATTTTCAAAAAAAATCTTTTATGATAATTACTTTCTTAATGCATTTATATAACAATGATAAAGCTTGTAAAATTAATTATTTATCCAAATTAAAAGAAGAATTACAATGGTCTTGTGTTAATTATGATCGTTGTATCCAAAAATCTTTAAAATTAGATTATATTGTGATTAAAAATAATTATATTTTTCTAAAACCTTTAGGTAAACAAATTTTAGAAGAAAAAATAGCTTCTTCTATTTGACCATTTTTATTTTACTAGCTACCTCCAATTCTTCTTAATAGTTGGAATATTTACAATTTATACTTCAAAATAAGGTATAATATATAGGTAATTTCATTTTTAAATTTATATTTTTATTACTATGATATTAATTATAAATTTTATACTTATTGTTTGTTTTATCAAATTTTTAATTTTTAATTTTTTTTGATTATGAATGTTTTATAAATTAGTATCTTAAAATAGAGAACCAATTATAATATAAAGTACATAATTGATCGAATATAAAAATTTTTTGCTAGATACAAAGGAGTTAAATTATGAATTTGAAAATTAAAAAAATATTTTTTATAGGAATAATTTTACATTTATTTTATTTATGTTTTTTATTAGTTTTACATATTTTTAATTTTGTTCACTGTTTTAAGAATAAAAATCCTTATCGAGATAATGTTGTTTATGGTGTTGATGATTATGATCGTAATTTTATAAATAATAATACAACAACTGATAATTCAGGTACAAGCCAAGGAGTTGATACAAAAGTAAAAGAATGTGAAAATAAATCAACTAAACAACAACAACAATTAACTCAAGAATTAGAAGCAATAGAATCTATTCAAACAGAAATTAATCAATTAATTGAACAAAATCCTGAATTAAAAGATGATTTAACAAATCATGATAAATATAAATCAGCTCAAGATGTGTATGCCAAAATTAAAGGATTACAGCAAGAGAATAAGTTTGCAGAAGCTTTAAACTTGTTAGGTTTTAAACAAAGTTTATGGCAGTCTGTGAAGTCTATGTTTATCTCTTCTCAAACAACTTTAAAAGATGCTTTTACAACGGTACTAGATGATTTAAAAAAAATCAAAGAAACTAAAAATAAACAACAACAACAATTAACTCAAGAATTAGAAGCAATAGAATCTATTCAAACAGAAATTAATCAATTAATTAATGAAACACCAGAGTTGGAAAACTTGTTAATTAATGCTCAAGAGTTTTTAATAAACGATAAAAATTATAAACAGATTCAAAGTGCGCACGATGAAATTAAAAAATTACAGCAAGAAAATAAGTTTGAAGAAGCTTTAAACTTGTTAGCTCCTGAACGAAGTTTCTTGGAGTCTATGTTTACCTCTTCTCAAACAACTTTAAAAGATGATTTTAAAACGGTACTAAATAATTTAAAAAATATCAAAAATAAATTCACTGATACTAATCAATCAAATGCAGTTTTATCATCAGAAGAGAAAAAAAGTTGGTGGTCTAAAATAACTAATCTTTGGCCATCTGTTTCAGCTCAACCAGATAATGATGCATTGTTGCAATATGAATCAGAAAAAAAGATTCCAGCATTAGACAAATTTTTTAATGAACATCCTTTTGTAGCGCGAATACTTGCTAGATGTTTAGGCGAAAAGTCAACTAATTTATCACAAATTATTTCTTTTTTAAGTAGACAAATTTTCGAGGTAACAGGAAAACATGTAAAAAATGAAGTTGTAAAGGCTGAAATAGAAATTCCTGAAAAAGCGAAAAAAGCTGTTGGAGAGCATGTGACAAAAATTATTATTGCATCTGTTTCTAGTGTCTCTTTGTTAGTTACCATGATTTACTGGATGGTTCTTAAAAAACGTTCTTCAAAAAATAAAATTAAATAACATCGTGTTTTTAATCCTTAATATTAATAATTTAGTAAAAAAAGAGGATTTAATATTTCCTCATGTTAAAAATTAGTAATTTATCAAAAAAATGGATAATACATGTGGTTTAAAGGATGTTTCTTTTTCTTTGCCTGAAAAAAGGATAATTTTTATTACAGATAAATCAGAATCTGAAAAATTTACTTTACTTAATCTTTTGTGAGGATTAGATTATTCTACTCAAGGAAATATTTATGTTTATTGTCAAAATATTATCTCTTATTCTTTTGACTCCTTAAATTCTTATCGTAATCATTTTTTAGGTTTTGTTTTTCAAGAATATAATTTATTAGAGAATTTAACTGTTTTAATTTATTATTTATATGAAACAAGTTATATACATTAAAACATAAAGATATTGGTATTTTAAAATCATTAGGACCCTTTAATCAAGATGTTACTAAAATCTTTAACTATTTAAAGTTAAAATTAAGTTTGATTCAATGTATCGGTGTATTTGTTTATGGATTGTTTTTGTTAAAATACAATTAACAATACGTGAAAATTTTATTGACGTATTAAAATACTTTTTCCCACATTTATATATAGCGCTTACATTAAACCTTATTATCTTTTTAACATTATCTTTTGTTTATCCTCGCGCACTTAATCATATCGCTGTGAAAAAATAATAAAAAAATATTCAAATAAAATATAAAAAAAGGTGTATAAAATGGACAATTATAATATAATTTTATTTTTTTTAGTATCGTTAATTTTGTTATTATTCAGTTTTTTTGTAAATAAAGCGAACAAAACAATGAATGAAAAAAATAGAAAATTAATTGAAAAAAATATACAATTATCAAAAGAAAAGATAACACAATTAGAACAAAACAATATTTTATTAAAACAATTAAACGAAACATTAAAAAATAAATAAATTAATAAAAAAAGCTAAATGTTTATTCATTTAAACGTTTGGCTTTTTTATAACTTTTATATATTTTTGTAACAAAGTTATTCCAAATTATATATTCAAAGCATATAATTATAATGTAATAATTATAATTTTAATTATTATTAATACAACTAGAAAGACATACATGTAGATGTTATATAATTTGAAAAATAAGAAATTATTGTTTTGGGGATTGACAATTATTGCAATAATATCTTTTATCTTAGTCCTATTTATGATTTTATTTTTCTGTTTTGCAAACAATAATGAAAAGCAAAACAATAACAATGAAAGCGTTCATAAGATCAATGCGATAAAACCAATTGATTATAACCCTAAAAAAATTAAATTAAACTTAACTAAACAAGAAAATAATAAACAGATAATTAATGATTATATAGTTTTTGGAATGTTTCCTAAAGATAAAACCAATTATATTATAAACGGTATTAAAAATAATGTCAGAACAGAGGGAATTAATGAATATTTTTATGATGAGAACGCTACATTAATCAAACAACAAATTTATAATTTTGATCAGACTTTAGGGAATAAATATGAATTTAGCTATTTTGATTATGATAATCGACGAGTACGCGAAAAATTGTGTTATAGCCCTCATGGCATAAAAGAAAAAAGATATACATATGATTATAATAGCAATGGGCAAATTATTAAAGCAAAAGAATATACTTTCGGAGATAGAAGCGATTTTCAATATGATTATTTTTATAATGATCATCAAGAATTGATATACCAACAACAATATTTTCCTGATGGTGTTTTAGGTATAAAATCATTTTACCTTTATCAATCATAAAGACACTGATATTTTCACATAAGAATAAATTATTTATAATTCAATGTAAATTTGGATGATATTAAAAAAGACCTTTTTAAAGGTCTTTTTTATTTTTATATTTTGTTGTTTATTTAATTGATTATATATATTCATATAATAAGTTATTGGGACCAAAAAGCTTCTAAAGTTTGCCAAGGTAACAAAACACAATTAATTTTATGAGGTAATTGATAAACTATATCAAAAGTTTTTAAATCTTGATTAAGTTCATTATCATGATAAGTTTCTTGTTTAATCATTGCTATAAAATGTTTGATTTTTCTTAAAGATGCTTCTTTATCTAATTTTTTCATATGTATAGACATTAGACTTGCAGAGGCACAACAAATGGAACAAGCATTAGCTTCATATTTAAGATCTAAGATTCTTTGATTGCTATCGAGTTTTATTTGGATGATAATTTGATCACCACAATAAGAAGTTGTTTTTTCAAATTGCCAATAACCTTGATGTTTGATATCAGTTTGATTTTGAGGATTTCGATAATGATTCATAATTATTTCATGTTTTTTTTGATCTAACATTTTATCTTTTCCCTTTCTCCTTAATCTATAAATGACAACTTGACGATTGTGTTTTATGTAAGAATTTGTTTTCTATTTTCTTTTTTAAAGCAATAGGATCTTCAACCATAATATAATCTTGGGTGGTACCACCATATGCAAATTGATGTTTTTTATAATTAGGGCTATTTAATACTTTTTGTAAAATAGCTATTTTAGGGTTATTTTCGTTTTCTTTGGTGGTGGCTAAAATGACGGCATAAGATAAAAAGACATCTTCTTGGGGCTCAATGTTGTAATCTGGTCCTTCGCCGATAGAACCTATTCTAATAAAATTATCATGACGCATCATCCCAGGGCAATTAATAGCTAAATCATATTTTTGTTGATTTTGAAATTTTTGGGATATATCTAAAAGATGAGAAGTTTTCATAAATTGTAAATCATAAATATTTTCGATATCCATTAAATTTAATTCAAAACCTTTGGTTTTGATTTTTTCTTCAGGAATGTTAATAAGTTTTAATTTTTTTAATAAAAAAAGAGAACGAGATAAATCACAAGGAGCTATATGTAACTCATTGAAAGGGGCAAACAAAAGGCGTAAATGTTTATGTTTTTTGACATCTTCTAATGTTTTTACTCCTAAGGCATTATTTTTATGAATGAATAAGCCGTATTTAGGGTGAAATAATGGACTTACCATTACTAAAAGTTTTTGTGCAGGACTGTTTTGATAAATATTGTTATATCCTTGCATAGTGTGAAAATTATTACTAATATTAGCATCAATTAAACCAGCTTTAAGAGCATCGTTGCTTGATAATTGATATTGGTCGATTACCTCTTTTTCGCTTAAAATTTGAAGTTGAGTGTTATAGGCGTTAAAATCATTTTTTATTTCTAATAAAGTGTTAATTACTCGTTCAAAAGGACTTGCTATTTTAATTATTTGTTTCATATTGATAAATTCCCTTTTAAGTTTAGTTTTGGGTAACTTGATTTTTTATTTTGTTAAAGTACCACATTTAATTATTTTGTTATTTTTTTAACCATAATTTTTTAATTTTTTGAGCTTCTTTTTGAGGATCCTTAATCATAATATAATCATGTTGTGGACCACCTTCTTGAAAATGAAACTTTTTAACTTGAGGATGATTTAAAATTTTGGTTAAAGTTGCTATTTCAAGACTATTTTTGTGACTTTTTTGACAAGCTAAACCAATAGCATAAGAAGCAATAAAATCATCTGTTGGTTCTTCGGTTCCTTCGATATTAGAAGCTATTTTTAAAAAATCAGGATAAGGATTCATAAAAGCAGGCCAATTAGCCATTAAATCATATTTTTGAGGATTGTTTAAAAATTTTTCAGGGATTTGGGATGATTTAGTAAATTCTAATTGATAAGGATTTTGAATATCATTAAAAGAAAGGTTAAATTTTTTAGTTTGGAGCGTTGTTTCTTTGATTGTAATTAAACCTATTTTGTTTAATAAAATTAAGGAACGAGGAACATCACAAGGACCAATATAAGAAAAAGCAGTGGCTAGTAAAATTTTTAAATTGGTGTGTTTTTTAACTTCTGCTAAATTTTTTAAAATAGGGTTACGCTTAGTGTTGATGTATAACCCGTATTTGGAATGGTAAAAGGGTTGGACAAATTCTAAAATTTCTTGGTTGTTGGCTTTTAAAAAATCATTAAAAGCGTTTAGTACATGAATGTTGGTGTATAAAAGACCATCTATTTTCCCTGTTGATAACATTTCAATCCCTTCATGGGTTTGATAATCTACTTTAAATACTTGGAGGTCAATGTTATCGTTTTTAAATAATTCTTTAGCTTTGTTTAAAGTGTTGATGACAGATTGCATAGGGCTTGCAATTTTTACAATTTGGGTAGTTTTCATAATTTGGTAAATCCCTTTTTTTTTTTTTTTGATGAATAAAACCTTATTTAAGTTAAACCCAGTTGGTTTACTTTAAGAGCATTGAAAGGAATGTGTATTCGAATGAAGCCAAATGAATTAAAGAAAACGAAATAAGTTTAATAATGAAAAAAATCACCTGTTTCAGGTTTAAAGCTTATCTATTTTTGTAAATAGTTAATAGAAAAACCACTTTAATATTATAAACAAATAATAAAAATAAATAATCCTAAAAAAGATAATTAATATCATTATTATATTGTTTTTTGATGTGATAAGTGATTGTTATGAATGGTTGAATTGATTATTTTCAATTTCAATATGAAAATAATTGTAATTAAAACTTAATTTTATTTTTTTGGCTTTTATTGTGTTAAGTTACGCAAAAACTCAATAAAAGGGAATATAGGAATTATACATAAAGATATAATTAAAATCCATCCTAAAATATGAGAAATTTTAATTTTGGTATGAAATTTGTTTTTTTTATTTTGTGGTGGGTTATTTTTTAGATTTTTCTTTTTTTTATGTTCTTGATTATTTTTTTTAGGTGCCATAAACGATTTTCTTTCTTTCTTCTGTTTTTTTGGATTTTTAATATTTTGTGAGTGATTGCGGTTTGCTATTTGAAATATTAATTAATATCAATTATTTGAAATTATTGGAAACTGTTATTTTTTTAATTATGCCTAAGGCTTACTTTTATTTTAACTTGAAATTAGTGTTTTTGAACCATTAATTTATGAAAAAAATACAAATACACTATAATCCATGTTTGTTCATGAAAATATAGTTAAACACGTGAATACATAAATGCGTAAATAAAAAAATAGTTTCTATCATTAGTTGATATTAGTTGATATAATATATATGATTCAAGGAGGTTTTCAATTTGCAAAACTATATTCAAAAAAAAATAATTCAACTTCAATTTAAAACTTTAACCCCTATTCAAAAAGAAGTTTTCGCGCAATTTTCCAAACCAGGTAATTTAGTAGGTGTGGCTCCTACAGGAACAGGAAAAACCCATGCTTATTTGCTTCCTTTGTTAAGTCAAATTGATTTTCAGAAACCCTTTTTACAAGCCATTATTTTGGTTCCAACCAATGATTTAGTGTTCCAAGTGTGGGAAATGTTAAAAAAGGTTGAAAAAAGTAATTTTACTAAAATTTTGTATGGAGGAATGGATAAACAAAAAGCCTTGTCACAATTTAGCAAAAAACAACCTTCTTTGATTATTGCTACTCCTGAAAAATTTTTAGAATATGCTTTTAAACTTCATAAAATTAATTTAAAACATGTTTCTTATTTGGTTTTAGATGAGGCTGATATGATGTTTGATCAAGTTTTTTTAACTTCTTTAGAACCCTTGGTTAATCATTTAAAAGCTAAAATTTTGTTATTTTCAGCAACTATTACTTTGGCGATGAAACCCTTTATTAATCGTTATTTTGGAAAAGCTCATTTTATTGATGTTCGTCATCAAAATACTTCTAAGTGTACTTTTTTTCTGTTAGAGGCTTCTGTTTCTAATCGTTTGCAAATTCTGATTCATTTGACTAAAGTACTTAATCCTTATTTAGCTTTAATTTTTGTTAATAATAAAAAAGAACAAGAATTAATTTTTCAAAATTTGTGTGATGACCGTTTAAAATTACTTAATTTCAACGCTTCTTCCCCTGTTAAACAAAGAAAACAAGAATTAAAGGCTATTCATAAATTAAAATATCAATATGTTGTTGCCAGTGATTTGGCTTCAAGAGGAATTGATTTTGATGCTTCATGTGTGATTCATTATAATTTACCTTCTCATTTAGAGTTTTTCCATCATAGAAGTGGTAGAACTGCAAGGATGGGTAAAAAAGGGGAAGTTATTGTGTTATATGATTTTTACGATGTTAAAGAAAAAGATAAAATTAAAAAATTAACTCAAATGGGAATTGTTTTTCATAATGCTTCTTTAAGTCATGAAGGTTTTTTAAGACATGATCAAAAAAGCATGATCCAAGATGGCACAAATAAAGTTAAGACCCCTTCGCGTGCATCAAAAATGTTATCTGATAAAACAAATAAGTGCGTGATTGTTAAAAATAGGGATCTAAAGTACAATAATGATGGTAAACAAGCAAATTTGTCGAGAAAGAAAAAAGCTAATTCTTATTCTCGCTCCAATCATCTTCCTAAAAAGCAAACATTAAAAGGGAAAATTAGATCTTTAAAGAAGCAGAAAAAAAAGAAAATAAAAAGTCAAACTCAAGGTTCAAACCAAAGTTAAAATATATGCTTTAATTGTTCTAAGACTAGTTTTCTTGTTTCAAGCTTTATCAAATTACAAAAGGGAGTCTTTATTATGTTGATTTTAGGTAGTCATGTCCCAATGAAGAAACCAGATAACTATTTAGGCGCCATTAAACATACTTCATCTTACCAAGCTAATACTTTTATGGTATATAGTGGAGCTCCTCAAAACACTATAAGAACTAGTATTAGTCAATTGCAAATTCCACAAGCTTTACAACTGGCTTCTCAAAATAATTTAACTACTAATTATTTTGTTGGGCACGCCCCTTATATTGTTAATTTAGCTAATCCTTGTGAACATAAAAGGATCTTTGCTATTAATTTTTTAGTAGAAGAATTAGTGCGATTTGACGCTATGAAGATTAATCAAATGGTTTTGCATCCAGGAAATGCTTTAAAACAATCAGTTTCGCAAGCAATAGCTTTAATTGCTCAAGGTTTAGATGTGATTTTGGCAAAAACTAAACATTTAAAAATTAAAATTGCTTTAGAAACTATGGCTGGAAAAGGCACTGAAGTGGGAAAAACTTTAGAAGAATTACGTCAAATTCGTCATTTGGTTAATTATAAGCAACGAGTTTCCTTTTGTCTTGATACTTGTCATCTTTTTGATGCTGGTTATGATTTGAAAAATAATTTAACTTTATTTTTACAAGATTTAGATCTTCTTTTAGGAATTAACCATATTTCAGTTATTCATCTTAATGATTCTAAAAATATTTGTGCTAGTCGTAAAGATCGTCATGAAAATATTGGTTTTGGTGAAATAGGGTTTGATGCTTTAATGAGGTTTGCTAAGCATTCTTTTTTTGAGCAAATACCAAAGATTTTAGAAACTCCTTATATTAATGGGAAAGCCCCTTATCAAAAGGAAATTCAAATGATAAGAAATAAAAAATTTAATCCCGAATTAAAAAAAGCTTTTTTTCCTTAATATGTTTAAGAAAACTTCAATAAAATAACAAAAATATCTTATAATTAATATTGGTGTTTGTTATTTTTTAATTTGATCAATCAAACCCCTAAAAAATAATATAGTTAAGGAATTCAAATAATTATTCAAAAAATAATTCATAATATTTTGACTTTTTGGAACAGTATCCAAGTAAATTATCAAATGTTAATTATAGCTTCTTTAGTTAGTTTGATATTTGCTCTTTTGCGTAGTAGTATTAAAATTATTATTAGTTTAATATTATTATTTTTAATATTTAAATTTTGTTTCAAAATCAATTTTTTTACTAAAACATATTAAATTATTTGGTAAGTTGATATAGTAATTGATATTTGAAAAATTTTAAAAAACTGCAAATATAAATAATTTCATTTTGCTAACAACTCTTTTTTTAATTGAAAAGGGTTGTTTTTTACTTAAAACTTAAATTATTGGGTTGATTAATAGTGTTTTTTATTTACACTTACGCTAATATGATTTTGCCTATTTATTATTTGTTTTGAATAGTTGCAACGGTATTTAATGGTATGTTTTTGCTTGCGTGTTTTTTTGATGCATGCTTTATGCAATAGTAATAAATTAATAAAGGATTTTTAAAATTGAACCTACGTGATCATAATCAAAAAAATGTTAATGTTACAAGTATATGTCAGAATAAAACCATTTTTGGTTTTAAATACTTGATATTTGTTGTTTTTTTACTTATTGCCATTGGGCAAATATGTTTTTTTCATCAAGAAGGTAAAATAGATAAATTATGGCACCCCTTAATTACTCCTTTGTTTTTAACTATGGTATTTGGTTGTTTATTTAATTTTGTGGGTAATCAAATTCCTTATTTAAATAAGTTTGGTTTGGGTTTTTTGTTTTGTATTTTGGTTCCTTCCTTTTTAGCTGATTGTGGCATTGTGCCTGGTGAAGTGGTTAAACGGATTGATAAAGCCTTTTTTAATAAACCTTCTTCCTCGGATTCATGGGGTATTGGTATTAATTTTGCTCAATTTTTTGTTACTATTGTAACTGTTAGTAGTATTTTGGCGATTGATAAAAATTTGTTAAAAAAATCTATTGTTAAATTTATTCCTTTAACTCTAATTGCTTTATTTTGTTCTTTTTTGTTAGTAGGTGGCGTTGGTGTTTTATTAGATTATCATCCTCCTCGCGAACATGGATTTATTTCGCGCAATCCCTTTTTAGATACTATTGTTTATTTTTGCAATCCTTTAACAAGTGGTGGTACTAATTTAGGTATTACTCGTTTTCAAGAAACTTTTGCGATAGTTTTTAAAAATAAAAATTCATTAATTACTACTGCTCCTGATAAAATTAGAAGTGTTTTGATTGCTCCTTTGATTTTAACGCGTCTTTTAGCTATTATGTTAGGGGGAATCCTTTATAAATTATTTGACAAAACTATTTATAGTGGTCATAAACAATTAGAAATTAATCAAATAACTAAGACAGAAGATATTAAAAAACTTTCTTCTAAGGCGCAGCAAAATGATTTTAAGGATTCATATCAAAATCTTGGTATGGGAATGATGATTGTTTTTGCTTTGTATAATGTTTGTATGATGTTAAATCAATTTTTGTTTAAAATGGATACAATGGTTTATTTGATTATTGTTTTAATTTTCATTAAAAGATTTGATTTGCTCTCCCTTCGCTATCAAAATTATGTTTTTCACTTATCTAAATTTACAGTTACTAATTTTACTCCAGCAGCTTTAGTTTGTTTTGGGGTTGCTACTAATTTTCAAACTTTAAAAGCATCCATGTTTGATTTCAAAATTGTTATTATGGTTTTGGTGTCGTTGTTAACAGTTGTTTTGGTTGCCTTTTTGTTAGCTAAAAAGTTTGGTTTTTATCCTTTAGAAGCTTCTTTGACAGCAGGTTTATGCTCTCATAGTGTAGGAAGCATGGGTCATATTGGTATTATGTCAACAACTGATCGTATGAATTTGCTTCATTTTGCCCATATTGCTACTCGGATTGTAGGACCTATGATATTTGTTTTTATGAATCTTGTGTTTAATTTTTTTTATAATACGTAAGTGATTTAGTTATTAATGGTTTTATAATATTATCTAATTCTATGTTTTATGATTAATATCATACCAAACCATCCCATCAAAAATGAAAAAAGGAGTTGAACAGTTAATGAAATCTTTTGAAATTAGAAAAATGTGGTTAGATTTTTTTGCGAGTAAAAAACATTATATAGAAAAATCATTTTCTTTAATTCCTCATAAAGACTCTACTTTATTATGGGTTAACGCAGGAGTAACTCCTTTAAAAAAATATTTTGATGGAACACAAGTTCCTGCTTGCCGTAGAATTGCCAATATTCAAAAATGTATTCGCACTAACGATATTGACAATGTTGGTCAAACCTCGCGTCATCATACTTTTTTTGAAATGTTAGGAAATTTTTCCATTGGTGATTATTTTAAAAAAGAAGCGATTCATTTTGCTTATGAATTATTAACTGCTTCTCAATGGTTTGCTTTATCTTTGGATAAACTGTATATTACTTATTTTCCCACAGATCAAGATACTTATCAATATTGGCTTGATTTAGGAGTGAAGAAAGAACATTTAATTCCTTTAAAAACTAATTTTTGGCAAATTGGTGCCGGACCTTCTGGCCCTTGTACGGAGATTTTTTTTGATAGAGGGCCCAAATACGATTTACGTCATAAAGAATTAATTATAGAAGATATCGAAAATAATCGTTTTATTGAAATTTGGAATGTTGTTTTTTCTCAATACAATTGTGATCCTAATATTCCTATGGAACAATATCCTGAACTTCCTAGTAAAAATATTGATACAGGAGCTGGTTTAGAACGTTTTGCTACTATCTTTCAAAATACTAATAGTAATTTTGAAACTGATCTTTTTTTGCCTTTAATTAAAGCCTTAGAACAATTATCGCAGGTGACTTACCAAGGACAAACAAGTTTTAAAGTTATTGCCGATCATCTTAAAACATTAGTTTTTGCTATTAATGATGGGGCCGTTTTAACTAATGAAAAAAGAGGTTATGTTTTAAAAAAACTTTTAAGAAAAGCGGTTAATCAAGGTAAAAAAATTAATTTACATTGTCCTTTTTTACATAAGTTAGTTCCTGCAACAGTTAATATGATGCGTGATTTTTATCCTGAGTTGGTTCAAAATCAAGATATGATAACTAAAATTTTGTTGCAACAAGAAAATATTTTTGGAGAAACACTAAAAACGGCAGAAGCAAGGTTTTTGCAGTGTGTCTATCAAAAGCATTTATCAGGAAGTAATTTTTTTAAACTTTATGATACTTATGGCATCCCAGAAGATTTAATCATTGAAACTGCTCAAAAACATCATGTTACTTTTGATCATTTGGAATTTAAAAAATTATTAGAACAACACCAAAAGATGTCTAAACAAAAGCAATTATTTATGGCTGATATGAATCAACAAGAAGAAAAGTTTTTGAATTTTAAAGAAAAAAGTGAATTTGTTGGTTATCATCAGGGGCATGTGACAACTAAAGTGATAAGGGTTTTTGATCAAGGAATAGTGTTATTGCAAACTCCTTTTTATGCTCCTATGGGAGGTCAAATAGCAGATGATGGTTTTATTAATGGTGTTTTAGTAAAAAATATTGTTAAATTGCCTAATGGTCAATTTTTGCATGAAGTGACAGGTGATTTTCATGAAGGACAAGAAGTGGTGGCTCAAATTGATCAAAATAAAAGGGAACAAATTTCTTATCATCATACAGCTACTCACCTTTTGGAAGAGGTTTTGCGTCAAACATTAGGGAAGCATGTTGAAAAACAAGGTTCATGGGTTGGCTTTGACTCTTTACGTTATGATTTTAATCATTTTGAAAAAATAACTCCTGAAATTTTAATCAAGGTAGAACAGCGGATCAATCACCAAATTAACGAGCGTTTAGGTGTTCAGATAGAAGAGCTTTCTTTGCCAGAAGCACAAATACGTTATAGTTCTCTTTTAGAAAAGAATCAAAAAGCAAAATATTATAATAAAGTGAGAATAGTTAAAATTGGCTCTGATTTTATTGATTTATGTGGTGGCACTCATGCTAAAAATACTTATGCTTTAAACCGTTTTGCTATTTTATCTTGTGAGACTATTAGTTCAGGTGTTTACCGGATAGAAGCAGTTTGTGGCGCTCATCTTAATCAAAAAATAACTCATAAATTATCATTTTATCAAAAGAGTCAACAGGATTTAATCAAAAAAGCTCAAAAAAATGAAATACCAGGTGTTATCTTTGATATTCCTGTTGCTCCTAAGATACAACAAAGTTATCAAGATATTGTTAATGCTCAACAATATGTTCAGTTATTGCAACAAAAATTATTATTGTTTGAAAAAAGAATCTTAGAATATCATCAAAATAAATTGATCCAAGAAAAAGATCGTTTTTTGCCTGATCGCATCACTAAAGAGCTTTTGGTGATCATTGAAGAGCCAAAACCTATAGAAGCTTTAAAATATTTGATGCATTATCTTTTTGATTCTTTGCAATTAGAAGTTTTATTTCTTTGTTATGTGACTTCTGAAAAAGTGGTTTTTTTGTGTAAAAGTAAAACTATACATGCAGGTCAATTAGTGAAAGAAGTTTCTTTATTAGCTTTAGGTGCTGGCGGAGGAAGTCCTTTTTTAGGACAAGGTGGTACTAAAATAACTAAAAATATGAAGCAAGTTATTAAATTTTTAAAAGAAAAATTTAACACTTGTTAATGTGATCCACCCTTGATATCTGCTTTTTATCATTTTATTTGGTATCATATTGCACACACACGCGCATATATAAGATAAAATTATGACACATAAAGGAGTTATCAGTTATTTTAAATATCAATAAAAACTCTTATTTAGGTTTGGATTTGGGGGAAAAAACTTTGGGGATTGCTTTATCCCAAACAGGAGTGATTGCTCAAAATTTCACTACTCTTTTATTCCCATCTCATCAATATCAACAATTAATATCACCTTTACAAAAAATTATTACTGATTATCAAGTAAAAATGATTGTTTTAGGTTATCCTAAACATATGAATAATGATATTGGCATTAAAGCTAAAGTAAGCATTACTTTTAAAAAGAGACTGGAAAAAGCTTTTCGTGATGTGGAAGTGGTTTTGTGGGATGAACGGTTATCCACTTTACAAGCATTATCAATGTTAAGACAAAATAATAAAAAAAAAGCTAAGATTAAACAACTTAAAGATGGCATTGCAGCTACTATTATCTTACAAAACTATCTAGATTATCAAAAACGTTAAAGTGAAGGGATATGTAACCTCATGATGTTTAATAAAACAATATATTTAGCTAAATTAAAAAAATATGCTCAAGATCATCATATTCCTATTTTACAAGATACTAGTTTAACTTTAATTTTGCAAATAATGGAGCAATATCAAATTAAAAATATTTTAGAAATTGGAACGGCTATTGGGTATAGTGCTTTGGCGATGAGTAATGAAAATACTACCATTGATACTTTAGAAAGAGACTTTCTTAGTTATCATTTGGCTAAAAATTTTTTACAAGCGATTCCTTTTCAAATTAATATTATTTGGGCTGAAGCTTTAATTTATCCTTTAACTTGTTTAACTACTTATGATTTAATTTTAATTGATGCCGCCAAAGCTCAATATCAAAAGTTATTTTTAAAGTATTATTCTTTGTTGCGTCCTCAAGGTATTATTATTTGTGATAATCTGCATTTAAATGCTTTTTTAAATGAACAAAATAGTTCTCAACCAACACCTAAACATAAAGGTATTTTAAAAAAAATGGATGATTTTAAAGCTTTTTTAGAAAATCATTCAGATTTTACAACTATTTTTCATAATATTGGCGATGGGTTAAGTATTTCTTATAAAAAAAGATAAAATAATAGTGGATGGTAAATATAAGTTTATGATGCTTTTATTAAAAATAAGTTTAAAGGAGTTTTTGGGATGAAGAACACAGTTTATGAATTAACGCCATCAGGGATAGCGAAATTAAAAAAAGAATTAGTTGATTTAACAGAAGTCAAACGGAAAGAAAATTTGGAAGCTTTGAAAGAAGCACGTGAACAAGGGGATTTGTCGGAAAATGCTGATTATGATGCAGCCCGCAATGAACAAGCTTTAATAGAACATCGTATTTTAGAAATTAAAAATATTTTAAAAAATGTGCGAGTAGCTAAAGTTTCTAAAGATAAAGAAATTGGGATTGGGAAAAAGGTCTTTTTAGAACTTCTAAATTCAGGCTCTCAACAAACTATTGAATTAGTTAGCACTTTGGAATCAGATCCTTTTACTGATAAAATTTCTATTGATTCTCCTTTGGGAAAACATATTAAAGGACATGAAATAGGAGATGTGGTTTTTGTTACTAGTGAAACTGGAAATACTTTTAAGGTTAAAATTTTAAATGTGGAGTAACAACAACTTGTTAAAATCACTTTATTTACCAAAATATTATTATCCTTCGGTCTTCCATATTCCCTTTGATTATTTTTTACAAAAAGGGATTAAAGCTTTATTTTTTGATTTAGACAATACTTTAGTTGATGGTCAGCAAAAAGAATTAGATATGAAGACTAAAAAGCTTTTACAGCAACTTTCTGTTTCTTTTAAAATTATGATTCTTTCAAATGCTTCTTATAAGAGATTACAACATGCTTTAACTAAAGATTTTCATTTTATTCATTTGCCTTTATGGATGAAAAAACCTTCAAAGCAAGCATTTCAAAAAGCAATGCATATAGTCGATCTTAAACCTGAAGCTATTTTGATGATTGGGGATCAGTTACATACAGATATTAATGGGGCTAATCGTTCCAATATTACTTCTTTGTTAGTCAAACCCTTAAACCTTAAACAAGAAAGTATTTGGACTAAGTTTAATCGTTTTTATCGAGAAAAGCGTTTTTTAAAGAAATTAAAAGTAAATCATTATCATCTTTGGCAAACTAAATTTCAAGATTTTGAAGGTAAGTGATATGTTATTGAAACAAATTCGTCAAGTTGTCGAAATTAAATTAAAAAGTGATCCGTCGCGTTTAGCACATACTTTAAGGGTTTATCGTACTGCTACTAAAATGGCAAGATATTATCGCAAATCTATTTTGCCTATTCAAATTGCTGCTCTATTTCATGATTATACTAAAAATGATTCTTTGGAACAACAAAAACCTTATTTAACAGCAGCAAGTATGGTTAAATATCAAAATACTCCCTCTATCTTTCATGCGCTATCAGCGGCTAATTTTTTAAAACAAGAGTTAGAGGTTTGCGATAAAGTTATCTTAAATGCTATTAAAAAGCATGTTTGGGGTCACAAGACTATGAATTATGCTGATAAAATTGTTTTTTTAAGTGATAAAATTGAACCAGGAAGAGAGTATCCGCAACAAAAATATTTTGAGACATTGGCGTATCGTAACATTCATCAAGCTGTTTATGAAATGTTAAATTATAACTTTAATTATTTTTTAAAAAAGGGGGTTCCTTTGCCTGCTGATTATAAAGTTATTCTAACATCTTTAAAAGGTGATATTAAAATGAAAAGTAAGTATATATGATGACTAAAACTACTAATATTATCGGAGGTAGATATAAAGGTCATAAAATTAAATTAGTACCTTCTTTGGATACTAAAGCAACTAGTTCCTTAGTGAAAGAAGCTCTTTTTAATATATTAGGAACTGCTGTTAAAGATAAAGTTTTATTAGATTTATTTGCTGGTAATGGTTCTTATGGTTTTGAAGCTTTAAGTCGTGATGCTTTAAAAGTGTTTTTTGTAGATTCTTCCTTAAAAGCTTTTCACACTTTAAAATATAATCAACGTAAATTAAAGCTTGATGATGAACAAAGTGTTATTTTTTATGCTCATTACTTGGCGGCTTTAAAAAAAATGCAAAAATTGAATTTAATTTTTGATTTTGTGATTGTTGATCCTCCTTACTTTAAAGCATTATATGAATCTACTTTTGTTTATTTAGGGCAATTAACTCATGATAAAAGTATTATTATTTGTGAATCGCATCGTAGGATTGATTTGCCTTTGCACATGAAAGAATTTGAATTGGTTAAAGTTAAAATTTATGGTAATAAAAAACTTAATTTTTATCATAAAATGACTATTTAGTTGAATAATATATATTATATATCAATTATAAAACATAATTGAAAGGAGCTTTAAAGATGGAGTTATCAAGTGTTTTGTATTTATTTTTGGGAGTTGTATTAGGAGGGATTATAGGAGCCTTTTTGATGTTCCGTTGGTTTAAGAAATATTTACAAAAGAATCCTCCTATTAATGAACGTCAAATTAAAGAGATGTTTCGTCAAATGGGGCGTACTCCTTCTGAAAAACAAATTCGTCAAATTGTCAATAGTATGAAACAGGCTAAATAAAAGAGTAATGGAACAGGTTTATGTTATTGTAATTATTTTACTCACTGTTGTTATTTTTTGGATCATGAATTATTTTTATCAAAATAAGATGAAAGATAAAATGAAAAAGTATTTATTGTCTTGCGAGCCATTAGAACAAGAAGTGTTAAAAAGTTTTTTACAAGAGAGTCAAAAAGATTTTTTGTTAACTAAAGATGCTGCTATTACTAAAAAGTTATTAAAGTTAAAGATTATTGAGATTAAAACCACTATTGTTAATCATAAATGTAATAGTTATATGCTTAATCCTTTAGTTAAAAAAGTTATTAAGGGTAATCGTCGTTTAACTAAAATGTATTTAAATAATTAAATAATAAAAAAACACCTTTGTAAAAAGGTGTTTTTTGTTTGATAATAAGTTTTATTGGGTAATTAATTCATGATAAGGGGCTACTTTAACCTTAACATGAGGATCAAGGCTAATTAAACGTGAAATAGGACATCTTTGGTGGGTTTGTTCTAAAATTATTTGGGTTTGTTCTAGTGACATCTGATCAATTCCTAAAATAGCAGTTGGTTTAAAACAAAAACCTTGTTTATCTTTTAACATTTCTAAAGTAATTTTTACTTTTAAATCTTTATCTTGTTGCCCTTGTTCTTCTAATACTTTTTTAGAGGTTTTATAAAAACAGATAGCCCAAGAAAGACAAAATAAATCTTTAGGTCCTGATTGATTAGAACTAGGTTCTAAGGCTGAAACTAATTTTTTAGTAGTGCCGCTTTTTTCTTCAAAAAAACATAAATCATTTAAATGGGGATGAAAGTAAGTAGTAGTTTGAAAAATGATCATTTTAAATCCTCTTTCCTTATCTATAAAATAGTTTTGTTTTATTTTTAAAATTACTATTTCTATTTTTATTATAACATTAACATTTATAAAGCGATATACATTTGTTATCTCGCCTAGACCAAAACTAATAATTTTCCTTATTTAATTATTTTTTTTGCGCGTTAATAAAATATGCTTATATGTTATAATAATATTAATTAGTGTTTTTTTGAAATTGCTTCCAATGAACTATCCAATTTTTATTATTTTTTGGTTAGTTATGGTCGGTTAGTGATTAACAAAATAGCGAAATAGAAATAATTGGTATTATTGGTAATATAAAGAAAAAAGGGATTTGTGGTTTGAAAAAAGCTTTAGTGATTAGATTTTTAGCTGGTGTTTATGATCTTCGAGATTTAGAAAGTAAAACTTTTTTACAAGCTAGAAAAAGAGGCACTTTAAAAGGATTTGATGTGAATCTTGATGTTAATAAAACAAATACAATTAATGGCAAACCTAAGAATTTAATTATTAAGGTGGGTGACATTGTAGGTTATCAATTTTGTTATGATAAATATTTAATTGATACTGTTTTTGTGCGAAAAAATGAATTACAAAGACCTAACATTGCCAATATTAATCAAGTATTATTGGTTTTTTCTTTGATTAGACCTCATTTTCAAACGCTTTTATTAGATAAATTTTTATTAATTTTAAAGAAACAAAAATTAGATTTAGTTTTAGTTTTTTCTAAAATTGATTTGCTTGAAAGAAATGATTTGGAAAACGTTAAACAACAAATTTCGTATTATGAAAAATTTTATCCTTGTTATTTTGTGAACAGTAAACAACAAATTGGGATTGATGTTTTAAAGGATATTTTTGCTAATAAAATTACTGTTTTAGCAGGACAAACAGGAGTTGGTAAATCTACCTTGTTAAAAGCATTAATTCCTGATGCATATTTAAAAACACAAGAAATTTCAGAAAGTTTAGGCAGAGGTAAGCACACTACTAAAAATGCTCAATTATATGAATTTAATCATGGTTTTATTGCCGATACTCCTGGTTTTTCGAAGTTAGATTTAAATGATTTTGTTTATGGCGATTTAAAGGATTTTTATCCTGATTTTTTATGTTATGTGCATGATTGTTTTTTTGGTAATAATTGTTTACATTTGCAAGAAGATAAATGCGGTGTGAAGCAAGCTTTGGAAAACGGCGACCTTCCTTTTTGGAGATATCAAAATTATCTTTATTTTATGGCTGAAATTAAAAAAGAGAAAAAAAGTTATCCAAGACACCAAGACAAATAAAAGATAGTAAACATCAATGATAACATTATTTTTTTAATTGCTGTTATTGTGTGGGATTTAGATTTAATCGCAAAGAGCAAACCTCCCCCGTTAAAAACAACAAAAATGCAAAATAAAGAAATGAAGGAGCACAGGAGTTACAAAATGAAAATAGGAATTATTGGATTACCGAATGTAGGAAAATCAACTTTATTTAATGCTTTAACCAAAATGCAAGTTTTAGAAGCCAATTATCCTTTTGCCACTATTGAACCTAATGTAGGAGTTGTGGAAGTCAAGGATCCTCGTTTACAAATTTTAGCTCAGATTTTTCAATCGCAAAAAATTATTTCTACTTTAATTGAGTTTCGTGATATTGCAGGTTTAGTGGCTGGTGCATCTCAAGGAGAAGGGTTAGGCAATCAATTTTTAAGTCATATTCGTAGTGTTGATGCTATTTGTCACGTTGTTAAATGTTTTCAAGATCCTAATATTGCTCACGTTATGACGAAAGGCGATCCTTTGGAAGAAATTAAGATTATTGAAACCGAATTAGCTTTAGCTGATTTAGATCAAATTGAGAAACGTTTACAAAAGTTAATGAAGCAAAAAAAGAAAGGCGATAAAGAGTTATTATTAGAAGAAGCTCTTTTAACTAAAATTAAATATCATTTAACTAATCAAACTTTAAAGGATTTGAGTTTAGATGTTAAAGAAATGAAAATGGTTAAAAGTTTTAATTTATTGTGTTTAAAACCTTCGCTTTATTTAGCTAATGTCAAAGAAAATGAATTAGCCAATATTAAAGATAATCAATTTTATCAAAAAGTATCGTTACATGCCGCGCAAGAAGGTAAAATTATTGTGCCCATGTGTGTGCAATTGGAAAAAGAGTTGTCAGGCTTAGCCGAGGAAGAAAGACAATTGTTTTTAAAAGATTATGGTTTAATCCAAACTGCTTTAAATCAATTGATTCAAGCTAGTTATCAACTTTTAGGATTGCAAACTTATTTTACAGCAGGCCCTAAAGAAGTACATGCTTGGTCTTTTCAAAAAGGACTTAAAGCTCCTGAATGTGCTAGAATTATTCATACAGATTTGCAAAAAGGTTTTATCAAAGCTGAAGTAGTGGCTTATCAGGATTTAGTAGAAGCTCAAACTTTTCAAAAAAGCAAAGAAAAGGGTAAAGTGAGAATCGAAGGAAAAGAATATCAAGTGCAAGACGGCGATATTATTACTTTTAGGTTTAATGTGTAAAAGTGCGTTGGCACGCGCGTTAATAATTAAGATATCAAACGTTTTCGTTTTTAAATTTAATTTTACTTATGACGCGTGTTGCAATCATTTTTTAATAAGATAGTTTTTAGTTTTTGGATTGCATGCTTTTTAATGGTTGTGCTGTGATGGTCATTATATAGATACAATAAATATTAAGGAAACAAGTTAAGATTATGAAAAATTATAAAAATACTCTTTTAATGCCTCAAACCGATTTTCCCATGAAAGGTAATTTGGGTAAAAATGAAATTAATATTCAACAAAAGTGGTATCAGCAAAAGTTATATCAAAAAAAACTAAAGCAAAATCAAGGTGCTCCGATGTTTATGTTGCATGATGGCCCCCCTTATGCTAATGGTAACCTTCATATTGGACACGCTTTAAATAAAATTTTAAAAGATTTTATCGTTCGTTTTCATAGTATGAAGGGTTTTTATGCCCCTTATATTCCAGGATGGGATACTCATGGGCTTCCTATTGAAGCAGCAGTTCTTAAAAAAGATAGAGACAAGTATTTATCTAGTCGTCAAAAACTTTTGGAAAAATGTCAAGCGTTTGCTTTAGAAAATGTGGATAATCAAAAAAAACAATTTCAAAGATTAGGAGTCTTAGGAGATTGGGATCATCCTTATTTGACCCTAGATCCTAAGTTTATGGCGGATCAAGTGAGGATTTTTGGGAAAATGGTGGCTGAAGGAGTTGTTTTTAAAGCTCTTAAACCTATTCATTGGTCGCCTACTTTAGAGTCGGCTTTAGCTGAAGCAGAATTAGAATATCATGAGCACCAATCTCCTTCCATTTATGTTGCTTTTCCTATGGCTGTTGCCTCGGATAGTTTGTTTCAAAATGCTTGTGCAATTATTTGGACTACTACTCCTTGGACCTTGCCAGCTAATAAAGCTATAGCAGTGCATCCTCATCAAAAATATCAATTAATAGATGTTTTGAACAAACGTTATTTAGTTGGTAAAAATGCGCTTCCTCAATTAAAAAAAGCTTTAGCTTGGGATGATGCAACAATTCAAATTATTAAGACTTTTCAAGGAAAAGAATTAGAATATTTAACATATCGCAATCCTTTAGTGCCTACAACTGGATTTTTCATTTTATCAGACCATGTTTTAGATAATGAAGGAACTGGGTTGGTTCATATTGCCCCTGGTCATGGTTTAGAAGATTTTATTGTTGGTCAAAAATATCATTTAGAAGTTGTTTGTAGCATTGATAAAAGAGGATTAATGAGTGCTTGTGCAGGAAAATATCAAGGTTTATTTTACACTAAAGCCAATGATGTTATTATCACTGATTTATCAGAAAATAATTATTTATTAAAAGTTGATGTGATTACCCATTCTCATCCTTATGATTGGCGTACTAAAAAACCAGTGATTTCCTTAGCGCTTTCGCAGTGGTTTGTTTCTCTTAAAAAAATAAAAACTAATTTATTAAAAGCAATTCAACAAGTTAACTGGTTGCCTCAATGGGGTAATTTAAAAATGACTAATATGATGCAAGAACGTGAAGATTGGAATATTAGTCGTCAAAGAACTTGGGGAGTTCCTATTGCTATTTTTTATGCTGAAAACAAAGAACCTATCTTAGATTTGGCAGTTACTAATCATGTGGCTAATTTATTTGAAAAACACGGTATTGAAATTTGGTATGAATGGGATTGTCAGCAACTTTTGCCTCCGAATTATCAACATTCGAATAGTCCTAATGGTATTTTTACTAAAGAACTTGATATTATGGATGTTTGGTTTGATTCAGGAACTTCTTATAGCGTGATTAAACGTAGATATCAAACTGATGTTAGTGCCCTTTATTTGGAAGGCAACGATCAACATCGTGGTTGGTTTAATTCTTCTTTGATTACTTCTGTTGCTGCTTTTCAAAAAGCCCCTTATCATACTGTTATTACTCATGGTTTTGTTTTAGATGGTAAGGGTCAAAAAATGAGTAAATCCCTAGGAAACATTATTGATCCTTTAACCATTGCTTCTCAAAAAGGAGCTGATATTATGAGGTTATGGGTAGCTAATACTAATTATAATTTTGATGTTCGCATTAATAATGCTATTTTGAATCAAGTCGAAGATATGTATCGTAAAATTAGAAATACCTTGCGTTTTATGATGGGCAATTTAGCTCGTTTTGATAAAGATCAGCATTATTTGACTTGGGATCAACGTAAACCTATTCATCAAGCTGTGATTCTTGATTGGGAAGAAATTGTAGTCAAAATACTTCATTCTTATCAAGTTTATGATTTTGAAGCGATTATCAGGAATCTCTTCCCCTTTATTACTAATAAAATTAGTGCTTTTTATTTTGATTTTAGTAAAGATATTTTATATATTGAAAAAGAGGAACATTTAGAACGCCAAATGATTCAATCAACTATTTATGATTTATTATTAGGTTTTTTACAAGTGTTGACTCCTATTATTCCACATACTACGTCTGAAGCTTATAGTTTTTGTCCTTTTTTTGATCATGAAGATGTTTATTTAGAGTCGATGCCACAATTGCATCATTATGAAGGCAAGCATCTTTTAGTAGAATACCATCGTTTTTTAGCATTGAGAAAAAACGTGTTACAAACTTTAGAAAAAGCAAGACAAAGTAAAATTATTAATTCCTCCCTACAAGCACATCTTCATTTAGAATTAACAAAAGAACATCTTTATGTTTGTGATGTGTTGCAAATCAAAGAACAGTTACACCAATTGTTTATTGTTTCCAAAGTGACTTTAGTATCAAAAGATGTTTTGGGAATTAAAGTTGAAAAAGCAAATGGATATCCGTGTCAAAGATGTTGGAATGTAGTCCTTCCCCATATTAATCAAGATTTATGCTTTCGTTGCCATAATATTTTAAACCATCAAGAAAAGAAAGGTGAATGGGATGAAAAATGATAATATCAACATTAATCATGGTGCCAACCATAAGAAATTAAACCCAAAGCCAAGCAAAATCCAATATGGAGCAGAATTAAAAAAATTACTAATTGTTTTTATGGCTTTAATAGGATATGATTTGATTTCTGTTTGGGCTATTAATTGTACTGGAGGACCAAGTGGTAAGGAGGGGTACAAAACTGATCTTTATCCTGGTGGTATTCATGGTTTAGGTGATTTAATTGGTAAACTGTTGTCTAAAATGGGTGTTTTGTCTTATGATCAGATTACTAATTTTGGGATGATTTTTTATTTGGTTGTCAACATTGCTTTTTTATGGTTTATTTCTTATCGTTATTTAGATTTATATTTTACTGTTACCACTGCCTTAGCAGCTATATTTTTACCTTTAATGGGGATGTTGCTTCACGTAGCTGTTAAAGATGGTTTTTTACAAAAGAGTGAACGTTTTTTTGGTCTTTTCGCTCCAGAAGCTGATTTTGTTTCTGATTTTTCACGAGCTATTTTTGCTGGTTTTTTTATTGGTTTTTTTTATGCCATCCCTATTAAATTAAAGTCTTCTACTGGTGGCATCGATATTATTGGTAAATACTTATGGGTTTATAAGAAAAAAAATATCGCTGTTACTATTGAAGTGTTTGGATATGTTTTAGTTTTCATTGGTTTTATTGCTAACCTTTTTTTAGAGGGTCTTCCAAACGAAACTTGGAAACTTTTATTACCGCTTTTATATGCTTTTGTTAGAATTAAGTTAACTGGTTTTATGATAAACATAATTGCTGTTAAAAGCGAACAATAAAAATGATTTATTAAAACTATGCCAAACTGCTTTGTAACAGTTTGGCTTTTGGTCTTTTGGTTGCGCTTGAAAAATATTTGTAAAGACAAAAGTGTGATCATGGGTATATTAAACCATCACTAACCAAAGTTATTTTTCTTGATATGAATTTGCATTTATATTTTAATTAAATAAAAGGATTTTTTTAATGAACACAATCTTTAGTCAAAAAACTCCTGAACAATTACTCAAGATGTTTAAAACTGATTTTAATAAAGGACTTTCGCCTCAAGAAGCCCTGCAAAGATTAACTATTTATGGTAATAATCAAATTAATGCTTTAACTCAGGAAACTTTTTATCAAAAATTAAAAAAACAATTTCAAGATTTATTAGTTATTATTTTGTTAATGGCAGCAGCCATTAATTTAACAATCGGTATTTTTCAAAATAAACATGAAGAAATTTATGAAGCATGTTTTATTTTATTCATTGTGTTAGGTAATGCTTTGTTAAGTATATATTATGAAAATAAAACTCAACAAGCATTATCTTTTGTTGAAAAAAAAGTAGCTCTTAGGGTTAAAGTTGTTAGAGATAATAAGCATCTTTTGATTCCTATGGTGAATTTAGTTCCAGGAGATATTGTTATTTTAGAAACAGGCGATTTGGTTTCTGCTGATATGCGTCTTTTGGAAAGTTTTAATTTAACTGTGGACGAATCTCTTTTTACAGGAGAATCGCAAGCTATTTTAAAACAAGAACTTACTTTGCCGCAAAATAAAAATATAGCTGATTTATCACTTGTAAATATGGTTTTTATGAATACTGTTGTTTTAAAAGGAAGAGGCAAAGGGTTAGTAGTTGCTACTGGGATGAAAACTGAAATTGGTAAAATTACTACTTTTATTGCTAAACCTCAAATTACTAAAACTCCTTTAGAACAAAAATTAACTAAATTAATCAAAACTCTAACTTTATTAATATCTATGATCGTTATTTTGAATGCTTTGATCGTTTTGTTGAAACAAACTGGGTTTGGTTGTTTGCAATGGGATATTTTACAAAGTACTTTTTTAGATTCGCTTGCTTTAACAGTTGCTGCTATTCCTGAAGGTTTGCTAATCATTATGACTTTAATTTTGGCTTTAGGAATGAAGAAACTAACTGTTTTAAATGCAATTGTTAAAAATTTAAAAACCTTGGAAACTTTAGGGGCTGTTAATGTTATTTGTACTGATAAAACAGGTACTTTAACACAAAATAAGATGACTGTTAAACAAATTATTACTGCTGATGCGTTAATTGCTGCACTTCCCTTATGTCATGCCTTTTCTCTTAATCCTCATAGATTGATGTTAGAAAAATTAATGCTTTTTGGTGTTTTATGTAATGATGCTTTAATTAGTCCCAAGCCTAATCAAAAGTTATTAGAAGTTTTTGCTGATCCTACTGAAAAAGCTTTGATTAATTTAGCTTTATTTTATCAAATGGATGTGTTAACTTGGAAAAAAAAATATGTTCGTTTAGGGGAAATTCCTTTTGATGCTCAAAGAAAATTAATGACTACTTTTAATCATAATATGGCAGAAAATACTATTTATCAAATTACTAAAGGGGCTCCTGAAGTTTTATTAAAAAGAAGTCATCAAGTGATGTATCAAGGGCGCATTATCCCTAAAGATGACAGGATTAATCATATTTTAGAAAAACAAATTAGTCAATTAACTCAGCAATCTTTAAGAGTTTTGGGGATAGCTTATAGCATTTTGCCTTTTGATCCTGCTTTTAAAATTGATCAAGTGTTGCAACCAGAATATAATCTTATTTTTGTAGGAGTGGTAGCTTTAGAAGATCCTATTCGTCCTGAGGTTTTTCAAGCTATTGCCAAATGCCAAGCAGCTTATGTGACTCCTATTATGATTACAGGTGATCATCTCCAAACAGCTATGGGGATTGCTCAAAAATTAAATATTTTAGCTACTCGTGATGATTTAGCAATTACAGGGGAAACTTTGAATCATTTGTCGGAAGCAGAATTTTTAGATAAGTTAGAATATATTAAAGTTTATGCACGCACTAATCCTCAACATAAATTAAAAATAGTAAAAGCTTGGCAAAAAAAAGGTTTTGTGGTATCAATGACAGGTGATGGTGTGAATGATGCTTTAAGTATCAAACAGGCTAATATTGGTATTGCTATGGGAATTACTGGAACTCATGTTGCTAAAATGGCATCTGATATGATCTTAACAGATGATAATTTTGCTACCATTGTGAAAGCTTTAGAAGCAGGACGTAATGTTTTTAATAATATTAAAAAAAGCTTAGTTTTTCTTTTAAGTTGTAATGTGGGCGAAATTATGTTAATTTTACTTAGTAATTTATTTGGTAGTTATTGGTTTGGCGGGGATTTTAAAATTTTAACAGCTTTTCAAATTCTTTGGATTAATTTAGTGACAGATTCCCTAGTAGCAATGGCTTTAGGATTGGAACCACAAGAACAAAACTTAATGTCTCAAAAACCACGTCAGATGAATGAAAATCTTTTAAATAAAAGTATTTATTATAAAATTATGATTGAAGGCTGCTTAATTGCTTCATTAGCTTTTTTAGCTGCTTTGGTTGGTTATTATTGGCATGGATACAATCATCAATATGCTCAAACTTTTGCTTTTATGGTACTTGCTATTTCTCAATTAATTCATGTTTGGAATTTACGTAGTTTTAAGGTATCTATGTTTAAATTAAAACCTAATCTTGCTTTAAGAAAAGCCTTTGGTATTAGTTTGTTGTTGCAATTAATAATTATTTTAATCCCTGCTATCAGGTCACTTTTTAAATTAATGCCTTTATCAAGTGTTGATTATTTGATTATTTTCTTTTTTTCCTTATGTCCTTTAATTGTGGTTGAAATATATAAAAAAATAATGACAAAGAGTTGTGTTTGATTGATTATTTTTGTTTTTGAAAGATCATTAATATTCGTATTTGAATATTCAATGATATATCTTTTTTTTATTTTGATAAAATAGGATATGAAATTAAACAGTAATATTAAAAAAATAAAGTTAAACCGTTGATGTTGATAAAACAAACAGTTTAACTTTTTTTGTTATTTTTTTAAATGTAGGGTTAATTCTAATCTTTCTTTTTGAGCTTTTAAATCTTTTATTTGTTCTTGTAATTGTGCTTTTTGTTGTGCTAAACCCATGATTTGATTTCTGTTTTGTTTAAAAATAACACCACCATTATAAACAGTCATCAAGAAATAACAACCTCCAAATGTTAATATTGATCCAACTATTTGCGCACCACTTAACTTAAAAGGGGTTTTGACTTCGGGATGTGAATAACCTTGTTGTTGATAATATGATCCTTGCATAATTAATTGCTTTTCTCCTTATATTGATTTTTAATATAATATTAATTATTTTTTATTTAATCTTGTTTTTGATAAGCTAATGATTTAGTGATATCTACATCTTTTTCTAATTGTTTTAAATTTTGTTGTAATTGCATAATTTCAGATATAAGTTGTTGTTTTTTCATATTTTGTATTTGAATATCTCTATTATAAGCCAAAGTTTTGAATAAAGGATATGTCATAATTAAACCAATTCCGAAAGTTGAAATACCTATAATAATCCATATTATTTTGGCAACACCACTTAATTTACATACATAAATTTCTTCTCCAAGATATTCATTTTGATAATTATACATTTTTTCCCCTTTTTACTCCCTTTTCTTTTTCTTTTTATTGCAATAGTAATCTTTTCTCTTTTATGAGATTAAAAAAACAATTACTAGCTATATGCAATAGTAATCTTTTCTCTTTTATGAGATTAAAAAAACAATTACTAGCTATAATTATACACGAAAAACAAAAAAAAACAAGTTTTATACTCACACAACCTTTATATCTCAGCAATCCACTTAGCTTTTTATATTTTAAAAAAATATTATCAATAACGATTAGTGTTATCGGTTGGCGTTATTAAAACAATAATGATTATGAAATAACTGATATGTTTTATATTTATATGATATGTCAATGATATTTATTGACGCATTACATTAAATTTGTGTATCCCCTTTAACACTAAAAACACATTAAACAACTTTATTATAAGAAAATGCAATAAAAACTTGACTATTGCTCTCTTTTTTTATAAAATATTAGTGATGGTAAAACAGTGATAGCTAAAATCATTAAAAAAATCTCTGGTCTTTAAGAGACTTTTCTAAGTAATTCTTTGCTGTTTGAGAAAGAAAGGAAAGCAGGTGATTGTTAATGATTGAAGTTATGAAACTTTACCTTAATAAAAGGAGAGTTAAAACTAATGTCAAGATATACAGGTTCACTTTGGAAGGTTTCAAGACGTCTTAATTATTCTGTGACAGAAACCGGAAAAGAATTACGTAAAAGAGCTTATGCGCCAGGACAACACGGTCAAAAGCGTTCTAAATTAAGTAATTATGGGTTACAATTACAAGAAAAGCAAAAATTACGTTTTACTTATGGCGTATCAGAAAAGCAATTTCGTAAAATTTTTGAAAACGCTAGTAAATTAAAAGGTATTCATGGTGAAATGTTTTTGATATTATTAGAATCACGCCTTGATAATGTGGTTTATCGTTTGGGTTTTGCCAAAACTCGAGCACAAGCAAGACAGTTAGTTAATCATGGCCATATTTTGGTTAATGGTAAAAAAACCGACATTGCTTCTTATCGTTTGAAACCAGGAGAAACTGTTACTTTAAGAGAAAAATCAAAAAATTTAAAGATTGTTGAAGAAGCTTTGAAAAGTAAATTTGTTCGTTTGGATTATGTTTCTTTAGATAAACAATTAGTTGGCAAATATGTTAGATATCCTCAAAGAAATGAATTTTTGTCTGAAATCAATGAACAATTAATAGTTGAATATTATAATAGATAATTTAAACACCCTTTGAAATAGGGTGTTTTTTGTGTAATGTTTTTTTGTCGCTTCACAAAACAACTTTATTAAACCAACCTGAATCCATATTATATTTTAAAGTTTCTTTCGTTCCATTATTTTATTATTTTGACAATCAGAATATTTAGAAACAAGGAGAAACATTTATTTTGAGGATTACTCAAATGGTAGTAACACGTTTATTTTACTCTTTTTTTAATCACTTTACTGCTTCGCCCTTTTTCGAAAAAACGTCATTTATATGATTTCAGTTTTGTTATATTTTTAACAAATCTAAAAAAAAGGACTATTTATTATTATGAAAAAAAATTATTTTTCACGTGAAGAAACGATTAATTTTCTTCAAAAAACAAGTCATCAAAGTGCAGAAATAACTTTGCAAACTTTGGGTTCCTCGTCTAAAGGTTTAGATAATGCCATAGTTTCTTTGCAAAGAAATTTATATGGCCTTAATGTTTTATCAGAGGAGAATAAACATAATTGTTTTAAAAAAATATTGCAAATGGCCCTTTCCCCCTTTAATATTATTTTATTAATTTTAATGGTAGCCTCTTTGATTAATGATGTCATCATTCCTTCTCGATCAGAAGAAAAAAGCTTTACCACCATCATTATTACTGCAATTATGTTTATTAGTTCTTTGATTGTTCAATTTACTCAAGAAAATAAATATTTAAAAATTACGTCACAGTTAAAGCAATTAGTCCAAAATACAACCGCTGTGAAACGAAATGGTCAAAAACAAGAAATTCCTTTAGAAGAAGTGGTTCCTGGAGATATTGTTCTTTTGGCTGCAGGCGATATTATTCCTGCTGATATGAAATTGCTTGAAACTAAGGATTTTTTTGTTAAAACTACTACTTTTACTGGTGAATCAGAACCTATTGAAAAAAAAGCTCAATCGCAAAGTCAATATGATAATATCTTAGAAGATCAAAGATTAGTTTTGGCAGGAACGACAGTTATTTCTGGTTATGCAACAGGAATTGTTGTTTTAACTGGTAAAAATACTTATTTAGGACATATTAGTAAAACCATTAATCAAAAAAAAGAACTTTCTTATTTAGATACTAATTTAAATGCTATTTCTAAGTTATTAATTGTATGCATTGTTTTAATGACCCCCTTGGTTTTTTTATTGAATTTTTCTAAGAATTCAGCGAATTCATCCCTTTTACAATCTATCTTATTTGCTTTAACGATTGCTTTTGGATTAACCCCTAAAATGCTTCCTTTAATTATTGCCACTTCTTTTTCCAAGGGAATCGTTTCTTTATCTAAAAGCAAAGTGATTGTTAAAAATTTAAACGCTATTTCTAGTTTTGGAGCTATGAATGTTTTATTTACTGATAAAACAGGAACTTTAACTCAAGATCAAGTTTTTTTAGAAGATTTTTTAGATTTAAGCGGAACTAGGAATTTTCGTATTTTAAGACATGCTTATTTAAATAGTTTTTTTCAAACAGGATTGAAAAGTTTAATTGATGAAGCAATTATTACTAAAATGGGCAATCATGAAGCTCATCAAGTTTCTTTGCAAAATCTTTCTCAACGATTTGTTAAAGTTGATGAAATACCTTTTGATTTTACTAGAAGAAGAATGAGTGTAGTTATTGAGGATCAATCTCAAAGACAACAAATGATTACTAAAGGCGCTATTGAAGAGATTCTTGATGTTTGTGATTATTTAGAATTGGAAGGAACTATTAAACCTTTAACTAAAACAGAGAAACAATTAGTTTTAGAAAAAACAACGCTTTATAATCAAAAAGGATTGCGTGTGGTAGGAGTAGCTCAAAAACAAATTATTCCTAATCAAACTCCTATTGAAGAGCAACAAATGGTGTTAATCGGGTTATTAACTTTTTTAGATCCGATTAAACCTAGTTCTACCCACGCTATCGCTTTATTGCATCAAAAAGGGATTATTGTTAAAATTTTAACAGGTGATAATGAAGTTTTAACTAAAGCGATTGCTCAAAAATTAAATATTGATACTACTTATTGTTTACAAGGTCATATTGTTGATCAACTTAGTGATGAATCGTTATATGAACAAGCTCAAAAAACCTATTTATTTATTAAATTGTCGCCGGAGCACAAAGCTAGGATTGTTGGTCTTTTTCAAAGAAAAGGTAAAGTTGTTGGTTTTATGGGTGATGGCATTAATGATGCTTTGGCTATGAAAAAAGCAGATTTAGGTATTTGTGTTGATACTGGTGCTGAAATTACTAAGGAAATAGCTGATATTATTCTTTTAGAAAAACAATTAAACGTGTTAGAAAAAGGAGTAACAGAAGGTCGTAAAACTTATACTAATGCTATTAAATATATTAAATTTACTTTATCTGCTAATTTTGGTAATTGTTTAAGTATTTTGTTAGCTAGTTATTTTTTGCCTTTTCAACCGATGTTAGTTTTACAAATTTTATTTTTAGATTTAGTTTATGATTTGATTTGTTTTTCGATCCCTTTTGATAATGTGGAATCATTTTATTTAAAAAAACCGTGTAAATTTGATTTTAAAAATATTAAAAATTTTATGTTGTGGTTTGGCTTCCTTTCCTTTTTAATCGATTTGTTATTTTTAATAGGGTTAAAATATATCTTTAATGAGGCAGCGTCTGAATCTTTACTTCAAACTAGTTGGTTTATTTTTTCGATGTGGTCACAAACGTTAACCCTTTTCTTATTAAGAACTGATAAAATTTTTCCTAAAAAAGGACCCCATAATCTTCCTTCTTTTGGGATTATGATTTGTTCTGTCATAGGTTTAATTATTGCTACTATATCTCCTTGTGTCCCTTTAATTGCTATACCTTTGAAGTTAGAGAAAAACATTTTTAGTTCTCATCGAGACATTTGCTTTTTTCTAATTTTATTATTAATCTTTTATGCTTTGGCGATGCTTTGGGCTAAAAAATTCTTTATTAAAAAAAATAAACAATTATTATAATATTTGATATTGGGGTGTTAATTGTGAATGCATCTTGCCTCCCCCTTCCTATTTCTTGACACCTCAAATATTTGGAAAGGTTTTTTATGTTTGGTTCTCCCTTTTTAACTTTTTTATTTTTGACCTTAATGTTGATTTTTGGTCATTTTTTCCTGGTAAAATATCAAATTTTAAAAATCTTATACCTTTTTTTGTGGTCTTTTTCTCTTACTCATCTTTTATTAAAATCGCATCACTCTTCCATTGATAAGTTTTTTCAAGATAGCTTTAATGTAAAAATTACAGATTATTTTTATGATACTTTATTAAATTTTATTTTACTAAGTATTATTATTATCAAAGCTCCTTATTTAAGAGTAGTTTTGAATAATTGGAGCAAACATTGGGTTGTTAAAAGAAGAAATATTTTTATGGGAGGCGATAAAACTCAAAAAGAAATTATTAAAACAGTAATAGAACTCTCTTCTCATAAGATAGGTGCTTTAATTACTATTGAAAAAAATAGTACTTTAGAACAATATGCTCAAAAAGCTATTTTAATTAATGGTGATGTTTCTAAAGAGTTGTTATTAAATATTTTTACCCCTAATACTCCCTTGCATGATGGAGCTGTGATTGTGAGAGGTGATAAAATTTTGTGTGCTAGTGCTTATTTCACCCTATCCTCAGCTAATGATAATTTTGATAAAAAAACAGGTTCACGTCATCGTGCTGCTTTAGGGATTAGCGAAACTACTGATAGTATGACTATTGTTGTTTCTGAGGAAACGGGTAATATTTCTATTGCTTTAGAAGGGATTATGATTAAAATTAACGAAAAAACAAAACTTCAAGAATATTTAGCAATTTTTATGAATTAAAACAGAAAAAAGAGGGACAAAATGCAAAAAAGAAAATTTGGAATTGTGGTTGATTCTACTTGTGGCAGTAATTAT
The DNA here is from genome assembly GCF_016876135.2 of Candidatus Phytoplasma meliae. The sequence continues at coordinate 45,638 of NZ_JACAOD020000018.1, forward strand.
GGTAAAAATTTATTTAATGATATTTCCATAGTTCCTTTAACTGTGATGGTTGATGGACAAGATTATATTGACGGTACCATCGATAATGAAAAATTACTTCAATTTATTGATCAAAAACGTAAGGTGACTACTAGTCAACCTAATCCAGAGCTTTTTATTCAAGCTTTTCAAAAACAATTTGATTTAGGTTATCAACATATTATTTGTTTAACTTTGTCACATAAATTAAGTGGAACTGTTAATAGTGCTCTTTTGGCTAAAAAGATATTAAATGAATCAAGAATTACTGTGATTGATACTGAAAATGTTGGTCCTGCAGTTATTTTCGCTTTAAAAAGAATTCATTATTTATTAGAGCAAAATCCTAATATTATCCCTCAAGCATTAGCTTTACAAATTAAACAAGAACAAGATCAAGGGGTCTTATTTTGTACTGTTGAAAACTTAAAAATATTAGCTTATAATGGGCGTATTAGTAAATTTAGGGCTCTTCTGGGCAATCTTTTAAGGGTTCATACTATTTTGAAATTTCAAAAAAGTATTTTATTGATAGAAAAGAAAGTTCGTAGTTTTAAAAAATGTCTTGATTATTTAATTAACAAAAGCATAGATTGTAAAACATCCAATAATATATTAGATATACAAGTGATTTATGTTGATGATGATCGAAATGCACAAGAACTTATGACTCAAATTAAGAAAATAGGTGATCCTCAAATTCAAATTTCGTTGTATGGAAAAATTTCTTCTGTTATAGCTGCTCATATTGGTTATAAAGGTTTTGGCTTATATATTAATGAAATTAAAAAATAAGTTTCATTTGGTATATTGCAAATATAATTTTAAGATGATATAAGTTTAAAGGAAGAATATATGATTATTTTATCTTTTGAAACTAGTTGTGATGAGACCAGTGTTGCTGTGACGCAAGATGGGAAAACAGTTTTATCTAATATTGTTTTTTCTCAAATTAAATATCATCAAATTTTTGGTGGTGTAGTTCCTGAAATAGCATCACGCAAACATATTCAATTTATGACTTTGGTGTTGGAACAAGCTTTAAAAGAAGCACAAGTTCAACCTCAAGATATTGATTTAGTGGCGGTTACCCATGGACCTGGTTTAATTGGTTCTTTATTAATTGGCATCAATGCTGCTAATGTTTTTGCTTATGTTCATCAAAAACCTCTTTTAGGCATTAATCACTTATTAGGACATGTTTATGCGGCTCAAATTGAGCACGAAATTAAACCTCCAGCATTAGTTCTTTTAATTTCAGGAGGACATACTGAATTGCTTTATTTAAAAGAACATGGGCAAATTGAAGTTTTAGGAACCACTTTAGATGATGCTGTGGGAGAAGTTTATGATAAAATTGCTAAAGTACTTCAATTACCATATCCTGGAGGCCCTTTGATTGATCAATTAGCTCAACAAGGGCAAGATACTTATTGTTTCGTGAGACCTTATTTAAAAAATAATAATTTAAATTTTAGTTTTTCGGGTCTTAAAAGTCATTTAGTTAATTTAATTCTTAATCGAAATATTGATACTTTAAATGTTTCAAATATTTGTGCTTCTTTTCAAGCTAGTGTGATTGATGTTTTGTTTGAAAAAACTAAAAGAGCGTTAACAAAATATCCTGTTAAGCAGTTAATTGTAACAGGTGGAGTGGCTTCTAATATGGGTTTAAGACATAAATTTAGTAGTTGCTTTACACATTTAGAAGTTATTTTTCCAAGTGTTGCTTATTGTACTGATCAAGCAGCTATGATAGGGATTGCTGCTTATTATCAAAATAAAATTACTAAAGCTACTTATAAATATGATTTAACTGCCTTACCTAATTTAACTTTTTAATAAATTAATATAAAAGAGACTTTTATAAGTCTCTTTTTTTGTTTTAATAAAATGTGATCCAAAATATAAAAAAACAAGTAAAATACTCAGATATCAAGATTATATGAGCATAAAACTTGTTTTTTTTTTTTTTTGGTGTATAATTGTAATTAATAGTTATTTATTGATGACTATTAAACTTAACACATAAGAAAATAAAAAGTAAAGAGGGTTAATTTTTAAATGCAAAAACAAAAGAAATATAAAAATTATTACATTTTATTATTTTTAATATTTAATATTTTAATTTATTTTAACTATAATAATTTTATTTATGCAGATGTTCCTCCAACAAACTCACCTGAAGAAGTCGATAATTCCACAACTACGAATGATCCACAACAAAATAGCGATGCACATCAAAGATTTATAGATGCTTATAAAATTGCGAAGTTGAATGAATTCAAAACAACATTATGTAATTATGAAATAGTAGCACAAGTAAATCAATTACCTGTTAATAAATGGGAATTTAAATTTATCGATACAAAAAATACAAATATTGTAAAACATTTAAAATTAACTTTTAATGAAATACAAAATGATGAAAATTATGTTTACTATCAAATAAAAAATGATAATGAAAATTATAATTATATATGTAAATTTAATAAAAATACAAATAAAATTATTACAAGCACGTATTATCAACCAAATAGCGAAAAGATAGATTTTATGCATGAATTCGATCCACAAAGTGGTGAATTAATTAAAACAACTTCTTATAAAAGCAATGGGAATGATATTGTATATATTACACAATATGAATATCATAGTAATGGGAAATTGATTAAAGGTACAGAAAAACTGATGAACCCCGAAAAACTTCTTTGTATTAACGAATATGACCCAACAACAGGTAAACAAATCAAAATAACCCGATGCAAACCAGATGGCACTATTTCTTTCATTCGAGAATACAATTCAACAACAGGCAACCAAACCAAACTTACGTGGTACGACCGAAACGGTACCATTTTCTTAATCGACGAATTCGACCCAACAACAGGCAACCGAATCAAAGCAACCAAATACAACCCAGATAGAACAATTAAATTTATTTTCGAATATAACCCATTCACATCTAAACCAACCAAATCAACCAACTACCACAACGGAACCATTTCCTTCATCGACGAATACAACCCAACAACAGGCAACCGAATCAAAACAACCCAATATAACGAAGATGGTAAAACAATTGCTTTTGTTAAAGATGAAAATGATAATATTATTTTAAATAATTCTAACAATAATCCACCTCAAGAATCATTAATCAATAAACTAACAAATAGAACAACGATTCGTATTACAGAAAGAAACCAAACACAAGCAAAAGAAACTATTCTGCAAGGGAATTCTTCTTTTCAAGATGAAACATTAATGGTTGAATTTCCACAAAATGAAAACTTTGTAGTGGTTAGTTCTAACAAATATAGTGGTAGAGTTCAAATCCCTTTTGAAATCGCTAATATAGAGGTATCACAAACATCTAATAATCCTAATAATGCAGATAATTTAAATAATAACAACATACAAGAAGATAAATCCAAATCAACAATGAAGCTATCAAACCCACCAAAAGATAAATCTCATAAAATGACTATAATCATAATTACCATAATCATTGCTCTTATTGCAGGAGGAATGGGTGGTTATTATTATTACATGAAAAAAATAGTTAAAAGGAACACTAAATAAATCTATTAAAATGCAGAAAGGGAAAAATAAATGGAAAAAAATAAAAAGATAATTTTATTACTTCAAAAACTATCTTGTATCATCATTTGTTTTATATTTTTAGGAAATATGATAGTTAATCTTGTTGTACATGGCACAACACACAATCAACAAGATCAATTACCAGATAAAGTTCAAAATACAAACTTAGGTTTATTAGAATATGCACTAGAAAGCGATATTAAGAAAGCATTACAGCAAAAGAATCCAACTTTAACTAATGATGATATAAATAATTTACAAGTTAATTTTATTCTTGATACAAACAAAGCAACTCTTACTTCTAGTCAATTATCAGGCGCAGTTGAAGTAATTTTTGAAATTAAACAAAAATTGAACCAAAAAATTAATAATAATATAGATTTAGGAACATTAAATTATAAAAAAGAAGAGGACGTTAAACAAGCGTTAAAAAAATTAAAAGAAGCAAATAAAATATCTTTAAACGATCAACAAATTGATAAGTTAAAAGTGGACTTCATTCCTTACCAAAATAAAGCAAATATTGCGTCTGATGAATTTAGTGGTCAAGTACAAGTAACTTTTAGCAAAGATTTTCTACCCAATGTTATAATAAGCGAAGAAATTAAAAAAGAATTTGAACATATTATCAGATATTTTAAAGATTTTCAAATATATAAAGATGTAGGAGCTACACTACCAAAAGGATATATTTTGCATGGTCCTCCTGGAACAGGTAAAACTTATATTGTTGAACAATTAGAAAAAGAATTAGAAGGAGCTTATTTTATTTATAGATCAGGACCTGAATTTACAACATCGAGAGTAGGAGCTAGTGAAACATTAGTAAGAGATATGTTTAAAACAGCACAACATCAAAATAAACCTTGTGTTATTTTTATTGATGAAATTGATGCTATTCTTAGTAAAAGAGGTGCTACTGAAGGAGATTCAGGAGGAGCTGTTAGGAGTCATAATTCAACTGTTAACCAATTTTTAACAGAATTAGATGGCTTTAAAAAACATCCTTATCCTATTATTGTAATTGGTGCCACCAATAAAGTAGAATTATTAGATGAAGCAGTTGTGCGTCCAGGAAGATTAGAAAAAAAGATTTTAATTAGTTTACCCAACAAAGAAGATACTAAAAAAATATTAGCTTTGTATCTTAAAAAAATTAATCTTGCATCAGATTTAAAAGAACATGGTCAATTAAAAGATGAATTTTTAAATTCATTGGCAGAACAATGTTATGAATTAAAAATGAGTCCTGCTTCAATTAAATATTTTGTCAATGAAGCTGCTTTGATGGCTGTCGAACAAGAAGGTGAAGCAACTATTTCTCAAAATAACTTACAAAAAGCTTTAGATAAATATCAAGATGAACAACTTAAAAAAATTATTAAACCACAAAACTTAGAAACTAAAACTTTTAGCATTACAGAAAGCATACTATTGTGGAGCGCTATTTTAACTTTTGTTATCTTATTGATTTTATGTAGTTATTTATTTTTTAAAAAATATCAAAAAAAACAACAACTTAAAATTTGGGGAGGAAATTAAAAAATGCCAAAAATATTAAGAATGTTAAAAAAACCAAAAACTATAATAATTTTAAGTATGACAAGTTTACTTTTATATTTGCTCTTTTTTGAATTAAGGCAACAATGGGAAGATCAAAACGGTTATTTGAATCCCATAGCATTAATCGAAAAAATAGAACAAACAGATGTTAAAGAATTAAAATCAATTAAAATAAGGATGTTAGGGGGAAGCATTACTAGACATTCAGAAGGAATTGAAAAAGTAATTGTTGAAACTAAAAATGACGGAACATGGTATACTCATGCTGATACTCAATTTATGTTTGTTCACTTTCTTCATAAATTAGAAAAAATTGGTGATGAAAAAGGAAAATTAATTACTTATCTTAACAATAAGCAATATTTTCAAACTAAACCATTTAGCATTGTTTTAAATCCTCTTTTAGGTATTTTATCTTCGGTATCTTCTGTTTGGTGGATGATTTATCTTTATAGAACAAGAGCATTTAACAAAAAAGATAATAATTTTGCAATCACCAATAAACAAAAACAAATCACTTTCAAAGATGTTGCAGGCAATGAAGAAGAAAAAGCAGAATTAGTCGAAATGGTTGATTTCTTAAAACAACCTCAAAAATATCATAATATGGGTTCTCAAATTCCTAAAGGAGTTTTATTATCAGGGCCTCCTGGAACAGGAAAAACCTTACTTGCCAAAGCTTTAGCAGGAGAAGCAGGTGTTCCTTTTTACTCCGTAGCAGGTTCAGAATTTGTTGAAGTATATGTTGGAGTTGGTGCATCCCGTATTCGTGAATTATTTAAAGAAGTAAGAAAAAATGCCCCTTGTGTCTTATTCATTGATGAAATAGAGGTATTAGGAGGACAAAGAGGTGGTCATTCTTTTAATTCAGAAAAAGACCAAACCCTAAATCAACTTCTAACTGAAATGGATGGCTTTAATCCTTCTGCAGGAATTATTATTGTAGCAGCTACTAATAGATCTGATATGCTTGATGCTGCCTTGTTGCGCCCCGGAAGATTTGACCGTCGTATTATGGTAACTCTTCCTGATGTTAAAGCCAGAGAAGCTATTTTAAAACTTCATGCTCAAAACAAAAAATTAGTTAAAGATATTGATTTTCATCAATTAGCCAAACAAACTCCTGGTATGAGTGGAGCAGAACTTGCTGCTGTATTAAATGAAGCCTCTATTTTAACTGTTAGAAATAATGAAAAACTAATTACTATGGATACCTTACAAGAAGCAATTGATCGTGTTTGGATGGGTCCTGCGAAAAAATCACGTAAATATACCGAAGAAGAAAGAAAAGAAACTGCCTATCATGAAGCAGGACATGCTGTTATTGGATTAAAAGTAAAAGATGCTCCTGCAATTCAAAAAATTACCATTGTTCCACGTGGACAAGCAGGTGGTTATGTTTTATTTATGGAAGAAAAAGAATTATTTTTCCATTCTAAAAAACGTTTTCAAGCAAATATTGTATGTTCTTTGGCAGGAAGGGCAGCTGAAGAAATGATCTTTGGACTTGATAATATTAGTGATGGATGTTTCTCAGATTTTCAATCAGCTACTAGAGTAGCCCGTGCAATGGTTACTAAATACGGAATGAGTGATTTAGGATTAATGCAAGATTCACCATTTGCAGATAAAAAAGCTATTAATGATGCTATGAAAAAAATTATTGATAATTGTTATCAAATTGCTCAAGATGTATTAAAAGAAAACCAAGATTTACTTCATAAAATAGCTAATTTATTACTGGAAAAAGAAACTATTATCAAAGAAGAAATTGATAAATTAGTTTAATTATTAACATATATATAATGAAAAGAGACTTTTGTAAGTCTCTTTTT
>NZ_JACAOD020000019.1 GCF_016876135.2 Candidatus Phytoplasma meliae
ATCATAGTTATTTGTGTTGTGGTAAACCACAAGAATAAAATAAAAAAAGAAGAAGACATAAAGAAACAAGAGGAAACTAAATTATTAGAAAAACAAAAAGAAGATAAACAAAAAGAAGCAGAAATAAAGAGACAAGCAGAATTAAGAAAAGAACAAGCAATTAAAACATCACCTAAATTACCAACAGTTGGACACAATCAAGATGGATCTATTAATAACATCATTGAATATAATCCAATAACAAATAAAAAAATTAAATTAACTGCATATAAAACAGTGAAAACAATTGCATACATTAAGGAATTTGACGCACAAGAAAAACCCGAAAAAGAAACCCAAGAAAACTTTACCCCAGAACAACAAGAAACTGCATCCAAGTTATATCAACAATATGAAGAACAAGCTAAACAACAAGCGGAAAAAGAAGTGAAAGATAAACAACAAGCGGAAGAAGCAGCACAAACTTCACTAACAGTTGAACGAGAAGAGCAACAAAGAAAAAAAGAAGAGAATAGGGAGGAATCAATAGAAGTATCATCAAGTGGTTCATCAGATTCCCAACAAGGAATGCGTGTTTATAAAAAAGGATTCCTTTTGTCGAATTCGCAGACATTATCTCAATTAGAAATGAATCCCTTTGCAACAAGCTCATCCAATAATTCTTTTAAAAAAGAAGTATTTTCTCATGTAACTATCCCTTTTGTTAATATGCATAATAGTAAAATGGATGCAACTAGAAGTCTTTGTGAAACTACGATTTCTGATGATAATCTTAAGAATCATGATTTAGGAGTTACTTCGACTTGTGATCAATTACAATCTATTAATTCCAAGAGTTATATATTTACTCTTCGCAATGATATTAAATTCTCAGATAACCAATCAATAGCTATTAAGGATGTTTTGTTTAGTTTAGAGGAATTGAAAAAAGTACAAACAAAAAATAAATTAAAAATTGACGCTGTACCAAGTGAACCCAATAAAATGAAAGTATCTTTTGATAATAATAAACCAAATCAACTATATACTTTATCGCAAACTATTTCATCTTTGAATGAAATTATTTTAGTACCGGAAGAAACTTATAATAATTCCTTATCTCAAGATACAGATGGAAAATCACGTTCTTCTTATGGTACAGATAATAATTATTTTACATCTTATGGACCTTATGTGGTTGAGATGTTTAATACCGACCATTCTCTTTTCACCTTGACTAAAAATCCTCAATTTCAAGCAGCAGATATACACAATGATAAAATTGAAATTCATTTGTCAAATGACAAAGCTAAATTAGAAAAAGCTTTACAAGAAGGAACAATTCATGAGTATAACAATCGATATTATCCATTTAGAAACAATCAAACCTTATTTAGATGAGAGTAAGTATAAGATCGATTATAAACAGTCTTTTGAAGGTGCACAAGATAATTCAAGAATGACTGTTTTATACTTTGATTTAGGGAAACAAACATCACAAGAAGGAGAAGCTCCTAATTATACTACTAATCCTCTTTTAAGAAAAGCTATTTTTTATGTTATTAACCGAGAAAAGCTATTATCTGATTTTAATAAAAAGGCACCTTCTGAAGAAACCAATACTAAGAAAACAGTTTTTTATCATAAACCTATTGTAACTTTTTTACCTGATAACATTAAAATACCTTCTTATATGTATAGTGTTTATAATGATACAACTCAACATAAAACTAATTATTTTGAATTTATTAAAGATGGTTATCTTCAAGAAGCTCAAGATTTGTGGCAACAGTTTAAAGAAAGCACTTCTTTACAAACTCCTTTAAAATTAACACTTTATTATCCTACACAAGATAAAGCAATAGATTATCAATTGTTAGCTACATTAATTAAAGCTCAAATTGAGGGTGTTTTTGTTAATGAGATAAATATTGATATAAAAGAGTTGCCAAACTTGACTTCGAATCCTATGATGGGATCACTAGGCAACCCACAAGAAAAAGCGGAATATAATAATTGCTTTAAAATAGATGATTTAAAATATACTCCTTCAAATAAACCATTTTTTATTTCTTTAGATAAGACCCAAAGTATCCAATTAGAATTAAGTGATTCTCAAAAAACATATTTAACACAAGCACATATTAACGCTGATTTTAGTAAACCAATAAAAATTTCTGATTTAGAAAGTGGTCAAGGAACAACAAAAAACATAATACCAAACCTAATCAAACAACCTTTTTCTCAAGATAAAGAAGAGTGTCTATTGACTATTTTGCAACAATTAGAAAAAAAATGTTATCAAGAAATGCGAAATATTCCTTTATTAAGAAAAATCAACCAAATAACTGTTGTTCGTAAATAAAATAAGCTTTTACTCAAAGGATTCATAAGAATGTTTAAAATTAATAAAAAAAATCTTTACATAATGTTATATGTTACTTTATTTCTGATTTTAGGTATGATTATTTGGGAATTAACCGATGATCATCATACTTCAGGTAAAAAAGTAAATAATAATGAAATTGTACAGAAAATTAAAAAAAATGAAATTAAAGAAATTACATCAGAAGAATTAGGGAATAAATATTTTCAAGGAAATGTTTATAAAATCATTTGCCTTACTAAAGATAATAATTTAATTTATACTAAAATGAATAATACATATTTTACAAGTTTAGTACAAAATACTTTAATTGGACGTCATGATATTATTTATAATAATGTTGAAAGTTCTTGGAATGCTAATATATTAAGAATTTTATTTAATATAATCCCTTTAATCTCTTCTATTATTTTCGTGTTTCATATCGCGATTACTATTAGAAAACAATCTGGTAAATTAAATTCTAATCCTCTTATTTCTTCTAAACAAAAATCTAAATTTACTTTCAAAGATGTGGCAGGCAATGAAGAAGAAAAAGAAGAGATGCAAGAATTAATTGATTTCTTAAAAAATCCTTATAAATATGAAAAAATAGGAGCTTCTATTCCTAAAGGGGTTTTATTAGAAGGTCCACCTGGAACAGGAAAAACCTTACTTGCTAAAGCAGTAGCAGGAGAAGCAAGGGTCCCTTTTTATTCTGCATCAGGTTCAGAATTTGTTGAAATGTTTGTAGGAGTTGGCGCATCCCGCATCCGTAAATTATTTGAAGAGGTGAGAAATCATGCTCCTTGCGTCTTATTCGTTGATGAAATCGATGTTTTAGGAGGAAAAAGGGGTAGCGGCAATTTTGGCGGTTCGCAAGAAAAAGATCAAACCTTAAACCAACTTTTAACTGAAATGGATGGCTTTAATTCTTCTAAAGGAGTTTTAATTATTGGAGCCACTAATAGAAAAGACATGCTAGATGCTGCTTTACTTCGTCCTGGTAGATTCGACCGCCAATTTACTGTTGGTTTGCCTGATGTCAAAGCAAGAGAGGCCATTTTAAAAGTGCATGCTAAAAACAAAAAGCTAGCTCAAGAAGTTGATTTATCACAAATTGCCAAACAAACTCCTTATATGAGTGGAGCTCAACTTGCTTCTGTATTAAACGAAGCATCTATTTTAACAGTTCGCAATAATAAAACATTAATTACAAATGAAGAATTATATGAAGCTATAGATAGAGTGTTAATGGGTCCTGCCAAAAAATCACGTAAATATGATGAAGATGAGAAAAAAATGGTTTCATATCATGAAGCAGGACATGCTGTCATTGGATTGAAATTGAAGCATGCTCAAAAAGTCCAAAAAGTAACTATTATTCCTCGTGGTGATGCAGGTGGTTACAACTTAATGCTTCCTGAAAAAGAAACTTTCTTTTCTTCTAAAAAACGTATGTTAGCTAATATCATCTCTTTTTTAGGAGGACGTGCAGCTGAAGAATTAATCTTTGATGATATTTCAAATGGTGCTTATGGTGATTTTAAATCTGCTACTCAAATTGCTACTCAAATGGTAACTAAACTTGGCATGAGCGAAATAGGCCCTGTCCAAGATACAGATAAAAAATCTGTTGATAGAGAAATTAAAAATATCATTGATACTTGCATGAAAGAAGCTAATAAGATTATCCAAGAAAACCAAGATTTACTTCATAAAATAGCTAATTTATTACTGAAAAAAGAAACTATTACCAAAGAAGAAATTGATAAATTAGTTTAATTATTAAAATAATATTACAAATAAAAAAAGAATTAAACTACAAAAACGAAAGCAGAAAGATTAAATCAAAAAATGAATAGTTTTAAAACATTTATAATAAAATACAAAAAAATGAAGAAAGAATGAAAAAATCAATGGCTAATGAAAGAAAAACAGAGAATTTAGTAAGAAAGATGTTAAAACAATCTGGATATTATGATAACGAAAGCACGTTAATTGAAGAACAAAAATCAGATAATCCAAGAATAGATAAATTACTCCAAAAAGCTAGTAAAAGTGGTCGAGGAAAGGGATATCCTGATTTTATTATTTCTTTTTGTGGTGAATCTGATAAAATAATTTTAATAGAATGTAAAGCCGAAACTACAAAACACGAAAGTAAAGATGGTAAACAATATAAAGATTATGCTGTGGATGGAGTTTTACTTTATGCTAGTTATTTTAAAGACGAATATAATGTAGTAGCGATTGCTGTAAGTGGGCAAAATGAAAGAGAACAACAAATATCTACTTTTTTATGGCTTAAAGAAAGTTACCGGCCTAAAGATATTCAAAATAAATTCATCCTTAATTCCAAACAATTAACAGAACAATTAACACAACAAGCTAAACCTTTGAGAGAATCAGAATTGTTGAGTAAAGCAATTGAATACAATAATTTATTACATAATTATGGGATTCCAGAAGTTGAAAGATGTACTGTTATTAGCTCTATTTTGTTATCTTTACAAGATAATGTTTTTATATATAGTTATAAGAATTATATAGAAAATAAAGAACTTATGAAAGGGATGATAGATGCTTGTGAAAGAGTTTTGAAGAATGCACAAAAAGGTTTACAAGGTGCAAATCAACAAGAAAAAATTAAAGTTATTATTGCCGAATATTCGAAATATAAATATAATAAAACTTTAACTAAATCAGAAAAAATTGAAGATAAAAAAACCAAAAAAATCAAACCAAACACACTTTTAAAAGATTTAATCAAAGATATTCATGATAATATTTTACCTCATATTAAACACTATAATTTTGAGATTTTAGGTAAATTTTATACTCAATTTATTCGTTATGCTGGTAGTGATGCTAAAACAGGTCTTGTTCTAACCCCTATTCACATAACAGATTTATTTTGCGATTTAGTAGATGTTCAAGCTAATGATGTGGTTTTGGATCCTTGTTGCGGAACAGGTGGTTTTTTAGTCTCTGCAATGAATGCCATGCTTAAAGATGCTAATGGTGATATTGAAAAACAAAAGAAAATTAAAAGCAATAATTTAATTGGTATTGAAAAAAGATCGGACATGTTTAGCCATGCTTGCTCTAATATGATCATGCGAGGAGATGGCAAAAGCAATATTTATCATGATGATTTTTTTGATCTCGATAAAAAAACCGAATCAGACATTAAAGGAGAGGGTGTAACTCCCCAACCTAATATCAGTTTTTTAAATCCTCCTTATAGAAAAGGAGAGCATGACGAACAATTGCAATTTGTTGAAAAAGCATTAAGTTTTTTAAAAAAAGATGGAAAATGTGTTGCGATTTGCCAAATGAGTATGGCTTTAAACACTAAAGCTTTGGAAACAAAAAAACGTTTACTTCAAAATCATACTTTAGACGCTGTTTTATCAATGCCTACTGACCTCTTTCATCCAATTGCAGTTCCTACTGTTGTTTTAATTTTTAAAGCTCATATTCCACATAATAGCAAAGTAAATACTTTTTTTGGTTATTATAAAAATGATGGCTTTATAAAACAAAAACACAAAGGACGATTAGATGTTAAAAAGGAATGGAATGATATCAAAGAGCAATGGTTGCATACTTATAGAAACAGAGAAAACACACCAGGTTTATCTGTTAATCATCCTGTTAAATATAATGATGAATGGGTAGCTGAAGCTTATATGAAAACTGATTATACTACTTTAACAGACCAAGATTTTGTCAACAAAATCAAAGAATTAGTAGCTTTTGAATTTTTGAATAATAGTGATAATTATGAAATTAGTTAAATTAAAAGATTTATTTGAAATCAAAAGAGGTGTTAATTTAATTTTTAGTAATTATACTTTAGACAACAATGGTATTCCTTTTGTATCTAGGACAGGAAAAAATAATGGTATTTGTGGATATATAACTGAAATTAATAATATTATCCCAAACCCCGCTAATACTATTTCAGTGGCTAGTAGTGGTTCGGTAGGATCTGCTTTTTTACAAACAAAACCTTATTATAGTGGTAACGATATTTATGTTTTAACACCACAAGCAAAAATGACAAAAGATGAAATGTTAGCTTATTGTGTATTCATTGAACATAATAAATATAAATATTCTTACGGAAGACAAATGAATAAAACTTTAAGAGAACTTTTAGTCCCTTCTTTTGCAGAAATGAAAAGCATAATTCCAAAAATAAAGACAAATAAATTAAAAAAAGATTCTTCAATTCATATTCGAATTAATTTAAAAGATTGTAAATGGGAATACTTCCGACTTGAAACTATTTTTGATCAATTTGAAAGAGGAAAAGAAATTATTGCAAATTCAGATAATAAAGGAGATATTCCTTTAATTAGTTCTACGTCTTTAAATAACGGTGTTCATAGCAAAATTAATAATGGTAAAAAAATATTCAAAGCTCCTTGTATTACAGTAGCAAATAATGGTAGCGTTTGTTCTTCTTTTTTTCAAAATCATAAATTTTATGCCACTTCTGATGTTACTGTTTTACAACACCAAAAATTAAATTTTTATAATGCTTGTTTTTTAATTACCATCTTAGAACAAGAAAAATATAGATTTAATTATGGAAGAAAATTTAGTAATACAAAAATGAAAAATTTAAAAATTAAATTACCAATTGATAACGAAGGGAAACTTAATTGGTGGTTTATGGAAAATTATATAAAATCACTTCCTTGTAGCAGTAATTTAAAATAATAATTGTGATAGATTTCGTATGTTATATTTTCTTAGGAATGATTGTTATTGAATATTTCATCTTTGATAAATGCATGGTTGCAGTTAGAAAAATTATTAAAGATAATAAAATTTCATTATTTAAAATATAAAAAAACAAGTAAAACAATCATATATAAAGATTATATGAGTATAAAACTTGTTTTTTTTTTTTTTGGTGTATAATTGTAATTAATAGCTATTTATTTATAGAAATCAATAGTTATTAAAAAAATAAAAATACTGTTAGAGAGGCTTAAAGAAGGATGAATAAATTTAAAAACTTTATTAACAAGAATAAAAAAATATTTATTATTTTATCTAGCGTTATAATTTGTGGTATTTTGATTTTTTTTATTAATAGACATTTTCAACAAAATTTAGAAAATAATGAAAAAAATTATATTGTTTTTTGATATTCTCTTCATAACTTAGATCAAAATATTTTTAATTATTTTATTTGTTTTTTATTGTACATTTTTAGTAAATATTATTTATCGAGAATAAAAATCATTTATTAGCAATAAAAAAAGAAAGAAAAATTATGTTAAGAAAATTTATTAGGAAAAATAAAAAAAGAATTATTATAAGTAGTCATATTTTTATCATTTTGTTAAATGTTGTAATTTTTGGCTGTTTATCAATGGTTCATATAAGAAGTAAAATTAAGAGTCGTGATTACACTTATGTTGATATTGATAATAGCATTAATAAAGATGATAATGTTAATACAAAGTATATTGAAAAAATTAATCAATATCTAAAAGAACATAAAGAAATATCGAAATTTCCTGAATATAATAATATTAAATTTCAAAATCAAGAAGCAAAATATAATGAATTTGTATCCCAAAAAAATGAAAATTTTATTTTGTTAGATGGTTGCTCATTTCAGCCCCAAAAGGAAACATCTTTTGAAGTTTGTGATATCTTAGAATTAACCTCAGATGGTATTATTATGCATCATGTTAAAAAATATAAAGAGCAATCAAATTCTACAGCAGCTATGAGTCATTTATTTAATCAAGGTATAGTTTCTATAGAATTAATGACTAATCAAGATCAAAATTTGCAAAAAGATTTGATTCAACAATTAAAAAACGTGTTAAGTCTCAATAAAGTAAATTCTAAAAAAATTGATAAAATAATAGGTTTCATTAAAGAGAAAAAAATAAAATTAATATATCAAATTATTATTGATAAACATGACGTACGTAATCCTCA
>NZ_JACAOD020000002.1 GCF_016876135.2 Candidatus Phytoplasma meliae
CACATTCCTTGTATGCTGTTTTTTTCTCTTGATAATCGGGAGCTAGCATATTGTGATTTGCGCCTTCAAACAATTGTATAGCCTGATCTACTGTTTTTTGAGAAATTTTAAAAGACATAACATAACCGTAATCTTTATCAATCGCTGTCCGATTAACTCTTGAAAACGCTTGGATTAATTGATGATACTTTAATTCTTTATCTATGCATAAGGTGTTGAGACAAGGAGCATCAAAACCAGTTAAAAACATATCCACTACTAACAAAATATCAATGCATGGTTTTTTAGTTTGTTTCATTCTCTGCGAAACATTTTCGATATAATTTTTGGTAGAAGTTGGGTCAATTTGAGTTTTAAAGGTATTGTTGTAATCTTGGATTAATTCATGAAAGTCTTTTTGTAAGTCTTGTCTTTTGTCGGTATTTTCAGATTGAGGATGAAAAATAGCTGCAATTTTAAAATCGTTGGAGTAATCCTTTTTAATAATTTTTTTCATTAAACGATAATATTCCATCAATTCAGGAATACCATCGGTTGCAAATAAAGCATTAAAAGTTCCTTGATGAGATTGATGTGTATAATTATCCAAAAATCGCGTAATTTTTTTTTCTTTATTTTTGGTTGCTTTATAATGTTTGAAATCCCACTTTACAATCATTCCATCTGAAAAAGCAGTTTTCATTGTGTAGCTATGGCAACATTCTCCAAAAATAGCTTTTGTAGTAAGTCCTTTTTGAGTATTCTCTTCTTTAAGAGGTGTTCCTGTAAAACCAAAAAACCTTGCATCAGGAAAAATCTCTTTAATTTGACTATGCATAGTGCCTTTTTGTGAACGATGGCATTCATCAATAATGAAAAAAACTTGTTTTTTTTGTTGTAAATCAGCAGCCTCTTCTTTGGTTAATTCAGACATTTTTTGAATAGTTGTAATAAGGAAACCAGAAGTTTGTTTAATTTTAACTTTTAAGTCTTGTACACTGTCTGTATTATCTACTGCTTCTGGTTCAAAGTGTTCAAATTCTTGATATGTTTGAAAATCTAGATCTTTACGATCTATCAACAAAAAGACTTGTCCTTTCCTTTTTAACCTTTGCCCTAATTTAAAAGACGTAAGTGTTTTGCCTGAACCTGTAGCATGATGAACATGACCATTTTTACCTTGCATAGCTTGAGAAAACAAAGCTTTAACTGCATGAATTTGGTGAGGTCGCATCACAATTAAACCTTTTCTTTCATCATTAATCACCATGTACTCTGTGATAACATCGAATAAATTTTGAGGTTCTAAAAAAAACTTTACAAAATCTTCTAATTTAGAATATTTATTATTATTTTCATCGCTCCAAGAAAAAAGGTTTTTCTTACTCAGTTTTTGATCCGTATTAGAAAAATATCTTGTTTGCATCTTATTGCCGATGACAAAAATACGAATATAAGAAAAAATAGTTTTTCGCATATTATCCGCATATTTATCTTTAACTTGGTCAAAAGCTGGCAAATAATCACCATCTTTTAATTCTAAAAGTACCACAGGCAAACCATTCAAAAATACAACTAAATCATATCTATTATTTTTATTATTAACTTCTTTAGCAATTTCTAATTTATTATTCGAAAAATCATTTTTATCAAATAATATTAACTTTAAGGGTTTTCCTTTTTGATTAACGAAATAAATAACATCTTCCAATTTTTTTGCACTTTCTACAACATTACGATTCAATAATTCGGTATTTAAAAAAATTCGAAAATCTTCTTCGGTAAAAGATTTATACTTCAATTCTTTTTCATTTAATCTTTTAATCTTAGTATATAAATTGTTCTGCAAATCCTTTTCATTGGAAATTTGAATACCTTCATAGCCCATAGATATAAATTGCTTGAAAATTTTTTCTTGTAAATCTCTTTCAGACATTAAAAACCCCTTTAAAAAAATTTTAAAAGTTGTTTAATTTTTTGGATTTTGGTATTTAATATTTTTTCTTTTTTTCTCAAAAATAAACATAAATTATTCTTTTTTTCTAAATTATTTGTTGGCAACATAATTGTCTCAAAATCTTCCCATGATAAATTAAGAATGACTCGAGGACAAATATTTTGATTAGCTTGATGAAAAAAATAAGAAGAACTAAAAAAAGCTTCTAAATAAAAGTTTATACTCTCCTCTTTAGATTTGAAAACTATACATTGCGAACTAACACAAACCGTATGATTACTATTATTAAAACATACAGCAATATCAACGCCATTAGTCGTCATAGGATTATAAGTAAAATGATTAGGAGGAACACACAAATATTTACTAACATTAGAAGAAGATATTTGTTTTCCGAAACGTTCTTGTTGCGGCACCAATCCAGATTTTGTCACACTATAAACAGGAGCAGATTGATCTTTATTCCTAATAATAATGCGCTCAATAAAATCTTTCAAAGGTTTTTGATTAGATACAATATTTAACATATAATTCTCCTAAATTTTTATTTCCAAAATTTATAATCATAATAAAGAATAAAGAAATCCAAAAAAATTTGTGTATATTAAATTATTAGTTTCAATAGCTAAAATTATAAACAAATATAAGACAGCCATTTAAATATAATTATACACGAAAAAAAAAAAAAACAAGTTTTATACTCAGATATCTACAATGCCTAAAGCAATGACCTTGTTTTTTTATATTTTGGATCACATTTCATTAAAATAAAAAGAGGCTTTTACAAGTCTCTTTTTATTTGTAATATTATTTTAACAATTAACTAATTTTTTCAACTTCTTCTTTGGTAATAGTTTTTTTCATTAATAAATTAGCTATTGAGGGTATTTTTTTTAAATTTAACTCTTTTTTGTTTTTAACCAGTAATAATAAGTACTCCGTTTAATTTGGAGAGTTTCTAAAATGGTGGTTAAATTAATTCCTTTCGGAACAGGGAAATTTTTATAAACGTTATTTAGGGGCAAAATAATTTATTATTGGCGGCATTTTAGTTTTTAATGTAAACTATTTTTTAACCATAAAGAATAAAAAAACAACAAAAAATACCCTCCTTAATTGAGGGCATGAAATTTAAATTTTGAAAGGAGGGATTTTGCATAAAATTAATTTTTGACTTATAAGCTAAACTCTTGCTGTATTTTATTATCAAAAATTAATATTTGAAAATATAGGTGTTAGTGTGTGAAAAGTTAAAAAGAGTCAACATTAATAAAAAAAAACAGGATCATACCTGTTTTTATTGTTGAACAAAAGGGATTAAAGCCATATGACGCGCTCTTTTAATAGCAATTGCTAAATGGCGTTGCCATTTCGCCGAAGTATTAGTAATTCTTCGAGAAATAATTCTACCGCGGTCAGTTAGAAATCGTTGTAAAAGTTCTATGTCCTGAAAATCAATTTTAGTAAAATTATTTTCCGTAAAATAACAAACTTTACGACGTTTTTTAAAAGTATTGTTTTTAACGTGTTTCATATTTAAATTTTTATTCCTTTCTTAAATGTTAAAAAGGAGCGCTGTCATCTGTTGGTTGATTTTGTTGTGTGTGTTCGCGATATGATGTTTCATGCGAATCATATTCATTTTCAGATCTTTTCTTAGGTTCTAAAAAATGAATATTGCTACAACTAACTTCAGTTGACCAATTAGTACGACCATCTTTTTCCCATTTTTCTACTCTAATACTGCCTTCAATTCCTAATAAAGCTCCTTTAGAAACATATCTATTTAAATTTTCAGCTTGCTTACGCCAAACTATGCAATTAATAAAATCCGTTTTTTTCTCTTCATCAGAAGTACCAAAGTTTCTATTAACTGCTAAAGTAAATTTAACATAACCAATATCACCATTATGAAATTTTAATTCAGGAATTTTAGTAATTCTACCTACCAAAATAACTTTATTAATCATATTACAATCACTCCTTGATTAGTTTTTTTTAAAAAGATGAAAAAAAGCAACGACATCAAAACAACTAAAAAAACAACTAACTATTCTTTGATAATAATAAAACGAATAATTTCTTCGGTAATTTTAACAATACGATTAAATTCTAAAACAGCTTCATTATCTGCCTTGACCGTAAACGAACCATAATAACCTTTTTTATGATTATGAATGGCATAAGTTAAATCTTTTAAAACTATTTCTTTTTGTTCTAAAACTTGATTAGGTTCTTTGCCAAAAACATTTAATAAAATATTGCTAATTCTTTGAACTTCCTTATTCTCTAAATTAGGACGTAAAATATACATAATTTTATATGTTTTCATTTTTTTGCTCCTTGCGGTCTGTGCGGTCTTTAATATAATAAAGACAAGGGATCAGCATCTACCTAGTACCTATTTATAAGACATTAATATTATAACAAATTTTTTAGTTTTTGTAATTTTTTATTTATTTTTATTGATCACTATTAAGCACTTGTTGATAAACACTTAACATCTTTTGACCAAAAACTTCTTGATTATATTGCTTTACTGATTCTAACGCTTTAGCAGATAAACTTCGGCATTGCACTTTATTGTAAGATAATTGAGTTAATTTATGAATTAATTCATCCTTTTGGTAATAAAAAAAACCATTTTGACCATCTTTAACAATGTCTGATAAAACCTGATCATAACGCACTATCAAAGGCAAAGAAGCAGCCAAAGCCTCAATATAAGTTAATCCTTGAGTTTCAAATAAAGAAGCGTTGATAAAAACATCTCCTAATTGATAATATACTCCTAATTGCTCATAAGGGATGAAACCTAAAAAAATAACTTTATCGCTAATGCCTAATTTTTTCGCTTGCTTGATTAAATTTTTCTTTTCAGGACCATCGCCAATAATAAGGAATTTAGTTTGAGAATTGGCGCGATTAAGGGTTGCAAAAGCATCAATTAAATAATTAATTTCTTTCTCAGGGGAAAGTCTACCAACATAAAGGCAAACAAAGAAATCTTGCAAATTTAATTTATTTTTTAAAGTGTTAATGTGATTTGGGTTTAAATTTTCTTGATAAAAATTAGTTAAATTCAATCCTGTAGGAATAATTGAAGTAACAGAAGAAATAGAAGTATGATGATTAGTATCCACAGGAAAACGTTTAACAGTAAAATCTAACACTTTTTGAGTAGGAAAAATAATAGCATTAGCATTTACCAAAGATCTTCTTACAATTTTATCAGCATAATTTAACATTGCTTGACGAAACATTTTAATCAAAAAAGAATTATTAATTTCAAAAAAAGAAACATAGAGCGTATGCATAGTATAAACTAAAGGTAAATTTAACTTTTGCTTAGCATAAATCCCAAACAAACCTAATCCAAATTCTGTATGAATATGAATAACGTCTAAATTTAAAGCTTTAATTTGAGGCAAATGATGTTTATATCTCAAAATCCAACGATAATTTTTAAAAATTTTAAATGGCAAAGGAACCCCTTTAATCCTAATCACATAAGGATCAACCTCTTTTTTAACATGAGGGGAATTAGTAGTCACAATATAAACTTGATGCCCCAAACTTTCCAAAGATTTCCTTAAAGCTTTAATTGAAACAACTACCCCACTAATTAAAGGTTCATAAGCATCTGTAAAAATTCCTATTTTCAAAAAAAATACCCTCCGTATTTTTAATAACAACCAATCAAACCACATTATAAGAGGAATTAAGATCATAAAGTTGTCACACAATTACGTAATTATTAACAAAAAATAAAAATTAATCAAAAATCAAAAAATCAATGAGATTAATCACAAAAATAGCACACATATAATAACGATATCCTAAATATTTCTCAAAGATAAAAAATATCTAATCCTAAGATATTATAACAAAATAGATAAATTATAATTAATAAAATAATTAACTGCTTAACCCCCTTAATACTTATTTAAATCCATGTTTTCTCTTGTTGCAATCAAACAATATCGCATCACCACAATAACTCTTAACACTTTTTATTAATAAAGTTAAAAAATGAATTCTCAAGTATCTAAAATAAAATAAAAGTTAAAAAATGATATAATATTAAATAGTATTATAATAATTTAAAATATGAAAACTAAAAAGCATAGAATTATATTTAATACAAAATAATACAAATTTAAGACAATAAAATAGTTAAATTTAAGATATTTTAATTTCTTGATAATTTTTAAGTTATATATTTTTTCATTCTAAGAAATTAAACAAAGAAAACTTGTTGAAAAGAGAAAAAAATGAAAAAAATAATCCCCAAGAAAATGTTAACCAAAACTAATACTAAAAAAATAAAGATATTACCATATGCAATATTATGTATGATTTTTGTAATTATTCATATATTATCATATTATTTCGCAACAAATACAACCATTCAAATACTTCATAACAATCCTCACAAAGAAAAAATGTATAATAACGAAAAAAACGAAAAAATATTAAATTTAGGAATAAAAATTGTAAATAGCTCAGACTTCGAGAATCCTTTGCTTGTCATCATTGAAAAGAAGATTTTTACATACAATTAATTTTCGAGTTAACTTATAAGCTAAACTTTTGCTATGTTTTATTTATCAAAAATTAATTGCTAATTACAAAATTATTTTTTGTAACTATCAATTACTTATATTATAACACGTTAACAACAAATGTCAACACATAAAACAATTTTCTTAAAAGAAAAAGAACAATTTTCTTAAAAGAAAAAGAAAAACAAGAAAAAAAGAAAAAAAAGAACCAAAAAAAAGAAAAAAAGAATAAAAAGAAAAAGAAATTATTATATATTATATAACTGTCTTAGACTGTCTTAGACTGTCTTAGACAGTATTTTATTATAATATTATATTAATAATTAATTATATATTAGTTTATTTATTATATAGTATATAAAAACTATTATTATACTAACGTATAAATATAGGGTACTACAAATTATTTTGTTTGTCAACACATATACATAAAAAAATGTATTTTTTTTAAATAGTTTATTATATATAATAAAAACCAACACTAAATACCCTCTTTTTTAAAAGAAGGTGAATTAAATATTAAATTATTTTTTATGTTTTTATGATTTTTTAACAGTTTTTAAATGTTTTTACTTTGTTTTTACAATTTTTCACATTTTTAACCATATATAGCTTATATTATGCTTATATTATGCTTATATATAGCTTATATTATGCTTATATATAGCTTATATCTTGCTTATATTTTTTTTAAAACTGCTTTTTTAGATGCTTTTTTATATATTTTTAAAATATTTTTTCTTTTTTTTATTACTAAACGGACAAGTGTAACCACTTTGGATAATTCTATTGCGCTTATCGTTGTACTGTTTAATAAAATTATCAGTTATTTTAATTATTTCTAACTTTGTTAAATCCTCTTTGTGTTCTAAATGGATTGTATTTAATTTAAATTGGCTAAAAAAGTTTTCAATATAGGGATTATCCCTTGGAGTTCGTGGACGTGAAAAGCTTTGTTTGATGTTTTTAGCTTTTAAAGCCTCTCCGTATTGGTTAGCTTGATATTGTGTGCCTCTATCAGAATGTAAAAAGCAATCATTCTCTACCTTTTTTATCCCGTTTAAAGTCTTTAAAACAAAATCTTGATCTTGTTTGCTCCCTAAATTATAATTAATAATTTTTTTAGTGTGTAAATCCATGATCGTAGATAAATAAAATATATTGTTCCATCGTCCGTATGGGATAGCAGTTATATCAGTACAATATATTTGCCCCTCTTTGGTTGTTTTTTTGTTTCCTCGTAATAAGTTCTCTCTCTTTTCTTGTCGTTTCTTTTTCGTTAAGTGGGATGTGTTTTGTTTTGTCTTACAAAATAAATTATGATCTTTCATAATTTTTTGAATTTGATATGAGGTTTTATTAATATTCATTAATTTCAATTCTCTAAAAATAGAACGCCAACCCAAAGTATAAATTTTATCACCTCTTTTATTGGTATAACTAAACTTATCAGCAATTAATTTGATATTAGTAATTAAATTGTGGTCTTGTTCCGGGGTTGCTTTTTCTTTCTTGCAATAATAAAAAGTACTTCTTGCAAGTTGTAAATGTTGCATCAATTGAGTAATGTTGATTTTAGCTTTTAATTTTTTAATAGCATTAAATAATACATCTTTATTTTTGTTATTATGATAGTCCTTGATAATTTGTTTTATTTTGGGATCATTAAAATTAATTGCTTTTCTTTTAATCCCTTTGACTTTTCTTTTATCATTAAATCCTTTAAAATCATTTTTTTTACTAAGGTTAAACCAATAATAAATATTGTGATGATTGGTAATGTTTAATTGTTTGGCAATCTCTTCCGCATCGCTTCCCCTTTTCCATGCTAAGATTGCTTCCCATTTTACTTTTTCACTATATGTTTGATTATGTTTTGGTCTCACGGTCTTTTTCTTTTTCTTTTTACCTTTCTTGTTTTTTGTTTTAAGCGTTTATTGATGCCCTTAAAAGACTTTCCACAGTCTTTTAAGGAATTTATATTAATTAATGTCCTGTTGGTAGATCATAATTTACTTGTCCTACATGGGTCGTTTGTGGGTCATTATCTGTGTGATATAATATGAACTCTCTTATGGTGTATAATGGGTCGTTTGGTTGAAGGTTTAACCCTTTTAACCAATTATTCCATTCTTGGGTGTTGTATGATGTATCATATTCGGTGAATGTTTGAGGGTTGTTATAATCATATACTCTTTTTGTTACTTGTTTAGATATTATATTAAAGGTTGGTTCATTATTTGCTTTGGCTTGTTGGATTAATTGGTTGGCTTTGGTTATCTGTCTTCGTACCATCGTTGTGCATTCTTGTGCCATCTCTGTGTAATATTTATCCGTTGTCCATTCTTGTGCCCTCATTGTCCATTCTTGTACCCACCTTGCGTGTTCTTGTGCATCCGCTATGCGTTCTTGTGCATCCGCTGTTTTAGGTAATTTATTTTTAAAATGAGTACAAATAAAGTTTAACCAATCAAACTCTAATTCTAGGTTTTTAGTCATCAATCTTATATATGGAGTCTTATTTTTTATATTACTATTTAATACTTGATCTATTTGTATATTAGTAATTCCATTCAAAAAACAATTACTTTTATTCCAAAAACCATTATCACCATATTTATCTTTTGTCAATAATTCAGTTGTATTGTTAGGTTGATTAGTTTGAATTAATTGATAATTGGCTTTTGATACTCTCCAACCATAATGTTCTTTAACTGTCATATCACTATCATATTCGCAATTATATAAGTTTTCTTTACCATTAGTCCATTTGATAGGGTATACTTGAAGACCATATTTACTCATTATTGATTCAAAGTCTTTGCGTTCTAAGAAATTAGGGTTACCCTTAATATCTTTTTGAGTTGGGTGCATTTTATCAAATAAACGGTATTCTCTAATTGTGTTGCCCTCTTTATCCTTGTAGGTATAATATGGTTCTAATGATAATTTATATTCTTTATAAGGTTTAGGTATTGTTGTATTTAAACTATTTATTTCATTTTGTTTAGTTGTTATGTTTTGTTCTAAGGTATTTAATTGTGTTTTAAGATCATCAATTACTTTGTTTTTTGTTGTTTCCAACTCTTGTAATTGTTTTCTAAGGTTGTTTATATCATCTTGTGCTTCCTTAGACTTACTTTTTTGTAATTGGTCTATTGTTGTATTTAAACCATTTATTAAACTATCTTTTTCTCGTCCTAATTCTTCTAATTTCAAGATCTTATCGGTTATCAATTTTCTTTGTGCTTTTAATTCATCATCGGTTTTATGAAAAACATCTGTCAGCTCTTCTACCGATTCACGTTCTATTTTTTCTCTTTTAGTATCTATTTCACGAATTTTTTCGAAACGTTCATTAACCAATTTTGTTGCTTCTGCTTCAACATCAATATTTTTAATTTCTGCTTGTTGGATAGTTTCTTGATGTTGGCTAATAACACCCCAAAATATTAAAACTATGAAAGTAATTAATATACTAAAAATAATAATTGTAGGTATTATATTAACTCCTGGAAGCTTCTTTTTCAAACGCCTTATATTAGGTAATTTCATGATACATTTTTTTACCTTTCTTATAGTTTGTAACAATTACTATTATACCCTCAAAAAAAAAAAAAACAAGTTTTATGCTTAGATAACTGTTTAACCACTCTCATCAGTATTAAAACAAACAATATATGCTAATCTAATAAAGATGATAAATAAAAAAAATAAAATAAAATACTGTATCCCAAGACTTAAATATTTAATTCCAATATCCCAATATTCTTTAATATTCATTTAGCACTATAACGTCCCTTTCTTTCTTTTTGCGATAACTAAAATGATAAGTTAAGACCCAAACCGACCTTAACCAAATTATTATTGACCAAACCAAAAGATAACAAGATACCCATTTTAAAATATTTTTCAAAGTAAAAAAAGCTTTAAGGATGTTTCTCCTATGATTTATCGTTGTTCTTTGTGCCAAATTATCTGACATCCATTTTACAAATGCAACTATTTTATCACTAATCCATTTTACTCCTTGTTTAATTTGTTGCCATACCCAAGCAATCACTTTAAAAACAGTTTCAATTATCTTTTGGATTACTGCAACTATTTTCATAATTGCTTCTTTAATCCAATTACAAACAACAACTATTATTTCTCCTACCTTATTAATGACATTATTGATGACATCAGCAATTTTTTTAACCATAGTTTTAAAAACTTCAATTGCTTGCACTATTGTGTTGATTGTTATACCTTCCAACATTTTTATTGGAGATGTCAAATTAATATTTTCTAAAGAAATATATTTATTTTCTCTTGCTTTTATTTCATCAATTAAATCCTGCGCTTTTGCTCTTGTTTGGGCTATCTCATTAAACTTATCTTGCATTTGGATTTTGATAGCTTCGATACTTTGTATTTCCTTTGTAGATGATGCTTTAATATTTATTATTAAATCTTGTTGTAAGCTATTAGTTGCTTTTATCACATCTGCAAAAATGTTAGATACTTTTTGTTGTATTTCTATGATATCTTTTTGAGATTTAATATTTTGGGAATATCCTTTGATCTCGTTTATTTTATCGTCGATATATTGCAATAATTCCTTTTTTTTCTTCTGCACTTTTTCTTTCATTTCTTTTTGTATTCTTTGGGTTCTCTCTTGTATTTCTTGTATTTTTTGATTTTGTAAGTCGATAGTTTGTTGTTCTTGTAGCTTCAATACCTCAATAGTTAATTCCGCCGTTGTAAGGAGCATATGATCTTGCATTTTTTCTATTTCAATTTTAGCCACTCCTGTAACTACATTAGGCACAAACATCACAACATCTTTCGTGGCAGTTGCTAATGTTTCGGTGGTTTCTTTTAAAAAATCACCAGTGTTTTCTAATCCTTTGCGTGTTCCTTCGACAACATCTTCCCACCAACCCCCAAAACCACCATAGACTGTTTGGTTATTAGGCGATAAATGTAAATGTATTGAGAACAACGAAAGCACTACCAATAAATAAAATAGTCTAGATTTCAAACTTTGTTGCTGATGTATTTTTTTTATCATCAGTCATCACCCACTTTCCTTGTTACTAATGTGTTTAAATATAAACTTTAAACCTTTTTGATGTAGATTAATAATAGTTGCCACACCGCTAATAATTATTTTGACAACTTCTAATAAGAATCTCCCAACAGTAGCAGCGTTTTTAAATAAAAGCAAAAAAGCACTACTAACAGCAAACATCCGAATTAATAACATTGTCATTTTGCTTAACATAAAACCAATCCAACCCCAATCATCGACGCTCCAAAATAAAGCATTCTCAACTAATGAAGTTAAATAGTTAAGTAAATTAAACTCTATTAAAAAAACATTAGCCAATATTAAAGCAAAAATAAGGTTTAAGGATTCAGCAACAAAATATGAAATTACATAAGGGACAAGTGCGTTTACGATATCATCTACAATCCACATTTTATATCACTTCTCCTCTTTCTCGTTCATATCATCATCCGGGTAATGTTTTATCCATTCGTCAATAAAATTATTAAGAGGTTTCATTAACTCCTCTCTTTTTTGGAACATTAACTTTTCTAATTTAATTTGCAATTCATAAATGACTACGCCATGTTTTGGGTCTTTCACATCTTGTTTGACTAAGGTAGCTATTTCATCCCTAAGTTTATCTATGTTGACGTCTAATTCCGTTTTGGGTATTAATTGTTGTTGGGATGGTTGATTTGATGTTTGAGGAATTGAAAACATATTATTTATTTTTAATTCAACATTATTTTTAACTATTTTTTTATGCTCTTCTTGCAACTTCTTATACTCTTCTATTTCTTTGTGGTCGTATTTTTGTATTTTGGTAAATCCAAAATCAATCTTGAAGTAAAACCGCAACACTAAGTAAATCACAACTGATACTGCAATAGTGTAAAAGAGAAATAAATATGGTTTTAATTTTTGAATCACCACCAATCGCCTCCTTTCTCTTTATTTCCTTTGTCCTTTTTATTTCCTTTATGCTCTTGTTCTTGTTCGCCTTTCTCCTCGGTCTTATCGCTTGTTGTCTTACGTCTTTTATTTTTAGCAATAACTAATTTCATAATCACAAATATAACCTTAATTCCAAGATGGATCACAATAAAAGAAACCAATAACCACCAATAAGACTTAAACCATTTTAACATCTGTATTAGCCATGTTTCTTTAACAACTACTGCGTCAACCTTATTATTATTGTTTAATAAGTCTTCAATAGTGGTTGTTTTCTTGCCGATAATATCTTTGGCGTTATTATCTAGATTATTTATTATTTCATTATGTTTATTTATTATTATGTGAGTGTCTTGTAGTTTTTTTGGTTCTTTTTCTTTAAAAGAAAAGCCTGCATCTTTTAAGTCTTTAAGTGTAAATCCTGCATCTTTTAAGTCTTTAAGTGTATATCCTGCATTTTTTAAGTTTTCAGCTGTAAATCCTACATTTTTTAAGTCTTGAGGTTTATAACCTTCGTTTAGTAGTTCTTCAGCTGTATATCCTACGTCTTTTATTTCTTTAAGTGTATATGCATGTTTTATTTCTCTAAGTGTAAATCCATCATCTTTTAAGTCTTTAAGTGTAAATCCTATGTCTTTTAGTTTTTTGACTATATCCCCAAAATCATTCTTTAAAACTTCTTTTATTTCTTTAAATGTAAATCCTGCATTTTTGAGGTATGGAATGGGAAAGGCACCAGCTGTCAATCCTACGTCTTTTATTTCTTTAAGTGTATATCCTGCTTCTTTGAAATGATAAAATCTTATATCCTCACAAGCTTTGAATTCTTCTATTGTATATCCTGCTTCTCTTAGTTTTTTAGGGTGAAAATTAGACTGAGAAAATAAACTTCCATCGGACTCGGACATTATAAATCCTACATTTTTTAAGTCTTTGGCTGTAAACCCCATTTCGTTTAAAGCGTAAAGACTAGCACGTTTTTGTAATGCTTTTAATGCTTCAAGTACAGCTCCTTCATCTTTAATTTTATTTCTTATTTTTTTTAAGTGGTCCTGAGGCGTAAATCCTATATTCCATAATTCTTCAACTGTATATCCAATGTCTAGTAGTTCTTCAGCTGTATATGTGTCTCTTAAATATGTTCGTAAATAATGAGTGTAATCATAATAACGGCGTCTTCCACTCTCTACTTCTTCTCGCTCTTCTTTATCTTTCTTCCTTAATTCTTGTTCTTTTTCTAAATCTCTTGGTGGCAACCCCCACACTGTCAAACTATTAAAAAAGAAAATCAAAATACTAATAAATAATCCTAATTGTAATCTTATTTTTTTATTAAATTGGTACATCATAAATCCTCCTCATAAAATCTTGTAAACTTGGAAATGTTTTTTATTTTTACATGTTATTTTGTTGTTATTTCTCACAAACGCCATATAGGGGCAAAATAACGCGTTTAAAGGGTATCGTGTGTTTATATTAGTTTTCATTTATGCAAAAGCTAAAAAACTTAATAGCTTTTCACCTTTTACATAAATGCTTAAAAAATTAATTATTTTATAAAAGGTAGTAATCAAGTGGTGTTGCTTGATTACTACCCCGACCATAACCTATTACAAATACAAAGAAAACAAGAAAACAATAAGTCAGTTTAACGACCCTAATTGTTAAGAGGAACAAAATAGACGCTGAAAGGCTAAAAAAACCTCTCAACAATTACTTATATAACTTAGGTCGGGTAATGAGAAATAGCTATTTTATTTACTTCTTAATAAAAATTGAATATAGACCACAAGAACCTACAATTATACAAATTGCATCTAAAACATACCCAATAATGATAGTTTTTTTAGAACATTGATATTCCCTATTTATATAACAATGTTGAAGCGCTCCCGCAATTACTCCAAAACTAATTCCGAAGATACTTACTACTAAAAGCATTAATTGTGAAAAAGCCATTTTATCCCCCCTCCTATTTCTTTAAATAATTTTTAAATAATGTATAACATAAAGACTACCGTGCATAGCAATTGATGTAAAAATAAATAATATAATAAAATCTATTTTAAACTCGGGATTTCCTGCAGTTTTATAAAAATATATAAATACTAATATATTTAATAAAAAAATTATTATTTGGAGTGTTGTTAAAATAATCATGTTGAATATCTCTTATTTTCTATTTTTCTTTAATTGCTTTAAGATTGCTTTTGAATAAGTGTTTTTATTATGCCTTGCAAGTGGGAAAGAATGTTTAACATGTTGCTTTTTCTTTTTTCTCTTTCTTTCCCTTGTTTCAGCTTTTAACTGTCTTTGTTCCTTATTCATAATCTTTTATCTTTCTTATTCAAGAGAATCTAAAAAATCTTGTATTTCATCTCTCAGTTGGCGTTTATAGGAATAAACACTATAATATGAACCACTCATGTTGTTTATACGGTCTCTTAATTGTTTGACTAATTCTTTTTTTTGTTCTAAGGTTAAATCAATTTCTCGATATTTGATAACCTCTACTATTTTCTCAACCTCTTTTATAATTTCTTTTGGTACCTCTTTAATAATTTCTCTATCTTGATAAACTACTTTCTCAACCTCTTTGACAATCTCTACCGGTTTTTCAACCTCTTTTATAATTTCAATTGGTTTATCAACGTATTTGATAACCTCTTTGGGCACTTCAACCTCTTTTATTACTTCATAAGGTTTATCAACGTATTTGATAATTTCTTTTATTACTTCATAAGGTTTATCAACATAAACGATTTTTTCAACCTCTTTTATAATTTCAATTGGTTTATCAACGTATTTGATAACCTCTTTGGGTACTTCAACCTCTTTTATAATTTCAATTGGTTTATCAACGTATTTGATAACCTCTTTGGGTACTTCAACCTCTTTTATCACTTCATAAGGTTTATCAACGTATTTGATAACCTCTTTGGGTACTTCAACCTCTTTTATAATTTCAATTGGTTTATCAACATAAACTATTTTTTCAACCTCTTTGACAATCTCTACCGGTTTTTCAACCTCTTTTATAATTTCTCTATCTTGATAAATTATTTGTGGTTCTATTTTTTTACCTAATTTATCACGATAAACTATTTTCTCAACCTCTTTAATAATTTCTTTTGGTACCTCTTTAATAATTTCTCTATCTTGATAAACTACTTTCTCAACCTCTTTGACAATCTCTACCGGTTTTTCAACCTCTTTTATAATTTCAATTGGTTTATCAACGTATTTGATAACCTCTTTGGGTACTTCAACATATTTTATAACCTCTACCGGTTTTTCAACTATTTGATCCACATAAATAATTTTTTCAGTAGTATTGCCTGGTTCCTTTACTACTTCAGCAGTTTTGTTTTCTTTGTTTAAATCTATTTTAGGTTCCTTTGTGTTTTGTTGGCCTTTAAAAAAACATAAATACACTACAACACCAACAATAACCATTGATAAACTAATAACACCTAACACACTCCATAATAGCCACATATTAGCTTCTTTATTAGCATAAAAACAGTACATCGTTTTAGGTGGCTTATGAGCTCCCTCGCGGTCTTGTAAATCATCCAAGGTAAAAAATCCGTCCTTGTTTGCAATTCGTCCCCCTTCAAAATACACCGCTAACAATTCTTCTGGGGCGTCTTTAATAGAGCAACTACAATCTCGCTTTTTATCAACATTAAAACATTTCAAAGAAACTTCAACATTAACTTTAAATTTCTTATAAATAAAATATTCCACGTCTTGCGTGGTAGCTTTATGTCCTAAATTAATATTTACAATTTCCATGTATGATTATTCCTTTTTAAAAATAGCTTCATCGTGTTTTTGTGGTTGGTCTTTTTGTTCTTTTTGGGGTAATTCATCTTGTAAAACATCTTGGAAAAGGTCTTTGTTTTCCTCTTGTAAAGTTTCTTTGAAATGCTTTTTTGGTTTAGATGTTTTTTTAGTTTTGGGTGGCGTTATTACTTCTTTTTTAGGTTCTTTGAAGTTTAATGTATCACGAAGAGTTTTAATAAGGGCTTGTTCTTTGTTGTCATCTGGTTTAAGTCCGGTAGTTTCAATAATTATTTTTTTAATATTTTCACATTCATCTTTAACTTTAAAAACCGCTTGAATTGAGTTTTTAATTATTTTAATTTGTTTGTATCCCTCTTTTTGTAAATCTTGATAACGGTAGATGCTTTTTTTGTTTTTTCTTGCGATAAATCCAATAATAAACAAGATAACAACGAAAGCACCACCGGCCAAAGATAAAGAAAAATAGGGATGATTAATAATTTGTTCGATTGGCATTTTTTGTTTGTCTCCTTTTTCTATTTTATTTTTTTATAATATCGTCTTTAAAATAACTTAGCGAATAAACCTTTTTTAGTGGTTTTTTTGCGTTTAGCTTTAACAGTACGGCGACCTTTTTTGACAGTTGGAGTTTTGCTTACTTTACTGCTTTTATTTTTTTTCTTAACACTGAAAATATACATTTTTTCTACTCCACTTTCTCTTTCTTGAGCGTATTTTTTCAATTTACTTAAAGTGTAAAAATAATCTATCGGTTCACGTTCGCCACCTTTAATATAAACACCTAATAAATCTTTTGGGGGATTTTTAATAGGCCAACGTGGAGCTTCTCCATCAGCAAAGTTAACGGAGGGAACACTATTAAACCAAATATTAACTCTAAACAGTGCATTAACATAATGAGAAGCTTTTTCAAGGCTTTTAGCCCGAGGTTCGGAGCCATTAAAAACAATTTTTTTAATCTCGCTAGTTTTTTTAATCTCATTTGTTTTCTTTAACTCATTTGTTTTTTTAATCTCGCTTGTATTTTTAAGCTCACTCATGTTTATTTCTCCTTATCTTGTAATTTTAATTTTTAATCTTTAAAACAAATTAGATATATTAATTTGTTTTTGAGAGGGTTTAAAAAATGAGATATCAAACAAATTCAAATGCCAAATAATAAACATATTTAATTAAATTAAACCCTCTCAAAAAGAAACTACATAGTTGATTCTTAAAAGGGCCTTGAATTGAATGGATGAGGGATTAACCCTTTATTATTTGCGAAACGAGGATTAAACAAATAATAATTTTACCGCATCCAATTCAAAGGGTAGTTGTTATTTGCAACTAATTTTTGATAACTAGTAATTTTTTTAACGAGGTTTGACTACTATTTCCTTATTCCTCAAGGTAATAAGTCAGTCATGAAATTATTTAATTGTCTAAAATCGTTCTTATTTCTTTTTACTCAATTATTTTTTTGAGTTTACCACAAATTATTTAGATTTGTGGTAATCTTCAACAGAAGCTTTAACAGATTTGATATAACCTTTGATTTCAGCTTTTTTCGTATCAGATGCTTTTTTAGCTGTTTCAAGTTTGGTTTTTTCTGTTGGGTTTTGTTCTTTGGCGATTTGCTCGGCAAGATATTTGCCGTATACATCTTCTTTGACATAGTCAACTTCATATGAACGGACAACTTGTGCTTCGCTTACTTCTTTTGCGGCAGTTTTGTTTTGCCAAAAAAAGTGTTTATTCAATCCTTTATCCAAAAGGCCATCAACAGTATAAATTAAAGCAAATAAACAAACAAAGAATACAACCCAGCCCATTAAATAACGTCTCACTTGATTATTCATATTTTCATCACTCCTTTATAATTTTTCTTGCCAGTTTACCTTTAAGGCTTTGAAAGGAGCAAATATAGCAATAATAACAATAAAAATATTAATTGCTTTCAAAGCTATAAAACGACTTAACAAATTGGGTCGTATTTAATATAATAAAAATTAAAAGAATATCAAAAATATTAATTTTGCCATTTTTGCTTCATATCTTGCAACCAAAGTGGGCCGTTTACATTTTGTAGTTCTTTTGATTCTTTCACAAATAATATTTTTTGTTCTTCATCAAAGTTATAATCTTTGTCAAGTTTAGGGGCGATTTTAATTGTGAAGGGAGGTTGTTTGATTTCTTCTAACATATTTTTTAATTTTGATATTAATTTAGGATTTAAATATAATATTTTTAAACCGCGATTATAATTGGTAGGTGATTCAAGATTATTATTTTTTTTATTAAAAATTATTATTTTAAAAGAATTATCAATTTGTAATTGTTTGATGATTTGGCTTAAATTAAAAATTCTATTCATTTGTATTCCCTCTTTATTTTTCTACTAAATCATATTCCTTAATATGGTTAATGGTTTTGCCGTCTAATTGATAATAAGTGGTTTTTCTTTTGTTTGTTTTGAGGTTGAATTCGTTAACATGATCAATATTGCCATTATCATAATAAAAAGTGGTTTTAATTGCACGACCTGTTTGAGGGTTGTAATTAGTAATATATTTAATATTATGATTATTTTTTTTATAACCAATTTTTTTAATTTTCTTTTGTGTTTTAAGGTCAAATTCCTTAATACAATCAATGGTGCCATCATTATAATAAAAAGTGGTTTTAATTGCACGACCTGTTTTAAGGTCGTATTCAGTAGTATAACTAAGAGAGCCATCATTTTGTTTATAATAATGATTTTTAATTTTCTTATTGGTTTTAGGGTCATATTCACTAACTAATATGCTACCATTATTACCATAAAACTTTTTTTTATTTGTTGTCATCTTATTTGCCTTCCTATTAATCTATATTATTCGTTCTTTGTTTTTAAGATAATATTCTTTCATATTTAATAACTCCTATTGATCTTTTATAATAAATCTCTTAATCCTGCAATTATTTTCTTTTTGCGATATGAACTAACAAAACAATTTTTTTCGATTAAATCACAAACATTTATAATTAATATTTCTTTTGCAAAAGGATTTAATTTTGGTGATATTTCTACATCTCTTAATTCCGCAATTATTTTCTTTTTGCGATATGAACTAACCAAACAATTTTTTTCGATTAAATCACAAACATTTATAATTAATTTTTCTTTTGCAAAATGTTCTTTTTGATATTCTTTTGCTTGCTTTATCAGCCTATCTTTGTTTTTAGCCCTATATTCTTGTCTTTGTTTTCTTATGATATCTCGGTTTTTAAGGTCATATTTTCTTTGATATTCTTTTATGCGATCTTTGTTTTTAGCCCTATATTCTTTTGCTTGCTTTATCAGCCTATCTTTGTTTTTAGCTCTATATTCTTGTTTTCGCTTTCTTATGATATCTCGGTTTTTAAGGTAATATTCTTGTTTTTGCTTTCTTATGATATCTCGGTTTTTAAGGTTATATTTTCTTTGATATTCTTTTAGTCTCTCTTTGTTTTTAGCTTTATATTCTTTTACTTGTTTTATCAGCCTATCTTTGTTTTTAAGGTAATATTCTTTTAGTCTCTCTTTGTTTTTAAGGTAATGTTCTTGTTTTTGCTTTCTTATGATATCTCGGTTTTTAAGGTAATATTCTTTTAGTCTCTCTTTGTTTTTAGCCCTATATTCTTTTATGCGATCTTTGTTTTTAAGATAATATTTTTTATAATATTCTTTTATTCGATCTTTTTTATTTATCATTATTTTACCCAATCAATTCATATTACTTTAAATGCGTTTTAAAGGGTGTTGGTGGTTTTGATTGTTGGTGTTTTTTTGTCGTTGGATTCTTCAATTATGCCATCTTGATTGTATTTTGTGTATTTGGTCGGTTTGTTGGTTTTTGGATTGTTTTCTTCAATGAAACCGATTGTACCATTTTTGTAGTAAAATGTTCTTTTGGTTTTGGCTCCATTTTGGTTGTATTCGACGATGAAATGAATTGCACCACATTTGTAGTAATTAGTTGATTTAATAAGTTTTTCGTTTTGGTTGTATTCATCAATGTAGTGGATTACGCCATTTTGGTTGTATTCGGTGATGTAGTCGATTGTGCCACCTTGGTTGTAAATTGTTTCTTTGGTTAATTGGTCATTTTGGTCGTATTCGTATTCGATGATAGAGTGTACCGTACCGTCTTCGTGGTAGTATGTTTCTTTGGTTTCGGTTCCGTTTTGGTTGTATTCGATGGTAGAGTGAACCGTGCCGCCTTTGTTGTAATTTGTGAGTTTGGTTAATTGGTTGTTTTTGTTGTATTCTTTTTTTGGCTCGTTTATCATTTTTAGTTCTCCTTTGGATTTGGAATTTGTTGTTGGTTTGTGATTTGTTGTTGGTTTTATATGTTTATATGCTTTTAGGGTTTTAAAAGTTCATCCAAAATTAAAAAGTGGTTTGGGTTTTCCTTGTCTTCGTCTTTTAACCTTTGCCAGTCTAATATCTTTTTCATTCCTAAATCTCGTCTAAGTATATAAAAACCTGTCAAAGCGCCTTCCACACTATCATCCAACGACGCTCTAAAAAGTTCCTCCCCTATTTCGTTTTTTTTATCATAATAAGCTATATATTCTAAAAAAGAATATAAACGCCCCGTCTTTGTTTCAATCAAACAAAAAGCTTGAATATATTTTTTATTTATATTATAGGAGCCAAAAGGTTTGTGTTTCATAATGTTTGGGCTTACTCCATATTCATAGAGTTGAAATTTACGTTTCTCACCGCTTTTCGCAACATATTCTATTTCCCTCCATATAGAAGCTCTTTTTTCTTTTCTTGCTGTTTCAAAATAGGGGTGAAGTTTGCGTTTCTCTTCTTTCGTAAATTCATTATCTTCTACCATTATAAAAACCCTTTTTTCTTTAATCGCTGTTTCAAAATCTTTATAAAACTGCTCTGAGTCTTTTTTAGTTTTCACTTTTAAAGCTTCTTGTTCCATATGGTTAAAAAACGATTTCACCTTTTCTAAATTCATTTTTCCCCTCACTTATTACTGTTTATTTAATAAAGTATTTAATGTTCCATTTTTTTTAAGTATTTTTGGATAAAATCTTGATTTTTTAATTTAAATATTTTCTTGATAATTCGACTTTGGATTTTTAATTTTTCAATATTTGTAGCTTTTATTTTTTCTTTGATGGTTGTTTGTTCTATTAAACATTCAACTTTGTTTAATTGTTGTTTTGATGTTTCTTGTTTTTGTGTTAGTTTTTTTCGTTGGTTGATTAAAATTACTATTTCAGATAAAGTGTTTATTTCGAATAAAAGCTCTTTTTCAGTAAGTTTTTGTTTTGTTGTTTTCATTTTTTTTGTTTTTGTTCTCCTATTTGTTTTTATTATTTACTAACAGTTAAAGGATAAAAACCCTTTAACTATTTAAAATGTGTTAGTGTGTTTGTTGTTGGTTAAATTGGCTTGACTCTTCGGCAGTAGAAAAATTATAGAAATAATCGGTGTAATCATCACTTGCAAAATCAGCCTCACTAAATGATTGAATCGAATCATTAGTTAATTTAAAATCAGCATCTGAAATCATGCGATAAAAATTATGTAATTGCATAAATTCTTTTACACGGGAGTTATTCCCTAAACGGTCGGGATGACGGGCTACCATAGCTTTTTTAGTTATTTTGATTAAATCAGATAATTGAATGTTTGTTAATTCTTTCATGTTTAAGTTTAAATATTTTAATATTTGGTTAAGTTCGTTTGATGGTTCGGTGGGTTTTGTTCCAATTGCTTTGATTATTGGAGTAACTAAACAATGTTCCAAAATTATCGAACAATCAACACCACAAGAGCTAACGCCTTGGCGTAAAATACTCATAAATTCTATAACACCATCTTTTTTTAAATAAGTTATAAAAAAATCTTTTAAAGCAAGGTAACGATTTAAGGTGCCATATAAATTTAAAATATTTTTTAATTTAACTAAACTCTTTTCAAAAAAATTAGCTCGTGAACGCATTGATGCTTTAAAAAATAAATCGTTGGATTTATCGCCAAATATTATTTCATAATATGTATAAATTTTATCTTGGAGGGTTTGGGGTAAAACTTTATTCTTTCGACATAAAAAATTATTTATGTCCTGGTAAAAATAACTTAAAGGGATTTGGCGAGGTGATACAAAACTAACACTGCCTTTTTTTACTTCTTTCATAGTGTTAAATTTACTTCTTTTTACATCTGTATTAGTTTTTATTAATTTCATTTTTTTATTCCTCGTTTCTTTTTTGAAATAACAAATAATTTATAAAAGTGTTTTTTCAATTTCTAAAATCATCTTAATATCTTTAAAAATGCTTTTATAACATCTTAAATAATGTTTGATGTCAGCAGCGTGTGCTTTCATGTTTTCATCACTTTCCTTAGATATCATTTTTAAAAAAATCCTTCCACTTGTTAACATTTGGGACCATCTACCCTCCGTTTCGCTTTCTAACATATCCATTTTTTTTACTAAAGGTTCCAGTTTGGTTAATTGTTTGTCAAATTTTTGTTCTTGTTGGAATTTTTCATATTTGTTAGCTAAAATCTCTTTTTCTAATAAAAGTTGATCTTTAGTCATTTTGCTAAATGTTGTTTTGTTAGTTGGTTTAAATTGTACTATCTTTTTACACTTGTTAGTTAAAACTGCTATTTCTAATAAAAGTTGTTTCTTACTCATTTTATTTGTTGTTTCCATTTTTTTATTCCTCATTTCTATTTTTTAATTCGACTTTAAAAATGAAAAAAGCCAAACTGTTTTTAGCAGTTTAGCTTATTTTTTAAATTTAAGATTAAATGTATGTTTTTTGTCGTTCGTTTCAGAACTTATCAAACTTAAAAATAACAAAAATTTATTTTTTTTAAAATAATGAAACAACATAAAATCGCATCCTTTATTTGGTGTGGTTTGTTTTTTGAAATTTAATTCTTTTTTTGTTTTTAACCAGTAATAACCAGTAATAATAAGCGCTCTGTTTAATTTGGAGAGTTTCCAAAATGGTGGTTAAATTTAATTCCTTTCGAAATTGGGAGACTAATTTAAAAACTATGAATTTGTCTATTGTTTGAATTTGGGATATTGTTTTTTGTAATAGTTGTAATTTTGGTTGTAGGTTTTTCATTGTTTTGCCATTTGCCTTGTATTTTTGAAAAGGTCAAGTATATATTTATTAGAGATAATCTAACAAAAAGCCATTTAGCTTTTTTTGTATGATTCCACTTTTTCTCAGTCCGCACTCATTTATTTTTTTATACCACAACATATCTTTTTCATATTACAACACAAAAAATAAAAAAATCAACACAAAACACCCTTAATTTTATTTAATAAAATTAAGAGTTTTTTTTTATAGATGATTTATTATTTTATTATTATTTCCCGTAAACGCCTTTAAAAGTCATTTTAAAGCGTTTAAAGGGCCTTATAGATAATATATTATTTCCCCTTTCTAAGTATTTTTAGTATTTTTAGACATCCAAATAGTATGACATTGGTTTATCTCGTAGAACATCAAAATAGGCGTCGACCGGATCAACATAGTTGTTGAAATCTAAAAACATTTTCTCCTGTTCTAAATAAGTTCTTGGAACTTGTTTTTTTTTCATTTTTGAAAGTTTAAAAACTTTATTTAGTTTTTTACATAATTTATCATGTATTTTCTTGTTTAACGGTCTTGCTTGTTTTTCATAATTAATACTAAAATAAAACATTGATGCATAAGAATTATTTTTTAAATATTCTTCAATAAATGGTTTTTTGTCAGTTTCTAAATCTTTTTCACCATAATATTTTTTCTTTACTTTTTGAGTGTACCCAGTATAACTATCTTTTAAAACTAATTCATTTTCTTTCGAATTAAGTTTAGCGTTTAACATTTGTTCTACTAACATTTTTCTTAAAGGATGTTCTTTGTTATAGTCTAAAATGTTTTTAGCATAAAAACTAGTTATACTATAACCATCAATAGCTAAATCTTGTGGCAAATATTTTAAATATTTTTCAACAGGTGGTTTTTTACAATTTATCGAAAATTGAAATAACCTATAACCATTAATAAAATTGTGCCTTTGTTTAATTAACAATTTTAAACTATCATCACCAATTTTATTCAAATATTTACTAATATATTTTGAAATAATAGTAACCATATTTATAGTTGTTTCTTTTCTTATTAACTTACATTTTCTAACCTCTTTACATGATGTCTTATTATTTGATAGTTTGTGGTAAACTTGTAAGTTTTGAGAAATCGGATTTAATCTTTTAAGTTTAGGATTATTTTTTTTGACAGTATCAGCCCACATCTTAAAAACCTTAGGCACAACAACATTAGCAACGATTTCCCAACCGTTGTTTTTAGTATATTTTTTTTTATTTGATGATTTTTTATAGTAAGTTTCCTTTTCCAAAAACTCACTATTTTTGACAAGTCCTTTGTTTTGAACCATCATTTTATCATCAATTCCTAAAACTGTTAAATCAACATTTATCATAATATGAAAATGCCAAACCTCAGCTTTTTGGAGTTCACAAACCACAAAGTACTTTATTTTTTTAATTTCCTCTTTGATTTGGTCTTTGTTGTAATTCCTTGTTGTTTTTAAATATTTAGCATAATTCTTTTTAACTAAACGTAAAAACGATCTAAAATAGCTTTTAGTTTCCTTTAAGTCTTTTACCTCTTTTGACAAACAGCCGTTTGAATTATGATGAGCTAAGGTTAAAGTTACAAAACTAACTACTTTTTCCGTATGAAAATTATATACGGCTTTATGAAAAGCGTTTATTTTTGAAAGCATAATATTTCGTTTTGTATCTTTTCCTTGTTGTTGAATTAACGCAAAACGTTTAGGTGAATTATAAATAATTGCCTCCTGATATTCATAGTTTAAACGTCTAACATTTTGTAATAAATTATCTTGCTCTACCATTGTTAACTTTTTATACTCTAAAATATAGTCTAATTTATCTCTATTTTCCTCAGCATTTAATTTATTTTTACAATGTCTATATTTTTGTTCAAAAGTCATTTTTCTATAATCTAAGACTTTTCCATTTGCTCCTCGAACCCATGGTTCACCAAAGTTTCTTTCTACAAAATATATAATATATTCTTGATGTTTTCTAATTCCCTCTTTCCTTTTTTGAACCAAATCCAAAATCATATTAAACTTGGAATAGTCCATAAAAGCTACTTTTTGGCCTAAACCATAATCAACACTTTTAGCGTAAAATAATCTTTTTTCATATTCTTTTACCACCATTTCTAAGCCGCTTTGATACGCACTTAACGTTTCTAAATCTAAACAACTATAAAAATCTTTTACATCAATTCTATTAAAAATAGTATCATAGTTTTTAAAAGCATTATAAGACATTTTAATTTGTCTATTTTTCGTGTATTTATCATAATAAAAATTATTAACTAATCTTTGATTAGACATTAATATTTCATCAACAGATTTTTTTTTACATATGTTCATATATTTTATCCTCTCTCTTGTTAAACGCGTTTAAAGGCCCTTTAAACGCGTTTAAAGGGTATTGTAGATAATATATTAGCTTTAATATATAATCTTAAACAGCATTTTTAATTTTCATATCTTTTTATAGTTTCTCACAAAAGCAAATATTTTTCAATATAAAATAGCTTGGCCGTTTCATTTATCCGTCTTGTCAATCCTAACTCACAATATAACATTAAGCCCAAAATCTCACATAAAAAAATCTTTTTTTACGTTCGATTTTGTCAAGCTTAATGTTTGATATATTGTGAGGATTGACAAGCGGATGAAACGACCAAGCTCTCTTAAAAAAGACACTCTCTATTGTGTGAGGATTAGCCAAACGGAATCAACAAACACAGGTCTAAAAAAGAATTGCATTATAAGAAAAGAAAAAGAAAAAGAAAAAGAAAACCAACTTGCCTTAATAATTATTTTTTTTTCTTTTTATATTTACTGTTTTTTTTAGCGTAATTAAACCACTTTTACGACATTTCCAAACCAAATATTCATGACAATATTTTTTGCATTCTCTAACCAACTTGTCATAATATTTTTTCTCTGCTAGTGTTTGCGGTTTGTCTTTTTTTTCCATCTATTTTTCCCTCTTTCATATATTTTAACCTCTTTCCCTATATTATACACAATCCTTAATTTTTAATAAACAGTTTTTTTTCCATCTATTTTTTCCCTCTTTCATATATTTTAACCTCTTTCCCATTTAAACGCGTTTAAAGGCCATTTAAACGCGTTTAAAGGGTATTGTAGAATATATTACTTTTAATATATAATCTTAGATAGTATTTTTATTAAAAGTTTTAAAACATCAATTTTAATGTTATAATAAAATCGCTATCGAAAATTTAAACTTGGGAAGAGTTTATTTTTGATAGCATAATATTTCGTTTTGTATCTTTTTCTATATCTATCTTAAACACGTTTAAAGGGGCATTTAAACGTGTTTTTTTTCTTTCATATATTTTAATATTAATTTTAATGTTATAATAAAATTGCTTTGAAAAAGCCAAACCTCGGCTTTTTGGAGTTCACACACCACAAAGCATTTAAACTTTGAATAATCCATAAAAGTAAGGCAGTACAACCTGTCTTACTTTTTTTTTTCTCATATGTTCATTTTATCCTCTTTCCCCTTTAAACGCGTTTAAAGGGCATTTAAACGCGTTTAAAGGGCCTTATAGAATATATTATTTCTAATATATAATCTTAGATAATATTTTAATCTTAGATAGTATTTTTATTAAAATAATATCTTTATAAATAAAATAATAAAAAAGACAAAAAAAAAAGGTTAAAAAAGCAGTTTTTATGTTATAATAAAACTGCTTAGAACAATATTAGCAACGATTTTCCATTGTTCTTAGTATATTTTTTCTTATTTGATGATTCTTTATAGTAAGTTTCCTTTTCCAAAAACTCACTATTTTTTGACAAGTCCTTTGTTCTCTAAAAAAAAAGTAAGACAGCAAAAACTGTTTTACTTTTTTTTTTTTAATGTTATAATAAAATTGCTTTTAATACCTAATTTAGGTATTTTTTTTTATATCAAAAAAAAGTCCTGTTCCAGTTATCACTGTATTATCAAGGCAATTAATAATACAGTTAATTATGTTTAAGAGCATAATTTTTTATATTCAATAAGATATTTAAGCATTATTTGAATGAAAGTATGTGATTAAACTTTTTTAAAGAGATTAAAAGGAGCAAAAAGGATAAAATTTTTTGGATAAAACAAGGTTAAAATATTTTTATTTATGATAATAATTGATTTAAACTTCTTCAAAAAAAGCTTTTGATTTAGGATATTTATTAGTTTCAAAAATTTCTTTAGAAGTTCCTTTTTCAACGATTTCACCTTTTTCTAAAAAACAAATAGTATGAGAAACTTTTTTAGCGAAATTCATTTCATGAGTAATGATGACTAAAGTAATTTTTTTGTTATTAGATAGTTTTTGTAATACTCGTAAAACTTCATGAGTAGAATCAGGGTCAAGAGCTGAAGTAGGTTCATCTAGTAAAAGAATTTGAGGTTTCATACATAAAGCTCGAGCTATTGCCACACGTTGTTTTTGTCCTCCTGATAATAAGCTAACATCATAATTAACATAATCTTCTAAGCCCATTTCAGTTAACTTTTCAACAGCAATTGCTTCGGCGTCTTCTTGTGATGCTTTTAAAACTTTCATAGGAGCCAAACAACAGTTTTCTAAAACAGTTTTTCCTTCAAATAAATTAAAACTTTGAAACACCATTCCCACTTTAGTTCTTAATTCTGATAATTGAACACCTGGATCTAAAATATTTTGTTTATCTATTATAATTGCTCCTGAATCAGGGGTTTCTAAAAGATTTAAACACTTTAATAAAGTAGTTTTACC
Source organism: Candidatus Phytoplasma meliae (assembly GCF_016876135.2). The sequence continues at coordinate 28,202 of NZ_JACAOD020000002.1, forward strand.
TGAACCAGAATGCCCAATAATAGTAATAATTTCCTTATCTTTAATTTTCAAATTCACATTTTTCAATATTTCTTGATCATTAAATTTTTTTCGTAAATTTTGGATTTCGATTAAATATTCCATTTTTTACTTCCTTTCGTTTTTCCGTTTTTTTGTTAAAGATAAAACTAATATTATGAAAGTACAGTTTATTTTTGTTTTATTTTTAAATTATTTTTTAGTTTATCAAAAACGTGATCATGATTGTCATGATTGCAATACAATTTAAAAATAACTTTAATATAAATTATATACTTTTTCAATTTTGAGGATTGTTTTTAATAAAAAAATAAAAGTATATTAATTATAATTATACATTATTTTATTTCATTGGTCAAGACATTTTTGATATTTTTTTAACAAAAACCATAAAATAATTGCCAAAGATGAGTTTTGGTGATATTTTAGTCTTTGTTTTAAGCAGATAAGCAGATAATAAGTAGATAAGATATATAAATATATTTCAAACTTAGTATATCTAATAATTTATATGTCAATTAATTTAATATGTCGATATTTTTTAATTATAAATCCATTTTTAAACCTTAAATTAATGATACTAAGTGTTTTTTTTGCAAAAAAAAAAAAAAAAGAGTATAATAGAAAATGTGTGATTAAAACTAAACAAAGGAGAAATAAAAATATGAATTTTATTAAAATTAAAAACACGTTAAAAAACCCAATTATCTTCATTTCAATTATTACCCTATCTACAGGAGCATTATTCGGTGGAATATTCGCCATCAGTCAATATCACAAAACCAAAACAGTAACCGAAACCACGGTAAACTTAGCACCCCGTCAAGACATCATCAAAATAGATAATGGTGAAACAAACTCTAAAAAATTATTAGTCCCTAAAGATGCCATCCTCTTTGACAACACAAAGGAAACCAAAGAAATAAAACACCAAGCAACAATCACTAACTTATCCCCAACAGAACAATTACACCTAAAAATAGGTAATCACGAAATCGAAATAAAAAACGATAACGCAATCTTAAAAGAACAAGTAAACAAATTGTTAAACATTAAATATTACTACAACCAAAACGGAACAGAGACAGAATATAACAATTCAAAACAACCAAAAATGAACCCCGGAGAAGCTAAAGACGTAATTATCAAAATAACCTTAAAGGAGGAAGAATTATCAGGTTTCTCAGAAGCTGACTTAAACACTTTTCGTACCAATTGGAAGAAAAATACAGTTAAAATTAACATACCAATTGAACTTGTTGAATAATGAACCTAGTTTCCCATATCATAATAATATCGCTTCCACAACCATAGAGTTCCAATTAAATGAATCAACTAATTCTAATCAAAAAATGCAACCTCTAAAACCCGAAAAGAAAAATCTCTCCAACGAACTCGATAATGATGAACTAAAAGCAAAACTTCTTGAATGCAAAACCAAAGAAGAAATTTGCCAACTTTTGCTTAACTACGGCATTATTAACCTTGATAATCGACATTTCGTCTCTTTCAAAAATCCAGAACAACCTTTTAACCCGCGATTTAACCCGCGATTTAACTTCGTGTCATGGCTCAACTGGCGAAACAGCTCCGAGTCACCCCTCATACCAAAAAAAATAACTATTCTCATCCGAGACGAAAACGACTATTTCGTTCAAGGCGAATGCGAAATCTCAGTTGCGCCAGGCTTCAGCTTAACCCCATAATCCCAAGAACCAATCTTTCAAGATTAGTTCTTTTTTTATGCTCAAAAAATTAATAAATACTAAGAAAACAGTGCACGTTCTTGTTTTTCTCTTAATGACTGAACTTTATATTTTAATAAAAGTCCTTTCTCTACTAAAAGTCCTTTTTTAGTAAGTTTTTTGGTTGTTGTTTACTTTCCATTTCTTTTCTCCTATTTATTAATTGTTAAATAAAAGGCCATAAATATAGAACCATGACTAACTACATTCCCTAAAAGCATTGAAATTAAAAAACTTAAAATTGATTTGTTTTTATCATAATATTTAATATAAAACTTTATAGCACCAATTGTATTCATTAAAAATACTACTAAATGCAATAACAACATTTTATGAATAAAAGTTAATTCTATCATTTTATTTTTTTACCAATCCTTTTTTTATTTAATTAAATAATAATCAACCGCACACAATAAACCATGACCTATTAAAGAACCACAAATTAAAACAGCTAAAAAATCTTTTATTGTCAAATATTGTCTTTTTTACTTACTTGATATATCATTACTTGACATTTTAATTTGTCCTTTTCAAAGACACTAAACTTAAATCAAAAAAACACTTTTTCAAAGTCCAACTTTTTGGTCTAAGCGCGCTTAATAAAAAAATTAAATGAGGGGTTGTTTTTTAAGTAATTAAATTGATTTTAAGTTTAATAATTAAATTAAACAACAATATCTTTAAAAGTAAGGTGAGGGAAATTACGATTTTTGTTTTTGATTTGTAAATTTTTTAAAATTTCTACCATGACCCAAGTATCTTGTTGACAATAACGTTGTAAAGCTTGATATTGCAATTGAAATTGTTTTTCAGACATCAAAGGTAATTGAATATAAGTTAAAAAAGCTTCGATACCATTTTGAACAACAAGATCAGCATAAGAAAGGTTGCAAAATAAAGGAGCCACTTTTTTAATGGAAAAAGACCCTTGTAAACAATGGTGATAAAAATTAATTCCTGTTGCTTTTTCTTTTGATAAACCTAATTTTTGATAAAAATTAGCATTCCCTTTTAAAAGATCTTTAAGATCAAAAATTCTGGTAATTAATTTTTCTAATTGTAAACGATATTCTGGAAATAACAAAGATAATTCTTTTAAACGGTTTTTTTCAAAAGACTGATGATAAACAATAATAGAGCCACCATCATCTTTAATGGCGTTGATTAACTTTGTAATTAATATTTTGCGATGATCTTGATGATTAGGAGCTAAAAAAGAAACATGATTTAATTCTTGATGACATGAATTGGGAGTTGCTTCAATGTGTAAAGAAAATTGAAAAAGAGAATGACTATAAGGTTTTTCTCCAAACAATCTAGGAAAAGGACATGGAAAAGATTCGAAATCTAAATAATAAAGAGGGTATTTTAAAGTTTTAAGACCTAATTCAATTTTATCAAAACAATAATAAGGAAGTTTGGTTGCTATCACTTTTTGTTGAATTCGGTTATCCAAGCGATGAAGATAATTAATAGGTACATCTAGCGTATGATAATACTTTTGTTCAATTAAATCTTCTAAATGATATTTTTTTTGACCATCACAGAAACCATGGTGATTAAATAAAAAGGTAAAAAGGCTGTTTTTAGGAGGTATTTTTTCATAAAAAGTTGCAATTTTTTCAGGTAAAAAATGTGTTTTAGTTAAATTTGATTGGTTTTTGTTAGATAAATGAAAAGTTAAAACATCGCTATCTTGTTCTAATATTTGTTGTCCTTGTTCGGTTATCAAAGTTAAATCAATAAAAGCCATTATATTAGGATCATCAAAAGAATTACAATTATTTTTTTTTAACACATAATCTGCATTAAATACAACTAAATAATATTTTCTTTTTTTCTTTTTTTGTGCTAATTTAAGGCTATTTTCAATAACTAATCTTTGATAAGTTAAATCATATATATATCGCCCTTCTTTTGAATCAGGATTTATTAATGTTTTTATTTTATCTTGATATAAAGGGTTAGCGATATTATCTTCGAAAAGATAAGGAGTTAAAAGATTGGGGTTTGTTTTTTGAAAAAAAGGATACTTTTGACCATTATTGTGTTTAAATTGCAATTGTAAAAATTTTTGACTAGTGGTTGCTTTAGCTTCAAAAATACGAATAGTTGTTTCATCTTCTTGATAGCCATCTAAAAAACAATATAATTGATGTTCTTTTTTTTGCATTTGAAACTTTTTTTGTTTGTGCGTTTCCAAAGAATAAACGATATTTCCTTGAAAATTATTTTTAAGATATTTGCCTAAAAGTATTTCTAATTGTTGATAATAAGGTTGCATAATTTCTAAATGTTTTTCATTTAAATTCGTCGTTTCTTGATCTTCATCATTATATGTTTGTAATAAAAAACTTATTTTTTTATCTAAAGTTTCTTCATTCATTAAAACTTTTAATTCATTAGAAAAATCTAGCAAAAATTGTTTTTTATTTTGATAAAGTGTTTTGTATTTTAAATATTTAAGCATTTTTAAAAATTTAATAAAACGAGTTTTTGAAATGTTCATAATCAACTTCCGTTAATTTCTAATTAGATTGGATAAACTTTTAAATTTTTAAGTCAAGTGATAAATGTTTTCAAAATTGTTTTTTTGATCTTTTATAAAATTTCGGAACAGGGCAGCTAACAAAAAAGAAATAATAGTTAATTCAATAAACTTTGTTATTGGTTAATTTTTTTTAAAGTTTTTTGAATTAATAAATTAGCATCTTTATTTTTTAAAGCATTTCGTTTATCATGTTTTTTTTTACCTTTAGCCAACACAATTTCTATTTTTACTAAATTTTTGTTAAAATAAACTTTTAAAGGAATCACTGAAAATCCTTGAGTTTTAATTTTATTTTGAATTTGGATAATTTCTTTTTTGAGTAATAAAAGTTTTTTGGTTCTATTTTCATCGCATTGCAAGCAACAACTGAAAGGGTAGTTTAAAATAACCATATTAACTATAAAAATCTCTTGATTTTTGATATAAATATAAGAATTAGTGAGATTGATTTTTCCTAAACGAATTGATTTAACTTCACTTCCTAATAATTGAATCCCTGCATGATATTTTTTTTTCTCTAAATAAAAATCATAAAATGCTTTTTTATTAGTAATTATTGTTTTCATAATCAAAAATACACTTTCTTATAAAATCTTACAAAAATTAAAAGAGAGGAAGCATTTAATGCTAATGCTTATGTGGTTACAAACTTAATTAAAGGTACATAAAATAACTAAAAGTGATTGTTGCAATTAAAAAATGAAATTACGCTTTTTTTAAATTTGGTTTAATAACTTGTTGATAACAAAGAATACTTTTTTCAATTGCCAGCAAAGCTGCTTCTTTCCCTTTGATATTTTCAATAGTTACGTTTTTATGTTCTAATTCTTTGTAATGTTGAAAAAAATGCTTTATTTCATCTAATAAAGAATTAGGAACATCTGTTAATTCATGGCAATGTTTCCAAAAAGCATCAGCTATTGGAACTGCAATAATTTTTTCATCTAATTCATGATTATCAATCATTTTAATAACACCCAAAGGACGGCATTCTACTAAAGTCATAGGAGCAAGGTTTTCTTGAGATAGAACTAAAACATCTAAAGGATCATTGTCTTCACAATGAGTTAAGGGGATAAAGCCATAATTAGCGGGGTATCTGAAGGAAGTAGTTAAAAAACGATCTATCATTAACATTCCTGTTTCCTTATCGATTTCATATTTTTTTTTACTTCCTTGAGGAATTTCAATAACTGCAATAAATTTGTCTTTTGTAATTCTTTTAGGATTAATGTCGTGTAATATGTTCATTGTTTCAACCTTTTTATTCTTTCTTTTTTCTTTGCTTCTTTTTTTTTGTTTCGGGTTTGTTGTTTTTAAATATTTTAATTATGTAGTAAAAATTAATCTTATAAAAGATACATCAAAATACTACCAGCAACTGCTACATTCAAACTTTCTACTTGTTGAGTTTGAATATTTAAACAATAATCAGCAAGTGATGTTACTGTAAGAGAAATGCCTGATCCTTCGTTTCCTAAAATTAAAATTTTTTTTAAATAAGATTTAGCCTTTTCCAAAGAAATATTAGCTTTTTGATGTGGTAAAGTGATAAAAACTGGATATCCTTTTTGTTTAGCTTGTTCTAAAAACTTTTTAATGTTGCCTCTTTGCAAAACAAGGTTAAATAAAGCCCCTTGACTAGCTCTGATGGTTTTTTCATGATAAAAATCAGCGCTATTAAAACTAAGAAAAATTTGATTAAAACCAAAAGCAACTGCGCTACGCATTAAAGCGCCAAGATTTGCAGGATCTTGAATATCTTCTAATACTAAAATTTTATTATGAATCAAATCCAATTCAGATGATAAAGCGAATTGACAAAGGGCTATTTGATCAAAAACTGTTTTTGTTTGAGACAATTCTTTCATTAATTCAGGAGCAATAAAAATCCCTTTTTTGGTATGAGAAGATGTGTAAATTTCTATAAAAAAGTTGTTTTTATTATTTTTTTGTTCTTGTTCAGCTTGTTCAATTAAATGATCGCCATATATTAAAAATTGTTGGTATAAATCGCGATATTTTTTTAATTTTAACTTTTTTAACTTTCTAAAAGTAGGATTTTGTTTAGAAGTAATCATTTAATTTCCCTTTTAAATAATTCTTATTTCAATGAAACTAATAATTTTAGCGTTAATAAATTCATATTAACTCAATTTGTGCTTTTCATTAAAGTATTCTTGTTTATTTTTTTAAAACTATTTTTTGATTTGGATTTTGTTGACAAAAATTAGCAACCGCTTCTTGAACATCAAAAAAACCAAAATCTAAAATATTAAATGATGAGTTTTCTTTAATTTTTAAAGTAATTGTTTTTTCTAAAATAATCTTCAATAGATCTTGATAGTCAAAAAAACACTCTTCTCGTTCGGCTTTTAAAATATTAGGTTTAGTTGCAGGGGATTTAGGTAAATAAAGGGTACAACAATCTTGAAAAGGGCGAACAGAAATGTTAAAAGTATCAATATGCTTAGCAATTCTAATGATTTCACCTTTGTCCATAGTAATCAAAGGTCTTAAAATATTGATATTGGTAACTTGTTCAATAGTTTGCATACTTTCTAAAGTTTGACTAGCTACTTGTCCTACTGATTCCCCATTAATTAAACATAAATGCTTGTTTGAATGTGCGAAATTAGCGGCTAAACGGTACATCATTCGACGCATAATATTAATAATATAAGAGTCAGAAACCTTTTTGCTGATAACCTCTTGCAAAGATCTAAAAGGGACCAAATGCAATTTTATTTGATTGTTAATAGAATAGCGACTTAAAATTTTTGTTAAATCAATAACTTTTTGAACCGATTCTAAAGGAGTTAAAGGGGTTGATTCAAAATGAAATAATTCTACTACAATTCCTTTTTTCATTGCTAAATAAGCCGCTACTGGAGAATCAATTCCGCCGCTTAAAAGCACTAAACCTTTTCCAATAGAAGAGTTAGGAAATCCTCCTAAAGCTTCTTTTTGGTCATCATTGCAATAAAGATAAACTGTTTCTTTTCTAATTTCAATATTTAAAATCACTTGTGGTTGTTTAACATCAACATGCAATAATTTTGTAAAAGGTTCTAAAATCAAAGGAGCGATTTTTTGAGTTAATTCCATGCTAGTTAAAAAAAAGCTTTTATCTTTTCGAGTAACTTCAATTTTAAACAAAACCTGTTTATTAATTTTTTCTTTTAGCAAAGAACAAGCTTGTTTTACGATGTCATCAAGATTTTTTTGAGCTTGAGTAGCTATTACAAATGAAGAAATACCTGATACATAAGATAATCTTGTTAAAATTTGTTTTTCTAAATTTAAAGGATAATCTATATAAGCATAATCATGTTTAATTTGCAAATCGATATTATTTAAGTCTTTTGTTTTGTTTTGTAAAATTTTTTTTAATTTTTGAATAAAATATATTTTATTTTTACCTTTTAAAAACAATTCTCCAAAGCGTATTAAAATTCTTTTGTTATTCACGCAAATAGCCTCACCATTAGTATGCTATGTTAATAAATTAACATTTTTACAATATATTTGTGTTTTTAAAATTAAAAATTAAGTTTAAAATAATAAACGACATTAAAATGACATCAACTTTTTTAATAAGATATTTTAAAAAATAAAAGATAAAAAATTAATTTTTCACGTTCTTATTATAACATTATAATATTTTTCAAGATAACTTTTTTCTTATTTTTGAATTATATTTCTGCACATTTTTGCAATTATAAAAATCAAAAAACCACCACTTTATCAAAAAAAGTGATGGGCGATATTAATAAATATTTAAAAAATATTTATTTGTTAAGTTGTTGATGCTTTTGCCGTACTAAGGCTTTGTTAATGTATAAAAAATCTTCTGGATTGACATATAATATACGATCATCTGAGCTATAATAAGTTTTTTTTGTATCGTCTTTTAAAATTTCAAATTGCATTTCTTCGACATTAGTTAATTTTTCTAAAATTCGTCTTAAAGTTTGAGGTATTTCATCCAAAAAATTTTTAGGCGAATTAGCATGAAGTCTTTTTTGATTTTCTTCCAATTCCATCATTTTTTGTTTCATTTCTAATTCAAACAATTTTTGATTAAAATACGTTTCCATCATTTTTTGTTTCATTTCTAAAAAATCAGTTTTTGATGTATCGTTTTTTTTATTATCCATCATTTCTAATAATTTTAAATTAATTAAGCAATTGGGATCAAAATCTTTGTTATTGATTAAAATATTTGGTAAATGACTTGAATTATCCCCACCACTTTTACTTTGTGATTCTTTGTTTTTTTTAGAATGACTAAAGGCTGCCGCAAGGGAAAAATTAATGCGATAAATAAGCGTAATTATCTTAATAACTAATTTCCCTAAAAGGAATATCACAACCGGAAAAAAAACAACAATCAAACCAATCATAATCGCTAATTCATGTTTATTATAATTTTGAATTTTATCAATAATTTCAGATATTAAAAGTAGCAAAAAATTACCCCTATTCAAAAGTATTTGTTATACTTTGCAATTTTACCATAAAACAATAACACAATAACATACAATTAAAATTAATTATTTTGTTTCAATAACCAAATAAATTCTTAAACTTACAACTTTATTTAATCAAAAAAAAACAAAATTGTCAATTAGTTGATGCAATATTTTTAACTTTTACCTCTTTTTTGTCTATTTTACCCCCTTTTGGCGTTATTTGGAAATTAAAAAAACTCCAACAATAAGTTTTTGTTGGAGTTAAATAAGTTTTATTTTAATATAGTTAACCAAAATAAAAAGGATTTCCCGTATAAAAAACCTTTTTATTTTAATTAATAATGATTGTTTGATAAATATTTTATAATTAAAAAAATAAAATTATAATATCTTTTAGTGGCAGGGATATCAGGATTCGAACCCGAACGAGCGGTTTTGGAGACCGTTATGCTACCGTTGACATCATATCCCTTTGAACAAGTGAGGTTTGTGGTACGGGTGACAGGATTTGAACCTGCACGCTACAAGCGCTAGATCCTAAATCTAGTGCGTCTACCATTCCGCCACACCCGCTTAAATTTGATTTTATTAATTATAAAATTAAAAAAATGGCAGACCCAGCTGGATTTGAACCAACGAATCACGGAGTCAAAGTCCGTTGCCTTACCACTTGGCTATGGGCCTTAATATAATATTTTGTGTTTTGGGGCGGCTGATGGGAATCGAACCCACGCATATCGGCGCCACAAGCCGCCGCGTTAACCACTTCGCCACAACCGCCAACTTTTTTTAATATTTCAACAACATAAAATATTATACCTTGAATTTGTCCTTTTGTAAAGTCTAAAAAAAGAATTTTATACAAAAAAATCTCAGTTAGACCAAAAGGCTGGATTTTTAAAAATGATAGAAATTGGAACGAAGAAATAAGGAAGTTTTGTTTTTTCGTTCTTCATATACATGTATTAGCGTTTTTTCTAAAAAAAAGGTGTATAAAAATTTGTTTTTTGATTTTTTTGGAAATGACGGAAAACGGTTTTATTTAGTAAATTTTTAATTTGTTAATTAAAAAATAGAAAAGCTGTTTGATATAAATTTAGCTAAGTTTTATTGTAAAACGTCAAAATGGGGCAAAATTTTGAGTTTTTGAGCTATTACAAAAAATGTTTTTTTATTATTGTATTGTTTGAAAGGAAAATTTTAAAATTGATGATTTTTATGGAAAAATGGTTGTTTTTTTAGTTAAAAGTTTAAAATTTGAAGAAATTTTGTTTGATTTGCGGACGATTTTCGTTGTTTTGTTAGTCTGTTTAAAAATTTTCGTCGGAGATTTTGTTGCGATGCTAAACAAGAAAAGAAAAAACATTGTTGAAATTTTTCTACGTCGCTATATAAAAAGCGAAAAAAAATTTTGAAAGTTTTTTTATTTTTATTGGTGTTTTTGTTAAGTTATTTGTTTATCTCTTATGCCAATTTTTAAGAATAGTATTTTGAATGTTTTCATAATCACTTGCTGTTAAGCTATTCATATTATTAGATGTTTTAATTTTAACTTCATTTTTATCAAAACGAGGAATTAAATGAACATGATAATGAAAAACAGTTTGTCCTGCAATTTCACCATTGTTATTTAATAAATTAATTCCTTGAGCGTGAAAAGAATTAATCAACACTTTACTAATTTTATGAACAATTTTAAATAAATGTGTAAAAATAGCCTCAGGAACATCTGCAATATTTTGATATTCTTTTTTAGTTATAACTAAAGTATGACCTTTGGTAAATTGAGTAACATCTAAAAAAGCTATTACTAAATCATCTTCATAAATCACATAACTAGGTATTTGTTTTTGAATAATTTTTGTAAAAATAGTTGACATAAAAACCTCTTTTTATTAATGATTTTTATATAAATAACTTGATATAATGGCGATAATTGAAACAGGTTTTTTTTATCTTATTTGTAAAAATTGAAAAAGAGAAATTATAAATGGCATAAATAATATATATATTATTTATTTTTGTTTGGTGAAATCAAGTTACCATCATCCCAATTTTGATGGATTATATGTTCCCATTTAATCTTTTTTTGATTTAATAAAAATGTTATTGCATGAAAAAAACAATATCCATCTGATGCCGTATCACTAGGAGTGTTAATGAAAAAATGATTCCCATTATTTTTTAAATTTAAATCAATATATTTTTCTTGCGGATTAATAAGTTGGGTTGTAGAACATAATAAAGGAATATCATTAATTATTAAACATATTTTTTGATTTAACCTTTCAGATAAAAAGTCTATAGTTCCTTGAATCAAGGGAGTGCTTGCTGTTAATAAACCCCCATTTAAAACATTTTCTTGAAATAATTGGGGATCTCCTTCAAAAATATTTTGATAATCTTTTTTCTTTTCAAATAATCCTTTTTGGAATTTTTTTAATCCTAAATATGCTAATTTTTGAACAAGCATCCAATTTTTTTTACTTAATTTTGAACTTGGTTCTTCGTTATAAATGAAAAAATTGTTAGGTTTTCGACTTGATTCTAATTTTGAGATTGGTTGTTTAATAATTGGCAATTCTTGCGTTTTTGAAACAAAATGTTTTTGTTGTGCATAAAGCAAAAAACCACATATCATCAACAACAAACAAATAATAATAATAATTTTTTTAAATATTTTTTTCATTTTTTAATAATTATGACCTCAACTCGATCATATTATAACATTTTCAAGTCATAATGTGAATATAAATAAACATATTAGGAGATTAAAATATAAAAAAATGTAATAAATACACTATTTAAATCAAATTTCCATCTATTTAAGTTAAATATTACATTTACAATTAACTATTATAGTTAAGCTTAAGGCAAGAAAATAACAATTATAAAAACAAGTTTTATAAAAAATGTTATAATACTAGAGTATAGGTTTCTAAATAACTTATAAACAAAATAAGTAGTTATTTTGGTAATGACATTTTTATAATTAATCATTTAAATTAGTTTAAATACTCAATCATTCAAAAAAATAAAGGTAATTAGTTTATGAAAACACATATACAACAAAAAAATATTATTTTAAGAAAAATTATTTTATCCTCTTATTTACTTGCTTTAGCTTTTATTTTAGAACAAATTGCAAAAACTATTAATTTAAATAAAATTTCAATGCCTATAGTTTTTAAACCTTTTATTAAATTTCTTATTTACCTTTGATTTTAATAGGGATTTTATTTGGATACCGTTTCAGTTTCATTATGTTACTGATATATGTTTTAATAGAATTATGTATAACAGGGTTTCATTTTAGTACTTTTGAGCATTACAAATCAATATATCCTCAAAATAATTTTGAACCATTTATGTTTCTTTTAATACATTGTTTTTTGGGGATTGTAATCCCTTCTTTGTCTTATTCTTTATCAGGTTTTTTATATCCTAACAAATATCATTCATTTAAACGCAACAAAAACCATTTACATTTATTAATGATTATATTAATTATTATTTTAATCCAAACTTTAACCCAAACCTTAAATGGTTTTATAATTTTTCGACCAGGGATTGAGAAACTCTTATGCAAACGAGACTATAGTTTTAATGATTTAAGCAATATAAAGTGGTTTTTAATTATTGGTGTTTTAAATTTTATTCCTACAGTTACTGTAAATTTTTTCTTATTTTTTAGCACGATAATGTTGGAACCTAGATTAAAAATGATTCGTTTAACCTATTGGCAAGAAGAAAGCGAAATAAAATAAACGAAATAAAAAAGATTTTATTGTAAATGAATCATTTTATTAACGATTATAAAAATTAGTTTAATTAAATTACTTTGATCAACACTAAAAAACAATAAAAATAAAAAGAGACTTGCAAAAGTCTCTTTTTTAACATTTTATCAATAAATCAATCTCGTTCAAATGATTTTTCACGTTTTAATTTTAGATAAAAAGAAATAAAAATAGTAAAAGTGATGATAAAACATAGTAAATTACTAAGTAAAATACTTAATCCTACACCTGTAACACCCCAATTTAAACAAATAGAAGAAAAAAGGATGATAAAACATATACGAAAGAAAGATCTTAAAAAATTCAAATAAAAAGAAGGGGCGATTTTTTTAAAAGATACTAAAAAATTAAATAAAATAATAGAGCCACAAGATAACCATAAACTAGTAGTTTCAAAAAATAACAATTTACGGAAAGCTTCTCTTTCTAAATTAGGAATTTGCTCCCAAACTTTATTATAAAAAAATGGTAAAAAGAATTTATAGCCAAAATAGTTAACCAAAGTTCCTATTAAAGCAAAAAAACACATACATAAAATAATTTTTTTAAAAGCTTCAAAAACCCGATTAAGATTATTATGACCTAAATTTTGAGAAATAATAGCGTTTTGGGAATCAGAAAAAGAATTTAATAAATTATAAAATATATTATTGATTGCAACAGCTAAGGCTAAATTAGCCCCAATTTGACTACTAGTAAGGCTTTCGGGCCCACCGTTATATAACTCTCTAACTACAATACTTACAATCAATTTTCCTAAACCATAAATACTAATGCTAGCACAAACAGGAATAGCTAGTTTAGAGATTTTTTTCATAAACTCTTTATCAAAGCGTAAGTTTTTAAAAATAATTTTAAAAGGATTGTGATGATCAAAAAACAAAAACCAAAGAGCGAATAAAGTAATGATAAAATTAGAAATAAAAGTTGCCCAAGCTAAAGAGGAGATAAAAGGGGAATATTTAAATAACACAAAAGATAAAATAATTTTACTAAAAGCATTTAATAAATTTAAAAAAAGAGGAATTTTGTTGTTTCCCTTAGCGCGTTCCAAACTTAAAAATACAGTATTAATGATGATGCAAACAAAAGAAAGAATAATCAAATTATAATATTGTTTTTGTTGTGCATATTCTTGTGGGATGGCACTAATTTTTAAAATAAATTTTAAAATAGGGTTTTGAAAAACAAAAATACATAAAAAAGAAACTAATAATGCTGTTAAAATAGATAAAAGAAAAGTTTTAGCTAAATAAAGACGCATCTTGGTAATATTATTTTCTCCATAAGCGCGACCTACTAAAATAACTCCTCCTGTGGCTATTGAAATGCCAAAAGGGATAAAATACACCTTTGAATAAATGCACCCGACTAATAAAAGTTATAGTTGCATCGAGAAAAGATTTTCTTTTTAAAATCAAAATATCAATAACATCAGATATATTTTGAAAAACCCAATAAATAATAATAGGGAAAGTGAAATAAAAAATAACTTGCCATAGATTCCCTTCTAGTACAAATTTTCTATTTCTTTTTTCAGTTATTAAAAATTTAGTCATTCCTTCTGTTTTAACCATTTAAAACCTCCATCTAATGATTCTTGATTGGTTAACAAACTTTTTTAATTAATTTGTATGACAAGACAAAAGGAAAGGAATGATACTATCTATTATCAAAAAAATAAAAATTGTTTAAAAAAACAAAAAAGTTATTATAATAACCTACAATATTATTGTATCATAACTAAATACACCTCTAAAGATGATTTAATATTTAATCTTCTAAAATATTAAATGTTTTTTCAGCTACTCTTAATTTAGCCGATATACTGCGTGGATTTTGTTGCATTTCATTTTGACTGGGCACAAAAACTTTTTTAGTGATAAGTTTCAAGGGAGAACAAGGAAAATTAACAATAGGAAGTTTTTGTGGCAAGTCGACAATACTATTTTTTTTAAAAAAACGTTTTACAATGCGATCTTCTAGAGAATGAAAACTAATGACCACTATGCGACCATGTTTTTTAAGTAAATCAAGGCTTTGTGTTAAAACTTTTTTTAATGATTCTAATTCTTGATTAACTTCAATGCGTAAAGCTTGAAAAATTTTTTTAGCACTATGTCCTTTGTGATAACGATAAAAAAGATCAGTAATAGCTACTACATCATAAGATGTATGTAAAGGCCTTCTTTTAATGATTTCTTTAGCAATATAAGATGCTTTGGGTTCTTCGCCATAAAACCAAAAAATATTTTTTAATTTTTGAAAAGAATAATTGTTAACAATATCTTTGGCTGTTAGTTTTTGTTGTTGGTTCATTCTCATATCCAAAGGGACATCATATAAGTAACTAAAACCTCTTTGGGGATTATCAATTTGACAAGAAGACAGTCCTAAATCTAATAAAATACCATCTATTTGAAAAACATTTTTTTCAGCTAGTTTATCTTTTAAATAAGAGAAATTACTATGAATAATGTTAATTGGAAAATGAGGTGATATATTTTTATAAGCCTGTTTGCAGGCTGTTAAATCTTGATCAAAAGAATATAAAAAACCATTTTTTAGATATTTAATAATTTCTAATGAATGACCACCTTGCCCTAAAGTGGCATCTACATAAAGACCATTAGGATTGATGTTTAAAAAAGCGATAGCTTCTTTTTTAAGAACTGAAATATGTTTAAAAATCACTATTTGCTCCTTTGAAAAGATGATAAAAATATTTTTTTGATATATCAATAATTTTTAGAATTAGTTATTGATTGATTTTATTAGGGTATAAAATAATAATAGTTAAATTACAAATCAGCATTGTAATTTAACTATTTTTTAAAAAAACAATATGTATTTAATTTGGTAAATTAATGATATTTTTTTATTTAAAGACAAATTCTACTTTGTCGTGAATGATTTCTTCTAAAGCTTTACCAACTTCTTTATGACATAAACAATCTGGTAATGTTTTTTTTTGAGTTTCGAGTATATGTGCTATTTGACTTGAAACATGTACTAATTTATATTTAGAATTAATTTTATCTAATAATTTGTCAATAGAAGGGTAACTTAACCCATCCTTATTGATTTTTTTATTGTTCGGCATAACCGTTATCCTCCAAAATTTTTAAATAATTGCGAATACTACGTTTTGTTTTGGCGTGTTCAGCCCTAATAATGGCAATAATGCGATCAGCAGCGTTTGCAACATCATCGTTAACCACGATATAATCATATTTATAAGCCAATGGAAATTCTTTATTAGCCTTCATAATTCTTTTATTAATGTTTTCTGGAGCTTCAGTCCCTCTCTTTTTTAAACGTTCATAAAGAGCTTTTTTTTCTGGCGGCACTAAAAAAATAAAAACAGCATTAGGAATTCTTTTTTTTCTTAATTGAGTGGCCCCTTCTACTTCTATTTCTAAAAAAACTTCTTTACCTGCTTTTAAATAATCTTGAATTTGTTGACGTGGAGTGCCATAATAATAATCAATAAATTTGGCCCATTCTAAAAATTGATTCTTTTTGATGCCTAATTCAAATTCTTCTTTAGTTAGAAAATAATAGTCTTTGCCTTCTTGTTCGCCTAAACGAGGCGACCTTGTAGTGGCTGAAATAGAATAAACAAAGTTATGATTAGTCATTTCAAATAAAGCTTTTCTAACAGTGGCTTTCCCCACTCCTGAAGGTCCTGAAAGTACTATTAAAAGTCCTTTTTTATTTAATTTCATGTTAAATTACCTTTTTCTTTCTTCAAAATTTTGATGTAACTTTTGATATTTTTTATTTTTTAGATTTTTAGGATATTTCAGAAATAAAAAAATCAAACCATTAAATAAATTATTTTGAAGAACTACAAAAAAAATTTAAGAAAAAAATAAAATTATTGCTAAAATTGCAATTAACAAAGAAAATTATCAAATAATTTTCATTAAGCAACTATTATATTTAACACTTTATTAGAAATGTAAATCATTTTAACAATATTTTTTTGATAAATGAATTGATGTACTTTTGGTTCTTTCAAAGCTAAAGCTTTAATTTGTTCTAAAGGGGTGTTACAAGATATTTCTAAAACCGTTCTTATTTTGCCATTTACTTGAATTACTACTTTGCATTCTTTTGTTTGTAAATATCGAAGATCATATGAAGGCCATTCCATATTTACTAATTGTTGATCGTTTTTTAAAAGAACTTGATTCATTTCTTCAGTAATATGAGGGGCAATGGGGTTTAATAATTGTAAAAAAATTTGAATTTGCTTTTTTCCTATTTGATGCCTTTGATAAACCTGATTAACGAAAATCATTAATTGACTAATAACTTTATTAAACTTTAATTTCTCATAATCTTGAGTCACTTGTTTAATTGTTTGATGTAAGAAAGGTTCTAAACTTGCTTGATTTTGATTAGTTATTTCAAAAGAAAACATATGATAAACTCTGTTTAAAAAACGCTGGATGCCTTTTAAACCTTTTTCATGCCAACTTTTAATCTCTTCTAAAGGTCCCATAAACATCACATAAAGTCTTAAAACATCAGCACCACATTTATCAAGCATACCAGAAGCGCTAACGCCATTGCCTTTAGATTTAGACATTTTAGTATGATCATGTCCTAAAATAATACCTTGATTGACTAATTTTTGAAACGGCTCTTTCAAAGAAACTAATCCTAAATCATATAAAAATTTATGCCAAAAACGAGCATACAATAAATGACCTACAGCATGTTCTGCGCCGCCAACATATAAATCAACTGGCAAAAAATAATCTAGTAATTTTTTAGCTTTAACGGTATTTAAAGGAATCATTCCTAAATAGTTTTTTAAAATATAACCAATATAATACCAAGAACTACCTGCTAATTGAGGCATAGTGTTAGAATCTCTACGATATTTTTGACCATTTTTTTCAAAATATAACCAAAAATATGCTTTCGATAAAGGAGATTCTCCTGTTCCTGAAGGAGTGATTTTATCTAAAATAGGCAATTCTAAAGGCAAAAGGGAGTCGTCAATAGTATGAATGTTGTTAGCGCTATCATAAAAAATAGGGAACGGTTCGCCCCAATATCTTTGACGCGAAAAAACCCAATCATGTAATTTATAAGTATGATGTAGATCGCCAAGATGGTGTTTTTGAAGAAATTGAATCATTTTAGTTTGTGCTTGTTTGTTGTCGAGACCATTTAAAAAAACACTATTAATGTGTATGCCATCTCCTTCAAAAGCTTTAATCATTTGATTATTTGAGTTATTTTCTTCAGAAGAAAGATAATAAGTAGCAGGAGCTTGAATGACTGGAATCATTTTTAAATTATATTTTTGAGCAAATTCAAAATCTCTTTGATCATGGCAAGGGACTGCCATTAAAATCCCTGTACCAAAATGAGGTAAAACATAATCAGCAATCCAAATAGGGATTTTTTGATTATTGCAAGGGTTGATAGTGTAACTTCCAGTAAAAACACCAGTTTTTTCTTTATTGACACTTCTTTCTAAATCTTTTTTTTGTTTCACATATGTTAAATAATCATTAACTTGTTGCTGTTGTTGTTTAGTAGTAAGTTGGGGCACTAATGGATGTTCAGGAGAAATAACTAAAAAAGTAACACCAAAAAGAGTATCAGGGCGCGTAGTAAAAGCTTTTAAACAAATATTTTGTTGAGAAGAAGTAAAAGAAACAAGCACTCCTGAAGTTTTACCAATCCAATTAATTTGCATTTCCTTAAGATTATCAGGCCAATCCACTAATTCTAAATCATTTAAAAGTCTTTCTGCATAATTAGTAATTTTTAAAACCCATTGTTGCATCTTTTTTTTGATAATAGGGTGATTCCCTCGTTCTGAAAAAAGACCTTGTTCATTGGAAATCACTTCTTCGTTGGCCAAAACAGTACCTAATTTAGGACAAAAATTTACTTCTATATTTTCTAAAACAGCCAATTTATTTTCATAAAGTTTTTTAAAAATCCATTGAGTCCACTTATAAAAATAAGAGTCAGAAGTTGCTAATTCTTTATCCCAATCAACAGCTTTTCCCATACTTTGAATTTGTTTTTTGAAATTACTGATATTGTCATAAGTAAAAGTTCTAGGATTTTTACCAGTATTTAAAGCATATTGTTCTGCTGGCAAACCAAAAGAATCCCATCCAAAAGGATGAAAAACATTATATTGTTGCATCCTTTTAAAACGACTCATAATATCAGTGGCGGTGTAACCTTCGATATGTCCAATATGCAACCCTTCTGAAGAAGGATAAGGAAACATATCTAAACAATAAAATTTTTTTTTATTATAATCGTTTTGAGTTTTAAAAACTTTATTTTGTTGCCAATAGAGTTGCCATTTATGTTCTATTTTTTTAAAATCATAATTTAACTTAGTCACTATTAAAAACCTTCTAATTGTTATTTTGTTAATTTTATCATTAATATTGCAAAAGTTAAAAATTTCATTATAGCCACAAAAATTCAATCTGAAAAAATCAAATATTTATGGAAATAATGCTATCAAAATTAAGAAGTATTGTTAGTGATATAGACTACTATATCTTCCACTGTTTTGAAATTTTGTAAAACAACATCACTAATGCTAATGTTGAATATTTTTTCTACTTCCATTGCTAATTCTAAAGCATCAAGTGAATCAAGTCCTAAATCTTCTTTAAAACGTGTTTTTAAAGTAATTATATTAGGTTCCAAAGATAATTGAGTAGCAATTAAAGTTTTAATTTTTTCTAAAATCATTATTTTACATTTCTCCTTCAAAAAGAAATAATCACTTAATAATATTATACTCTAAAAAACATGTTTTAGGTAATACATTTATAATTAAAATAAAATTATCTTATATTTAAAAGAAACAAACTAAATTATTAATGACAATAATTTAGTTTGTTAATTAAAATTAATTTAATTTTGGTGGTAATGATTTATTGAAATAAAATTTCTTGTATTTTTGTTTCATCTAATTGATTAACCAATAAAGTTAAAAGTTTAATAGTATTTTGGATATCTTGCTTATGTACTATGGAAGCATGAGAATGAATATAGCGAACAGGAACACACAATGATAAAGCCGCTGCCCCTTCGTGCACTAAATGCATTGTTGCAGCATCAGTGCTTCCACCACTACCGCCAACTTCTTGGATAGGAATTTGATTTTTTTCAGCAACTTCTAAAACTAATTTACGCAACCCTCGGTGCGCTATTAACCCACCATCATAAACTAAAACTTGCGGTCCTTTACCTAGGGTGTGGCCTTCTTTATCGCCACCTGGAACATCATTGGCAATACCGGTATCAACAGCAATAGCAATTTGAGGATGGATTTTATGAGCGCTAGTTTTTGCTCCACGTAAACCCACTTCTTCTTGAACGGTGAAAGCACCAAAAAACTGATTATTAACCGGTTTAATGTTTGCCAAAATTTGCATAATAATTGCCACTCCCACACGATTATCCAAAGCTTTTCCTAATAAATAATCTGAATTAGCTAAAGAGTTAAATTCAACATAAGGGGTTACCATATCTCCAATGCGAACGCCTAATTTTAAAGCTTCTTCTTTAGTTGCAACGCCAATATCTAAATACATTGAAGAAATTTCTACCATACGATTTCTTTCATGAAAAGTCATAATATGTGGTGGTTTGCAACCAGTAACTGCTTTTAAAGTCCCTTGTGAAGCATGAACGTTCCAAACTTGAGCTAACATTACTTGCGAAAACCAACCTCCAAGAGTTTGGAATTTTAAAAATCCTTCAGGAGTAATTTGAGTCACTACTAAACCAATTTCATCTAAATGACCTGCAAACATAATTCGAGGGCCTGAAGCTCCTTTGCTAGCAATTACAGAACCCAAATTATCATATTCAATAGCATCTACTTTATTTTTAATTTGATTAACAACATATTTAGAAACTTCTTTTTCTTGACCAGGAATACCGTTTAACATGGATAAATCTTTTAACAAAGTAACTAAATCACTCATTTTTTAAAACCCCTTGTGTTTATCATAAGAAACATGATTTTTCATTTTTTTGATTTCTATAAAAATTAAATAAAGAAATTTTATAAAAGATAACAAAGCTAATGTTTTTAAAATAATGGCTCTAGCGTTTTGAAATATAGGAGTATTTAGACCATAACAACCAAGGCTAAACATTAAAAGATATAAAGTAAACAAATAAATATTATCTTTTTTGAAATATTCAACATATAAGTTAATCAAACCATGTAATAAAAAAAGGATAGCCAAACATTTATTGAAATCAGTAAAAAAACGCATTAAACGATAATCGCGGTGAAGTTGATCAACGTTTAAAATAGATAATCCTGGAAGCAAAAAACCTGTTAAAATAATTAACACAAATAACAAGGTTTCAAAAGCAAAAATAAAACGCGTTCTTCCAAGAGTTTTTTTATATTTTTGAAAAACCATTAAATAAGTAAATAAAAGTAAAAAAATTCCTAAAAAAACATCTCCTAAACGTATTGACTTAGTTGTTCCTGGAACCTTAAAATTATTACTGTCAAAATAACAAAAACATGCCACTGCAAGAAATAAAATAGCTAATAAAATAGAGCCTAAATTAAACTTTGTTCTTTTTTTTGTTTGATTCATGTCATCTACTCCTTACTTTTTTTTAAAAAATAATAAAATACAAATAAATATTATTTGCCTTAAAAAACCCAAAAATATTTATTTTTATAACACGAAAGGGTATAATAATTTTATTTAATAAGTTTTTTTGTTAAAATATCAATAATTTCATTTTTTTTAAGTTTATAAACTTGAGCAACTTGATGTTGCTTGGCCAATTGTCTTAAATCAGGAAGTATCATTTGAGATAATTTATCATAAGGCAATTTAGCAGCAAGAGGTTTATTTTTCTTAGCAGAAATCGGGTGAGATGGATTAGATTTTGCTGTAGATGCTTCTTTTTTAGAATCCGATTTAACGGTTGCATCAGAATTTTGGTTTGGCAACACTACACTCTTTTGAGATTCTTTATTTTGCACAGGAGATGTAGATTGTTGAGTTTTTAAAACATCTGTTTTAATAGCTGGTTTTTCTATTTGACTCTTTGATTGTGATATTTGCTCTTGTTTAGGATTGCTTTCTACTGTTGGAGTATTTTTAGTAATGTTTGTTTCTTGCTTTAATTGTTCTAAAGATGCTTGCGCTAATTTAACATATTGGGCAAAAACATCTGGTTGTTGATAAGCTAAATCTGCTAACATTTTACGATTAACATCTACTTTAGCTAAAGCAAGACCGTGCATAAAACGAGAGTATTTCATTCCCAACAACATAGAACCTGCATTAATACGAGAAATCCATAATTTACGAAAATCTCTTTTTCTTTGTTTGCGATCTCTATAAGCATACTGTAAAGAACGCATTACTTGTTCATGAGCTGTTTTGTAAAGATTGCTTTTAGAACCAAAATAGCCTTTTGCCATTTTTAAAACTTTTTTGCGACGTTGATGCCTTGCTGGTGTAAAACTAATTTTAGCCATAATCTAAATCCTTTCTATAAACCTCTAATAAGAGGCTTGATTCTTTTATAATCTGAAGCAGATACACATACCACGCCTCTTAATTGTCTATTTTGTTTAGTAGTTTTTGATGATGCAAGGTGATTTTTATAAGCATGACCTCTTAATATTTTTTTCTTTTTAGTGATTTTAATACGTTTTTTTAAACCACTATGGGATTTTTTTTTAATCATTTGGTAATCGCTTGACCTTTCTTAATTAAGTTGTAATAATTTAATCCAATTTCAATAATTTTTATTTCAAAGGAGACAAGGTAACTATAAATTGATTCCCTTGTAATTTTAAAGGACTTTCTATTTGACTCAAACTTGTTAAATCTTTAATAATTTTTTGTAAAATCGTTTCTCCTAATTGGTAATTTTTAATCATACGACCACGAAAACGCATGCTAATTTTCACTTTATCACCTTGTTTTAAAAATTTTTGAATTTGTTTTACTTTAGTATTTAAATCATGAGTATCAATAGTGGGGTTTAAACGAATTTCTTTTAAAACACTAATAGAAGTCTTTTTTTTAGCTGCACGATTTTTTTTCTGTTGATTATAACGATGTTTTTGGTAATTCATTAAACGAGCCACCATTGGAACGGCATCAGCATTAACTACTACAATATCAATTTCTTTTTGTTCTGATAATTTTAAAGCTTCGTTTTGGTTCAAAATGCCTAATTTTTCTCCTTTTTCATCAATGATTAAATATTTTCCTTGTGGAATTTTCTCATTATATAAATCTGTGTTATTAGGTCTTTTTTTTAATTTTGGTTTAGGAAATTTAATATTTAAATCCTCCTTTTTGTTTTTATAAAGTGTGTGTTTTGCTAAAACTTAACAAATTGCAAGCTTTAATCGAAATCATTTTTTGCAAAAAATTATCGCGAAATAAACAAAAAAAGAAATGCCTATTCAAAAAGCATTTCTCTTAAAAATAAAAATAATAGCACTAAAAATAAAAATGTATTTAATTTCAAAAAAATTAAATATTTGCGTGCTATTTGCCCAAAAATCAATTACAAGATTAATCAGGCGAGAGAAAAAAACTCTTCTTTTCACATATTTCATATATAACTAAAATACAAAAATAACATAAAAGATATTTATAAGTTTGCTTTTGTTTACTTTTAATGATGGAAACAAAACAATACCATTTACAATTATACAAAAAAAAATTATAAATCATACAAAAAAACTGAATATTGTGAATTTTTATTACTTTTATTAATATTTAATTATTTTGTTGATATTTTGTTACAACATCAAGATAAAGTTTTAAAATATTAGCTCCAAAGTTTTCTTGGGAATAAAATATAACTGCTTGTCTTGCTTGATTAGATAAATTCACACATAGTTCTTTGGAATGAGATAGCTTTATTAAATGTTGCACTAATTCATCCTTTTGGTAATAAAAAAAACCATTTTGACCATCTTTAACAATGTCTGATAAAACCTGATCATAACGCACTATCAAAGGCAAAGAAGCAGCCAAAGCCTCAATATAAGTTAATCCTTGAGTTTCAAATAAAGAAGCGTTGATAAAAACATCTCCTAATTGATAATATACTCCTAATTGCTCATAAGGGATGAAACCTAAAAAAATAACTTTATCGCTAATGCCTAATTTTTTCGCTTGCTTGCTTAAATTTTTCTTTTCAGGACCATCGCCAATAATAAGGAATTTAGTTTGAGAATTGGCGCGATTAAGGGTTGCAAAAGCATCAATTAAATAATTAATTTCTTTCTCAGGGGAAAGTCTACCAACATAAAGGCAAACAAAGAAATCTTGCAAATTTAATTTATTTTTTAAAGTGTTAATGTGATTTGGATTTAAATTTTCTTGATAAAAATTAGTTAAATTCAATCCTGTAGGAATAATTTTGTAATTTCCAGGAATTTGGTAATTTTCTTGCATCAAAATAAGAATTTTTTTAGTAGGGACAATTGTTATATTTGTTTTTGTAACAAGTTTTGTAATTCTTTTTTTAATATAGATAAACAATAGTTTTTGAATCCACACTGGCAAATGACTTTTTTGCAAAAAACATTTATGCATTGTATGCATTGTATAAACAGCAGGTATTTGTAATTTTTTATGCACATAAAGACCTAATTGACTCATGGAAAATTCTGTATGAATATGAATAATATCTAATTTTAAAAGTTTTATTTGTGACAAATATTTGGAAAAATTAAAAATAATTTTATAATCTGGTACCAAATTATAAAATAATTTAATTCCTTGAATTCTAGTTACAAAACTTTCTTTTGGTACTTGCGTATTAGTTGTTTCTGAAGTAAATATATATACTTGATGTCCTAAATTTTCTAAACTACTTTTTAACATTTTAATAGAAGTTTGGATGCCACCAATTCCAGGATCATAACAATCAGTAAAAATCCCTATTTTTAACATTATTTTATTTTCCTTTCTTGATTCATCAATTTTTTTATTTCAATTGTATAAATAAAATCAAGTAATAATTATATACATTATCTAACTGCACCACGAAATTAAACACTTTATATAAAAAATTTTAATCAGTATTTGAAATTGTTTTGATCAATCTTTTGATGAAACCTCGCAATATGTTCTTTAGTTTGAAACAACAACTCAATAGATATCGATTTCAAAAAATTATTTATATTTATCAACTATTTGTTGATATATATTGGCTACTTTTTGTGCAAAATGTTTTCTGTCATAATGTAAAATAGATTTTTGAGCTTGAAGAGATATTTTTTGGCATTCTTGAGGATTGCGATACAATTGATCCAATATTTGAATCAATTCTTCTTTAGTTTGAAAAAAGAACCCATTTTTCTTATTTTGAATTACTTTTTCCAAAACTATATCATATCTAACAATTGAAGGTAAAGCAGCAGCCAAAGCCTCAATATAAGTTAATCCTTGAGTTTCATATAAAGAAGCATTGATAAAAACATCCCCTAATTGATAATATAACCCTAAATTTTGATAAGCCACAAAACCATTAAAAATTACATTATTGGAAATTCCTAGAACTTGAGATTGTTTACGCAAGTTGCCTATCATAGGACCATCTCCTATTAAAAGAAATTTACTCTGAGGATTTTTTTGATTAAATACAGCAAAAGCATCAATTAAATAATTAATTTCTTTTTCGGGAGAAAGGCGTCCAACATAAAGACACACGAAGTAATTTTTTAAACCTAACCTAATTTTTAAATTTTCAATTTGGGTTTTAGAATTATTTTCTGGATAAAAAGAAGCTAAATTAAGTTGTGTGGGGACAATATGGTAATCACCTTTTATTTGATACTTTTTTTGAACATATTCAAGATTTTTTTTTGAAGGGATAATAGTGGTATCTGTTTGTGAAATGAATTTATAATAAAGTTTAATAATTTTTTGTAGTAAGAAATTTTTAAAATATTTAGCCAAAAAAGGCGAAATATTGTGCATAGATAATTCATAAAAAGAATGCATTGTATAAACAGCAGGTATTTTTAATTCTTTTTTAGCATAAAGTCCTAATTTACCCATAGCTACTTCAGTATGAATATGAATTATATCTAAATTTAGTGATTTTATTTTTGGTAAATGTTTTTTATATCTAAAAATATAACGATAACCTTTAAAAGATGGATTAAAAGGTATAGGAATTCCTTTAAATCTAATGATATAAGGATCTTTTTCTTCTTGCTTTGGAGAGGCTTCTAAAGTGATAATAAACAATTCATGACCTAATTCTTCCAAACCTTCTCTTAAAGCTTTAGCAGAAACTATGACGCCTCCAACTAAAGGTTCATAACCATCAATAAAAAAACCTATTTTCATTATTTTTTTACTCCTTATTTGGCAACTAAATGGTGTTTATATAAAATTTTTATCAAAAAACCGAAAAACGATTTCAAATCGTTGGTTGTTTTGAGGATCAGAATTTTTGATTGTTGTATGTATTTTAAATATAAAAAACATTTGCATTATTTTGCGTTATTATATTAATTTTTGTATTTGTAAAAATTTATAAAAAGAAAATAGAAAGAGAGCGAAAAAAATAAAAAAACAAATAATAAATTAAAAAACATAAATAACACCTTGGAATTTACTATTAATAGTTTAACATATTAAAGTTTTTTTAATCAAAAGTTTTCATAAAAAGACATTTTTAAGATAAAATAGTAATATATAATTCATTTTTATAGATACATAAACATAAATAAGCAACAAGTTCAAAAATTTTGATTTTAAAAAAATCATATAAAATATTTTAAATTTTTAACAATATGGATTAAAAAAACAATAAAAAGGTTTTTGTGATTGTATGAAAATAAATAATTTAAAACATTATCCAAAAAAAGTAATTAATTTTCCTTTGGGTATTTTAATTTCATGTTGTATTGCTTTTTTTAGTATGCATGAAGCCGTTAATAATGGTAGAAAATATTGCTCTTTAGGGTTATTCACCAAACAAAATACATTATTAATTAATGTTTTTTTGTTGTTATCTTTGTGTCATCAATTTAAAAAATTAAAAATTTATCCTTATTTAAATTTTATATGTTTAATGAATTGTTTTGTTGTCATGTTTTTTTGTTTATTGATTCCTGAACAAAAATATATTTATTTCGCGGAACACAAAATTTTAACTTCGTTTTTTTTGTTTTATTATTTTTTTATTGACGATAGTGTAATCAATATTAAAAAATTTTATATTGGCATAATTTATCCTTTAATATATTTTTTGATTTCCCTGTTAATAGGTTGTTATAATCCATATTTATATCCTTATCTTGAAAAAATGCCAGACTTATTTCAAAGTGACACCCTAAAGGTGTTTGAGTTAACTGTGATTTTTTTTATTGTTTTAATAATATTTTTATTTTTATCTTTTTGTATGGTTAATGCAAAAAGAAAAATCATTCAACAAAAATACGATATTGTGTATATTCAAAAATATAAAAACAAATTTTATCAAGCCATTTTTTTAATGATATTTTTATGCTCGCTATTGCAGCTATATTTTTCCTTTAGAAATTAATATTTAAAGTTTTTAAATTTTATCAAATATTTAATTAAAAAAGGGTTATATTTAAAATATCATTCACCTTTAGTTTAAATATTATTTCAACATTTCTGAAATAATTTAAGTATTTATTTTTGTGTAAAAAAGCAGCAGCAATCACTCTCTTTTTTAAAATCATTTTTTATACAAATATAAATAATTTAATTTATTAAAAAAGACTAACTTAATAGTTAGCCTTAAAGAATTTTTAAAAAATAAAAAGTGTCTAAAATTTCGGAACAGGTCAAGAAATGTTTATTATTTTTTCATATTTTTGTTTTTTGTATTTGATAATAAAATAGTGAAAAATAATATGGGTATTGTAAATGATAAAATAGTTGTTATATGTTTTTTGAAATAAGAAAATGCATCATTTGGTTTTATAAATTCATAATTATTAACAAAATTTTCAATACTTTTTTGCATTTGTTCTTGATTTATATCAGGTTTTTTAGCTTCTTGTTTAATGAAAAATATAGTTTTTGTTTTTATAGCTTCTATTTCTTGAGCGCTTATTGGTTCAATTAAATTATTTTTAGATACTGCCTTATTTATAATATTTCCTATTGTTTCTTCTGTTAAATCATTTAAAAGTTTTCCTTCTTGTTCGCTAATCATATTTGTTGCTTTTTGATGGAATTTTTCAAAAGAAAGATCGGGTTGACATAAGTCATTTTTTATTTGGGAAACGATCATATTTTGAATTTTATTTTTAGTAATTACAGAATAATTAAAATGGAAATTATCAATTATATTATTTAATTGATTTTGAATCATTTCAGTAATTTGTTGATTTTTAATTTTTGTTATTGAATTTTCAAATTGTTCTTTAGTAATTTTTTCTATTTGATTTGAAGACGAATATAAATAATTAATTTTATTTTTAATTTTCCTTTTTGTATTTATGATGTCATTTGAGTTAAAAATAGGATGTTTAATTTGAAGATTATTTATTTGTGTTTGAATATAGTTATTAATATATGATTTTTTATCATTATAAATTTGTTTTTGAGTTTCTTGTAAAATAAAGTTTTTCATTTCAAGTAATGATGAATATGGTTTTTTTGGTTGGAATTCTTTTTCTACTGTTGACAATATATGTTTCATTATTTCTTGTTCTGAGAACCAATGATTTTTGATAATATTTTCTTTTAATATTTCTTCTATAAATTGTTTTTTGGTATCAACGATATATTTTATTATTTCATGTTGCATAATTTCTTGATTGATATCTTTTTGATAAATTAAAATATTCAGTTTTTTCCAAATATCTTGAAAAATTAAAAATGGATATTCAACATTGTAAGTATTCTTAAAATCATATAAAAAACCAATATTTCTTTGTATTTTATTAATATTCCATATAAAGTAAATATTTTGGGATTTTTTACTTCTTATATCTAAAAACTCTTCTAAAGTATTAACGTTAGGAATACTAATGCGATCATTATTTGGCATATCCTGGAAATAAAATCCTAGTAATTCTTGAGGTAAAAAAGCTAGTGTACCATAAAAATTTTGAATTTTATTTGGTTCTTTAGAAAAAATTATTTTTTTGATTTCACGATCATTAATATTAAATACTTTTTGATTGTCTTCTTTGGGATAATTAAAAATAGTGTTAAAATATTGTGCTTCTTGCGGTGTATGAAAGTTGTTATGATCTTTATAAAGATGTTTGATCTTAACTCCTTTATATTCCTTTAAATTTTCTAAATCCGACAAAGAGTAAGGGTTATGTTCGTGTTTCTCCCAATTAAAATCAATATTCATTTGCCTATTTAAAGTAAGTTGTAAATCAACAGGCAAAATACTTAAATGATTATGGGCACTAGCGGCCTTAATAGCTGCTTGATCTAAGATATCTGTTAATTTTCTTTGTGATTTTAAAGCAATATCAGGCTGTTCTTCTATAATATCATTCATTTTATCCAAATATTGATAACCCCTAATATCTATTTTATATTTTTTAGCTAATTTTTTTGCAAAAACTTTTCTATCTTCTGCAGTCAATAAATTGACTTTGATTTGTCTGTTAAAACGACTTAAAATAGCTGTATCAATTTCATCTTTATAGTTGGTAGCCCCAATTAAAAAAACTGGATGTTTTGGATCAGCTTCAAAACCTTCTGTTTGAGATAAAAAAGCCGATATGATGTTATCATGATCTGAATTCGCTGCTTTATTGCTAATACGACTTCGAAATACACTTTCACATTCATCAATAAAAATGATACTAGGAGATTCTTGGCGAGCTTGTTTAAAAATTTCATTTATTAATGTTGGGCCTGCTCCTACATATTGTTTCGAAAAATGACTAGAATTTAAAGCAAAAAATGGTAATTTTGATTCACGAGCAATGGTTTTGGCTAAAAAAGTTTTACCAGTTCCAGGAGGTCCATATAATAAAACACCTTTAGGAGGTTTTTGAACTCCTATATCTTTATATTGATCTATATTTTTTAAATAGTGTAAGAATTCTTGCAGTTGCTCAACTTCTTCTTTCATCCCTATAAGATCTTTAAATTCAGGCATTTTTGAAGAAACAACTTTGAATTGTTGTAAATTAGTTGTAGAATTTAATATTTTATTTTTTTGTTCCTGTTTTGTTTGTTCAGTTAAATTATTAATTTTTTTATTAGTCTCTTGAAGGGCATCAAAAGCTTTTTCACCAATCCCTTCAATAGTTGATAACACATTGTCTTTAAAATTAATTATTGCATCACTCTGAGTTTTTATTTCTTCACTTTGAGTTTTGATCACATCTGCTTGTTTTTGAAGTTTTTCAGTTTGCTCTAAAACCTGTTTTTTTAATTTTTGATGTTCTTGTTGCAAACTTTGATATTGCTTTTTCAAATCATTAAATTGAATGAGGTTGTTTTTGATTGATGATTTTTGTAAATTAATTTGTTCTTGTAATTTATTTTTGGCTTCTTGAGAAACATTGGTTAACCTCTTAATTTCTAATTCTTTTTGGNATAAATTATGAGAAATTTCGCGCATTTGTGTTTCTAAAAG
>NZ_JACAOD020000020.1 GCF_016876135.2 Candidatus Phytoplasma meliae
TATGGGCGTAGATGGGGGTATGAAATAATATAAAGATTAATAAAGAAATAGTTAATAAAAGAACTTTTTTAGGGATTTAGTTTGATTCATAGTTTATTTACCTCCTTGGATTTTTAGTTAATGGCCGAACCAATTGCTGTGTGTGTTTTGGGCAAAGAAAAAGACCCTGGGAAGGGTCTTAATATTGTAGTATGTTTATTTTTTTAACGTCTTCGGTTATTATTTCGATTTGTTTGGTTACGATTATTTTCGCGTGGCATAGCATTATGCAAAATAATTTGTTGAGCTGAAATACGTTGACTTAATTGCATATTTTGTCTTACAAGGTTATTAATAATCTCTTCAGAAGCATTATTATCTCTAGCATCAAAAATTTGTTGAACTATTCTAGTTTGTTCTAGGTTCATTTCTTGTAAAATACGAGCTTGAGTTACGAAATTAGTATTATGATTGTTATTATAACCATTAGAATGACCGTTATTCATCGCTATTACTTGATGATTATTAAAAAGAAATAATAATCCTATAAAAGTAATTAAACAAAGATAAATTATGTTAAATTGGTTTTTTGATTTAAACATTATTGAACAATTCCTTTATTTTTCAAATCTTTTTTAGAACTTTCTGGACAATCAAAAACATTTTTATTAGAATCATATTTTGATAAATTTATATATTGAATTTCATCAGATAAATAACTATCATTCTCTGTTGATGGATTTATATTCTGTTGAGAACTTTCTAGTTGATTTTGGCGAGCAATTGGTAATTGGTTATTATTTTTCCTTTTGTTATATTTTTTTATTTCTTTTGCAATGCAACTGTGTTTATATAAAAGTTCTTGTTTTTTTTCATTATCAAGTTTGAAATTTGTTAATTCATTTTGTATTGCGAATTCTGCTTGTATATACAAAGAATATTCTTCATCATTTGAAATTTCATTATCATTACTATGTTTATTACCCATCGCCATTATTACTTGATGATTATTAAAAATAAATAATAATCCTAGAAAAGCCATTAAACAAAGATAAATTGTTTTAAATTGATTATTTAATTTAACCATGAATTAAATCTCCTTTATTTTTTTATCCCTCAGATGGGGTTATTTCGTATAGGGAGTTGAGTTTAATAGAAATTTCATTTTTATAATCAAATGCCATTTTATCATAATTTTTTTGTAATCTATTTTTTTCTTTTTCGGCGCGTTGGAGCATTTCGTTTAGACCATTTATTTTGATTTTATCATAACCATCTTCGGGGTTAAGTTTGATTATTTTTTCTTTATAATCATCGCATTCTTTTTGATATTCGTTTATTGTTTTTTGCCTATCCTTTTGTATCTTTAAACACACTGTATAACTATTTTTTATTTCATTAATTTCTTTATTTTCTTCTTCAGAAAGATTTAAGGATAAAACTTCATTTTCGTTTTCAGATAAGATATAAGATGCAATTTTATCAAATTTTTCTTTAGTTATTTTAATTTTAGATTTTGGAATTTCTATTTCTCGTTTGGTTCTTGATGGTTGATTTGGTTCTTTATTATCTTCTAATTCTTTATGATTATTTGATAATGATTTTTGTTCTTCTTTAACTTCTTTAATGCCTTCAAAAAAACCTATAATAATAACAATGCTAAAAAATAAAATAACTAAAATAGTGACCCAATGTTTTTTTAAAAAATTCATTTCTTTTAATGCCTTTCCGATAATAGTAGTAATCTATATTATCTTTTTAAAGAAATTAATTACTAATATTATACAACTTTATTGGTTTTAAATTTAAAGAAAAAGTGGTTTAAGAAGGAATAGTTATTAATTCAGGGATTTTTGTTTGATTTGTTTGTTTAATTCTTTCTTGAGTTTTATTGTAGTTAGGGTTTGTTTGTTTTAATGCTTCTTTAATTATTTTCATTTCTTCGTTTATTGGTGCTAATTTTTCTTCTAGTTGTTCTATTTGTAATATTTTTGGTTCTTCTTTTTTGGTTTCATCGGTCATTTGTTTTCTTTTTAATTCTAATTCTTCTATGATTTTTTGGTATTCATTGATGACAGATTTTTCATTTTTTTCAATATTTTTAACCAAAACACGAGAATTTTCAAATTCTTTAAATAAATTATCGCTTTTCATTTGAGTATTATAATTTTCTATTTTCTTTTCGTAGTCTTTGTAGTCGGCGTCGAGTTTGGCTATGTCGCGGTCGATGTCTTTGGTATACATCTCCAAAGTTTCTTTGGTAATCATTGATGGGTGTTCTTTG
>NZ_JACAOD020000021.1 GCF_016876135.2 Candidatus Phytoplasma meliae
TAGTTTATTTACCTCCTTAGATTTTTAGTTAATGGCCGAACCAATTGTTGTGTGTGTTATTGGTTTGGGTAAAAGAAAAAGACCCTTGAAGGGGTCTTAATATAATTTTATATAATTAATTTGTATTTCTTACTGTTGGGATTCCTTGCAATTTATTTTGGTAAATAATAATTTGGCGTCTTAAACGGCGATATTGACTTTGAAGAGCTTGAATTTCTATCAAAGGTAAATTATTATTTTGAGCGTTATTAATTTGTTGTTCTAAATTATTTCTTTGATTTATAAGATTTAATAGTTTTATATCTCCGTCAGTCTGTTGATTAATATTATTATTATTTTGATTCATTGCCATTACTTGGCGATTATTAATTATGAATAATAACCCTAGAAAAGCAATTAAAGAAAAATAAATTGTTTTAAATTGATTGTTTAATCGAAACATTAATTAAATCTCCTTTTATTTTTATCCCTCATTTGAGGTGATTTCGTAGAGGGCGTTGATATTTTCTAAAGGATAGCCATAAGTATTTCTTGAAATATCATTATCATACTGACGTTGTAACGAGTCTTTTAGTTTGATGGCATTTGATAACATACCATTTAACGCTTCGATTTTGTTTTCATATTTTTTGGGATCGAGTTCACTTATTTGTTTTTTATAATCATCGCATTTTTGTTGATATTCTAATATCCTTTCTTTATTTTCTTTTCTAAATTTTAATATTTGTTTTTGCGATTCCCTTGCTTCTTCAATTGTAATTTTTTCTTTTTCAGTAAGATTATCTAGCGATAAAACTTCATTTTCGTTTTCAGATAAGATATAAGATTTAATTTTATCATAATTTTCTTGAGTTATTTGGATTTTAGATTTTGGTGTTTTTGTTTCGCGTTTAGTTCTTGATGGCTGGTTTGGTTCTTTGTTATCTTCTAATTCTTCGTGATAATTTGATAATGGTTTAGGTTCGGGTTGATTGCCTTTAAGTCCTATAAAAATACCAACACTAATAATAATTACAAATATTATAACAGCATAAATAGTTGTTTTATGTTTTTTAAAAAAATTCATTTCTTTTAAGGACCTTTCCGATAATAGTAGTAATTTATATTATTTTTTTAAAGAAATTAATCACTATTATTATACAACTTTATTTGTTTTAAATTTAAAGAAAAAGTTTTTTAAGAAGGAATAGGAATTAATTCAGGGATTGTTGTTTTATTTTTTTGTTTAATTTCTTCTTGGGTTTTAGTGTAGTTAGGGTTTGTTTGTTTTAATTCTTCTTTGATTATTTTCATTTCTTCGTCAATTGGTGCTAATTTTTCTTCTAGTTGTTCTATTTGTAATATTTTTGTCTCTTCTTTTTCGGCTTCACTAGTTATTTGGTCTCTTTTATCTTTTAGTTCTTCAATTATTTTAAAATATTCATTAATGCGAGATTCGTCTTGTTGTTTGAATTTAGCTAATTGGTTTTTATCTGTTTGCATTTCATTTTTTAAATTATTTATTTCTATACGTTTATTATATTCTTCTATTTTCTTTTCTTGATCTTTGTAGTCGGCGTCGAGTTTGGCTAGGTCGCGATCGATGTCTTTGGTATACATTTCTAAAGTTTCTTTGGTAATCATTGGTGGATGCTCTTTGCCTTCTTGAATACTTTCATTAATCATATGCCATAGACGATGACCTTCGTGAAGAGTTAGAGTTACTTTTCCCATTCCTTGTGCATATTTACGAGTTACGGTTGTTGCTTTGTCTAAGGTTTTGATACCGTATTTGGCTGGGATTAAATCGGTTATTTTGTCGAAGGCTTTGAAACACCATTTTACAATGTTAC
>NZ_JACAOD020000003.1 GCF_016876135.2 Candidatus Phytoplasma meliae
AATAAATCATCAACATCTTTACAAGTTTTATTATATGGCGGTAAAATGCGTCTAATTTCGTATTTAATATTGGCTTCTTTAAGTTGTATCCCTAACGCTTCACTTCGTTTTTGTCCTGTTTCGTCGTTATCTAAAGCAATAATGACTTTGATATTTTCTTTTTTGAGAATGGCTATTTGCGCTGGGGAAAGTAATTGGGTGACACAAATTAACCCGACCACATTTTTAATGTTGTTTTGCCAACAACTGATGACATCAAAAAAACCCTCATGGATAATGAGGGTTTTGGTTTGTTTAATATATGGCCAAGCTTCCCAAAAACGATAGCTGAAATAAAAAGTCGGTGTTTGACTGAAATTATTGATCGATTGGTATTTGGGTTGAAAATAGGGAGTATCACGAAAATGGTTTTGATAAAAATGAAAGGTTTTATGATAACCGTTTTCTATGGGAATAATGATTGAACCATGAAAAGTGTCGTGATAATATTTTTTATTTTGTTGATTAGTTTTTTCTTTGATAAAGCCATATTCCACTAATTTGGTAGGATCGATATTTTTTTTTTGACAATAATTGACGAGACGAAAAGATAAAGGTTTATCCGATAAGGGGGCATAACCTAATTTAAACTCTTTAATGGTTGCGAGAGTTAATTTTCTTTTTTGGGTTAAATATTCCCATCCCAGTATTGCTTCGTTGTTGCGGTTAGAAATTAATAAATAATGATAATAATCGCGAATTTGATTAAATAAAGGTGATATTTCTTTAAATAATTGGATTTTTTTAACCTTGATTTCTTTTTCATTGATGGGGTTGGGGATATTTTTAGGGTGATATTGATATTTGAAGGGGTTGGTTGGTGAATGAGGAATGGCCTTTTGTTGCTCAATTAGTGTTTTAAATTCTTGCGTTTGCATAAAGTTATTAATTCTTTCAAGGGCGTTATTGAAAGTTTTAATGCCTCTTATCTCCCTATAAACATCAATAATATCAAAATCTTTACAACATTTCCAACAATGAATTTTATTATCTGAAGTTAAATGACAACAAGTAGGATTTTGACCTTGGTGGATGGGACAGGGGAAACGGTATTTGATATTGAAATTTGATGGTAAAAGATTTAATTTTTTTAATAAAACTGACATAGGGAAATTGATTTGAATGTGTTTTATTTTTTCTTGAAAATTCATTTACTTTACTCCTATTTTTTTTGATTAATAATAAGTTTCTATTTGATAAGGCAAAACAAAACCTAATTCTTGGAAAGTTTGAGTAGTCATTTCGAAATGATAAAGTAAGGTTTTTTTGGTACCACTGCGGTTTTTTTTGATACATAATTCGATTATTTTTTGATTTTCATGGTCATTAGCTTCTAAATGGAGTTGATTTAAGTTCGAATTATAGATATTTATGGGTTTTTCTTTGTCTTTGGATAGTTTAGGTTGGAATTCGGCCATCATTAAGACGATATCAGAATTAGTTTCAATGCCGCCACTTCCCTTTAAAGCGGTTATTTCTGGTGATTTACTTTGGTAATTAGTGTATGTATCTCTTGAAAATTGAGATAATATGATAATAACGATGTTTAATTCAATAGCTAATTGTTTGAGTTTAGTCATAATTTCATCAATGGCTAAACGATCGTTTTCTAAGTGATTTGTGGTTTTAGTTATTTGAAGGTGGTCAATGACGATAATTTCTGCTTGTTTTTCTAAATGAAGGCGATAAACTAAATCAATGACATAATTAATGTTTTTGCTTTTATCATAACTAAATGATAAATTGATGTTGGCAAAAAAATGTTTAGCATATCTCATTATTTCCTTATAGGTTTGAGTTGTAATGTTTAAATCCTCCAAATTTTTATCTAAAATAACATCTAAGGGAATTTGTGTTTGATGAGCTAATAAACGACTTAAATTTTCTTCTAAGGTCATTTCATAAGAAAATACTAAAATATGAGGATAACAAGAACTTTCTTGGTGGTTGGTTTTGGTGATATCTAAAAGAAGGTTGTAGACAAAAGTGGTTTTACCTAAACCAGTATAGCCGCCAATAGTGATGATTTGGCCTTTTTTAAAACCTTTAGTTGCTTGATTTAAACCGCGAAAAGTTTCAGATAAGCGGTAATATTCTTCCCTTATTTTTTGTTTTGATTGGTTTTCTGCGTCAAGCAACTCAGGATGTAAAGCAACCATTTGCTTTAAATGAAAAAGGGTTTTATCGTTTTTGTGGGGGATTAAAGAGATAAAGTTTCTTAACTTATCAAAGATTGTTTGATAATATAAGTTTTTAGTGTAAGGGTCTTGGTTTTCGTATGTGGGACTGATGATTTTTATTAATTGTTGAAATAGTTTTTCTTGGGTGTAGGTATGTTTTAGATTATCTAAAAGATGAGCATTATTTTGGTTTTCAAATTCGGCATTTAAATAATTTAAAGATTCTAAAGTAAAGTTATCTTGTGGAAAATTAGTTTGTAAATATGTTAATAACTCTTTGATAATGGTTGCTTTTGTATTGGGTTTGTCCCACGGATGAGTTGTTTGTTTTTCTAAAAATAAATATTTTAAAGCTGTAAATATTTTTTTATTATGGGGTTCAAGTAAAGTTTTAGGGTTGATTATTTGGCAGTAAAGGTTTAACTTTTCCCATTGGCCTTGTTCGATATAATTTATTAGTTGTTTTAAGGCTTTTTGTTCGTTGGTTAACATTTTATATTAACTCCTTTTTTATTTTTTAATGATGTTGATATTAACAAAAGGGATAAATTCATTAGTAATTAAGTTTTGAAAGAAATTATTAGCGGAAGGAGAAAATAAGTTAATTACTTGNTTAATCCCTTGGACTTTGCCTTGCTTGATTTTATTGTTGAGTCTTTCAGTTTCGATTGCATCATTAGTTAATAAATAAAACTCAAAGCGCGTATCGAGTTTTTTGAGTTGTTGTCCTTCTATTATTGTTTGTTTATAACGGTCACGGAGGCAAGTTTTAAAACTAAAAGCGATGATTCTTTTCTTTTTTGTAAATAAAACTAAATCAAATTTATTGTCGGGAATAAAAAATAAAGAGGCTTGGGGATATAAATTAGTGATACCTTGGTTTTGAAAATATAATAAAATGAGGTATTCATTGATTTTGCCACGGATTACTTTTTGAGTTTGAGAATTGATATTATTTTGGTTAAAATAATGGTTTAATTGTTGGTGATTGATTGTCATATATTCGTTAATAGAAAATTTTAAGGTCATTTTGTTAAAAAGACATTTTAAGATTTCTACAGTTTTGGTATTAGGGTTAAATTGGTTAATATTAATCAAATCTTGGTTCGTTAACATTTTGGGTATTTCCTTTCTNNAAATAAAAAAAAGACCTTNAAATTAAGGTCTTTTGTTGGTTTTGGTATTTTTAAAAATTCTTTTGGTTTTCCATGTAATGATGCCATCTTTTCTAATGGTTTTAATTTTGCCATTAGAAAAATAGATGTAGGTATTGCCATTTTGACAGGTTTTCTTAATTATTATTGCCATTTTTTATTTCTCCTATTTTTTTGATTATTAGTTTTTGGTTAGTTAAGGCTGTTTTGTTATTCATTGATTTTAAGATTAANTTATGACCGANNTTTTNTCTTTTTAAAAACGCTTCATATCCTTGGCTTACTTGATTAAAATATGATAAAGGATTTGATTCGATCACATCTAATTTATGNTCTTTTTGGTTTTNTTTNCGTGNTAAACCTAATTGAGGTTCTACTTGTAAATAAACAGTCAGATTGGGTTTAAGGAAATTTTTACTTAATTTATTAAACNTTTGATAGTTTTTATCAATATGATGCGGATAAGNTTGATAAGCGAAATTAGAACCTAGCCAACGATCAATTAAGATGATCTTGTTAGTTTTTAAATNNGGTTNNATNATTTCTTCTTGNNTTTGCAACATATTAGCAAAACTNANNANATANCNAGNTAATGGTTTTAATTGGGGATTAGTTAAAAAGATATCACGAATGGTTGGTCCGATAGAAGCACTGCCTAATCCTTGGAGAGTGATAACTTCGTGACCTTGTTTTTTTAATTGTTTTNTAACTTTTTTAATNAAAGTTGTTTTNCCNCTNCCGTCNAGNCCTTCAAAAACTATTAATTTCATNTTNTNTTCTCCTTTANTNCTAATTTTTGGTATAAAAAAAGACCTTNCAATTGAAGGTNTAATNATTATTTAAATTTAGTTAATTGTTTTAAATAANTTGTTTGNGNTAATTCTTGTTTNGCNTTNTGTAGNAATNCTAAATATTTTTTNCNATCTTGAATCATTTTATNAATGAAGTTATTNTCTTGGTAAATACGCACTACATGATAATCATTATCATTGAAATAAACTAAAAAATAGGCGAATTTAGCTTGGGAACAATAAAGTTGACATTGAACTTGGGCCCAGTANTTTAANGGNACTTCTTNGTTTGNNAAAAANCCATTCCANGATGNTGAGATATTATTNTTTTCGTCAACATAAGGGCATTTGATTTCTAANANNGTGTTGGTTTTAGCATTATAACCNTCTAAAGAAGCGGAAAACATTTGGGCTTTATCATCCGTAAAGATAGCATCAGGATAATTTAATTGAGTGGTTTTTTCAAAGAAAGCACGGGCGATTGGTTCCATTTTGTTACCATGTTCGGTGTATTTGTTGCTTGTGAAAGTAGTGCCAAAGATTTTATCATGAACTAATTGTTCTAAAGAACGGAATTTGTCATTGCCTGTGATACTACCAATTTCCGAAGCGTTGATGAATTTTTTACGATGTTGATACCATTCTTTGGTACGTTGGGATAATTTGATTTCCATCGTTATTTTCCTTTCTTAAAAAATGAGATGAGATATTTCACCAAATAATAAATAAATTTAATGGTGTGATATAAAACTTTAAAAAGAAAATCAATTAAACATAAGAGATGAGGCAAAAACAATAAAATAATAGTTAATAAAGTTAAATTAAGCCATCGGTTTTGATAAGTCAAGTAATGATTGCTGATATCATTGCACCAATTATTTAACTTTGTTAACCAAGTATTAATTAGGTTCCACATGATTATTTGTTTTATTAGTAGTTAGATATTGATAGAATCTAATTATAATACCTTGTTTTAGTCTTTGAATGCTTAATTGATAGGTAAAAAGATAGCATTTGATTAAAAAATAAATTAAATAAATCGGGATAAGGAAAATCATATAGATGATATTATTTATTAAAAATGAGGGGATTTTTTTGATGAACATATTTAATTAGTTCCTTTCTTGTTTTTAGATGATGGAGTAATAAAAAAAGACTCTATTTCATAATAGAGTCTTGGAATGATTTGTTATTAAGAATCGAGGATCTCTGGTTTTTTAGGGGGATAACTGTTGTCTAAGAAGTGATAATAAGTTCTTGTTTGCCAACGATCTCCACCAGAACAACAATCGTTACCGTCGATATACCAATCATCATAACGCCAACCTTCTTCATATTTATAATAATGGGTATTACCATTTTCATCATAAAGAGTTCTAGATGAACGACCTAATTTGTTTCTAATCGTTTCTCCTTGGTAAGTGCAGCCGTATTTGATATAACATTGGTTTAACCAATTGACATAATCTTTTTGATAGGTGTTTAAAATATCTCTTTTTGGTTGTGTATCTTGACAAGTGAGGTGATATATTTTATCTTCGGTTTCAAAAGTGTTTTCTATTAAATTAAGAGTATATGAAATATTAATTTCTTTATAAGCGGGTGCGGTAATAGTTATAGGATTATTGCCATTGCGAGTTTGTTTGTTATATTCTCCTTCATAAGCATATAAATTTTTCTCTCTTTTCCAATCACGGATGGCTTTGTAGGGGTCAAGGGAGTCTGGGAGATTAATGTGGATTGGTTTTTTTCGAGTTTCGAAAGCGAAAAGATAGATGTTTTTGGCGCCATTGGATAATTCTAAGAGTTCTTCGATGGTGCCTGGGAGTTGGTGCATTTCTTGTTTTAAGGCGTTTATGCTTTCTTCGTATTCTTTGATGTGTTGGTTTAAGAGTAGTTTAAAATCATCATCTTCAATTTTTTTTAATTGTTTTTGTCTATTTTGTTGAATTT
>NZ_JACAOD020000004.1:0-14224 GCF_016876135.2 Candidatus Phytoplasma meliae
TCGATTTGAGGCTTTTATTGTTTTATTTGATTTGGTTTTTCTTTTTTTTTTTATTTATTGAATGATGTAG
Source organism: Candidatus Phytoplasma meliae (assembly GCF_016876135.2). The sequence continues at coordinate 71 of NZ_JACAOD020000004.1, forward strand.
TTACGTGTGTGTATTGTTGTATAAAAAAAAGACCCTTGAAAGGGTCTTGTGATTTTGATTGATGTTGAATTTATTTTTTTTCGGTTATTCGACGATATAAAATGTTTTTAAATATTTTTCAATTACTTCTTTTATTTTGTTCAATATTTCTTGATCATCTTTATTGCGATATTCGTATTCTTTTAGAAAACCTTCTAATTCTTTGGTTTTTTCTTTGGTTTTTGTTTCTTCTTTTATTTTTTCGATATTCTTTTGAGTATATTTTAATGATGCTTGTTGAATTTTTGATACTTTATATAACAATATTTCTTTTTTATTATATTGTTTTTCTGATATGCCTTCTTTACTTTTTTGATTAACTATATAATCTCTTTTGTCATTAAGTTCTTTTTGATTTATCTTTTCTTTTTTAATGATATAATCCGTTTTTATATGTGGTTTGTTCATGCATTTTCCATAGAAATTAAAATAGTACAAAAAAATTTGAATTTTAAAATTTTCTGAAATAATATAATAAAAACTCCAATATTTTTGTTCTTTAAAGTATAACATTTGTTCTATTTTTTCTTCTTCATGTAATTTGTGTAAATATGTATCAATTTTTTTTATATTTTCGTTAAAACCCTCATAATGTTTTTCTTTATTTATCACAATAATGGAAGCATATTGGTTTTCGGGATTTATATATTCAACAACTTGTATTAAAGCTTTTTTTAGGGTAATGGTGCTTTTATAAATTTTTACTTCTACAATATAAAGAAATCGATAGTTTTTATTAAATGCGATTGAAATATCTGGTTTCCCGTTGTGGGACATAGCTTCATTATTGATTGTATATTCTTTTTCATCGCCATTACGGTTTAAACGCATATTTAAAGCAATAGAAAAAATATTGCGAAAACCATTTTCTTGTAATTTTCTTAAATCTTTAATCCATTTATTTATAAAAAACGAACACTCTAAAATAATTTCATTAATTATTGAAATTTTTTCTTCATAATTAACCAAAACCTACTCCTCATAATAACATAATATATCAACAATATTATTTATATATTTAATATTTAAAATTATTTAATATTTTTAAACCCTTGGGCATATAATTCGCCGATCCAAGGTGGAAAAATTCAGGAACACGTTCATAACAACAATCTTTATCAATGGTGAAAAAATTTTCTTTATCGATGAAAGATTCAATTATACATTCATCTGTTATTGTTTTTTTCATTACATCATTTAAGTCATCATATTCTATCGCGGTGAATTCTAATTTTTGGGTCATTATTTCTTGGATATGTTTTGGATATCTAGTTTGAAAATATGCACGCTGTTGGCGGTTAATATCTATTAATTTTTTTGAAGAATTAAGTTTTACTATATTTTCAAAAACACTATCTATTAACGCTTTATTTTCTTTTGTCAATTTGTTACTATCACCTTTAAACGAAATGTTTCTCAAATAACCGCTATCATGGTTAGGGTAAAAATCAAGTAATGTGGGATATATTGTCCCATAACGAGAAGCAATTATTTTCTCTTTAATGAACAAAGGTCGTTTCTTTAATAAGGATTCAACATACACATAATAAACGATTAGCGATAAAATATAATTTGTAAAATAAAATGTATTATTTTTAGGATCTGTTTTTTGGTTTTTTTTGCCTGTAAAAAAACATGGATAATTAGTGGTTTTTTCAATAATATAATTAGCAACGTCATAAACATTAATTTCGTTATTTTGTTTCATTTTTTGATTCCCTTTCTTTTGTATAAGTTCATTATAACATAAGTTGATTTTTTTGGTTAGGTTTTTGATGAGTTTTTTTAGTTGTTGCATTTCGGTTCTCCATTAGTAGGTTATTGAGGTAGGGTTTATTTGGTGTTGTTGATGGTGTTAGTTTTGGTTGTTGTTTTTGTTATCGTTGTGGATTTTTTTTACTACCACATATAACCATAAAATTTGCATAACGACTGTTAAAGTGAAAATGGTAGTCATTAGAACAATTAAAATCATTGTTGTTATTTCCATTGGTTTGGTTCTCCTTTGGATTTTTTTCGATTTGAAAGTTTATAGTCATTCCACAAGACAAAGAGTTGGTTTGTTGGTTTTAATCGGTTTTGGTTTTGGTTAAAGAAAAAGAACCAATGGTTAAGTTGGTTCTTTGATGGAAGTGAAAGTTAGTTTTGTGTGTTTTGAGTGTTTTCATTGTTGTTGTCGGAATTGTTTTCGTTGGCTTTGGTTTCGTCGGCTTTTGGTTCGTCTACTTTGTTTTCGGCTTTTGGTTCGTCTACTTTGTTTTCGTCAGCTTTTGGTTTGTTGGCTTTTGGTTCATCGGCTTTGGTTTCGGCTTCGGTTTGGTCTTCGGGTTTCGAGACTCGTTGGTTGTCTACTGCTTGGGTATTTTGGGGCATTATTGGAGTTGTTGTTGGAATGTCGGTTTTACTATTCCAAACCCATAATCCCACTGCCAAAGCTACAATTACAGATATTGCACTTATTCCTATTATTATTTGTTTGTTTTTGTTCATTTTTTTACTTCCTTTTGAGGTTTTATTTGAAAGTTTAATGACATTCCATAAGTCAAAACGTTGGCAGAAAGCGGTTGATTGTGGCGGTGTCGTTTTAAAATTTTAAATCAGAGATTTATAGGGTTAGCGAAGCATCATCGAAGTATGATGAGACTGCGAGTTTTGGTGAGCCACCTTTTATAAAAGTCTTTTTCTGTGTTGATGTAGATAGTTGTTTTTTAGGTTGATGTCTGGTTACGAAACATCTTATCCATTTTGATAGTTTTTGTTTTTTTTAGAAAGAGAAAGGTTGTTTTGGCGTTGAACTTGATAACGTCATATTCGCGGAGGGGTTTAAAAACTTTTTTCGTTGTGGTTGTAGAAAAGGTTCTTGTTGTAGTTCGTAGATATTTAATTCATTAAAAAGGATTTTTTGTTTGTTTTTTCAAGATTGGATGGAATCGGATTAATGGTTCGGGTTTCTGTTTTGAGCGTAAAGGTTGGTTGTTGGGACGTTTTTTTGTTATCAAAAGTTAATTGTGTGTTTTTTATTATTCATCCCAAATCCATCTAAAAAACTTTGTAATTCGTTAGATTTTAGAACTTTAAGATTGTCTTGTGTTGCTGTTTTTTTTAATTCTTGCATTTTATATTCGTTATAATATTCACCATCACAAACAAACAAAACCATTATATTTTCGTTATATTCTTTGGTATCGGTTTTAGCTTCTTCGATAGATATTTTTACATCGTTTTTTTGATTATCTTGTGAACCACCTGATTCTTTGGTATATTTGTGAAAAACATAAAACATAACTTCAAAATCTTTGTATTTAAAAGAAAAATCGATTGACTTGCCTTTTGACGAAGTGTATTGATTTATTTCTTTTTTTTGAACTATTTTCTGTTTTTTTATAAAAACATCTTCAAGCTTGCACACTTTGGAAATGTTTTTTATATCATTTTTTAAAAAATCACCAAACACTTTTTCATAAAAATTTTGTTTCAACGGCTCTAAAATAAACCAAACTTTTAAAAAAATATTGTTTTTAATGGATGTTTCTACTTCTTCTTGGATAAAATTAAATTTTTCACAAAATTTTTTAATTTTTTGAATAGTTTTTTTATCTTTAATATCAAAGTTTTCTAAATTTTGTTTCAATTGCTCTTTGTATTTTGTTTTATAATCTATTTGTTTCATAATTAATATCTCCGTTTATGTTGTTGCAGTTGCCAATAAAGGCTTTTGTTAAAATATTTCTTGCTAAATGAAAATCTAATCGTCGTCGTCGTTGGTTGTTTTTGTTGTTTCCTTTGAATGGAGACAACAAAACATCTTTTGTTTTTGTTCTAAAAGTGTTTAAAATTTGATTTGCACTAGTAATTATTTTTTCAATTTCTAAATCGTCTAAATATTTAAATTCTTCGTTGTGAATTATAGTGATTGCACGAGATGAAGTTTTTATATTTGAAATATTATATTTTAATTCCTTTTTATGTATGAATTTAATTTTTTCTTTCGGATTTGTGGAATCTACTCCAACCAATGCAACAACTCCATTAACATCGTTGAATCGTATTTTTTTTAAAAATTCACTTTTTTCTTTAACGAAGGTTTTTATTTTTTTTAATTCTTGTAAAGAACCGATTTTGTCGTCGTTTTTATAAATAATTTGTTTTTCTAATTCGACACCATTAAAACAAACAACACAAATCGGAGTAGTGGTATCTTCAAAAGGATTCGATTCAATAACGATAATTTTGTTAATGTTGGTTTTGTCAAACTTCGAATTAATAAAAGTTTCTGGAACGATTGCAAATCCTGGTTGATTTGTGGATATCATCTTACTTAATGCCAATAAATAAAGATCGGTGAAATTGGTTGTTTCAAAATAATCTTTGTAAGTTTGTGTGTATTTTTTGCGACAACAACTATTTTTTGCTAAATAAGGAGGATTTGTTGTTATAAAATATTTGTGTTTTTTTTCGTATGGAATATCTTTTAAGGAATCGTTCATTTTGTGTTCAGTGAATTTTTTATCAATGTCGTAACCAACAAAATGTAAATTGGTAATTTTATTCTCAAAATAACATTTTAAAAAATTTAAAATATCTCCTTCGCCAGCAAAAGGATCTAAGACAAAATGATTTTCTTTTAAATTATCATGAATAAATTCTTTTAATGGTTTTGTAAACCAACTTTGTTTTCTGGTAAAAAATTGTCCGAATTGTTTCTTTTTGTTCAACCGAAGAACCTCCTTTCTCGTTGTTTTAGATTATTCTTTCTTGTTTGTTTTTAATTTTTGCGTTTTGGAGGCAAGATAGTCTCGTGAACCTTTGTTGTATCCATAAATGTAAAGACCGAACGAAATTAAAAGAAAATATTTGATGGTCGATAGTTTTTTGCCAGAATTTCCAGTTTTATAGCCACATCTAAATGTTATGATGTAGAATGGAATAATGGAAAATGCTAGTAAGAATGAAATTATTTGTAAAATTGGATGGTTGTCCATGTGGTTTGTTCTCCTTTTTTTTTGATTTTTATTTTTTGGTTTTATTTGTCGTCGTTGGTACAGGATATTTCTTTGGTGATGTTGCCATCTTGGTCATATTCGTAGATGAATTTGATTGTACCATCTTTGTTGTAGTATGTTTCTTTGGTGATGTTTTCGTTTCGGTCATATTCTTTGATATAATCTATTTCATCGGTATCTAAATTGTAGAATGTTGTTTTGATTAGGTTTCCTGTTTTAGGTTCAAATTTTTCGATGAAATGTAAATATTCACCATTGTAGTATGTGATTTTTATTACTTTTTGTTGTGAATCATATTCTTCAATGTAATCTATTATTTTTTCATCTTCAACATCTTCAAGAAAAACTGTCTTTTTGATTTTATTTCCTTTTTTAGGATGAAATTCTATGATGTTGTTTAATGTTCCATCTTCATTGAAATTTGTTTCTTTAATTATTTTTCCTGTTTGAGAATCAATTTCTTGATTACTTTTTATTGTTTTTGGATAATAAGTTGTTTTTATTTCATTGTTTTTCATTTTTTTGGTTTCCTTTGGTTTTATTTTTTGATTTTTTATTTTTTGGTTTTATTTTTGGTTTATTTGCATTCGTGATAAGCTTTAAAAGCTATGAAAATTATTAAGATAACAAAAATAACCGACGTTGCCAATCGGCAGTTTTCTTGTAGTCGGTTTTGTTGTTGTTTTGTTCCTTTCACTTCATTCCATGTTTCTTTGATTGATGCTTTTGCTTTGTTGGCAGCTTCTTTTATTTTTTTAATTATTGATTTCATTTTTTTTTAGTTTCCTTTGTTTTTTTTTTTTTTTGATAAATGGTTTTTGGCTGGTGATGGTGTTGGTGGTTCGTGGCATTTTTTGGAGTGTGTTGGCAGTTGTGGTTGATTGTTCATATATTGTGAAAGAGGTGGTTTTGGTTCGAAGGTGGTTTTAGATTTTGTAATTGGTGATGATGATTTCTTGTTTGTTGTTTTGGTTGGTTAATTGTGATGATGTAGATGTTTTTGTTGTTTTGAAATGGTAATTTTTAAATAATGTTCTTATTTCTTTGGTGTTGAAGTTGGTATATAGCCACTTTACTCCTCTTTGGTCGGCTTTTTGGAGTTCGTTGTATAAGTTTGTTTGTTCTTTGAAGTCGAATGTTTTTTGATAAAAGGCATGTGAGTGTGCTTCTTTGCCACTGTAATATGGTGGATCTATGAATAAAAAGTCGTCTTTTTGTGAAGTTTGTATTGTTTTTTGGTAATCATGACACAATAAAATGTGGTTGTTTTTTATAAAGTGTTTTTGTAAAGTGATTAAATCGTCTAAATTTAAAATGCCAGTTTTGAATTTTGGCTTATAGCTGAAATGTGTTTTTAATATTTGGTCTTTGGTGAATCTTAAAATACTTCGAAAAGCATATTTAGTTAAAATAAAGAAAAGCGATGATTTAGTTAGTTGAGTGTTGGTTGTGTTTGTAGTGTCGTTGAAATGTTTTAGTATTGTTTGAAAAGAAGCTTTTTGTTTAATTTGTGTTTGATGTTGGTATATGTCGTTTTCGTATGATATTGTTTTTTCATAAAATAATTTCGGATTATCTATGATGGATTTCCATATTGATATTAGATGGTGGTCGACATCGTTTAAGATGGCATTTTTTGGCATTAGTGCTAAATAGAGTGCACCACTTCCTAAAAATGGTTCATAATAAGTTTTGTAGTTTTTTGGAATTAGTGGCAAAAGCTGTGGTAGTAGTTTTTTCTTGCATCCAATCCAATTAATGAACTTTTTCATTTTTAACCTCTTTCATCCATAAATATGACAAAAAGACAACATCAGATATTAGACTTATTAAAGTATTAGCTTTGATTCCAAATTGGAAATCAAAAAACAAAGTCATAACATCGGTGACGATGAAACCGATGTAAGTTAAAGTTAAGAGAGCTAATATTAATTTTGGTTTTATTTTCATTTTTTTGGTTTCCTTTGGTTTTTTTGGTTGGTTTTGGTTGAAGAAAAAGAACCAATGGTTAAGTTGGTTCTTTGGTGGTTAAAAAGAATAATGTGATGGAACTGACTGTTGTTGGTTTTGATTGGTGCTTGTGTCATCTTTGGTTTTCGGATCTAAGAAAAGAACAGATTGGACATTGACAGAAGTGAAAATTTTATCTTGACCATCTTTGTTGTATTTTTGAATATTTAGTTTTCCAGTAATGTGCAAGAGAGAGCCTTTTCCTTTGTATTTGATTAAACTTTCTGCTTGTTTTCTCCAAATGACACATGGAATAAAAATTGGTTTGTGTTTTCCATTTTTGTCTTTGCCATCGTCAACAGCAAGAGAAAGACTGATTTTTGAAATTTGTTCATTATTGATGTTGATTTTTTCTAATTTTAAATCGTGAGTAATTCGTCCGATTAAATTGACATTGTTTAACATTTTTTTTTTGGTTTCCTTTGGTTTTATTTTTTTTGATTGGTTTTGGTTGAAGAAAAAGAACCAATGGTTAAGTTGGTTCTTTGATTTATGAATTTAATGTATCTTTTAATGTTTTTGAGACTTTGAAACGAATTACTTTTTTCTCTGGTATTTGGATTTTTTCACCACTTTGTGGATTTCTAGCAATTCTTGGAGCCGATATTTTTGGAATAAGCTTGCCGATTCGTGGTGATAATATAACTGGTTCGTGATTTGATAATTGGTTCCAGATAATGTTTTCTATGGCATTCCATGTATATTCGGCACCTTGTTTTGTGTATTCTAATTCTGTTGCAATTTGGTTGATTAATTCTTTTTTTGTCATTTTTTTGGTTTCCTTTTGTGTTTTTTTATTTTATTTGGAATTTTTATATAAAAATAAGTAGTTTTAAAACATGCTTAGGTTTTTGGTTTGGTGAAACAGTTTAACGGCATGTTTAGGTCGGATTGGTTGGTTTTGGTTTTATAAAAAATTACGATATAATGTTTTTGGTGATATTTGAAAAAGTATCATCCAAAAAATAAATTGCGGATATCATCACCCGCATGGTGCCAAAAACTTTGGTTTTGGTGACGTGTTGGTGGTTTTTGGTTGTATTCGTATTTTAGTCGAAATCTGTAAGGGGTTTCGACTTTTTTTTGTTTAGAGGCAACGGTTAGGTTGCCTCTTTGTTTTTGACCAAAAAAAACCCGCGGATATTGTCATCTGCATGACGCTCAGATGATGATTGGTTTTGATTTGGTCGGCAGACCCAACTTTTTAGTTCAATTCATCGAAAACCGTTATTTCCTGCGTGACGTAACGGTTATTGATGAAAAACAGTTTAACGACATGTTCAGGTCGAATTGTTGGTTTTGGTTTTATAAAAAATTATGATATAATGTTTTTAATGGATTGTAGTTCGTAAGAATGACTTCCATTAAAAAACGACATATCCTGCGTGACAAAACAACTTTGGTTGGTTGAGTTATGTGGTGATGTGTATGTTTTGGTTTAAGCCGAAATCTTGAAAAAGATTTTGGCTTTTATTTTGTTTTTGAGGCAACGGTTAGGTTGCCTCTTTGTTTTTGACCAAAAAAAACCCGCGGATATTGTCATCTGCATGGTGCTCAGATGATGGTTAGTTTCGGTTTGGTCGGCAGACCCAACTTTTTAGTTCAATTCATCGAAAACCGTTATTTCCTGCGCGACGTAACGGTTATTGATGAAAACAGTTTAACGACATGTTTAGGTCGGATTGGTTGGTTAATTAATCTTTCCAGTCATGACGATATTTCCATTCTTTAAGAATGTTGTTATATTCGTCGATTTCGAGTTTTTCGATAGATTGGAACGATCTCGTTCGATATCGTCTTTTTTTGAAATTTTATAACCATAAAGTCGTTTTGATGGATATTTCATTTTGAGATTTTTTATTCGTTGTCGGATTCATCGTCGTCGATGTTGTCTGGATTGTTTTCATATTCTTCGATGGCATCTTCGATTTCGAATGTTTCAATTTTATTCAAAACTTCATAAACGGTTGCCAAAGCATCTTGCAATTTGTCTAATTGTTCTCGTTGCCATGTTGACATGTATTCATATCCATAATTTTCATAACCTAAAAAATCGTGCAATTTGTCAGCATGACTGTACAATGTGTTTTCTTCTTCTAATGTTAGATAATTAATTGTACTAAGAGAATCTTGAAGCTCTTCAATTTGTTCTACTGATAGTTTTGCTTTTTTTGTTTTTGTTTCGTTGTTTTTCATATTTTTGGTTCCTTTTTTCGTTTTTTTGATTTTATTTGTCGTCGTCGGATTCGTCGTGTTTTTCTAATGCATCTTTGATATCAAAATCTTCGATTTCTCGTAAAAGTTCGTAAATGTCTGATAACTTGTTTTGTAGTTCATCTAAATGTTCTTGTTGGTATTCTGTCATATTTGAATAACCATAACATTCTTGTGATAAATAATCGTACAAATGGCTAACATGATTGTAAAAGGTATCTTCTTTTTGTGTTGTTAAATAATCAATAGTAGAAAAATCATCATTGAGTTCTTCAATTTCGTTTTCTGTTAGTTTTTGTTTCGTTGTTTTTGTTTCGTTGTTTTTCATTTTTTTGGTTTCCTTTGTTTTTTGTTTATTTGAAAGTTTATAGTCGTTTCATAAGACTAGCTTTGGTTGTGTTTGTTTATTGAATTGTGTTTTTTTTATTTTTGTTGGTTTGTTATATTGGTTAAATTATCTATTTTTTTATCAATTTCATTGGTTAAATTATCTATTTTTTTATCAATTTCATTGGTTAAATTATCTATTTTTTTATCAATTTTATCAAAATTTTCTTGAGTTTCTTTTTTAAATGCAACTAATGTTTTGTCAACTTGGTTTGTATTATCTTTTAATTGTTCGGTTTTTGTATTGATATGTTCTTTTAAATTGTTATGATTGGTAAAATAAAAAATTCCAATAAGTAGAATAATAAGTCCAATTAAATAAAAAAATACTTTAAATTGGTTTTTTGATTTCAACATTAGTTTAATCTCCTTTTTTTGGTAAATGGTTTTTATTTTGGTTTTTGGATTTAGAAGTTTATTGTCATTCTATAAGACATTTTGGTTGTGTTTGTTTTTTTTTTTTTTGATAAATGGTTTTTGGCTGGTGATGGTGTTGGTGGTTTTGGCTGTTTTTGGAGTGTGTTGGTGTTTGTGGTTGATTGTTTTATATGGTGTGAAGTTTTGATGTTGGTTGAAGAGAAAGAACCAATGGTTAAGTTGGTTCTTTGGTGGAAGTGAAAGTTAGTTTGTTTTTAGTGGTTTGTTGTTATTTGAATTGTAGAATTCGTATTGTTGCAATGCATGCTCACAAAACTTTTTGGCAGTTTCAATTTGAGATTTGGTGAAATTGGTACTCTTTATTGATTCGTCACGAGTTTTAAAATTGGCTTTGTAGATTTCGCCTAATTGGTTTTTTTGAATGTCGTAAGTATATTTAACGCTTGTTGTTGCTGTTTTGTCTCGGACTTCAATTGTAATGATGTTTGGTAAAAAATAAACTGTTTTTCTTGTTACTTCGTTGTTTTTTGGATTGTATTCTCTGATGAAAAAGACTTTGTCATCATGGAGATTGTAATAGATTTCTTTGGTTTTTTGATTTTTTTGGTTATATTCGATTTTCGGTTCGTTTGTCATTTTTGGTTCTCCTTTGGATTTTTTTGGTTTATTTGTAGTCGATGACGGAAAAGATTGTACCATCGTCGTTGTATTCGGTTTCTTTGGTGATGTTTTCGTTGTTGTCGTAATTGGTGATTGAAGTGATTGTACCATCTTTGTTGTAATCGGTTTCTTTGATTAATTGGTTGTTTTTGTTGTATTCGTATTCGGTGATTGAAGTGATTGAGTTTTTGTTGTAGTAAGTTTGTTTGATTGATTTTTCTGTTTTCGGATTGTATTCGATTACAGAAAAAATGTCGTCATTTGGCGGATATTTTGATTCTTGGATTATTTGGTTTCCTTTGATGTATTCGAAAATAGAATATACTCGATTTTCATCGAAACGATATCGTGTTTCTTTGATTAATTGTTTTTTTGTGGTTTGGTTATTTTTTCTTTTTTTGATTTTAGAAACTTTGCCATCGGAATCGTATTTGATAGTTAAAAAAATAGAATCGTCATTGTAATATGTTTTTTTGATTGGTTTGTTGGTTTTTGGATTGTATTCGATTACAAAATCGATTTTGTCGTTTGGTGAACGTTTATTTCGTTTTTGTATTTCACCATTTTTTTCGTATTCGTAGATGATGTATTTTTGTTTGTTATCAGACAAATAACATGTTTCTTTAATTAAGTTGTAAAATATTGTATCTGTTTCGTTGTTTTTCATTTTTATCCTCCTTTGGTTTTTGGTTAATTAATTGAATCGTGAATGTCATAACCAACAATTTTCGATAATTGATTTGTTAATTGGTTGTATTCATTGATAGAACGAATGGTTCCATCTTTGTTGTAATGTGTTCTTTTGGTTTGAATATAAGTTTGAAGATCGAATTCATCGATGTAATCGATTGAACCATCGTTGTAGTAAAATGTTCTTTTGGTTACTCTGCCAGTTAATTGATTATAAAAAGAAGTGTTGTTAATGTTTCCATTTTTGTCATATTTGTTGATAGAGGCAATTGCACCATTTTTGTTTGAGTATGTTGTTTTTGTTAGTTTGTTGGTTGTTGGATTGTATTGTTTTTTGATTTGTTTTAACATATTTGATTTCCTTTTTTTTATATATAAGAAAAGACCAACGATTAAGTTGGTCTTGGTTTGTTATTTTTGATTTTTTTTATATTTTTTTTCGAACAGTTCTTTGCCATCAGAGTCGTAATATGTTTCTTTAATTGGTTTTTCTGTTTTCGGATTGTATTCGATCATGCAATGGATTTTGTCGTTTGGTGGATATTTTGATTCTTTGATTATTTCACCATTTTTTAGTTTATATTCAAAGACAGAATAACATTTATCATCATCAAAATCGAAACGATATCGTGTTTCTTTGATTAATTGTTTGTCTGTTTGTTTTGGTTTTATTTCATATTTTTTTGGCAAAAGTGGATGTCCATCGAATTTTTCTTTTAATTTTTTGATGATGTTGGATTTGTGATTTTCGACTGTTTTTTTGGATATTTTTAATTTTTCTGCAATTTGTTGGTTTTTTAATGTCGGAACCATGTATTCGTACGAAAATTCTCGTTTATCGTTTTCGTTGTTTAAGTTAAAACCAAATGCTAACATGGCAACTTCTTTTTCTTTTGGTGTTAGAATTTCGTTGATTAATTCGATTATTTGTTCATGTTTAGTTTGATTGTTGTAATGTTGTTCTGGTGTTTTAAATGGATTCACTCGTTCTACCATAAGAGTTTCGGTTATTGGTTCCATTAATTCTTCGTTTTCGGTTTCTTTCGATTCTTGGTTGAAATTTTCCATTCTTGGTAATGCTTTGATGTCGAATTTCTTGTCATCTTTAATACCAATGTCGAGTTTTTGTTTATTTTTTAAACGATTTTCAACATGATAATCCATAAAAATTGAAAAAGGAAGTTTATTTGGTAGTTGTTCGTCATATTTATTAAGTGCTTCGGTTGCAAAAAGATAACAATCTTGTAGTTTATCTTGGTAAGTGACGAATCGTGGTTGATATCTAAAACTTTTTAGAATTTCTTTGTAAATTGGTTCATATGAAAAAATGATGGCATCTTTTAAAAATTGATTGTCTCTATCGTTGAAATAGATTTTGAGTGCTCTTTGTTGTAGTTTTTGAAGTTTTTGAAAATCGTAGTTTTCTTGACTTTTTTTCATTTCTTTGGATAATTCGAGGATTTCGTTTTTTTCGAAATGTTGAATTAATTCAGTTTCTTGTTCTTGTAATGTTGAAAGTTCTTTTTTGTCGTTGGCAGTTAAGAATGGTTTTTTTAACAAAGAAATTATTAATTGGTAAATTTGATTAATTTTGGTTAATATTGTATTCATTGGTTACTCCTTTTTTTGGTTTTGATAATAAAAAAACCATCAAAAAATGATGGTTTCGTTAAATATTTAGTTGGAGTCCAATGTTTTGGTCTAAGTGAGCATTAATTATGTCATTGATTTAGTTTATCGCCTTCATTTAGAAAAACAAGCAGAAATTATCGTCATTGACCACCTTCAAATAACTAAAACCNCAAATCACNTAGAAAANGANCGTTTAGCCATTGATGAAATTATGACTAAACTCAAACAATTAGCNATTGAATTAAACATCGTTATTATCATNTTATCTCAATTTTCAAGAGATACNTANACTAANTACNAANGNAAANCACCAGAAATAACCGCTTTAAANGGAAGTGGNGGCATTGAAACTAANTCNGATATCGTCTTAATGATGNCNGAATTNCAACCTAAACTATCCAAAGACAAAGAAAANNCNATAAATATCTATAATTCGAACTTAAATCAACTNCATTTAGAAGCTAATGACNATGAAAATCAAAAAATAATNGAANTATGTATNAAAAAAAANNGNAGNGGNACNAAAAAAACCTTACTTTATCATTTCGAAATGACNACNCAAACTTTCCAAGAANTAGGTTNTGTTTTNCCTTATCAAATAGAAACTTATTATTAATCAAAAAAAANTAGGAGTAAAGTAAATGAATTTTCAAGAAAAAATAAAACACATTCAAANNAATTTCCCTATGTCAGTTTTATTAAAAAAATTAAATNTNNTNCCATCNAATTTCAANNTNAAATACCGTTTCCCCTGTCCCATCCANCAAGGNCAAAATCCTACTTGTTGTCATTTAACTTCAGATAATAAAATNCATTGTTGGAAATGTTGTAAAGATTTNGATATTATTGATGTTTATANGGANATAAGAGGCATTAAAACTTTNAATAANGCCCTTGAAAGAATTAATAACTTTATGNAAACNCAAGAATTTAAAACANTAATNGAGCAACAAAANGCNANTCCTNANTCNCCAACCAACCCCTTCAAATATCAATATCACNCTAAAAATATCCNCAACCCNATNAATGAAAAAGAAATNAANGTTAAAAAAANNCAATTATTTAAAGAAATATCACCTTTATTNAATCAAATNNGNGATTATTATCATTATTTATTAATTTCTAACCGCAACAANGAANC
>NZ_JACAOD020000004.1:14229-16826 GCF_016876135.2 Candidatus Phytoplasma meliae
TNGGATNNGAATATTTAACNCAAAAANGNNAATTAACTCTNGNAACCATTAAAGAGTTTAAATTAGGTTANGCCCCNTTATCNGATAAACCTTTATCTTTTCGTCTNNTNAATTATTGTCAAAAANAAAATATCGATCCTACCAAATTANTNGAATATGGCTTTNTCAAAGAAAAAACNAATCAACAAAATAAAAAATATTATCACGANACTTTTCATGGTTCNATCATTATNCCCATNGAAAACGGTTNTCATAAAACNTTTCATTTTTANCAAAACCATTTTCGTGATACTNCCTATTTTNAACCCAAATACCAATCGATCAANAATTTCAGTCAAACNCCNACTTTTNATTTCAGNTATCGTTTTTGGGAAGCTTNGCCATATATTAAACAAANCAAAACCNTCATTATNCATGANGGTTTTTTTGANGTCATCAGTTGTTGGCAAAACAACATTAAAAANGTNGTNGGGTTAATTTGTGTCACCCAATTACTTTCCCNANCNCAAATANCNATTNTNAAAAAAGAAAATATNAAANNCATTATTGCNTTAGATAACGACGAAACAGGACAAAAACGAAGTGAAGCGTTAGGGANACAACTNAAAGAANCNAANATNANATACGAAATTAGACGCATTTTACCNCCATATNATAAAACTTGTAAAGATGTTGATGATTTATTGCGTCANTTCGGCAAAGAAGCCTATCAAAAATGTTTTTTAGACCCATACATTTCATATGAAGAGACCCAAAAGAAACTTATCGTTGATTTAGCTGTTCATTTATTCGGCCAAGATAAAGTCGAAATTATTAATTAAATTAATTTATTCTATATTACATTTCAACCTTTAGCACTACAAATAAAACTAAAACAATGAATATTCAAATAAAAACCCTATAATATCTTTCAAATTTAATTTAGTTATAAATAACACCTCAATAAACTCAAAAATAAAAAGGAGAAATAAAAAAGATGAAAAACGAAACCAATCAAGGCATTATTAAAGGTGGTTGGGAAACAAAATCAACCCCTAATGATTTAGAACAAATCAAACATTTTCTTAAAACCTTACAAGAAGAGTTAATTAATCTCACAATTATTACTCATTCTAAAAAGAAAAACACCTACCAAGAAGCTAATTATCGCCCTAAAAACGAAACTCTCTTTGTTGATTCTCAAATATTAGAAGAAATTAAACAAACTAAAATAGCTCTTATTAATGATCATTTATCCTCTAGTAGTACTAAACCATTACTTTCTAATTTACCCCCTCTTAAAAATCAAAATAATGCCCTTAAACCCCTATTTAATATTTTTCAAATCAATTATAAAAATACATCTAAAAACACCATCAAAGAATTAATTGGCAAAATTAATCCTCATAAATTAGAAACCTTACAATTATATCAATTAGAACCTAATAAACTAGATAAATACAACAAAACTATTAAAACGAATTATAAAAAAGGTTTAAATGTTATTTATTATCAACTAGAAGATTTAAAATATATCCAATTTTTCTTAACTAAGTCAAAACAAGGTTATCGAGTAAAAAAAATCCATCCTAAATATAAATATATTTTTGATGAATGACACTTTTATGACAATTCACTGACATTTTTATGACACTTCGCTGACAATTTTATGACACTTCACTGACACTTTTATGACACTTTTCCTTTTTGCATATCCTATACAAACACAAACACTTTTAACGAGTGATATTTTATATTTTATATCGATAATGATAATGATACTCGATATTTGATATTATCGTTGTATCTTTTAGCTATCATTATTATTAATCGATATAATAAAGATTTCTTTTTTAGAAACTTAATTTTTTAAACTATTTAATTTATTAATAAATTTTAATTTTTAAATTAACTGCCTCACCAATATTAGTAAGGTTGTTTATATAAACAAATAACCAAACACAATCCCCTAACGCGCTGAAGCGCTAATAAAAATTATAAGTACACACCAATAAAAAAAGAAATACTAAAAATCCCCCCCGTTGCGCGTTCCCCCCCCTTTTTTTTAAATAAATATAATTATTTAGAGTTATAATAAATGATATATAAAAAAAGGAAATAATATCAAATTAATGCATAAATTAAAACAAAAAATGAAATTATTACAAAAAATGCTTTCGCAAATCCATAATATTAACAAAGAATTAGTTTTTAAATTAGTGAAACAATTTGAAAAAGATCTCAGTTTAACCACTATTTTAAAAACAATCCAAATTAAAAGAAGCACCTATTATTATTGGTTAAAAACTAAAGAAAAATTAAAATTAAAACAAGAAAAACAATTATTAGAACAAAAACGTATTGCCTCTTTATGTAAAATGCATGAATATTTCTTAGGACATCGAAAAATCACTGATTTATACTTAAAAACTTTTAATGAAACTATCACTAAGAAAAAAGTTTATCTCATCATGAAAGAAAAAGGTATTTGTTGTCGTTTAAGAATTAAAAAAAATAAACACCATTATCACTCTTTAAAAGATAATTTAAATATAACCCCTAATTTAATTCAACAAGATTTTAAAACAACCCAACCCCTCCAAAAACTCTTTACCGAT
>NZ_JACAOD020000005.1 GCF_016876135.2 Candidatus Phytoplasma meliae
ATTTGATTATAAGGTCAAAGTATCACTCCCTGATTTTGAAGCAAGAACAGCTATTTTAGCACTTCATGCAAAAAATAAAAAAGGAATAACCCATAAAAATATAGAACAACTTGCTCAACAAACTCAAGGTTTAAGCGGCGCTCAATTAAAAGCTATTTTAAACGAAGCGGCTATTTTGCAAATAACTGGCAATTTTAAAGAAATTAACGATGAATTAATAGCTAAAGCTAAAGATAATATTTTATTAGGGATTGCCAAAATTAATAAATATAATGAAGGTGAAAAAAAAGCTGTCGCTATTCATCAAGCTGCTAAAATAATAGCTAGCCAAGTGCACCAAACTCATTTCTTAAATTCAATTTCTTTAATTCCTCGATTTAATGATAAAATTTTAACTTTGTTTCCCAAAAGCCAAAACCAAAATATTAAATTTAGTGATGTTTTGTTAAAAGAAATTATAGTAAATTTATCAGGAAAAGCGGCTGAAGAAGTTTTATTAGAAAAAACTGTTGATAAAACTTGCCAAGATTTTCAAGAAGCTTTTCTTAAAGCTCAAGAATTAACTAATTTTAGTTATATCGCCATAAATGATAAGGATAAGGATGATTACCAAAAGGAAATTATACAAAAATGTTTCAGTAACGCTAAAGCTTTAGTTTACAAAAAAAGAAATTTAATTCAAGAATTAGCCGATCAATTTCAACTAAAAGAGATTACAACTGTAGACGAAATAGAAGATTTTCAAAAACATAATAGTTTTGGTTTTCAACTTGAAACCGATTCTAAACAAAAAAGAAAATGTAATCATTTAATAAATTTAATGTGTTTATTTTGCTTTTTCTTTATAATTATTTTATTGTTAATTGTCTTACTGAAAATCATTTGGTTTAAGTTTAAAATTAAAAACAAATTATTTATTGGCAACAAAAAAATTATATTATTGATAATAATTATCGCCAGTTTAATGTTTTCAATGATAACAATTATAAGCGAACTTAATGATTATTTTAGTTTTTTACCATTTTATGAAAACAAAGATAAACTTATAAATGCTTCAGAGTTATTTTATAAAGTTGATCATTATGAAATTGAAAGAATGACTTATATTACTAAAAACAGTTGGTTAGATGGATTACAATATATTATTGAATTACAAGATAAAAGCGGCAACTATTTTATTTGTAAATTAAAGCCCATGTCACAAAACATCTTAGAACAAAAAATAGCTACTTTAAAGTTAAAAGATTTTAATTTCATTCATAACAATTATTTTGATTGGTTCAATTTATTAATTAAAATTGTAGTTCTTTGTTCTTCTTGTCTTTTTGCTGTTTATAGTTATTTTAATATGAAGCGGATTAGAAAACAATTAAATAATTCAAAATTAAGTGTTTTTAATTAATAATTAATTGTTTAAAATTATATAAAAAAACAAACTATTTTATAATAGTTTGTTTTTTTATATAATTTTAAACAATAAATAAATTAAATTAAGCTTGCTACTTTATGCAACAATCTTACTAATTGATTAACATAACTCATTTCATTATCATACCAAGACATTAATTTAATAAATTTTGGATTATCTTTTAAAATTTGCAAAGTGTTAGCATCATATAAAGAACCATAAGTAGTTCCTACAACATCTGATGATACAATGGGATCTGTAATGAAAGCTAATGTTTCGTTAGCACTTTTTTTCAAAATAGTGTTAACTTCTTCTACAGTTACTTTCTTGTTTAATTCCGCTGTTAAATCAACTAAAGAACCTGTAATAGTAGGAACTCGAATTGCTGTGCCATCTAATTTCCCTTTTAATTCAGGAATAACTAAACCAATAGCTTTAGCTGCCCCAGTAGAACTTGGAACTATATTAAAGGCAGCTGCTCTACCGCGTCGTGTCCAAATCCCTTTAGGGTGATTTTGATCTATTAAAGATTGATCGCCAGTATAACTGTGAACAGTAGTCATAAAAGCTTGTTTGATTCCAAAATGATCATTTAATATTTTAACAATTGGCGCTAAACAGTTAGTAGTGCATGAAGCTCCACTGACAATTATATCATCTTTATTTAAGGTGTGATCATTAACATTATAAACAATAGTTTTCACATCATCATTGGCAGGAGCACTAATTAAAACTTTGTTAGCGCCGGCTTTTAAATGTAAAGATGCTTTTTCTTTACTTGTGAAAAACCCTGTACATTCTAAAACGATATCAACTTTTAAAGAACCCCACGGTAAATCTTGAGGATTTTTTTCTTGGAATACAGGAATTTTTTGTCCCTCAACTACTAAATAATTATCTTGATAACTAATATCATTTATTTTATAAGGTTTTTGCATGCTATCATATTTTAATAAATAAGAAATAGTTTCTAAATTTGCTAAATCATTAATTGCTACTACTTGAAATTTAGGATTTCCAAAAATAAGACGAAAGGCTAATTTACCAATGCGACCAAACCCATTAATTGCTACTCGTACTTTCATATTTTTTAAACCTCTTTTTTATTTTTTTAAAATTAAAATTGTAACATTTTTTTAGTCAAAATATTATTTGAATTCATTTGTAATGCAAGCTAATCCTGGCATTGGTTTTCCTTCTAAAAACTCTAAAAATGCCCCTCCACCAGTTGAAATATGACTAAAATGTTTTTCTAAACCAAATTTAAAAACAGCTGCTGCACTATCACCGCCACCAATAATAGTGGTGGTTGTTGGAGGCAAATTGCTAATTATTTGAGCTAAAGACCGAGTTCCATGGCTAAATTTTTCAAATTCAAAAACACCTACAGGACCATTCCAAACAATAGTTTTTGCTTTTTGCAAATAACTTTTGAAAAGTTCAACAGTTGTAGGGCCTATATCAAGTCCCATGAAATTATCAGGAATATTAAAATACTGATAAATAGAAGTTGGAGTATCTGAAGAAAATTCTTGACTACAAACAAAATCTTTAGGTAAAATTATTTTTTGACCTTCTGGAGACGCTAATAACTGTTGAACTAAAGGTATTTTATCTTTTTCTAATAAACTAGTTCCAATGTTAAAACCTTGAGCTTTTAAAAAAGTATAACTCATACCGCCGCCAATTAAAAGATAATCAACTTTTTTTAAAAGATTTTTAATAAGTTCAATTTTATCCGATACTTTAGAACCGCCTAAAATAGCTACTAGTGGTCTTTGTGGTTGATTGATAATTTTTTGAATGAAATTAATCTCTTTTTCAACTAAAAAGCCAAAACATTTTTCTTTAATGTTGGTGGCAATCCCAACATTAGAAGCATGAGTTCGATGGCAAGTTCCAAAAGCCTCATTGACAAAAACGTCTCCTAAAGAAGCCCAATATTTTCCTAATTCAGGATTATTTTTACTTTCTTTTTTTTGATTTAAATCTTCAAAACGAGTATTTTCCACAACCAAAACATCACCCGGAGATAAATTATTAATAGTTTGTTCTAAAAGAGGACCTTTAGTTTGAGGGACAAAAAATACTTTTTGATTTAAATAAAGAGATATTTTATCAGCTACCACTTGTAAACTAAAATGTTTTTTTTGAGATTCATCTTTGATGCGTCCTAAATGAGAAAAAATAATAATTTTGCTTTTCTTTTGGATTAAATATTTTAGCGTCGGCAAAATAGCTTTAATTCTGTTATTATCTGTAATAATATTATTTTCTAAAGGAACATTTAAATCTGCTCTTAATAACACTTTTTTATTAGCAACATTTAAATTGGTTAATGATAAATTCATAACATAGGTACCTTTTAATTTGGAAAATGTTAAATATTGTTTTTCTTGTTTGCAAAATTTTGAATTCAACAAAGTTTTTTTAGCAAAACAAATATGAAATTATGCCTTGTTGATGGAGCCAAAAAGAGATAATTTATGTTTCATTAACTCTTTAATAGCTAAAAAGCCAGGATTTAATAATTTACGAGGGTCAAATCCTTTATTGGTTAAGTCTTTTTTATCTTCAATATATTGTCTTGTTGCTTGAGCAAAAACTAATTGAAACTCTGTATTAACATTAATTTTTACCACCCCTAAAGAAATAGCTTTTTTGATCATGTCTTCTGCAATCCCAGTTCCTCCGTGAAGGACTAAAGGTGTTTTTTTGTTAGTTAATTCTCTAATTTTAGCAAAAATGTTAAAATCAAGACCAGACCAATTATCAGGATATTTTCCATGAACATTTCCAATTCCAGCAGCAAGCATATCTACCCCTAAATCAGCTATTTGTTTACATTCTTCAGGATCAGCTATTTCTCCTTGTCCAACGATGCCATCTTCTTCGCCACCAATGCCACCTACTTCTGCTTCTATTAAAAGGGATTTATCATGACATATTTTAGTCATTTCTTTAGTTTTGCGTAAGTTGGTTTCAAAATCATAATGACTGCCATCAAACATAATTGAAGTAAAGCCAGCATCAATAGCTTTTAATCCACCATCATAAGAACCATGATCTAAATGAAGGATCACAGGAACAGACACATTATAAAAAACATCTAGTTCTTTTACCATGGCAAAAACTGTTTTTAAACCTCCCATATATTTTGCGGCTCCCTCAGATACTCCTAAGATAACAGGAGATTTCAATTCTTCAGCTGTTTGTAAGGCTGCCTTGGCCCATTCTAAATTATTAATATTTACTTGAGCTATTGCGTATCCTTGTTGATGCGCCTTTAAAATAATTTTTTTATCTGAAGTCAACATTTAACTACAACCTTTCTTATCTTGTATTTCATAAAATGAAAGTGACAAAATATGGATAAATTATTCTTTTTGATGGTTAACTTTTTTAATATTTTTAAAACATTATAATTCAAAAAATAAATCAACCAAATTATTTAACTAACAAATTTTAAAATTTGTTAAAAAACAATTCACAAATTAAATATTTTGATTATCTAAAAAAAATATTAAACTAAACATTGTTTTTTTAAAAAATCATAAAATTTATTAGTATCAATGTGGGGAGCTAAAAGGGTGGAATTATCTCTAACTTCGGAACAATTAGTGTTGTCCATTCCTATACCAATATCAGCGTACTTCAACATATCAACATCATTATAACCATCTCCTACACAAATTAATTGATGTTGGGGGTATAAGGATTTAATAAGTTCAATGCCACAAGTTTTATTAATTTTTTCAGGAACCAAATCTACACCACCTTCACTTCGCCAATAATATATTTGTAAGTTTTTAAGGTCTTTGATAAATGCTTCTAGTTTTTCACGATTAGGTTCGAATAGCCAAATTTGATAAACATTATTGTATAGATGAAATTGAGGATCCACTAAAGAATTTTTGCTAGTGCAATACATTTCTTGTAATGAAGCGGGGATTAAATCTTGCTTACTAGGGACAATTTCTTGATTCATCCCTGTTAAACCAATATGGATTTTGGCTTGATGAGCTTTTTGAATCAATTCTTTAACCACTTCTTTGTTAAAAGGTCGATCATCAATAATTTTGTCATTAACTTTTGTAAGACCGCCGTTAAATAAAATAAAATGTTTAAAGCAAGGGAGCAATTCCCCTAAAACATCGATTCTTTTTGTGTTTCTACCAGTAGCAATTCCTAAAATATTATTAGGATTTTGCGATAATTTTTTAATAGCTTCAGTAGTTTGAGAAAAAATCTTTTTATATTTAGAACTTAAAAGGGTTCCGTCAATATCAAAAAAAAACATCCTTTTTTGTTGTTGCATTTTAAAAAACTCCTTATAATATTGCGATAAACAATGAAATTAAAATTAAAAAGTTAATAAATAAGTTTATTTTTGAAACAAGTCAAACATAAGAGGTTGAAATTATTTTTTATTATGAAGCGTTTGCAAACGTGGAATAGAATATTGCAAAGCTATTTTAACAAAAGATAAAAAGTTTTCAGGTTCTAAAGCAGCTTTTCCTGCTAAAATACCATCAATATCTTTTTGTTCTAAAATGTTTTGAATATTTTCGGGAGAAACAGAACCACCATAAATGATTCTTACAGTTTCTGATATTTGTTTTGAATATAAAGAGGCAATTTTATTTCTAATTTGCTTAATGGTATTATTAGCATCAACAGGACTAGCGCTTTTACCTGTGCCAATAGCCCAAATAGGTTCATAAGCAATGGTTATTTTATCCATTGATTCAAGGGAAACACCTTGTAAAGCTTGAGTTAATTGTTGTTCTAAAAAGAGTTTAGTTTGATTTTGCTCTCTAATGGTTAAAGTTTCTCCTAAGCATAAAACAGGATATAAATCGTTTTGAAGAGCTAGTAACAATTTTTTATTAATTAATTGATTTGTTTCTTGGAAACGCTCTCTTCTTTCGCTATGACCTAATAAAACACATTGGACCCCTAAAGATTTTAAATTAAGAGGGGAGATTTCTCCTGTAAAAGGGCCTTCATTTTCATAAAACATATTTTGAGCACCAATTTTTAAATTAGGGCCTTGATTTTGAACTAAAACATCTAACAAAGTAGCTTGGGCAAAAAGCATAGTTTCTACTTTGGTTATATCCGGAATTAAAACATTAATTTTTTGAATAAACTTTAAAGCTTCATTTTTGTTTTTATACATCTTCCAATTACCTGCGATAATCTTGGTTCTTTGATGATAATTCATAAAATAACTCCTTTTTATGTTAATTTTTTGTAAAAAGATAAATTATTTTAAACAAATGAATTTACTTCGTTGATTTGCTGACGAAAGTCTATATCTATAAACATAAAATAGTGAAAAAAACATTTAATATAAATTTGAATAAATCATTTATGTTGCAAGGATATGAAGCAATCAAACGATAAAAAAAGAGCAATAAAGAAAACAAAAAAAGAAATTTTAATATAAATCACTCACAAATAAGATTATATCATAATTTCAACAAAGGAAAAGGTATTAAATTATATACAAATCAAGGTGATGAAAAATAAACTTCAAAAATAGGGGAGAGGGAGGATGACACAAAAAAAAGAAAAAGGGCAAAAAAAGAAGTAAATATCCAAGAATCAAAGCGATCTAACAAACCACCATGTCCTGGTAAAAAATTGCCAAAATCTTTAATATTATATTCTCTTTTAAATTTAGAAGCAAGTAAATCGCTGATTTGAGAAACAATGGAAATTAAAAAAGCAAATATAAAAAATAAAGGAAAATGTTTAATTTGGAAATTCGAGTTGAAGAGGGATGTTATCAAGAAAAAAAGAAGAGTAGCCAAAGGCGAGCCAAAAGTCCCTAAAATAGCTCCTTTTTTTGTTTTTTTAGGACTTAATTGCGGAGCCAAAAGTCCTAGATTTAAAAATGGGAAAAGTTTGTGAAAACGAGCGAAAAAAGCGAAAGAATCAGTTAAAACAACAATTAACACAAAAAAAAGTAAATATGGGAGGGGCGCTAAAATTAAAGTTAAAAGAGATGCCATCCCACCACCAACATAAATCATAATTAAAAAAGTTTTACTAATATCTGAAGTGTTGTAAGAAGGTAAAAACACAAAAACCAATAAAAACAAAATGAAAGGATAAAACAAAAGAAAAAAGGATAATTTTGATTTGTTTTCAAAAATAAATAATTGGCCCAAAGAAGGAAAGAAATCAAATGCAATCAAAACACTGATAAAAAATAATAAGGTGAATAAAAAGACTACCCAAAAACGAGTCCAAAATTGATTTTTATGAGTTTTGCTATGGGAATGATGAAATAAAATTAACATTTCTTGTGTGCCTTTGATGGTTAAAGGAAGAAATGTTATAATTTTCATATTACGAGGTAAACAATAAAAGAAGAAGGAACATAATACCAAAACACAAGCAGTTATTATTCTCTTTTTTATCATAAAAACCCCCCCTATTTAGTGATTATAAAAAAATTAAACTTTTAAAAGCTCTTTATTTTTATTAACAGTTTCATTATTGATAATTTTAATATTTTTATCAGTTAAAATTTGAATTTTATTTAAACTTAAAGTTTCTAAATCTTTAGTAAGTGCCATTTTTTTAATTTTATCATTACCATCACGACGAATATTTCTAATCGCTACTTTGGTTTTTTCAGCTATTTTTTCAACTTCTTTCATTAAAGCTTTTCTTTTTTCTTCAGTTGGCTTAGGAAAAATAAGTCTTAAAACAACACCATCTGTTTCAGGAGTGATTCCTAAATCAGAAGCTAAAATTGATTTTTTAATAGCTGGAATTAAAGTTTTTTCATATGGTTTAATGTTCAATTGATTGCCTTCAGAAACACTAATTGAAGCTAATGTTTTTAAAGAAGTGGGTATTCCATAATAATTAACAGTTAATTTATTTAAAATATTAGGATTCGCCGTTCCAGTGCGAATATCAGCAAAATTTTTGAACATAATGTTTTGGGCTTGTAACATTTTATTATCGATTAATGCAAGAATTTCTTGAGTTTGTTGTTCCATCTTTATGAATCTCCTTTTGAACTAATAATAGTGCCAATTTCTTTTTGTAAAACCGCTTTTTTAATATTTCCTGATTGAAGCATATTAAAAACGACAATATCAATATCATTTTCTAAACAAAGAGAAGCGGCCGTAATATCCATAACAGCAAGTCTTTGTGATAAAATTTGCTCATGTTTCATAGTTTTTAACAAAATAGCATCATTGTGTTTTTTCGGATCTTTATTATAAACCCCTTCAATATTATTTTTAGCCATTAAAATGATATCAATATGTAATTCAGCAGCTCTTAAAGCGGCAGCAGTATCGGTTGAAAAATAAGGAGATCCAGCTCCTGCTCCCAAAATAACTACTCTCCCTTTTTCTAAATGACGAATAGCTTTACGACGGATATAAGGTTCTGCCACCGCAGAAACAGGGAAAGCAGTCATAACGCGTGTAATTGTTTGGGTTTGTTCTAAAGCATCTTGTAAAGCTAAAGAATTCATAATAGTTCCTAGCATTCCCATGTAATCAGCTTGAGAACGATCCATTCCTAATTCTTCTCCGATACGACCGCGCCAAAGATTACCTGCTCCTACAATAATAGCGATTTGAACCCCTAAGTCTTTAATTTCTTTAATTTCTAAAGCAATTTTTTTAATAGTTAGAGGATCGATGCCATAAGGGGAGTTCCCTTTCAGGGATTCGCCGCTTAATTTTAAAAGAATTTTTTTATACATGCCAAAACCTTATTTCATGAACCTTGAAAAAATAATTTCGAAGGTTTATTTTTTTCTTTTTAAAAAAAATAATTACCATCATTAATTAGTGATTGCCCAACGAATAAAATAGGTAACATCTGTTTGATTTTTTTTTAGATAATCTTTTATTTTTTGTTTAGGGTTTTTAATAAAAAATTGTTCTAACAAACAATGGTCTCTTAAAACCTTGTTTAAACGTTCTTGCACTATTTTATCTAAAATATGTAATGGTTTTTTATCTAAAAATTCTTTTTCGGTTTGGTTTTGTAAAATATTTTTTTCTAACTTTATAAATTGAGGATCAATTTGATCAAAGGTTAAAAATTTCGGTTCTACTGCTGCTATATGCATAGCAATATCTTCAGCAATTAAAGGACAATTGTTTTTAAGAATGGTTAAAACAGAAATCCGCCCTCCTTGATGTTTGTAAGTTCCAAAACATTCTTGATCTTTTTTAGTAATTTTTAAAACTCGTTTAAGAGTAATTGTTTCTCCTAAAATAGATATTTTTTCTAAAATCAAATCTTTTATTTTTTTATTTTGATATGTAGCAGATAAAATATCTTCTACTGTTTGTAGTTGTTTTTGAAGAATTGTTTTTCCTATGGTGTCAACTAATTGTTGAAAGTGTTCGTTTTTAGCGACAAAATCAGTTTCTGAATTTAATTCATATAAAAAAGCATTATTTTGATCAATAACAATATTAATCAATCCTTCAGCAGTAATGCGGTGTTGTTTTTGAGATGCTTTAATAATTCCTTTTTCTCTTAACAAAACAATTGCTTTTTCAATATTTCCTAAGGTTTTTTCTAAAGATTTTTTACACTCAATCATACTTGCATGAGTTTTTTGACGCAATTCTTTAATCATGTCTATTGTAATTTTCATTTTTGCTCCTTTTATTTTGGTTTTTAAAATAATGTTGGCGTGGCTGTTGATAAAAAGAAAAAACGCTTCTTGATTAATTTGGTGCTTTTAAATTTTGGTAAACATTTATATTTTTCGTGTTTTATACGACCAAACACTTAAGACATGTTGCTTGATTTTAAAAAATACAAAAAAAATTAGTTATTTAATTATAACCACTTTTTTTCTATTTTGTCAATTAAACAATTAAGCTGATTTTCTAACTTTATTTTGATAAGATCTTCTGTGGTGTGGATTTGCATTGTTAAAAGTTTGAGGTTTTAATGCATTTTTAGCATCAAATTGTTCTAATTTTTCAGGAACTCCACCAGCTCCTTCAACACAAGCGTTAGCTATAGCCCAAGTTATTAATTTAACCCCTCTAATAGCATCATCATTAGCAGGAATGATATAATCAACTAAATCAGGATCACAATTAGTGTCAACAATGCCAAAAATTTTAATATTTAATTTACGAGCTTCTGCAACTGCAATCTTTTCTTTTTCAGGGTCGATTACAAAAAGAGCTTGAGGTAATTCTTGCATGTTTTTAATGCCGCCTAAAAATTTTTCTAATTTATCTCTTTTTCTTTTTAATTTAACTACTTCTTTTTTAGGTAATTTTTGCCAAATTCCATCTTCTTCTTCTTTGTATAAGGTGTGAAGCAATTGAATACGTTTTAAAATAGTGTTAAAATTAGTTAAAGTGCCTCCCAACCAACGTTGAGTAATGTAGTATTGTTGAGAACGTTGCGATTCTTCTTTAATAGATGCGTGGATTTGTTTTTTGGTTCCCAAAAATAAAATTTTTCCACCTTCTGCAATTATTTTTAATAATTCCTGATAATTTTGTTCAATTTTTTCTAAGGTTTTTTTAAGGTCAATAATGTGAATTCCATTTCTTGAAGTAAAAATATAATTTTTCATTTTGGGATTCCATTTTCTAGTAGCGTGACCAAAATGGACTCCTGATTCTAATAATTGTTTCATTGTAACTACTGCCATGTTCGTTAAAAAACTCCTTTTTTGGTATTTGCGATATAAATAATAAATGATTGCAATTTGTTTTTTTGATTTCCTAACATAAAAGTTAAAAATCTAAATTATTTTTGTGTTGTGATTTGTTGCAATTTGCTGTTTACTATTTTGTTATCAAAATTGTAACAAGTAAAAATATTTTTTTTAATTTGTTTTTACATTTTGTGAAAATGGTTTATAATTAATTCGTTAATAAAGAAAAGAAGAAGAAGAATAAATAAAAAACAATATAAAAAACATAACAAATCATAAAATATCAAAAAAACAAAACATCATCATGATGACAAATAAAAAAATATCTTTTTTCCTAAAATATTTTAGCATATTTCAGTGCATATAATGATAGTTTTATGATAGTAAATCAATTTTTATGAGTTGTGCTACCAAAACCTCCTTCTCTTAACGATAAAGGAGTTGCTTCTTTGGCGCTTAGTA
The DNA here is from genome assembly GCF_016876135.2 of Candidatus Phytoplasma meliae. Next base: position 11,553 of record NZ_JACAOD020000005.1, read on the forward strand.
ACACACTTTGAAAAAGACCTTGTGCAATTCTTTCTCCTTTGGTAATTTGAACTGTTTGATTTGAAAAATTATATAAAGGAATTAAAATATGTCCTTCATTTTTAATATTATGATAATAATCGCTGTCAATTACTCCAACTCCATTAGCCATCATTAATTTTTTTTTCAAAGGAATAGAAGACCTAATATAAATTAATAAAACTTCATCTTGAGGAAAAGAAGCTTTAATTCCAGTAGGAACTAAAACAACTGTTTGAGAAGGAATTTCGCAATTTTGAGCAGCTTCAAAATCATATCCAGCACTCATTTGAGTTTGCCTTTGAGGAAGATTAATTGCTTGATGTTGGTAAATGCTAATTTTTTCGAAAAAACGTTGTTTTGTATTCATAAACAATAAACCTTAGTTTTCTTTTATTTTATAATAATATTGATGGTCAAAACAAAATGATGAGGAAAGAAGGATAAAAAAGGATGTAAAAAAGTATATCTAAGGGATCTAAAGAACCCAATTAATTTCTTTAATTCCGTGAGATTTTAAATAAATATTAATTTTGGAAAATGGTTTGGAACCAAAAAAACTTTTAAAAGCAGAAAGGGGAGAAGGATGAGAACTTTTGATAATATAATTATTTTCTTTGATAATGTATTTTTGATAATTTTGAGCAAAGTTTCCCCATAAAAGATATACTATATTTTTTTTAGTTTGTAAAGTTTTAAAAATATTTTTAGTAAATTCTTGCCAACCGATATTATGATGACTTAAGGGTTGACCTTTTTGAACTGTTAAAATAGCGTTAAGTAATAAAACCCCTTGTAAAGCCCATGAAGTTAAATCATTTTTATGATTATTAACTTGCAAATCATTATTTAATTCTTTAAAAATATTATTAAGACTAGGAGGCCTATACAAAGATTTAACACTAAAAGATAATCCATGAGCCTGATTAGGTCCATGATAAGGATCTTGACCTAAGAGCACTACTTTTACTTTTTCAAAAGGGGTTAAACGAAAGGCTGCAAAAATATCTTTTTGATCAGGGTAAATAATTTTATTATTCAAATATTCTTGTTGTAAAAATTTAACTTTTTTTTGAAAATAAAGTTTCTTTTGTTCCAAAGAAATTATTTTTTGCCACATTATTTATTCCTTTGAAATTTTTGATTTTTAAAAATTAGGCAAATTTAGAACTATTCTTTATTTTTAATAATAGCACGGATGAAATAAAACATTATAATCAAATAAACGCCCACTAAGGGAATATAATACCAATATTGTTTTAAAAAATTTTTAAGATTAGGCATAATACGAGAGTCTTTAAAAATATATTTACCCACAATTTTATCATAAGGGATTTTTTTTTCACATTCTAATTGATTGAAATTGTTATCGCCCCAAGTGCCAATTACTTTCTTAACTGGATCATTATAGACCATTCGATGAATAATAAGTTTTTTTTCACCGGATGGGTTTCGTTCATAACAAGGGTTTTCAAAAACTACAATATCACCATCTTGATTGTTTTTTTTATCAGGCTTGTTTGTAGGATTGGTTTCCCTTGTTCCTCCCACAGGTTTTAATTTAGTAGGATTCCAAACCCCTCTAATAAAAACAAAATCACCAGAGGCATTTGGATTTTCCTTAGGAGGTCCTTGAATATAGGGTTCCATGCTTCCTGAAGCAACAGGAAAAATAGAAATCCCTAACCATTTAGTTGAATGTTTGGCAAAAAAAAGTTGACCTAAAAAAGCAATTAATAAATAAAAAAGAAAAATATCAAAAATGATCAATAGTGTTTTCTTAACACATGCAATAGGAGATTTCTTAGATATTGTTTGTTCTTTGCGATTTGGTTTCATAATTGACACAGGAATCCTTCTATTTATTTAAATCTATCATTTATGGGATTTTATAATACATAATACAATTTAATTATAGCATATAAAAAATATTTTGAGGAGTAAAACCAAAGAGAACTTAGGGATAAAAACAAAGAGGTTTAAAAGAAGAGAAAAAAGACAGGAAAAAAGAAAAAAGAGATTCCGAAGATTCTCTTTGAAAATATCAATATTAATGTAATAACTAAAAAAAGAAAATCCCAAATTAAAATAATTTTTATAATTGAGGGTTTTTTTTATTAAAAACAAAAACTTTTTTCCAAATAGTATCAAATAATAAAAGGATAATAGGACATAAGATAAACCATAAATAATACTTGAAATCAAGTATTTGGGTGTGAAAAATATTACTTAAAAACTCAATTTGTGTAATTAAGATAAAGAATAATATTTCTATTAAAATACCGTAATATAAGATTTTATTGGGTTTTTTTAATGTTTGCCAAAAATAAAATTTATTAGAACGACACGCAAAAGCATTGCCTACTTGTGCAAAAATAACAGCTCCAAAAGCCATAGTAGAGGCTAATCTGAATGGTTCATCAAGTACTTTGTAAAAAATTAAAAATAAGGATAAAGAAATAAGACCTTCAACTATACCTAAAAAGCCATAACTTCTTTTTAATACTTTAGCATCCATTAAATGATCGTGTTTACTACGAGGTTTTTGAGCTAATAAACTAGAATCAGTTTTTTCAGCCCCTAAAGCAATCGCAGGAATTAAATCAGTTAAAAGATCAATAGCTAAAATATGTAAAACATATAAATAAGACTCTTTAATTCCTAAAAAAGCCATTGCCAGGAAAGGGAAAATTTGAGGAATGTTAGAGGCAAAAACATAAGTAATAAATTTTTTAATATTTTCATAAATACAGCGTCCTTCTAAGACGGCTTTGGAAATAGTAGCAAAGTTATCATCTAACAAAATCATATCAGCAGCATTGCGAGCCACATCAGTTCCTGATCGACCCATAGCAATACCAATATGAGCTGCTTTAAGGGCTAAAATATCATTAACGCCATCGCCAGTAACACCTACGATTTCACCATTATTACGATAAGCTTGTACTATTTTTAATTTATGTTTAGGAGTAGTGCGCGAAAAAACTACTGGTTTATGACTTTGTAAAGCTTCTTGTAATTGTTCCATAGTCATTTTTTCAACTTCAACCCCATCTAAGCCAATAAAATCATCTTTAATAATGCCTATTTGCTTACCTATAGCGGCTGCAGTTAAACCATAATCTCCTGTAATAATAGTAATTTTAAGTCCTGATTGAGTCAAGTTATGAACAGCTTCTTTAACTTCTTCTCTTGGTGGATCATAATTAACAGCAAAACCTAAGAAAACCATATCTTCTTCTAGGGGTTGATTTTGCTCAATTTTTTTATAAGCGAGCGCTAACACACGGTAACCTTGACTGGCAAAATTATCGTTATGTTTTAAAAAAGAGGCTTTTTCTTCTTGAGTAAAAAGATTGACTTTCTGATTTTTATATTGCATTTGACATTGTTCTAAAATAATATTAGGAGCGCCTTTAATGAATAAATATTCTGAATTTAAGTCATATACTTTTTCATGATTATTTTTAACTAAAATACTCATTTTTTTACGTTCTGAAGTAAAAGGATTTAATTTTAAAATATCAACACTTTTTTGGACGCTTTCTAAATTATAACCATATTTTTTAGCAGCAATCAATAAAGCTCCTTCAGTTGGATTACCAATTAAATTAAATTGATGAGGTTTTTTGTCTGACGGAATCAATTTAGCTTCAGAACATAAAATGGCAGCTACTAAAAACTTTTCAATTCCTTTTTGAGCAAACATTTGATCGGAAGAAAGTTGATATCGTTCTTGATCATTATAACCAGAACCAGCAAATTTGATTAAAGTATCTGGAGTTAAAATTTTTCTAACTGTTAATTGATTTTGTGTTAAAGTACCTGTTTTATCAGTGCAAATAACAGTAGTCGAACTTAAGGTTTCTAAAGAAGTAATTTTTTTAACTAAAGCATTTTGTTTAGCCATTCTTTGAGAACCCACCGCCAAACTCAAATTAACTGTTGGCAATAAGCCTTCAGGAATATTAGCAACTAACATTCCTACAGCAGCAATAACTGCGCATTTAAAATTAGCTTTTGAAAAAACTTCTGCTCCTGTAAAAAAAAAGGAAATAGCAAAAGCAATTGAGGCAACACAAGTAGCGATGATGCTCACTTTTTTAATAATATGGTGCATTTCTTGATCTAAAATACTACGTCCTTTATCAATAGTTTGAGACAAACTAGAAACTTCTCCAATTTGAGTATCATTACCGATAGCATAAACTACAGCCAAACAACTTCCTTGAGTAACTGTTGTGCCGGCATAAACTAAATTAGGAATTTCAGCAATAGAATAATCATGGCGATCATTAGGGGACTCATTGCGGTTTAAAGGAATGGTTTCCCCTGATAACATAGAATTATCAACAAAAAAACTATTAGCTTGAATAATCCTGGCATCCACTGGCACTTGAGTTCCAGTTTCTAAAAAGATCACATCTCCAATAGTCAATTCAGCTACATCAATCATTTCATTTTTTTGTTCTCTATAAACTTGTACTTTTTTAGGAATCATTTTGCCTAAAGAAGATAACATTTTATCAGCTTTATATTCTTGCGAAAAAGAAAATAAACCATTAACCACAATTACTAAAACAATAGCCACACCTATACTGTAATGCTCATGACCAAGACAAAAAGAAAAAAAGGCAGCAATCCATAATAAAATCGCCATTAAAGAGGTAAATTGTTTGATGAATTGTTTCCAAAAGTGAAAAGATCGATTTTGTTTAATAATATTTTTGCCATATATTTGTTGTCTTTGAATAGCTTGTTCATTGGTAAGACCATGAACATTTGTTTTTAAATATTTTAAAACATCATCTTTATCAAGACTACTTATTTGCAAAAGTTCTTCTTTTTTATTCATATAAAGTTCTTTCTTCCTTTGACAATATTTTGTTGCTTTTGTAAATATCTATTATTAATAAACGCTTTTATTTAATAAATCATAATAAAATCATCAGGCTGTTTTTTAATTTATTCTTTAAGCCTGATTAAATTATAACAAATATAAAAATAAAAGCAAACAATAAATGCTAAAAAAAAGAAAATATGTAATTGTTGGTGCTTTTTCGCACGAGATCACAAAAAGAAATAATATTGTGAATAGAACTGGAAATAAAAAAAGATCCTCAGTTAGACCGAAAGCTCTAACTGAGACCATTAATATCATCTAAATTAACATTTTCTTGCTGTAATAAAGTTTGTGCAATAGTAGTTAATAAAGTTTGATTAGCTTTAATAATTTGTTGTGCTTCTGAAAAACAAAAAGAAATAATATGTTTAATTGCAGGATTCATCATATTTGTTACATTAAGCGAATTGATATCATTAATCGTATATTTATCAAGGATTAATTGAGCAATTATTTTAGTTTGATTAAAATCATCAAAAAGATCAAAAAAATCATTAAAAATTAATTGTTCTGCTGCTTTGCCTCCTAAATAATAAGTAATTAAGGCTATTTTTTTTTGTAAAGAAGTTAAGTCGAAATTTTGTTCTAAACAATTACTATGATAATCTTTTTGAATTTTATGACTATCGCGAGTAAATTCTTTTAACTTAGGGGCTAAAGGAACTTTTAAACTAATAATAGCTCTTCCTGCTTCATGATAAGAAATTATTTTTTGTTCTTCTAAAGAATGCTTATGGTATTTAGGATTAAACCCCATTAACAAACGATTAAGAGCTTGTTCTAAGATCTTTTCATCAATAAATTCTTGTTTTAAGCGAAGAGTTAAAATAGAGGCTTCATTTAAAATAGCAGCTAATTGAGCCCCATTTAATCCTTGTGTTTGTTGAGCCAAATAGGAAAAATCAAAATTCTTAGCTATTTTTTTGTTTTGTGCATGAAGAGTTAAAATAGCTTTTCGCGCTTCTAAATCAGGTAAATTAATTTTAATAATACGGTCAAATCTTCCAGGGCGAAGTAAAGCGGGATCTAAAATATCTACTCTGTTAGTAGCCGCTATCACAACAATTTGTGTTAACGGATTAAAGCCATCCATTTCAGTTAATAGTTGGTTTAGAGTTTGATCTTTTTCTTGATGAACACTGTGTAAACTGATTCCTCTTTTAGCCCCTAAAGTATCGATTTCATCAATAAATAAGACACAAGGAGAATTATTTTTAATTTCTTGAAATAAATTTCTAATACGGGATGCTCCAAGGCCAACATAAATTTCAACAAATTCAGATCCAGAGAAAGAATAAAAAGGGACATCGGCTTTATTAGCTAAAGCTTGTGCTAAAAGAGTTTTTCCTGTTCCTGGAGGTCCTTCTAATAAAACCCCTTTTGGAATAGTTAAACCTATGTTTTGATATTTTTGAGGTTGCTTTAAAAAATCGATAAATTCTTGTATTTCTATTTTTTCGGTAATTAAACCTGCAATATGATGAAAAGTAATATTAGTTTTTTTTTGATTTTGATAAAGATGATGAGAAAAGCTATTTCTATAATGAAATAAGAGTTTGCCAAGATTGCTTGCAATATAAAACATAAAAATAAAAGAAGATAAAAAGAAAACTATACGAATATATACTTCTAAGAAATTATATTTAGTATCAGAGATTACTATAGTTGAAAATGACTTATATTTGTTAATATAAAATAAAAAATTACTATAAAAGGAAGTTGGTATTTGACAATAATATTTTTGATGTTGATAGCTTTCTGCTTGAATCAAATAATGATCTTTAAAAAAGAAATTATAATTATTTTTATAAGTGTAATGAATTTTCTTAATATCTTGTGTTTTTATTTTATCTATTAATTCATAAAAATTGATTAAAGAGGCTCCTTTTAAGGATATATATTCTTTCATAAAATAAAATATTTCAAAAGTTATTAGGGTTAAAATAATAAAAATAGCAAAAAGAAGAAGATAAAAAATAATTTTGTTTTTGATACAAAAACTTTTTAAAAAGAAGAAGATAAAACTCCATGATCTATATAAATATTTGATAAAAAGGGAAGATTAAAATTAAAAGTAAAATAAAAGAAGAAGATAAAAAAGTATAAAAAGCAATATCAAGAAAAGACTAATTGCATTAATAACTAATCTTTTTTTAAACTATACCAAAAATCTAATTTATTTAAAAGATGACGATTAATTAGATAAAGGGTAACTCCTATAATTAAATTATTAATGATAACAGATAATACACTATAAATGACATTAATAGCAAAACTATAATCGTTTGAAAAAAAATATGTAACTAAATTTTGAGTTTGATGTTCTAAAAAATGTTCTTTTATTAAATTAATAAATAATATACTTGCTATAATTTGAACTATACTTATAATTGATAAAGTTATTATTAAAGAAAAGCTAGTAAATAATTTCTTTGTTTCTTTTTGATAAAAGATACCAGAAAAAGAACAAATAAGATAAGGGATAAAAAAGCGATAAAAAAAGATTAAATATGAAGAATATTGGTGATGTTCTTCATGAGAATGAGTATGAGAATTAATTAATAATTCCATTATAAAATATTCAAAAGCATAATGAATTAATAAATAAGTTAGGCTAGAACAAAAACTGTATTTAAAACCAAAAAGAAAACCAATTAAAATAATAAAAACTAATTCAATTTTAAACAAAGAATAATCACAAGGAGAATTTAAGTTAATAGTATAACGGGATATTATTTCAACAAAGAAAGCTAAAAATAATAAAAATGATGTTGCAATAATTTTTTTTAAAATATTTTTTTGATTTTGTAACATGAAAATATTCCTTTATATTATGTCTATTAGTTGATTAAGAAGGGTCTTAATAAGTGTTTGCTATTTATACACATACTTAATAAGCATAACTGTTGATGATTTTAATAATTATTGATTAATATCTCTAATAACTTAATTGTTCTTCTAGGATTCCTTCTTGTAATAACATTAAAAAATCTTCATTAGTAGCGTTAAAAATATAATCTTTAATATCTTGTTTTAATAAAACTTCTTTTAAAGACTTAGTTTGATAAGGGGTACCTTTAAAAGTTTGACAAAAGAGAGCTAAATTATCTTCTTTATGAAAAAAATCACCAATTAAATAGATATCTTCTATTTTACCAAAACGTAAATCTAAAAAGATTTCTAAGTTTCCCCAAGAAAAACGTTTTTTAAGTATTTTAGTATGATGTGGTTGAACTTGAAAAATAAATTCAGAAGAACTATATCTTAAAGCTTCTTTTGCTAATAATTCTTCTTCTTTTTGACTAAGATAATAAATTTTAGCAGTTAACCCTTGAATAAGGTATTGCATTAAGTCACCTTGAGTCATCCCAGAAGGGAGATAATTTTTAATATTAACTACTCTTGAACGAACGCTTTTAATTCCTTTAGAAATTAATTTTTGATCATTAGGGGTAATCACATTTACCATAGTATTAAAATCACAATTATAAAGAAGGGTTCCATGAGTAACCATACCATTTTTAGTTTGTCTAAAAGCATTCCCAGATATTTTTTTACCTTCTAATAAAATATCATTACGGCCACTAAAAGAAACATTAAGTCCTAATTGTTTCAAAAGAGTAACAATTTTTAATAAATATGGTTTAAAGTTAAAATTATCACTTCGTGGAACAATCATACTAAAAAGAGGAGTTTGAAGATCATTATAAACGCATCCTCCCCCAGTAGGTCTTCTAAATAAAGCAATATTATTATTTTTAAGATATTCTAAATTAACTTCATTTTCAATAATTTGATTTTTACCTACTACAACCCCTTTAATTTTCCAAATAAAGAAATAACTTTCTTCTTTATTCTTTTTTAATAAATAATCAAGAGCATATTGTTCTAAAGCATAATAAAAATAAGGTTTTAAATCACAAACATGATTCATTTGAATTAAAGTCATCTATATCATTATCTTTCTATTATTATTTTATTAACCACTATCTTTCACCTTTATTATAACATTTATAGTAATTAATAAAATAATAATAAAACCACTTAAAAAGTGGTTTTATGATAACATATACTTTATCTTAATCTTTTAAATATTTATTAGTTAAGTATTTTAAAAAGATTTCTGGTTTAATTTCAGATTATTAATTAATTTGTTGTTGTCTATTAGAATCATTATTTGATTTATTCTTGGTTGACTTGAAAAATTTAAAAACTTTATTTATTACTTTGCAAATATCATCAAAGACACACAATAATAATAAAAAGCAGGGGATTAAAATCAAAAATTCTATTACATCTATAACGATACCAATTTCCTTTTTATGATTTATTAAAATGTTTTCTAACCAACTCCACATATTATTTTTTTACAACTTCCTTTTTATTTTCCATTGACATCTGTTTATACAAACTAACTAAAAAACCTGTTTTTATTCTTCGCCAAGCTAATTGAACACTTTTTACAAACCAAAATATTATAATAAAAAATAAAATTCTAAATATCATTTTAATCACAAACCAAAAAATTTTAGAAAATAATTTATTCGGATCCATGTAATTTCTCCTTTATTATATAATTTTTTTAATTAAAAAAAATTTAATATCCCTTTTATGTTCTTTTTTTAGAAAATAAATTTAATACCCCTTTTATGATTTTTTTAATTAGTAAAAAAATAAAATCTAACACATAATATGTAAATTGGATGGTATAAGCTATATAAGGCCAACAAGATAAAATTAAAAGCAAAAAAATTAAACTTATCAATTGGCTTATTCTTTCTTTAGGGATGCATTGTTCGGATAAAATATTGTTAGATATAAATTCTTGAATTGTAGTTTTAATTTTAGTTATTTTAATTAATTTACACATATAATTTATACAAAAATCTATAAATTGTAAAATTTTTAATTTTAAATTAATTAACGCACCTATGAAAATCATAAAATGTATTCCACCTTAATTTAGCAATTTATATAAAATTTTTAATTTTTCTTATATATGGTTTTTTTGTCATGATGAAGTTAAAACCTTTTATTAAAATTTTATAATTATTAAATTTTTAAATATAATTAATTTTTAAAAATTTAAGATTATAATAATGTTTGTTTCATCTAAGAAAATGATGGAACTTGTATTATTTTCATATCTTTATTTCTTTGTTTATTAAACAACTTTTTGCGTCATTTAATTATTAAAATATCGTCTTTGATGTTTTTTTAAGTTAATAAAGTTCATTTGAGATATTTAATTATTTTTTGGTTTTTGGTTTAGAATTTTGATCTTTTTGAATCAATTCTTTTATATCTTTTTGAGTTAATTTTTGCTTTGATAACTCTTTTATATCTTTTTGAATTAATTTTTTCTTTGATAACCTTTTTAAACTATTTTCGATAACTGAATCAGTAAAACCTAGGGTTTTTTTCATTTCTGCTGTAATTTGTTTTAATTTTAATGTCATTATTTTATCAACTAATTCGTTATCAGTAGCAAATGATTTATAAGTTTCACAAGTATTTTTAGTTTTTTTATATTTAATTATTAATGTTATAAAAGATATAAGTAAAAAGATAAATATAGCAATATCAAAAACAAAAAAATACATTAAATTATCATTATTAGATATCTTGTTAAGCACATTGGAGACTGTTTTTAAAATCCAATTGTTTTCCATTATTTATACCTCATTTGTTTCTTATTCTTGATTTTTACTAGTTTTTTATTTATTATTTAATTAGCTTGCTTTAATTTAGAATTTTCTTTCTGTATTTTATACATTTTTATATCTTTTTTTATATCTTTCTTATATGTTGTTATGTTTTCTTCAAATGTGTTTCTCAGGGTTGATATTTGTTTCCAAGCGCAAGAGTATTGCTTAATATCATCTGTATCTTTTATTTGTATTTGTGGCAATTCATTACTTGAATTATTAAATTGTTTTTTCATGTTTTCAAACAATTCATTTACATGTTTGTTAATGATTTTCAACTTTTGGGAAAGAAGATTGTTGTCGTTATATAATTCTTCTGATTCTTTTTCCATTATTTGTATAAATGTTTTATCTTTTTGTCGATAGTTTTTATTAAGTCTACGCGTAAAAAACGCCCACAGCGGGACAAAAAGTAATACAATTATTAACGAAATCCAAACTTTTTTTTGCAAAAAATTAATTTTAGATGTACAAAAAATCAGAAATAAAATAAGAATGAAATTTATGACAAATATTTTCAATATGTTTTTTTTATCTTTTGTTATCTTTTTTTCTAATTTATCTACTTCACCTTTTAATTCTCTTACACCCTTCTCTTGGTCTGCTTGTTGTTCCTTTGTTAACAACTTCTTATTAGGTTCGAAAGTTTTTATTTTATTTTGGGAAATTTTTGTATATCCTTCATATTTTGAATTTTCTATTTGATCTTCTTCGTCTTCTATTTGATCTTCTAAAGTTTCTATTCGTTCTTCTGCGTCTTCTATTTGTTCTTCTAAATTTTCTATTTGATCTTCTAAAGCTTCTATTTGATCTTCATCTTCTGAATTTTCTATTTGTTCTTCTAAAATTTTTATTTTATTTTCTAACTCTTTGATTTTAACTTTTAAAGCTTTTACGTTTTCCATTTCTTTATCTATACCTTTCTTTGAAAAATAATTTTTCATTTCAACAAAAAACAATTTAAATTTGTTCTATTGTTATATAATTTACTAACAAAATAGAAAATTTATATTCCTCAACTAAACCTAATATTTTTTTAAATTTCGTCATATGCTTGTTGAGTTAAATGTTTTTATTCATAAATCTTCGCCACCTATAGACAATAATTGGGGCATTGCTTCATCATAAAAACTTAGAAAAACCAAACAAAAAGTTTTTAAAATCCCATAATAAAAAATAAATAACATTATTATTTTTATCCTTGTTAAGCAAACTTTTAAATTTATTAATTTTTTCAACCTTTCTTTTATTTTTTTGATAACTATTGATTTCTATAATAAATAGCTATTAATTATAATTATACACCAAAAAAAAAAAACAAGTTTTACGCTCACATAAACTTAATACCCGAGCAATTACCTTGTTTTTTTATATTTTAGATCACATTTCATTAAAATAAAAAAGAGACTTTTACAAGTCTCTTTTTTATTTTAAAATTGTACTTACTTTACTGTTTTTGTTTTTTTCTTAACGCCGAAAATATACATTTTTTCTACTCCACTTTCTCTTTTTTGAAGCATATTTTTAATCTTTGCATGTTGATTTGTTCCTCCTATTTCATGTTTTGGTTCTCCTTACGTGTGTGTTAGGCGTTAATCTGAAGATTAGCTGAGGGTATAAAAAAGAACTAATCTTGGAAGATTAGTTCTGAGTTAATTGTAGTCTGGGGAGACTTCAAATATTTTACCATGCGGATCGTAATATGGGTTTTCACGAAAGGGAGTGGGTTTGATGCAAATACTTTGGGTCCCATCAGAATAATCAAAAGATTGCTTTTCATAGGATAGATATTGCTTTGAGTATTCATTAATGAGATTGTATTCTTGTAAAACGTTTTCTACTTGTGCTTGATTGGTGCAAGTTTTTAGCTTGTTTAATAAATAGTCATTACCTTGAATAGCATTGTATATGTTGATTTTTTTGATGGGTTTTGCGTAGAATTCTATAGTTGTTGAAGTGATATTGTTATGATATGGGAAACTGGGGGTATTATTTAACAAGTTCAATTGGTATGTTAATTTTAACTGTATTAGGTTGCCAATTGTTACGAAAAGTGTTTAAGTCAGTTTCTGTGAAACCTGATAATTCTTCCTCCTTGAAGGTTATTTTGATAATTACGTCTTTAGCTTCTCCGGGGTTCATTTTTGGTTGTTTTGAATTGTTATATTCTATCTCTGTTCCGTTTTGGTTGTAGTAATTAAGTTTTTTAGTTTTTCTTTTAAGGATGTGTTATTACTTGTTATTATCGCATCATCTATTTTTAGGTGTAAAGTTTCTGTTTTTGATTGATTGGTTATTGTTGCTTGGTGGTTTATTTCTTTGGTTTCATTTGTGTTGTCAAAGAGGATGGCATCTTTAGGGGTTAATGATAGGTTAGAGTTTGTTCTAACATTATCTAGTTTGATGATGTCTTTTTGGGGAGTCAATTTTACTGTGGTTTCGGTTGATTCTTTGGTTTTGTGATATTGACTGATGGCGTATATTCCGCCGAATAATACTCCCGTAGTTAGGGTAATAATTGAAATGAAGATAATTGGGTTTTTTAATGTGTTTTTAATTTTAATAAAATTCATATTTTTATTTCTCCTTTATTTAGTATTTAATCATACATTTTCTATTATACTCTTTTTTTTTGCAAGAGTATTGCTTGGCTTTGGGTTTTTTTGGTGGAGGTTGTTACGTGTGGTTGGTTGTTGTATAAAAAAAGAACTAATCTTTCAAGATTAGTTCTGAGTTAATTGTAGTCTGGGGAGACTTCGAGTATTTTATTGGTTAATTTAATATAATATGGGTTGTTTCTGGTGACCATGATTATTACATACTTTTTATCTTCTGGCGGTGGTTGTATATAGGATGCGTAGAATAGATAATCATCAATGATGTTGTGTGCTTTTAAAACGTTTTTTACTTCGGTTATGTTGGTGCAATTTGTGAGATCATTGGTTAAGTTTTCATCATCGTTAATAGCTTCGTGTATAGTTTTTGGGATGGATTTTAATTAGGATATCTATAGTTGTTGAAGTGATATTGTTATGATATGGGAAACTGGGGGCATTATTCAACAAGTTCAATTGGTATGTTAATTTTAACTGTATTAGGTTGCCAATTGTTACGAAAAGTGTTTAAGTCAGTTTCTGTGAAACCTGATAATTCTTCCTCCTTTAAGGTTATTTTGATAGTTACGTCTTTAGCTTCTTGGGGTTTCATTGTTGGTGGATTTAAATCGTTATATTCTGTCTCTGTTCCGTTTTGGTTGTAGTAGTATTTAATGTTTAACAATTTGTTTACTTGTTCTTTTAAGATTGCGTTATCGTTTTTTATTTCGATTTCGTGATTACCTATTTTTAGGTGTAAAGTTTCTGTTGGGGATTGATTGGTTATTGTTGCTTGGTGGTTTATTTCTTTGGTTTCCTTTGTGTTGTCAAAGATGTTGGAATTGTTGGGGACTAACAATAGGGTAGAGTTTGTTCTAACATTATCTAGTTTGATGATGTCTTGACGGGGCGCCAAGTTTACTGTGATTTCGGTTGCTGTTTTGGTTTTGTGATATTGACTGATGGCATATATTCCACCGAATAATGATCATTTTTTAATATTCTTTAATACGATGGTTTTCTAATCTTTTATCTTTCTAATCCTTTATCTGAATCTTTTAAGAAATCTATTTTCTACTTTACAATCTTTATATCAAAAATAATTGCCTTTAACTGTAACGTATTTATCTTTTAAAATTTCAATACATTGATTATAAGTAGATAATTGCTTAATTTTAATTTAATTCATGGTAAATAGAGTGATAAAAAACAAATTTTTTCATATGCAAATTAATTTTGTCAGCTAATTTTTGTATTTTTCTTCTGTTTTTTTACTTTCTTTATAACTTTGAAATATTATTATTAATATTTATTAATTTTAATTAAAATTTTTTATTTTTTAAATCTTTAATTTTTGTACTAAGTTTTGGATAATCGAAAATAGTTCTACTTCGCCTGTTGTCTTGGTAAATTTTTTAATAGAAATTCTTGTATTCCTTTGTTATAACCCCAAATATAAATCGGAATAACAAAAATTAAGATAAAATATTTAATGTCGGTTAATTCTAAACCTTGTTTACCTTTGTTCTTACCTTTTTTATAAAAGAAGATTAAGAAGGCGAAAGTTATTGATAAACATATTAATAAATTTCTTAAGTGGTCATAGAGTATAGATAGGGTAAATAAATAATCGGTGTTCATATTTTTTCTTTTCTTTCTTATTTAGAATTGGATACGTTTCAACAAGAGATTTATATTTTCTTGCTTATTAAAAACTAAACTAGTTTCTATCTAAAATGAACAGAAAACTTTCATTGTATTTAGTTTGCCAACTCGTACCAGCTTTAAGCTAGTTTCTGAGTAAGTAATTCCTATGTAGTTAGGGTAATAATTGAAATGAAGATAATTGGGTTTTTTAACGTGTTTTTAATTTTAATAAAATTCATATTTTTATTTCTCCTTTATTTAGTATTTAATCATACATTTTCTATTATACTCTTTTTTTTTTTTTTGCAAGAGTATTGCTTGGCTTTGGGTTTTTTTTGGTGGAGGTTGTTACGTGTGTGTTGTGTGTATTGTTTTAAAAAAGAGGGTTAATCTGAAAATTAGCTGAGGGGAGTTGGGTAGTTTTTGGTTTTACAAGAGTTTTTGATAATGTTGATGTTGTGAAACGGTATAAAGGTGCGTTGGGAAAGTTTGGTGATGAAATTGGCACCTTCGGTAGAAAAATGAAGAAAATGACAAAAAACATACATTTAATTTCAGTCTTTAAAACAAAAAAAGACTAACTTAATAGTTAGCCTTAAAGAATATTTCAAAAATAAAAAGTGTCTAAAATGTCGGAACAGGGCATTTGAAAAATAAAATAAAATATATGCGAGTCATTGTTAGTGTTTTAGAAAACAATAAATTTTAACGATTTCCTCTTTGAATTTGATAAATATTGGATATTTTATGTAAATTAGTCATTAAATTATTTAATTCTTGGATGTCAGTTACTAAAACTCGTAATTTCACAATAGTTTCTAATTTTTGATTATTAATAACATTAAATTCTAAAATACTAATTTTCAAACTATTCACTTTATTAATCACTTGTTGTAATAAAGTACTTTGAGTAGTCGCTATTAAATTAATCCATGCCGAATATTTAAAATTTACTGTATTCCCCCAACTAGCTACTACCATTCTTGCAGGTTCTGATTGTTTAAAATTAAGACATTCTTCACGATGAACGACAATGCCGCGTCCTTTGGTTAAAAAGCCAGCAATAACATCGCCCCAAACAGGAGAACAACAACTAGCTAATTTTAATTGAGGGTTTTTAAGACCTTCGATAATTACTCCTGTTTCATTTTGGTGAGTTAATTTATTTTGCGATTTGACCATTTGTTTTTTTAAAAGGATTTCGCTTAAATTAGGAGTTTTTAAAGATAATAATTTATTAATAACTGTTTTAAGATTTAATTGTTTTTTACTAATTTCTTCATAAAATTCATTTAAAGTTTGAATATTGTAACGTTCAAAATGTTTTTGAATTAAATTTTGATCTAAAACTACCTCAATTTTATGCAAAGCCATTTCTTTTTCAATTATTTCTTTCCCTTTTTGAATGGCTAACAAATCTTCTTCTTTTTGGTTTTTTTTTAAAAAAGCTTTAATTTTTCTTTTAGCGTGAGTAGTTTTTACGATACGCAACCAGTCTTTATTAATGGATAAAATATTTTTATTAGTTTTAATAGAAATAATATCCCCATTTTTAAGTTGATAATCTAAGGGAACAATTTGACCATTAACAATAGCTGCTATCATTTTGCTACCAATTGCAGAGTGAATACGAAAGGCGAAATCAACAGGAGTAGAGCCTTTAGGAAGTTCAAAAACTTCTTGTTTAGGGGTGAAAACATAAACATTATCGCTTAAAATATCATTTTTAATGGCATCAACAAAATCTTTTGAGGTTTCTTCAGGGTGATTTTGTGATTCATTAGTTATTTTCACCAGTTCTTGATACCATCGTAATTTTTTAGCAATTTCAATTTGTTTATCTTTTGGAGAATAAATTTTATTTTCTTTATAAGCCCAGTGCGCAGCAATTCCTTTTTCTGCTATTTCATCCATTTCTTTGGTACGAATTTGAATTTCAAATAAAGAACCATCTTTGGTTAAGACTGTTGTATGCAATGATTGATAAAGATTGGGTTTGGGAACGGCAATATAATCCTTAAATCTTAAAGGTAAGGGTGAAAAGTGCCCATGAATAATCCCTAATGATTGATAACAAAGATCGACATTATGAACAATAATGCGAATCGCTAAAAGATCAAAAATTTCTTCAAATTGAACTTTTCTTTGAGTAATTTTTTTATAAATACTATAAATATTTTTAATGCGACCTTTGATAATAGTTTCTTTTAATTGATGTTTATCAAAAAGACTTTTAATATCTTGAATAATATTAATGACTGATTTTTCACGCTGTTCTTTCTTTAACTTAATTAAATTAGAAATACGATAGTATTGTTCAGGAAAGGTATATCTTAAGGACAAATCTTCTAATTGTGATTTAATTTGAAAAAGACCTAAACGATGAGTTAAGGGAGCGTGAATTTCTAAAGTCTCTTTGGCAATCCGTTTTTGCTTTTCTTGCGGCATAATTCCTAAAGTTTGCATATTGTGTAAACGATCAGCTATTTTAATAATAACTACACGAATATCTTTGGCCATAGCTAAAAACATATTTTGTTGATTGTCGGTTTGTCCTTTATTTTGATGAAAAGCGATTTTAGTTAACTTAGTAGCGCGATAAACTAAATAGGCGATATCTTGACCAAAAAGATCAGTTAATTCTTCCATAGTAGTTTGAGTATCTTCTAACACATCGTGAAGTAAACCAGCTATTAAAGTATTGGATTCACTGTTTAATTGAGCTAAAATTTTAGTAACAGCACAAGGGTGAATAAAATAAGGTTCACCTGTTAAACGCAATTGCCCTGCATGCTTTTTTTGAGCAAAAAGATATGCTTGAGTAATTTTATTTAAAATATTAGTATCACAAATATTTTGCCTAATTAATTTCATTAAATCTTGATATAAAGGATCTTTTTCTAAAACTACGATCACAATATTACCTTCTTTTTATAATTTTAATGGATTCCCAACAATTATATTTGTTTGAAATAACAAATATAAAAGAGCCAACAGAAGAACAGTTCTTAACATTTAAGCATATAATCGTTTTTGATTTTGGCAATAAACTTCTTTAATAAGGCCGGCTCCATAACAAATATTTTGATCATAAAAAGCACAAATTTGACCAGGTGTCACAGCTTTAAGAGTTTGAGGGTAATAGATTTCTAAAGTAGTATCATTCACCCATGTTAAAAAAACAGTTTGGTTAGCTTGACGATGACGCATTTTGGCTTTCATTTTAGTTTGCTTGCGACTACCGCGCCAAATAACATCTACTATTAAAGCTTTATCGCTGTATAAATAAGGATGTGATTTTCCTGTTTCAACATATAAAGTATTAGTTTTTAAGCTTTTTCCAACTACAAACCAAGGCTCATTAATCCCTGCAATATCCCCTAATCCTAAATTTTTACGTTGGCCAATAGTATAATACATAACACCTTGATGATATTTTAAAAAAGTACCATCTAACCTTTTAATTTTCCCTTTTTGAGCAGGTAAATAATTGGTTAAAAATTGGGAAAAATTGCGTTCTCCAATAAAACAAATACCAGTAGAATCTTTTTTAGCGGCATTAATAAGTTGATTTTGATAAGCTATTTGTCTTACTTCAGGTTTGGTTAAATTACCTAAGGGGAAGAGAATGTGGCGTAATTGTGAAGTTTTTAACTGAGATAAAAAATAAGTTTGATCTTTATTGGCATCAGAAGCACAAGCCAAACAAGGAACACCTTGGGAATCATAAATAATATTAGCATAATGACCCATAGCAATATATTGAGGATTAAATTTTTGAAAGGCATAATCGATAAAAGCTTTAAATTTAATTTCATTGTTACACAAAACATCAGGATTAGGGGTTAAATTTTTTTTAAAAGCATCGATAAATGATAAAAACACTTTTTGCCAATATTCTTCAATAAAATCAACTCGATGTAAAGGGATTCCTAATTGTAAAGCCACCTGGCAAGCGACTTGATAATCCAGTTCTTGAGGGCATGTTTTGTTAACAGAAGGATTGCCATGAATATCAAAATTAAGATTACTATCCCAATTGCGCATAAACACAGCTTCTACTGTATAACCAGCTTGCTTTAAAAGCAAAGCAGCAACAGCACTATCAACTCCCCCTGATAAACCTACAATTACTTTTTTCATTTTAACCCTCATTTCCTTGCTTCTTGATTTAATCACTAATAAGATTAATCATTTTATTTAGTTATTTAGCAATTATCAAATAGTTTATTCATGCCGATATTTCTTAAAGCTTTTGATATAATCAAATTTATTGTCTTTGCAAATCCATTGGCAAACGATATTCATTACGAGGAGAAAGACTATTTTCTAAAATTTTAGGTCCTGGAGCCATATATTGTCTTTTAAATTGACTTTGATGAAAAAGTTTTAAATAAGAAGTGACTAATGCTTGACTTTGTTTTTGATTGAAATTAAAAGTTTGTTGCAATAAAAAAGCAATTTTATCTTTTTCAAAACCATTTTTAATATAGTGAAATAAAATAAAGTCTTCTATTAATAATTTTTCAGAAATCATATTTTGGGCTTTTTGTTGATAAAGCGATTGTAAAGTTTGATATTGCTTCCAAAAATCTTTAGTTAAATGAAAAAGAAGTAACTCTTTGATTAAAGTATTAGGGATGCCAACATTAACGTTATAAAGGTGATCATAATATCCGCGAGTACTCATATTTCCTATTGCTATATTAGAAAAATTATTATTTTCTAAAAGTAAAATAGGAGGCGTTTGGTCGCTATTTAAAAAAGATAATAATTGCTGTTGATTGAAAAAACTATGTTCACTAATGTGAATAATTTCTTCAGAAATTAAAAAAGTTTTTAAAAGTTGATAATGATTTTGATCTTTAAAAGTTTGAGGATTAAGGACAATGATTAAATCATGATATGATTTGTGTAAAAGTGCAAAAGTTTGGAGCACTACCATAAAAGTTAAAAAATCATTATGGTCATCGGTTATTTCTAAAATTACTTTCGCATCAACATTCTTTAATTTAGTTTTTAAGGCTAAAGTTTGAATTTTATTAGCTAATTTTAATTGTTGTTCTAAAGGGGAAGAAGTGATAAAAGGAGCGCGGCTTAACTTCTTTTCAAAACAATATAAAGGAGTTTCTTGAATTGTAAAATAAGCTTTTAAAAAAGGGAATTCTTGCCCAATTCTTTGATCACCATAAGTAGTATCAATTCTTCTTTGAAATTTAATATAATCAATATCTACATCAACTATTAAACTATGATGTTCTTGGTTAAACAAATCCTTTTCACCTACTAATTGACCTACTACGGCAGCTATTTTATGATTGGAAAATAAATTATCAACAGTAGATTCAGTGATGCCGCTACTAGTATAAAAATAACCGCCTATTTGTTTGCGTGAATGATCTAAAACTGCTATTTGGCGGGGAATGACTTTACCAATATGTTCTGTTGATGAGGAGAGATTAAAAATCAAATGAGCTCCATTTAAAGCAAGTGTATCACTAGGAGAAAAAATAGTCCATAAATCTTGACAAATTTCTACTCCAAAAATAACATCATATTGCTGATTAATAAATAAAATATCTCCAAAAGGAGCTTTTTGACCTAAAATATCAATATGTTGTGAACTCCATGTTTTTCCTGATTGAAACCATCTTTTTTCATGAAATTCTTTATAATTAGGAATAGTTTTTTTAGGCACAATTCCTAAAATTTTGTCTTTTTGAATAACCACAGCGACATTAAATAAAACCTCTTGTAAAGCCAAAGGCATGCCTAAAATATAAACCCCTTCATAAGTATTATTTTGTAATAACCATTCTAAAGCTTTTAAATTTTCTTTTAAAAAAGTAGTTTCAAAAAATAAATCTCCAGCAGTATAACCACTTAAACAAAGTTCTGGAAAAATCACAAAACTAGCTTTACTAATGTTTAAAATTTGATTAATGCTATAAGCATTAGCTAAAGGATTGGCCACTTTTAAAGAAGGACTTGATAATTGAATTTTGATAATACCGTTTTTATACATTTTGTTATTGTTAACTTTCTTAGTTTGTTTAGAAATAATTAATTATTATTTGTAGATACATTGGAAAAAGAAATATATGTTTCTGAAAAAAGCAGCTTAGTGTTATTAAAAATACTTATATCAATTGCTATTTATCAGAATATATAAAGATGAAATAATTTTACTTGTTTGGTAATAATTATATAATTATGTTTGTGATTGTAAAAAACCATTATATATTATATACATTCTTAATCATAGTTTTTAATAAAACCAAAACAAAAAAGCAATTTGCTAAAAGCAATACTATAGTTTTTTAACAAATATAAACTATTTAAAGAGTTTAAGATAACTTATCTTTATTAAAACACTTTAATATTGCTAAGCAAAAAAATTAATACATCAAGGATATAAAAAAGAATAAAGAAAAAAAGCTAGGTTTTAAAGCTAGCTTTTTAAAAACATATTAGAAAAATTAATTAATTAAATTATTTTTGTTGTCTTTTTTTAACAACGTAGTAAGAAACTCCGATGATTGTTGCAACAACAGCTGCTACTAGAGCCCAAACCCACCATTTTGCATACCATTTTTCCGCTGCTGCTTTAGCTGCGTCAGAACTTGGATCAACACGAGTTAAATCAACTTGTCCTGAAACTTTACTTGAATCAGCTTTTGCTTTAACTGTTATTTTACTTTTATCAGGACTTGGTGTAACTGAATCAATATCTGATTCTGTAATTTCTTTTAAAGAATCAACTTTTTTTAATTCTGCTACAACTTTGGTTTTGTCAGCTGCATCATCTGCTTTCAATGTTACTTTTTTTTCTGTGTCATTTAATGTACTAAGGTCTTTACTAACAGCAAAAACTGAAGAAGAAACAACTAAGCCTAAACTTAAAGCAATAACAGCAAATAAAGTAGTTAATTTAGTAATCAAAGACTTTTGAACGTTTTTGTTTTGCATGTTTTTTCCTTTCTTTTATGTTTTAAAAGTGTTTTAGTATATCTTTCTAAGATAAGAAAGATAACCAAAACCTATTATTAGTTTAACATAAAAAAAGAAAAAAATTACTTAAAAAAATATTATTCAGGCATACTCATATTCATATCGCTTTGTATTTTCTCATCTTTTAAACTAACAACAGCAGCTTCAGTAGTAATCATTAAAGAAGAAATGGAAGCAGCATTTAAAATAGCTTGACGAGTAACTTTAGTAGGATCAATAATACCTGCATGAGCCAAATCAACATATTGACCTGTTTTAGCATTAAAACCAAAATTTATTTTCTGGTGTAACTGTTGTCTTACTATATGATCACCATCAAAACCAGCATTTTCAGCAATTTGATAAGTCGGAGTTAAAAGACTTTCAATAACTACATTAATCCCTTTTTGAATTTCTTTATGCTCGCTTGATAAAGTATCTTTTAATTCTTGATACACTTCAACTAAAGCTTTACCACCACCAACAACAGTTCCTTCAGTAATAGCTGCTTTAGTAGCATTAAGAGCATCTTCAAGACGTAATTTTTTATCTTTTAATTCAGTATCAGTAGTAGCTCCAACTTTAATTAAAGCAATCCCACCAGTTAACTTAGCTAATCTTTCTTGTAATGTTTTAGTTTCATATTCCAAAGTAGAATGTTTAATTTGTTTTTCTAATAATGCAATACGCTTAGTTAAAGCTTCTGTCATAGCAGCTCCTACTAAAGTAGTGTTATCTTTTTTAATAATAACTTTATTAATGGTTCCTAAATCATCAATTTTAACATCTGCTAATTTCATATTTAATTCTTTGGAAACAAAAGTAGCTTTAGTTAAAACAGCAATATCTTGTAAAATTTCTTTTTGGTTATCGCCAAAACCAGGAGCATTAGTAACAACTACATTAAAAGTACCTCTTAATTTATTAGCAACCAAAACTCCTAAAACTTCATTTTCAACTGATTCAGCCACAATTAATAAAGATTTAGATTCTTTCACAACACCTTCTAAAATAGGTAAAATTTCTTGAATAGTGCTAATTTTATGATCAGTTACTAAAACTAATGGTTGATTTAATTCAACTGCCATAGATTCTCTATCTGACACAAAATAAGGAGAAGCGTATCCTTTATCATATTGCAAACCTTGAACTACTTCCAACTCGGTTTCAAATCCTTTTGATTCATCAACATTAATAACACCATTTTTGCCAACTTTTTCCATAGCTTGAGCAATAATTTTACCAATTTCTTGACTTCCTGAAGAAATAGCTGCTACATTTTGAATATCCTCTTGAGCTGCTACTTTTTTAGTTTTAGCTAATAGTTTTTTAGAAACCGCTTGCGAAGCTAATTCAATTCCTTCTTTAACTAAAATAGGATTAGCCCCTGCATCAATCGCTTTAAAACCACGATGAATCATACTTTGGGCCAAAACAGTTGCTGTCGTAGTTCCATCTCCTGCTTTATCATTAGTTTTAGCAGCCACTTCATAAACTAATTTAGCCCCCATATTTTGATAAGGGTTTTTTAATTCAATTTCTTTGGCAATCGAAACACCATCATTTACAATTGCAGGTGATTCATATTTTTTTTCTAAAATAACATTACGTCCTTTTGGCCCTAAAGTTACTTTAACTACATCAGAAATTGCATCAACACCTTTTAATAAGGCTTTTCTAGCATCTTTGCCTAAAAGTATTTGTTTACTCATTTCTTTTACTCCTTTAAAATGTGTTTTTATTAATAATCTTAGTCAATAAGTTAATATGATTTATCAATTATTTAATTATTAATTATTTTTAGATATATATAACGCATATATATGTTATATTAATCGCTATATAGGTAAAAAACCATATTATTAAGTTTTTAAGCTTTAATTTGTGCTAAAATATCTTTCATAGCTAAAATTAAATATTCTTCTTGATCTAAAGTAATTTTACTACCAGCATAACTTTTATAAACTACTTCATCATTTTGACAAAGTCCTTCAACTTTAGGACCTACATTAACCACAATGCCAACAGAAGACTTTTCTTTTTCAGATAAAGCCAAAAGAATACCACTGTCAGTTTTAGTTTCTTCCATTTTTAATTTTAAAACAACATTATCATGTAAAGGAACAATTGTTTTCTTCATTTTAAATTCTCCTTTTAGTTTAAATTTGATTTTTGAAAATATTTTAAATATTGAAATATAAGCAGGAAATTAAAAAAATTATTATTTTGGCAATTACATGAGGTTAGTGCCAAACCAACTTTATTATAACTGAACGCGAAATAAATGTCAAGCATCAAGTATTTAAAATAGTAAGCAATATGAGATAATTGCTTTTGATATAAGTGTTTGGGTCATTTAAAAATAAAGACAGCAAATAGGGTTATCATTTCATGATAAATTAAAAAAACAACTAAAAAGTTAGTCTTGAAGTTTTTTTAATTTTTTTAGTTCGTTTTTTTGTGGGTGTTTTCGTCGTTCTAATTCATTAATCTTTTTTGTTTTTGTATTTAAGAGTTGCTTGTTTTTCGTATTGTTATATCAAAGTTGTTTCTTTTTGTTGTAAAGTTAAAAGTTTGTTTTGGTCGTTGGTAGTTAAAAATGGTTGTTTTAATAAAGAAGTAATTATTTAATAAAGTTGGTTGATTTGAAATGTGATTATTGCCATTTTAGGAACTTCTTTTTTTGATTTGGGATTTGGGTATAAAAAAACCATCAAAAATGATGGTTTTTATTAAAGATTTAGTTGGAGTCCAATGTTTTGATCTAGGTGAGATATCAAGTTTTATTATTTTTTAACCGGCAAATCTTTTTGTGTTTTTAAAAGCCTTAACCCATTTAAAATAACTATTAAAGTGCTTCCTTCATGACAAGCTACTGCAAGAGGAAGAGGGATGCGATAAGAACTAAAAATACCTAAATTAATCAAATTCAACAAAACAACTACACTCATAGCAAAAATAATATTTTGCCAAATAATATTTTTTAATTTTATCGCAATTTGATGAGTATAAATAATTTTAGATAAATCATTATTCATTAAAACAGCATCAGCTAAATCAATAGAAGCATCAGTTCCATTTTGCATAGCAATTCCCACATCAGCAGACGTTAAAGCAGGAGCGTCATTAATGCCATCACCTACCATAATAGTGGTTCCATATTGTTTTTGCAATTCTTTAATTTTTTCAACTTTATCCACAGGTAAATTATTGCCCCAAGCGTTTTTTAAATGCAATTGTTTTTTTAAAAAAGAAGCACTTTGTTGATTATCCCCCGTAAGAACTATTGTATAAACTTTTTTTTGATTAAAATAATTGATGAGTTGAAGAGCTTGAGGACGCAATTTATCTAAAAAAGCTAAAGCTATCATAACTTGCTTATTGGCACTAAAATAAATAACTGTTTTTCCTTGAGACAACAATATTTTTGTTTTAGCTGTTAAATCCTCTGATACTTGCGAAGCAGCAATCGCTTTAGTAATTTGATAATAATTATCTTGATAAATGGATTCTAAGCCAATCCCAACTGCATTTGTAATTTCAATTGCTAAATGCGAACTTTTATCAAAATATTTTTTAATAGCTGTTGCTAAGGGATGATTTGATTTTTGTTCCATCGCCAATAATATGTCTACATATTGATCATAATGAATTTTAGAAACATGAGGTGCAATATAAATATCAGTAACTTCTGGTTTTCCTTCTGTTAAAGTACCTGTTTTGTCGCAAACAAAAACTTTAATATCAGGGACCATCTCTAAGGTTTTCACATTTTTAAATAAAACTCCTTTTTTAGCCAAGTTAGAAATGGCAGCAAGAGATGAAGGAACAGCTGCGGCCGCTAAAGCACAAGGAGAAGAAACTGTTAAAAACACCATAGTCTTATAAAACCACTGCGAATAAGAAAAATCTGATACACCCAAAAAGTCTCGATTACAGTATATAATTCCTGTTGTAGTTAAAACTAAAGCAACTATAGCCATAACAACTTTGACATAAAGAGGTTCTATTTTTTTAATAAAAGTAGCTGTTTTAGAAAAATTATTTTTAGTTTGATTAACCAATTGAATAATTTGAGCAAAAATAGTTTTTTCATGTGTTGCAACCACGCGCATTACAAACGTATTGCTACCATTAATAGTGCTCCCATAAACAAAATCACCAGGTTTTTTTTCACAAGGCATCCCTTCACCTGTAATATTGGATTCATCAATATTAGGGTTACCAGAAACAATCATTCCATCAGTAGGTATTTGATCGCCATGTAAAATTAAAACTGTATCGTCTATTTTAAGGCTTTCTGAAGTAATTATTTCAGTACTACCATCCTTTTTTAACAAACGCGCTTCTAAAGGACGTAATTTTAAAAGGTTTTTGATTTCTTTTTGGCTTTTATTTTCAACATATTCTTCCAAAAAAGAAGCTCCTGAAAAAATTAAAATTAATAAAATACCATCATGATATTCTCGCAAACCGAAAGAACCTAAAGCAGCTAAAGTCATTAAAATATGAATATTAGGAGTAAATTTTTTCTTTTGTAAAGTATCTTTCCAAGTATCAACAAAACCTTCTATAATCACATGATAACCTAATAAAAATAAAATCACAAATGATATTAAAACGTTATGATAAGGTTGTAAGGGAATTGATGAAATATAAGGAAAGAGTGCATGCAAAGCAAACAAAAAAATACCGATCAAAAAACAAATTAAAGGTTTTTTATCTTTTATTTCTTCGCGTTTAACAGAAGAATGATGACAACAGTTCAAATTTATAACACCTTTCTATCGATCACTTTTTTTGTAGAGTTGAAGAAAATTTATTGGTTAAAAAGTTCAGGGTATATAAAAAAAATCCAAAAAAATCTGGAATTTTTTAAGCATATAATTAGTTTTGGGAAGAAGCAGGATTATGATATTCGTGTTCTTCTTCTGTTGGGTTATCTAACAAATATTGATATTTAGTTTTAATAGAGTCTTCAATAAGTTGACGAGTTTCAGTGTTAACAGGATGGGCAATATCTCTGAAATTTCCTTTTGAAGTTTTTCGGCTTGGCATAGCGATAAAAATACCTCTTTCGCCTTCTATAATTCTAATATCATTAACAACGAAACTATCATCAAAAGTAACTGAAGAAACTCCTCTTAATCTACTTTCGCCATTAATTTTTCTAATTTTTACATTGGTAACTTTCATTTCTTAAGCCTCCATATTTTGGTTTCATTTTCTGAATTTATTTTCATTTATTATTGATATTCCTATTTTTTAATAATTTAATAGTAATAAAAAAACTCTTAAACTACTTCTCATTTTAACATAAACTAACATTAATTTTAAATGTTTTTGCATAAAGTGTGCTAATAAATAAATTACAGGTTTTTTTAAATTTATTTTATCTACTTATTGTATTGGATTTGTTGGGCAAAAAGCAACCATTGCAAAGTTATTTTTTTAAATTCTTCTAAAGTAATTTGTTCTGCTCTAATATTTAAGGGGATGTTGTGTTGTTTTAAAAAAAGAATAATTAATTCTTTGGGAAGAGAAAATTGTTGTGCCAAGTTATTTAATAAAATTTTTCTTTTTTGTTTAAAAGAAGCTTTCACAAACTTCATAAATGCTTGTTGTAAAGCCCATGACTCAAAATGTAATGGGGTTGTTTTTCTCTCTAATTTGATTACCATGCTATCTACTTTAGGTTGAGGAAAAAACATATGTCTTGATACATCTTTAACTTTGTGAATATCAAAAAGAAATTGAATCATAACAGATAAAGCGTTATAATTTTTATTATTGGGTTTTGCCATTAAATGCCATCCTACTTCTTTTTGTATCATCATAGTAGCATCATTAATTTGTGGTGTATCAATAATTTTAAAAAGAATAGGTGAAGTAATACAATAAGGGAGGTTGCTGATTAAACTAAATTTTGTTCCTGGAGAAGCTATAGGAAAGTAAGTAGCAAAATCAAGGGATAAATCTCTTTTTAAAAAATCATCATAAATAATATCAATTTTATGAGAATCAGGAAAGACTAAAAAAGGTTTTAAAGCAAAATCAATTTCATAAGCTAAAACATGTTTGGCTTGAGGAATAATGAATTGCGTTAAAGCACCTTTACCAGGACCAATTTCGATAACATTTTTATCTTTTAAAGACGCTTGTGAAACAATTGCTTTTAATAAATTATTATCTTTTAAAAAATTTTGACCATATTTTTTTTTGGGTTGGTGTTGCATTAAAGTTCCCTTATGTTTCAAAAATCAATTAGTAAACATTTGTGCATCGCAAACATAGTTGTCATTAGTTATGAGGTAGGGGGCGATAAAAAAATTTATGATCTTTTTTTGAACCACTTTCTATTAAACTCTTAATAATTAGGGATTCTTCTTTCAGGCTTTTTAGTTGATTTTGTGTTTTTATTAAAATATTATCCGCAAAGTTGTCATTATTTTCGGAATAAGCTATTTTATCAACGGTATTCGAAGATGTATAATATGATACATATTCAGGATTAAGGTTAGCATATTGATTTTTAATATCATTAATCTTAGTTTGGTTGTCTTCGTTATTATCTAACACATTCCAAATAGAACGATTGGTAAAATCACGACATAAATTTTTCAAAATCAGATCAGAACTATTTTGTAAATGTAAAATTAAACCATTAATGTAAGTGTCATCCAGGGCTAAATAATTAACATAATTTCGAGGATCATCGCATAAATTTTTAAAAACATCAATATAAGAATCAAAAGAGTAATTAGTTTCTAACAACAACTTAAGGCGTTGACAAATTTTTTCTAAAATAGTCATATAAGCTCTTACTTTGGGATGATAATATACTTGCCAAAACATATGATAACGATTAATTAAATAATTTTCAACAGCAAAAACACCACTTTGACGAAAAGCAATACATTTTTGTTGAGTTTTTGGATTTATTTCAATAATCATACTGCGCATTAACCGTTCTAAATCAATATGACCATAAATCGCCCCTGTAAAATAAGCATCTCTTTCTAAATAATCTAATCGGTCAATATCAATTTGACTACTTAAAATTTGTTCTATCAAAGGAAATTTATTTTCTTTATTAATAATGCTTGCAACATCATTTTTAAAATTAGGATTTATTTCATCTAATAACGTACTAATTTCTTGATCATGTTGGATAATCAAAGCACCTTGTTTTTCATGTTGACAACCGAACAAGGATTCAAAAGAATGCGAATAGAAGCTATGTCCTATATCATGCAATAAGGCAGATATTAATAAAAGTAATTGTTCATTTTCAGAAAAATTTTTTTGTAAATTTTCAATATTTAAAAAACGCCTAGCTAATTCATAAACTCCTAAACTATGAGTAAAACGCGAATGCTCTGCACTGTGAAAAATAATATTAGCACCGCTTAATTGCTTAATGCGTCTTAACCTTTGAAAAGCGGAGGTATCAATTAATTTTTCAATTATCTGATATTGAAGATAAATATAACCATAAATAGGATCACGGAAAACTTCTGGTCTACGAAACTTTTTATTAATCATTTTAAATTGTGACATTAATTTTTAAGTATAAATCAATATAGTTTATTGTTGTAACTTAACAATAATTTTTATCTTTATCCTTTTTTCCTCCTTATTTAAAAAAATTCGTGACAAAATTTTTTATGGAGCGAAAGACGCAAATTAAACTATTTATGTCTTTCGTTCGATAAAAAAATAGGGCTAACATTAACCACTAATAACAAGTCTTTTTAAGGAGAAAAACAACTTTATTTAATTAAAATTACTTGATCTCCGTTTTTTAATAAAAAAGCACTACCATCATCAACATCTAAATGACATTCCAATCGAAAATCAGGATGAACTCTACATAAAACTTTTTCTAAAGTACCTGACTTAACGCCATCAATATGAATACTCACTATTTGCTTATCGCAAACACCAAAATTTTGAGCATCTTGGGGAGAAAAGTGAATATGACGATCAGCAATAATAACTCCTTCTGAAATGGCTACTTGTCCTTTAGGACCAATTAAAACAGCAGCTCCTGAGCCTTTAATATCTCCTGAAGATCTAACAGGTGCTTGAAATTGATGTCTTAAAGCATCGCTTTGACTAATTTCTACTTGATCAAAAGGACGAGTTGGTCCTAAAATACGAACTTGAGAAAGAATTTTGCCTGAAGGACTTTGAATATCGATTTTTTCTGCTGCCGCAAATTGTCCCACTTGCTTAAGAGCTTTAAAAAAAGTTAATTGATAATCTTTTTGACCAAATAATATATCTAAGGTTTTTTGTGATAAATGCACATGCCTTCCTGAAATTCCTACTGTGATTAAAGACATTTATTGACTCCTTTAAATTTTTATTTTACAATTTTATTATAACATTTATTATCTTGTTTAAAAATATTAAAACAGATAAAATCACACAAAAACAATAACAATGGACTAAAAAAGTTAATTTAAAAATAAAGATATCTGCCATATTGTTGTTTAGTTAGTTGGCCGCAATTAAAACCAAAAGCCATAAGAAATATCAGTTTCGTTATATTATTAATAAATTATTGTTCATGATAATTTGTTATTTTTAAAAAAATTACGCAATAAAGCTTCATATTGACTATTTTCTTTATAAAAATTAACATTATTTTGAATCAAGTATTCGCGTAATTTTTTAGGAATAAAAATACGAATCCCTTGTTCATTATAACCAATTTGAATTTTATTCCCTTCGATCAAAATAGGTCTTTTTAAAACACCTGGATTTGCCATAATAATTTGTTTCATATCAGCTGTATTAAGGTTTTGTAAATCTATTTTAGTTACTGTGAAGAAATTAGAACGTTTGGAAATAATATCATCAAATCCATAATCACAATTTTTTAAAATTGAATCTAAATCCTTAAGTTGAAATTTATAACTAAACACATTCCTTTCTTGAAAACTAATTCCATGCATTTTTAACCATTTTTTAGCTTTTTGACACGAAATACAACTAAAACTAGTATAAACAACTACCATACTGATTTATATATTCCTTTTTAACAAATTTATAAATAATGAAAGTGATTCTTAATTTAAAAAATGTAGTTTTAAAAATTTATATATTAATAAATATTATACTCTTTAATTTTTAAATTATAATAATTAATTATTGATAATTTAAAAATGAATTGAATTTGTACTTTGATTATAATAATAAGGAGCGATAATTGCCAATTAATTTAATCATATTATGATGAGAAAATATGATAATAATGTTAAAAAATAATACATAAAATAAGAAAATTATAAAAAAGGGGGGGAGTTCATTATAAACTAAAAATGATAAGGATTATATTTAAATAAGAAGAACTCTTCTTGTTTCGTAAATATAAAAAAAATACCCTTTTTGGTTAAAAAAATTGTTTACTTAATATAGCAACAAATATATTTTAATAATAAAAACGGTATTCATAAGATAATCCAAACTAAAACTAAAGATAAAATAGTTTGGTTCAAAAAATTTTAAATTGTTTGTTAGCCCTAATAAAGGGAGAAACAGGGCAAGGGCTAAAAATAGTTAAATGCTTGAAAAAACTCTTTTCTAATAAAAATAAGGCAATAAGGTAATAATAAATAGATAAAATAATAAAGGGGAAGGGTTAAATAGATAAAATAATAGGAATAATAATGGGGTTTCTTAAAGTAATTTCATATATTTTACCAGAAAGATAATCAATAATCAACTGATTTAAAACTTCTTTTTTAATAGGTTTATTTCTAATAGCATTTTCAACATTTTTTTTAATATCAAAAGAGATTTTTTTAATCATTTCTTGATTACCTTTCATATAAATGAAACCACGAGAAACAATAGTAGGGGAATTAAGCACTTTTTTGTTTTTAACATCAATGCTCATTACTACCGAAAATAAACCTTCTTGACTCAAATTACGTCTTTCTTTTAAAACTTCACTACCAAGATCATCAATCCCTGAAGCATCAATAAAAACATTATCAACAGTTAATTGTTTCGAAATTAGGGCTTTTTCAGGAGTAAAAGTGACTGTTTGACCATTTTCTAAGATAAAAATATTTTTTAGAGGAATGCCGCATTCCAAAGCTAAATTTTTATGAGCCATCAACATACGATGCTCTCCGTGAACAGGAATAAAATATTTCGGTTTAGTTAAAGTTAACATTAATTTTAAATCATTTTGATTACCATGCCCTGAAACATGGGTATTAATTAAAGGCCCATGCACAATCACATTAACGTCTTTTTTAAAAAGTAAATCAAAAATTTTATTAATATTTTCTTGATTTCCTGGAATCGGAGATGAAGAAAAAATAATAGTGTCTTTGGGGTGCAGTTTAATTTGTCTATGAGTGTTATTGGCGATACGACTTAAAGCCGCCAAAGGCTCACCTTGCGAACCTGTGCATAATAAGATAATATCACGATATTTATGAATATTATGACTTGCAATCAAAGTACCTGCCGGAATATCCAAATAACCATGTTTTTGACCAATTTCCAAAGCTTTTTCCATGCTACGACCAAAAACAGCAATTTTTCTTTTAGTTAAAATAGTAGCTTCTACAATTTGTTTAATACGATAAAAATTAGAAGCAAAAGTAACGACAATAATTCTATCAGGAATTTGGACAAACAATTCGTTAATAGAGTGCCCAATTGTACTTTCTGATTGTACCAGCCCTTCTTGTTCGGCATTAGTTGAATCTGATAGCAAACACAAAACACCTTCTTGTTTAATTTTAATTAATTTATCATATTCAGCCGCAGGACCAACCGGTGTATAATCAATTTTAAAATCACCTGTATAAAAAATATTACCATATTTAGTTTTTAAAACAATTCCAAAAGTATCAGGAATAGAGTGATTGACGCGAATAAAAGAAATACTCACATTTTTAAAATAATAACAAGAATCAGCATGAAATTTTTCTATTTGCGGAAACGAACCAATATCTTTATGTTCTAATAATTTATGTTCTACTAAATAATAGGCAATCCCTGAAACAAAAATCTTAGGAATACGCACTTTCTTTAATAAATAAGGGACTCCTCCAATATGATCTTCATGACCATGAGTAATAAAAAGCCCCATAATTCGCGATTCATTTTCTCTTAAATATTGATAATCCGGGATCACATAATTAACTCCTAATAAAAAATTATCCGAAAATAAAATTCCTGAATCAACAATAAAAATTTGTTTTTCAATTTCAAAAACATACATATTTTTTCCAACTTCTCCAAGGCCTCCCAAAGCAAAAAAAGAAATATCGTTATTAGAAGAAGAAAATTTAGTAATGGTATTATTCATAAAAATATACTCCTTTAAGGTAAGACAATCGAATAAAATAGCATTTTAACAATTATTACTATCTATATTATAGTATAATATAAGCAATAATTGTAATTAATTATTTATAATATGTTGATTTTTCATCATAATGATTCACTCACAAATATAATTATGAAAAAATTATCAAAATACCATAAAAAAAATAGGCGGAAATAAGAATATGAAAAAATTAATTTTTTTTGATATCGATGGCACTTTAAGAAGTAACGAAAAGAAAGAAATTCTTTCACAAACTAAAAAATTAATTAAGAAATTAGCACAAAACCCTAACGTAGAATTAGGAATTGCTACAGGAAGAAATTACGGAAGATTAAGAGTATTAGAAGAATTAAGACCTTTATTTAAATATTGGGTACTTTCCAATGGAGCCTTAACTATGTGCCAGGATCAAATTATTAATGAAATCTGTTTTGATCCCCAAGATATTACAACCATATATCAAGAAGTTCAAAAACACCAAATAAAGAGCGAAATTGCCATGAAACTTTTCGGTTTAAAAGATGTTTTTGCAATTAATGATCCTCATTGTAATTGCCCAGATCTTAGCGATTTTAAAGATGAAATCAAAGTTACTTTAACACATGATTTCCACTTACAAAATAAAATCTATCAAATTGGTTTATTATATCGTCCACCCTCACAAAAAGAACAAATTAGGCATTTTTTAAATAAAATGACACAATTAAAAACTTATTTTTGGGATGACGGATATATTGATTTAATGTATCTTGCAGTAGATAAATCATATGGCATTAAACAAATTAAAAAATTATATCCTCAACATCAATTAATTTGCATTGGTGATGGACCTAATGATTTTGAAATGCTCCAATTAGCTGATATAGCTATCACTATGGGAAACAGCAAAATAGAAAAATTGAAAAACATTGCTAATCTAATAACTCCTCATATCGACGAAGATCGTATCTATGATTTTTTCGAACAAGCCAAATTAATTTAATTAAAGGGGTAAAGTCATTATAAGATAAGATATAATAATGTTTAATGCCAATGTTTTTGAATAAAAAAAGAAAGTCAAACTAGTTTCTTTCAGAAAAGAAGTAGTTTGACTTTTAATTTTATAATTTTTATTCATTTAAATCAATAAAATGGAGCGGGCGATGGGAATCGAACCCACGTCTTTAGCTTGGAAGGCTAAGGTAATGGCCATTATACGACGCCCGCTTTAATAAACACAACAGCTTATATGGTCGGGAAGGCAGGATTTGAACCCGCGACCTCCTGGTCCCAAACCAGGCGCTATGCCAAGCTAAGCTACTTCCCGTAAAATAATATTAGTTTCATGGCACACCCAAGAGGATTTGAACCCCTAGCCTCCTGATCCGTAGTCAGACGCTCTATCCAATTGAGCTATGGGTGCTTTTTTTGGTGACCCGTACGGGATTTGAACCCGTGAATGCATGCGTGAAAGGCATGTGAGTTAACCGTTTCTCCAACGGGCCAATTTAAAATTTCTTATAATTGTAATTACTTATCATTATCCATTTACAAAACCCATAACCCAATCTGCATCTATAATAAAATTATTTTAATCTTTGAAAATATTTATTTAAAAAACTCCAAAATAAATGAAAAAGGTTACTTTTAAATTTTATCAATATTTATCAAAAAAGTCAAGTAAAAATGGCAAGAAGGAACAAAATAAATATTTATTAGTCATATTAAAAACCTTAGATACACTAATTGTATGAAAAAATGATAATAACACAGTGAATGTGTTAATAATCTATCTTAACTTACTAATGGATTGCGAATAATCCCCAAACCAATAGCACTATCGCCTACATGGCAACCAATAACAGGAGTCAAAGGAATTTCTAATAAATTAGTTAACCCTAATTGTTCCTTTAAAATTTGTTTAAAATCATTTTTTAATTCAGGATAACCTGTAAAAATTAAATGAGCTTGGTATTTGTGATTTTTAGTATATTCTTTAACTTTATCAACTATCGATAAAAAAGTTTTATGAGTGGTTAAGTGTTTTTGAATAAGAGCAATTTGACCATTATCTTGCACTTGCAAAAGTGGTTTAATCCTCAAAAGTCTACCAAAAAAACTTTTAGCACCTGTAAGACGTCCATTATTGATTAATTGAGTTAATTTCTTAGCCATAAACAAAATAGTATTATTATTTTTAATCCAATCTAACCTTGTTAACACTTCTTCCAAGGAACTACCTTGTTGAAACATTTGATAAGCTTGTAAGGCAAAATAACCTTCACAAAAACAAACCGTTTTAGTATCATAACAATAAACTTCGATTTTATCAGCTACTATTTTTTGAGCTTGCAAAATAGCATTATAAGTGCCACTTAAGGCGGATGATAAAGTTGTAATAAACACCTTTTGATAACCTTGAGCTATTAATTTTTCAAAATATACTACCATCTCGCCAACTGATATTTGTGAAGTTTTTGGCATAAAATCAGGATTTTGTTGAAACATTTGATAAAAGGTTTCATATGGCATAGTTTTACCATCAAGATATTCTTGATCATCGATTAAAATCTTAATTCTGATAATATCAATATCAAAATAATGAGAATAATAATCAAGACAACTAGTCGAAGTTGCTGCTACCTTGATTTTCATATAATACTCCTTTAATTTGGTCATTTTAGACAAATCATTGTAAATTATAAAGACAAAGTAAACCTTCTTTTTAAAACGGTGAGATCAATATGTTTATCACGGCAATATTAAAATAATTTAACATATCAACTAATTTATAGAGGAATCATTCACATTAATGTTGCAAGAAACAAGATGTCATATGGTTATTATCCAAACAAACAAAAATATTATTAATGATTGATTTACTCACTTTTAACACTAATAAAAATAGGAATAACAATAGGTCTTTTTTTAGTTTCTTTAAATAAGAATTTTCCTAATGATTCTCTAATATTTTTTTTAAAATCATTCCATTTAAGATATTTTTTTTTCAAAAAAATAGCACTTTTTTCATTGAAAATATCTTTTAATTTGGGGAAAATATGATTAGTTTCGGCAACAGCTAAAAAACCCTTACTAACCAATTGAGGTTCACCCACAATTTTTTTATATCTAGCATTAACATGGGCAACCACAATCACCACTCCATCAGCAGCTAAAAGTTCACGATCTTTCATAATAAAATCTTGTCCCTCAACTACAGGAGTCCCATCAATTAAAATCTCTCCCAAAGTCATATGATTATGTTCGACAAAAGGTTCTTGCGTATCGCGGCAATTCCAAATAGAACCATTTTCTAATAAAAAAATATTATAAGGTTTAAATCCTATTTTTTGAGCTATTTTTTTAACTTGGTGTTGATGACGATATTCACCAATAACAGGAATAATATATTTAGGTTTTAATAAATTTAACATGATTTTTAAATTTTTTTCATAATTGTTTGGGCAAATCGATAAATCTTTCACCAAAACATGAGCTTTAATATGGTTGCGAGATAAAAGATCTAAGGTTTGTGATTGCATTTTAGCAATTCCTGCCATCTCTTTCGACATTAATAAAACCAAATCCTGATTAGTTAAATGAATAACGCGATCGTTTTGTTGTGACATTTGTTGCAAACGCTGTAAGGTGGCAAAATGCTTGCCAAAAACAAAAACAACTAATTGTTTATGTTTGCGATGATCTTCAAAAGTATTTAATTCAACTAAATTAAAAGAGGGGACTTTTAAAAAATTTTTTTTCAAAGCAACGTCAATAATTTTTTCATTTTTAAGACCTAAAAAAGCTATTTTAAAATTTAATTTACAAGCTAAATCAATTGCTGTTTGAATCTTTAATAAATCAAGAGCTAAAGAAGCTATCACAATGATTCCTTGTGGTTTTAAGGCATAACTAATAAAATAATTATTCAACTTATATTCAAAATTATCATCTTCATTATTGTGTGATTTATCAAAAGCACCTTGTGAAGAGGGTAAAAAAGCCAAGACTTTTTGTTGCGCTATATGCGATAAACTAGTAAAATTAGTTTGAAAAAATTTATTTTTAAACTCCAAAAACTTTAAATCACCAGTATAAACAATGGCTCCTCTTTCTGTTTGAAAAGAAATCCCTAATGTTTCTGGCACTAATTGTGAGGTAGCAAAAAAAGAAACTGCTACATTGTCAAAATATACAATATCCTCTGATTTCACAATATTTAAATTCAAATTTTTATAATGTACTTTATGACTTTGAAAATATGTTTTTACCACTTGCATAGTAAAATAAGAAGCATAAATAGGTAAATTAAAATCTTGAATTAAATAAGGTAGAGCTCCTAAATGAGATTCTAAAGAAGATGATAAAAAAACACCTTTAATTTGATCTTTGATATCTTCTAATTTATAATAATCAGATATCATAAAATCGATACCATACAAAGAAATATTAGGATATTTTAACCCTGCATCAATAATAAAATAAGATTTGTTAATTTGTAAAAGATAAAAATTTTTTCCATCTTCACCCAAGCCACCTAAAGCAAAAAATTTGATGTCATTCACTTAAGACCTCCAGATTGTTGTCTTTTTTTAATTTTTCATAGTTCTTAAAAATTATCATATTTAAATAGATTAAACGATGAATTAATATTGTTGATGTAAAGCGATCTTCCCCAATCGCTTATTATAGTAAACAATTATAAAATAAGAAGAAGATAAATGTTTGCAATCAAAATATTACGCTTTTTTTATTTTTTAGCGCCTCAGTCACAAGATCACAAAGCGATCCCGTCCCAAAAAAATAATCAGATCCACGGTAGCTGCTTCATTGCTAAATGTGAAAAACTTTAGCAAGCAAAAAATAAATCACAAATAGTCAATCACGCCAAATAATAAACAATAAAATATATAAACCATTATTTTGAAACCAAATGAGGGGGAGAAACATAAATTATTGATTAATTTCATTTATGTATTGGTTAAATAGAATCGACAAGACATATGGAAACTTCATTTTATCCCATTGCGTTTAAAACTGACACTAATAATCATCATTCCCGTAATTATAATAGTATTCTATCACCATAACATTTGATGATAATTGGATCATCATTTTACATAACAAAATTCTAAATATCTTTGTTTCATCTTAATTAAATGAAAAAACGATATATAAGTAGTATTAATTTTATAAAAATCTTAAAATACAAGTCATTTAATAATAAATTTTATTGACTCATGTGATAAGAAAGTGTGGCTTTTTTATCTTTAACAATTAATTGAAAACGCATTAAGTTAATCAAATGCTATATTTTTTAAATTATCAAAATTATGATTGACAAATAAAATTACATTTATGAAATACAATTAATCGCTTTATAAAATAAAAAAATACTATCTAATATACTTATATTATACTAAAAAAATACTTTTTAAAAACACATTTATGAAAAAATTGATAAATTATCATCTGATATCACTTGCATAAGTTGTTTAGCATTTTTGAACGATGATGCTGTGCACCAAAAAAAGATAAAATGAGTTTTGAAACAACTAAGAAAGGGGCGACCAACTTTTGGGAAATTTCATTTTAAAACAGTTATTGGTGAAGTGTTTTTTTGTTTAATCTATTAAAATTATTTTTTAAGGTTAAAAAATTAATCCTATCATTTCATATCTTTTCAAACTAAAGAAATCTATTTTTATATCTGAAGAGTGAAAAAGTATTTAAACTTTTTTGATATTTCACTAATTTCAAAAGATATTGGTATTGATATTTTAATGTTACCCAGGAATCATAGAAGTTCAGTAATTTAGGTCAAAAATAAAAAAAGGGGGAAGGAAGTAAGAATAAGTCATTGTTTGGTATATCCCACCCTTTGTATCTTCAAAATATTTATTAAAATATGATTTATGCAATGCTGCTATTTTTATTTTTCTGTGTATTCTTTAAAAAATATGAAGTGAACGACAAAAAACATTACCAAGTCCATGATCTTTGCGATGTTAAGTCTTTCATAGGTTTTTTGATCAAACAACCTTCATCATCTAATGACTTGTTATTTAATAACCTTTCAACAATAATTTTCCAAATAAATTTATTTTTAATCAAAATATTTTTAGCTCTATTATAGCATTCATTTAAAATATCTGAAGTAGCTTGATGTTTGGCGTCATGCCTCTTTTTTAAATAATCATCACCCAGTTGTTTATCAAAGATCTTATTTATTTCTTCCTTAGTGTGTTGTTCGTCATCCTCATAATTTGTTTTACCACCATCGTTATTAAAGACCAAAACTTCTGCAGCTCTACCGCTACAATTAATTGTGATTTCATCTAAATAATCTTGTAAACTCATATCTTTATCAGCTTTGCGATAATAAAATGTGCCCCCTTTGCTTCCTGATATATAGGATTTTTTTATTTGTCTTCCTAATATCGAAGCTACCACTACATGTCCTGCTTCATGAACAGCAGTTTTTGTTTCTTCCTCTTTATTGTCGCAAGTTGCACCATCTTGAATAATGGTGTTAGGGGGAGGCGAGGTTGGGCTATATAAGTTTTTATAATAAAAAATTATCATCATGTTTTCTATAACCAGTAGAACAAATATTAATCCCCATATGATATGTTTTTTCAAGCGTAAAAAATGCATATTTATGACCTTTATTTTGAAATTAATTTTTCAATTTCTTCTTTGGTAATAGTTTCTTTTTTCAGTAATAAATTAGCTATTTTATGAAGTAAATCTTGGTTTTCTTGGATAATCTTATTAGCTTCTTGCATACAAGTATCAATGATATTTTTAATTTCTTTATCAACAGATTTTTTATCTGTATCTTGGACAGGACCTATTTCACTCATGCCAAGTTTAGTTACCATTTGAGTAGCAATTTGAGTGGCAGATTTAAAATCGCCATAAGCACCATTTGAAATATCATCAAAAATTAATTCTTCAGCTGCACGTCCTCCTAAAAAAGAGATGATATTTGCTAACATACGTTTTTTAGAAGAAAAAAAAGTTTCTTTTTCAGGAAGCATTAAGTTGTAACCACCTGCATTACCACGAGGAATAATGGTTACTTTTTGGACTTTTTGAGCGTGCTGCAATTTCAATCCAATAACAGCATGTCCTGCTTCATGATATGAAACCATTTTTTTCTCATCTTCATCATATTTACGTGATTTTTTGGCAGGACCCATTAAAACGCGGTCGATAGCTTCATATAATTCTTCATTTGTGATTAATGTTTTATTATTGCGAACTGTTAAAATAGAAGCTTCATTTAATACAGAAGCAAGTTGAGCTCCACTCATATAAGGAGTTTGTTTGGCAATTTGTGATAAATCAACTTCTTGGGCTAGTTTTTTATTTTTAGCATGCACTTTTAAAATGGCCTCTCTTGCTTTGAAATCAGGTAAACCAACAGTAAATTGACGGTCGAATCTACCAGGACGAAGTAAAGCAGCATCTAGCATGTCTTTTCTATTAGTGGCTCCAATAATTAAAATCCCCTTAGAAGTGTTAAAGCCATCCATTTCGGTTAATAGTTGATTTAGGGTTTGTTCGTGTTTATTATCGATTCCTCCGCGTTTTTTTCCTACCGAATCAATTTCATCGATAAACAAAACACAAGGAGCATGATAATTTATTTCTTTGAATAATTTTTGTAATTTTTTAACTCCTAAACCCACCAAAATACCATCAAATTCAGAACCTGAAACAGCAAAAAAAGGGACGCCTGCTTCTCCTGCTACTGCTTTAGCAAGTAAGGTTTTTCCTGTTCCAGGAGGTCCTTCTAATAAAACCCCTTTAGGAATTGAAGCTCCAATTTCTTCATATTTGCGAGGATTTTTAAGAAAATCAATTAACTCCTTCATCTCTTCTTTTTCTTCTTCGTTGCCTGCAACATCTTTGAAAGTAAAAAGAGATTTTTGTTTAGAATTTATCTTAGTATCTCCTTCTAATTGTCCGCCTAAAAATTTCTTTTGAAATAAAATATAAAACAAAAATACTATAGTTGAAAAAGGACTCAAAATATCTAAAAAAAAGGTCACAACATCAAAACTAAAAACTTTTTCAGAAGGAATTTTTTGCATTAAAGGGGCAATTTCGTTTTTATAAACATCAGCATAAAAAAAAATACCATTAATATCTTCAATTTCTACTTTATCATAATTGGCAAAAGATCTCAAATGAGGGAAACCTCTTTGACTATAACGTATTTTTCTAATAGTTGAAGAGTTATATTTTTTAAATACATCATTTTCCCCAATTAAAATTCCTTTCGGATTAAATTTTCCCACTCCTAAAAAAACATTAGCAAAAATCACAATTAGCAAAACAATAAGAATTAAAAATTTTAAATAATTCCGTTTAATTTTTTGAAACATTCCTGCTTTGGTTTTCCTTTCTGTTATGTAATCAAAGAAGATTATTCAATATTAATTAAATTTTCCAATATTGCTTTTAAAAAATCCAATTTTTAAAAATGAAAAAAATTTAAATAATTGTCTTTATCGCGTAAAACATCATCAAAAACAACAAATTTTTTAATAGTGGTTAAAGGAATAGAATAACATTGATTATAACGGTTTTTTTCTAACACTTTAATAATTTCGACACAAACATCTTGTTTGGCTTGTTGTGAAATATTAGCTTTTAATAAACTAGTACTTAAAACACCGATTAATTGTGTAGCATTTCCTTCCCAATCCCCATTTTCACTAATGGCATTAAAGTGTACCTTTTTAATGGATGCATTTAATTGACTTGTAGCATCTTGAATGGTGGTTGTAGAATCTAATTTTAATAAATCACTAAATTGTTTACTAGTTAAATCCAATATTTCCAATTCTCCACCTGTTGTCATTAATTTTGGATACCAATCGGGTTTTTGTTCATTTGATAAATTTCCAAAATGGGTTTCCAAATATTGTCTAAATTGTGGTAAATTGAATTTAATAGTTTGCTGGTTGTTATAAGGAATAAAGTGATAAAGAATAGTGTCAGGATCATCTTTATCTTGGTTAGTGTAACCTGAATAGTTGCTGGGGTTAAATAATTCAGGATCCATCATCAGGGCGGCCACCTCTTCTTCAGTTGCATTCGGTTCTAATCCTACTTTAATTTTCTTAATTTTAATTTTATTAACACCTAAAGCATCAGAAAAAAGATTTTCTAAAATTTCAATAGTTTTATCCACTGCTTCTTTTTCAACTGCATCACTTTGATAACGCAATTTAATCTCTAAAGGAACTATCGAATCTTCATTAGATTCAGAATAATATTTATTAATAAACTGTTCATAAGATTGTTTAATTAAAACTTTTGCTTTTTCCAAAAATTTATCTTTCAAAGAAATCAATAAATTATTGTCATCTAAATTATGATTGGTATCGTTTTCAATAATGCCATCTTCTTTTAAAAACTCATAAACATTATCTCGATGTTCTTGAGTTCCATTATAAAAAGGAGCATTTTCAGAAACTTTGGCAACATCTGATACCAACGAAAGAGAAGGGGACATCTTTGTTATATCAGCAATTTGGGCACGGTTCAAACCATAAAACAAAGCTTTTCTAAAACACACATCTTTTAATAACGCATCACCTTTTTTTAAAGATTGTTCATCTGTATTTTCATCATCTTCTATTCTAAACAAAGAAATAAAATTACTAGAAAATGACTCTAAACCTGGATTATCTAAGTATTTATCTAACATATTCCATTCTTTGGGCACCAAAGGGATAACAAAACTTAATTTATGTTGTTGTAACAATTCTTGTTGTTCTTCTTGAGTCATTGTAATGATTTCAATTGTTTGAGGTTTTTTATTTTTATTAATCACTGGTGTGTTTCCAGAATTAACGCCATCAACACGAACAAAAATACATTTATCAGGATTATAACCTGAAGCAATTTTATAATCACCATAAGAAATAAAGGGATATTGTTTAGTGCCGTATCTAATTTCATCACCTACCAAAGATTGAGAAAATTGTAATTTTGGAACCAATGTAATATTATTAATTTTTTGCATCACTTCTAATAAATTTTTAGGTTCAGGATATTTAATTTTAAATTCTAAATCAGAAACTTTTTCAAAACACTGACTCAAATTAATAACACTGTTGTCTTCTGAACAGCTAGGGAACTCAATTCCTATATGTTGCAACGACTTAATTCTATCTTTAAAATCTTT
Organism: Candidatus Phytoplasma meliae; assembly: GCF_016876135.2. The sequence continues at coordinate 54,958 of NZ_JACAOD020000005.1, forward strand.
ATTGCGATAATTATTTTGATAATATTTTAAATATTGTTCGATTGTATATTCAACAACATCAGTATTAATCGGTTGTTTATCTTCAAATGTGGCATGATCCTGTATTTTAAAACTAAAAGCAGGGCTTTGGATATTTTTGGCATTATGAAAATCTGCTTCTGTTTTGATTTGATATTCTTGGTTATCATTATCTTTTACAGAAACAATCAAATTAGGCAGAAGAAGTAAAAAATTGGCGTCTTGTTTTTCTTCAAAAAACGATTTAGTTAATAATTTATAAATTGATTGATGAAGATGACCTTTGCTCACATTAACATGAGGGGGGGTTTGAGGGTGCAAAGGATTTAAGGATCCTATTTCTTCTGGATAAGCAATTCGCAATAATTCTTGATTAACTGGTTCTAAATTATCTTTAAAACGTTGTCTTTCCGAAATATTTTGTTCGGAAATGGATGAAGTTGGCTGCTTGACTTTCCACCAACACCATCCCGCCGCTATAATTGTTAAAACCAGCAACAAACTTAAACTACTAATTAATAATATTTTTTTATTCTTGTTAATAAAGTTTTTAAATTTATTCATTTTGAATCCTTTCTATTGCATTTTATTTTTTATTTTAATGTAATATTGAATGATCGCATCACATGACATAGCTATCAAATTTTCAATATAAATAGCTATTAATTATAATTATACACCAAAAAAAAAAAAAANCAAGTTTTATGCTCATATAATCTTTATATATGAATTTTTTACTTGTTTTTTTATATTTTGGATCAAATTTCATTAAAATAAAAAAAGAGACTTACAAAAGTCTCTTTGTATTTGTAATATTATTTAAATAATTAAACTAATTTTTCAATTTCTTCTTTAATTATGTTTACCAACATGCGTTTTTTAGAAGAAAGGGGAATTAATTGCAACAATAATAAATTAAGATAATAAAAGTAATGATAATGAGGTTTTTAAAGATAAAACATTATTCTAGATCTAATTCAATCTTGTTTAATTGTTGCAATAATAAAGCTGTTTCTAAAGCCACAGTCGTTAGTTTTCCAAAGATTTCAGAATCTCTTAATTTATACAACATCGGTTTTCCTTGCAAACAATATTCTAAAGCAACTTTAGGAACATAAGGCATTTTTGAATGATATTTAATATAATTTTCTGGATGTTCTACATCTTGTGAATTGTGATAAATGGTAGTTGGTTCAACAATTTCATAATTAAGATGTAACTCCATTAATTTTTTTCCAATAGGTAATAACTGTTCTTGTTGTTCTTTGGTTAATGGCGGAATAGTTGGTAGATTATGTTTTAGGAAATTAGAAGCAGATTGTTTATATCCTTTGTGATGGAAAAGAGCATATAAGATTGCCATCCATTCTTTGGGTTGATAAGGAGGTCTTGGGATGAATTCGCTTAGGGGGTAGCATTTTATATGGGACAACATGGACGCATGAGGAACACAATCTACTATTAAACAATCAAAAGTTGGTTTTTTATCACTAACACAAAGAGATAGATTAGGATGGGAGTAGTATTTATCTTGGTTGTGGATCTCATCAATAATAAGTGAATCGAAATAAAGATATTGTTTATCAAAAGGTCGACGATAAGCTTTGATAATTTTATTTTCATCAAAAATAATTTCTTTATTTTGAAGACATTTTTTTCTTAAATTATCATGCCATTTCATAATTAAAGGTTTTTCTGGAGTTTCTTGGCTAAAGCGACACTCATTATAATATTGGATAAAAGAGATCATTCTTTCTTTCAGTTGGTCATAATCACGATAATAAACAAATTCATCACAACCGCTTACTATGCCATCGTTGCGAGTAGTGAAATAAAATTGTTGAGGTTGCAGATCTTGTTTGTGTTCTTTTTTTGTTAAAGGTTGCCATCCTTTAGGAAGTTTTTCTGATTTAAAAAACCAATGCCCTTCTTTATTTAACATAATTTTTTGAAAAAAATCTTTTTCTTTATAATGAGTTTCAATAAAGTGTTTTTTATTTTCAACACTTTCAGGAGGAACTGAAACATAAAAAGTATCATTCTTAACAGAAGCATCTTTATCAAGATAACACAATAATAAACAGCAGCCTCGGGTATTGGCCTCTTGAGTCTCGGTTTTAAAAACATTTTCCCCTTCTTGAGTAGGATCAGCTTCCATTCCAGCTTTTCCTTTTAAATCCACAATATAAATTTTTTGACATTCTTGTGTCAAACTAATTCTTAAACCTTCAACCGTGGTTGTTAAAAAGGAATTAGGCAAAACCATAGCAATCCAACCTTTGTGAATTTTATCCAGGGACCATCTCAAAAAGCGACAATACATGTCGTATAAAGAGCGTGGGTTTTGAGAAGAAGTGTTCTTAACAAAAGTTTCTTTAATTCTTTCATCCACCCAATATTTACCTTTTTCTTGAGCATCTGAATCCTTAGGAAGATATAATTCTTGTTTTCTCCCAGTATCTTTTTTTTGACCGCCCCTCCAAGGAGGATTAGTAATACAAATTTTAATTTTATTGCGCTCCAAATTACCTTGTTTACTAATAATATGATCATTCTCTGCTGGAGGTTTTAAAGAATCGCCCCAATGAGCATTTTTTAAAAAATAATCTTTATTAGCAGCAATGGCAACCTTAAACAAACCAATCATATAAGAAGTAAAATTAATTTCTTGAATATGCAACAAATCATCATAATATTTATCAATACGATCTTGAGAAAATACATGATGACGTAAAAAATGAGCAACAAAAGGAGCTGTACCAGCAGCTGGATCTAAAATATGATGTTTTTGATTTCGAAAATCTAACTTTCCAAGATGAATTAAAAGATCCCATAAAACTTTAACAATCCACTCAGGAGTATAATACATCCCTTTTTCTTTAGTTAATGTTGGATTAGTCTCTTTTAAAACATCATTATAAATTTGATTAAAAATATGTTCTTTATCATCTAACTTTTGATATTGAAACCCTAGAGTTTGTAAGAAAAAATTAATAGTCTTATCAGCAATGCTTTTAATTTCAGCATCAATATTTAAGGCTGTAATATCTTGATCTAAGTCTGATTTAAAAACCAAATCTTCTTTAGTATTGTAAATCTTTTTTAAAATAGGATAAAATAAAATATACTGGGCTAAAATTTCTCCAGCTTGCAATTCATCAACAGCGCTTTCATGAATCTTTAAAATCGTGCCAAAGGTTTTAGTTATTTTTTTCAAAGCCAAATTACTGCTCTTATTTGCAACAATCTTTTGAATGTCATCAAGTGTTTTCTTAATCTCAAAAACAACATTTTTCCAACTCACCCGAGACATCTTTTTTAATTCTAAATTAACATATTTATTACAAAAATCGATTTCTTTTGTATAATCTTTAGAATTTTTATTGTTCTCCTCTGTTCCTAAGTCGCTCCTTCCCGTAGCATCCTTGACTCTTTTCTCCTTAGTTTTAAGATTTTTATTACGACTATCTATAGCCAAAATAGAAGCAAATAATTTAAAGAACTCTTTATTATCTAAAGAAATACCTTTATTTAAAGACTCTTCAATATTAAAAGGCAAAATAATAGTAGCTTTCTTACTAGGATTATGCGGATCTTTCCTTAAAGCTCTTCCGATAGCTTGAATAATTTCAATATAAGATTGTTTGTGATCAAAAAAAACAATAGTATCACATTGAGGCACATCAATCCCTTCAGTAAGACAACGACAATTCCACAATAAAAAAGGAGTTTGATTAACTAATTTATCCAGTTTTTCTTGACGTTGCAAAGGGGACATTGTGCCTTCAATATAATCGGTAGCTAAATTAAAGGAGTGAGTTTTCTGGCGCTCTTCATTAAGTATCTTAAAAATATTTTGAGCAAAATTTTTCGCCTTTCGAGAACGTTGTTTCATTGAACTATTAACAAAAGCAATACCAGAAACTGAATTTGTAGTTGAATCATAATTCTTATGAAATGATTTTTCCATTGCTTTATAAACTGCCACCACTTGAGCGATATTGGATAAAAGTTTTTGTTTGCGAAATTTTTCTAATTCATATTGAAATTTTTGTTTATCTTGTTCCAAAATTTGATCGCTCTCTATCTTTTTAATGAACTTATTTTCTTGACTAGAAAAATTTTTATTCAATAAATTACTTTGTTGTTTGGTTTCATCATCTAATTGTTCATAAATCTTGTTAGCTGCATCCTTATCAAAACGAGCAACTAAAACATCATAATCACACAAAATATCTTTTTCAATAGCAGTTCCTAAATCAAGAGAATAAAAAATCGTTCCATAAACTTTCTCATTATTCATATCAAATAAAGCAAGGTCATCTTTTGAAGATTTCACACGACGATATACTTTAACAGTTGCTGTCATAAATAACTTTTTAGCAGCTTTTAAATCCTCATGCAAATTACAATCTTCTTCTTGTTCACCGGACTTACAAACAGTATGATGGGCTTCATCACAAATCATAAAATCCGCTTTTGGAAGCAAATTAAGACGTTGTTGCTCAATTAATTTATCCCTTGATTGATAAGTACAAAAAATCATAATATACTTGTATCTATTGCGATAAGTATTTAAATTTTTAACACTTAACAACATACTTAAATCAATGATCGAACTCTCAACCAAATCCATTTCGCGATCCTTCTTGATTATCTCTTCTTGCGTGCTGCACACAGGAATTGTCAAAATGCGATCATCATTGAAATAATACATACTTTGTTCAAGCAAAGAAAGCCAAGGGACAAAATAAAAAACCAATCCCCCTTCTGGCAACAATGATTCCATAATTTTTTTAGAAACAAAAGTTTTCCCAGTACCACAAGCCATCTCCAAAATCCCTTTATCATTTTTTTGATAATGACTTTTGGCTTTTTCCACAGCTTCTTTTTGGTGATCATATAATTGATAATTCAAAGATTTTAAATTTGGCTTTTGTCGTGTATCTTTTTCTGAATCATCGACTAAGATATCATAGATAATATCGATATTATTTTCTCTTAAGGTATTTGCAGCTTTATGGGTTAACTTTCCTTCCCCAACATTAACAAAAATACCTTTCTGATATTCATTTTCTTTTTTAAAAACTGCAACAAAATTAAATATGTCTTTTCCAGTGATTATACTCGCATAATTTTTAACTTGAATAGCTGCTATTTTTTCATCTCCAATAAAACCTATGAAATCAATTCCTTCGGTATTGGTTTTAGTTGGTTCAAATGAATCAAAAAGTTTAAATTGAGGATGAGTGTGCAACCATTGCAAAACTTTCTTCTCTCCCATCCAACCTTTCACATGGGGCGAATTATTATCTCTAATTTCGGTATTTTTCTAAAGTGCCCCAAAAAAATGGAACTAGTTAAGAACAACAAAATAGCCAAATTGTTTATTGATTAAAAATAAACAGTTTGGCTATTTTTTTATACCCAAATTGAAAAAGGAGGATTAATGTTAGAAGCAGAGCAAGCATTATTAGGAACATTGTTTTTAAACCCTGAAAAAATTGATGCTGTTATAAGTTTAATTAACCCCAAGAACTTTGCCCACCCAAGTCATCGTTATATTTTTGAAGCAATGAAGCAACTCAAAAAACAAAATCATGATATTGATTATGTTTCTGTAAGTTCTATTTTAAAAAATAACAATCATTTAAATAAAATCGGAGGAATTAATTATTTAATTGAGTTAACTGAAATGACTCCTTCTAGTCAATATTTAGAAACATATATTGATTTGATTAAGGAAAATTCATTAAAAAAAGATTTATTAAGTTTAATCCAACAATTACCTAGTGAAATATCAAAAACCAAAAACATTCATAATTATTTACAATCAGTTAAAACCCAAGTAGAAGGTTTTATAAAAAACACTAAATCACCATTTATATCAGTTAAAACCTTAATCCCTAGTATTCGTAAAAATGTCATTTCTAATCATGATTCTAATCAATTAGTAGGTTTAAAAACAGGTTTTGATAATCTTGATGAATTAATTGGTGGTTTTAAAAACCAACAATTAATTATTTTAGGAGCATGTACGGGCATGGGTAAAACAGCCTTAATGCTTAATTTAGTTTATAATATGGCTAAAAAGTTTGATGAAAACACTAAAAAACCAAAAGTAGTAGTTTTTAGTTTAGAAATGGCAGTATCAGAATTAGGTCTTAGGTTACTTTCTGCAACATCAAATGTTCCTTTAAAAAATCTAATTCATAAAAACCTCAATGCCACTGATAAATGTTCCTTAGCTGTTGCAGAACATAAAATAGATAAAATTGATGTTTTTATTGATGATGATAGAAATAACAAAATTGAAGATATTAAAATCAAATGCCGTCAAATGAAATATACCAAAGGACTTGATGTTGTCTTTATTGATTATCTGCATTTATTAAAAGAAGACCAAAATTTTAATACCTATCAAGCAATCGCGGTAATTTCAAGAGAACTCAAAAAACTAGCAAGTGAACTTAATATACCAATCATAGCTTTAAGTCAAATGAATCGAGCAGTAAGAATTAGAGAATCAAAAGCCCCTCAATTAACAGATTTAAGAGATTCAGGCACAATCGAGCAAGATGCAGATGTGGTAATGCTTTTACATCGTGAAAGTTATTACCAAAAACCCGATAATAACCCGCACACTAAATTAATAATCGCTAAAAACCGCAGTGGGCAATTAGGTGAATGTGATTTTGATTTTTATAAACAAATCCAAAAATTTATAGAAAAAGAACAAATAGGAGAATAAAAATGATTTATTTTATTTTAATTATTTTTAATATTTTATTTTTAAATCTCACAATAGATTCATTTTTTGATATGTTAACTTCATATTATTTTAACCAAGGATACAACAAAGCTTTAAAAGAACACCACCTAAAACACCCTAATCAACTAAAAAGAAGGGAAAAATAAATAAAATGGAATACCTTACTAATTCTTATTTTAATAACATTAATATATTTAATCACAATTCTTTAAGTGTTAAGATTACCAAAAAAATCTGTTTCCCTAACCTCTTTAATTTAAATTTCAATGAATATATGCAAACCTCACATTCTAATTTAAACAACTTTTTAATCGAGAACCAACACAACTCTCAAAGTCAAAAAGTAATCCGTGGTAAAATCAATGAATATCTCATTTTGCTTTATTTTCATCACAAAGGCATCACGAATTTATATCCTCAATCATATTTATTTTTTATCCCAGACATTAAATTTAATTTAGTTTTATTTACAAAAAAGAAAAGAATCATCGCCTTCAATTTCAAAACTTGCCTCCGTGAACGTTATAACCAATCAATAATAGAAGCCCAACAACTCAAAAAACTAGATACTCGCTTTGAGTTTTATTTATTAACTAATGATGCAATCGAATCTGAAAGACTAAATCACAAAATCAAAAACGGCAAAGTCCAACATATCAACCAAGTGATTAATTGTTTTTCAGAAGAATCAAATAACTTCATGAAAAACTTACTAAAAAATAATTTCATTAAATTTTCACCAATTAATTTAATCAAAAAAATGGTTCATTCTAATGAAAAAGCAATTAATTAGTTTTGAAGGTTTAGATGGTAGCGGAAAAACAACTTTAATTTCCAAACTCAAACATCATCTAGAATCCACCAACAATTTGGTTAAAACTATTCAAGGTTTAGGAGATTCATGTGTTGGTAATACAATTAGAGATTTATTTTTACATCATCCCAAAGTTACCTCAAACACAAAATATTTGTTAAGTTTGGCCAATATGATCCAAACCCAAGAAGAACTCATCACCCCATCTTTATTACAAGGTTATATCATCTTAATCGATCGTTGGTTTGATTCTACTTATACTTACCAAAGTAAAGCAAATTGTATTGATTACGATGATAAAATAACTACCAATATAATCAATCATTTTCTAATTAAACCTGATATCATTTTTTATCTCGACATCAACCCCAAAACCTCATTAAATCGTAAATCAAATCAACTAAATCACAAATTGGATTTAATCGAACAAAAACCAATTTCATATTTCGAAAATGTGCGTCGATATTATTTAAATAAATATCAATATTGTACTAATTCAAAATGTAAACATTTAAAATGTAATCATTTTTTAATTGATGCCAACAATTCTCAAAAAATAATATTACAACAAATAATACAAATATTAACTACTAAAAATCAAAGGAAAGATTGAAAAATTATGTATCAAAATTTAAAAAACAAACTTTTAGAGGGTTTTCAAAAAGAAGATAATCTGAATATAACTGTAGATAATAATATTTTCACTATGAAATATGATGTTGATAGTTATATAACTAATGCTTCAACTACAATAGAATTTCGTTTTAAAAAAGAAATGTTACTTTATGCAGGTGTTACAGTATCTGGTGAGGAAACCACAGAAAAACAATATCATTATAAAAAAAACTATAAAGTGAAGCAAGCAAGGACTTTTACCTTTCCCATGGCTGATTTAGACCAAGAAATACAAAAACTTTCGAAGGTTCTAGGAACGCCTATTGAAACAATAAACTGTCAATGCGACCAATGCAAGTATTTTTTAAAGACTTTAAAAAAATACTAAAAAATTAATCAAAGGAGAAAATAAAATATGAGCGACGCCATGACTGAAATCTACCGTGATACATACTTCAAAGACCGTAGTAAATTAAAACCAAAAACTAAAAACAATAAAAAGGAGAACAACAAAAAATGACTAAAAAAGAATTAATCAAAAAAATCTCAGAAGTTAACAAAACTTCTATTACTAAAACAGAAGAATTTTATAATGCATTAGAACATGCTCTCATCAAATCAATCACTTCCAATGAAGAAGTAATCTTGTCCCCTAAATTAGGCAAATTCATCTTAAAAACTCGTAAAGCCCACATAGGGCGCAACCCCAAAACAGGTAAAAAAATCAAAATTCCAACCAAAACGATAGTCACTTTCAAATTATCTAAAACTATCAAAGATGAAGTCAAAGATTTAGTTCTTAAATAAAAAAAAGAAGATAATAAAACATGAATAAAATAATTAAGAAAAAAAATAAACTTAGTTTATGGCGATTTTTTAAATATTTCGCTAAAAAATATATATTTCATAATAAGTTTTGCCATACCGATATTACATATGGAGAAAATATATTTCGATTATTTATGAAAATATTATTTTTAACAGGGTTCTTAATTTATCTACCATTTATAATGCTTTTTTCTTTTATAACTTCTTTATTTGATTTTTAATAAATTTATAATAAAAAATTAGGAGTAATTATGTTTATTTTTTCAACATTAGCATCTATTGGTATCTTTTTCTTTCGTTATTACAAAGGATTTACAACTGCCGAAATCTTCGAACGAAGAATAGACACCATAGAAACAGTTTTATTTACGTTATTAATCATGACAGGATTCAAACCAATCTTTAATTTTTTATCAAACATCATTATTTTTATTAAAAATATATTTCTTGGTTTCTTTTTCCCTCAAAGAAAACTAAGAAATTTAGAAATTAAATCAGCCAAACAAGAACACCAAGAACAATTATTACTTGAAAAATTAGACCAAGTAAGAATCGCAAATGATAAATTATTATCTCAATTACAACAACAAAAACATAAAGTCGCTATTTGGCAATCAAAAAAAGAATCAAAACAACAAACAAAAAAACAAATAAATACTTATGGAAAGGAAAACGAAGATGAATGAACTAAATTTTGCAATTGGTTTTATTGTTGGATCTTTATTTACCACTGCCCTGTTGTTTATCGTCAAAAAAATATTTTTCAATATTAACTATTATACTCAACCTCCAGAAATGGCAAAAACAGTTAATGAATTAAAAAAAGAAAATAATAAACCATCTTTAACCAACAACCAAAATCAAAAAAATTTAAATTTAATTAAAACAAACGATAAAACAGAAAATGAAATCAATCAAATTCAAATCAATTAAATTAATTTTCTTTTTGGTGTTAATTTTCTTCATTGCTAATACTACAAAAATCTTTGCATTAGAACCTCATCAAACTTTAAAACGTTGTAATGCTTTTAAATATAACGATTGTTTTATGGAAGAAAACAATAACTTCATCAAACTTCAACAAGAAAATAAACGATTACAAGAAACTTTATTAAGAGAAGAAAATAATTTAATCAAAAAACAAATAAAGCAAGTACAACTGAATGCTACCCAAAAACAAAACATAAATCCCCCACAAAGAAGAGCAAAAATTTATGCTTTCTTTCATCAATTGTTTCATTGTGGTTTAGATATTTTGAGTTTAACTAATGAAATAATCGATTTCAAAAATAATTAATAAATTAAACAAAAGGAGAAACAAAAAACTAAAAAATCAAATAAACAAGAGGAATATTTTACAAAAGATCTAATTATAAAATTTCTGATTAAATCTTTTTACGGTGCTGCCACTTTCATTTTTACATTATTGGGAATTATTTATTGGAACATTAACTCTAACATAAATAAAGTAGAACCCAAAGTAGATAAAGTTGACAATACTTTAACTGATTTCAAAAAACAAACTAAACAAGATTTTAAAGACACAATGGATAAATTAGATAATTTAAATAAAAAATAAAAACAAAGGAAAACGAAAATGAAAATTTATAAAAAAAATTATTCAAAAAAAAGAAATAAAATTTTAACAATCTTTATAATTATTGGGGTTTCAGCTATTATTACGATTGGCTCTTTATTACTTTATGAATATAAAATTAAAGAAAAACCTCAGCAAAAACAAGTTTCTGAAAACCCTAAACCAGAAACTGATCAAAATATCTATCTTGATTCTTTTTTACAAATTAAACAATTAAAGCAACAAATTAGTATTATAGAAGAAGAGTTAAAAGATTCTAAATTAACCCAAGAAGAAAAAAACATTATTGAAAAAGTTATTGCATTAAAAAAAACCAAACTCGAAGAATTAGAAAATGCAAAGTTTTTGATTGAATTTAGTGATCAGTTAAAACAAGAAATTAAAGATAAAGAAGTGCAACTCCAAACCACAACTGACCTTGCGGAAAAACACCTTGCAACTGAAGAAAAACTAACAAAAGAAAAAACCTTAATTGAAGTAGAAAAATTATTGAAATCAAATGAAGAAAAAAAATTATCGCAAAAATTAATTCAAGATATTACAACAAAATTAATTACTGAAACTAACACAGAAACTAAAACTTCTTTGAATAATGAAAAAACCAAACAACAAACAAATCTTCAAGACATTAAAAATTCTATAAATTTAAAAGTGAAACAACTCAAATTAGACCAAGATATTAAAAATTTAGATGCTGAAATAAAAACTATTAACGACGAAGAAGGACAAAAAACTTTAATTGAATACCGCAATAACAAACAAAAAAAACTTAATAATTTAAAATAAGGATACTTGGAAGGATATGAAAAAAAACTTAACAAATAAAATTTCCAAGTCCCCTTTTTCTTGGTCTAAATTCAGCTACTGGTTATCTTTATTAATTCTTTTTCTAAGTGGACTTGGTTTATTAATTTATCATTATTTAATCCAAGAAAAACAAACAAAAACACAATCACAAGAAAAAAACGAACAACAATTAGAAAAAGAAGAAAGTGAAAAAATCCAAAAAAAACTAGATGAATTGTCAGCAAAACTAGCTGAAGAAAAAACTAAAAGAGAAGAGTTAACAAAACAAGATAATATCTTAGCTAAAAAAATTGATGATAATTTATTTGAAGTGGAAACAATTACAACAAAACTTAATGAAATGAATCAGGATTTAACAAAAAAATTTGAAACTTTAACCAAAGAAGAAAGAATTCAAAAACAAGCAGAAATTGAACAAATTCAAAAAGAAAAAGACGCCAAGGTTGCAACAGGAAAAGCATTGATTGAACAAAGAAAATTGTTACACAAAAAACAAAGTGAAACCGAAAGCAACATTTCACAAATAATCCAAACCACAACTAATTTTGAATCAATGCAAGGTATAATCTATAAAATCAATCAATTAGGAAACGCTATTATTCATAACCAAGCTAACAAAAGAAGAATCCAAACATTATTAAGTGAAGCGAAAGATAACAAAGACCAAGTAGATAATTATCTTAATTTTGATCGTTTTTTAGATCAACAAATTACTTCTTTTGAAGGTCAAGTTTTAGAATTACAAATGGAACTAGAAGCAACCAAAACCAATCAAATTTATAAATACCAAAAAAATAAAATTCTTTTTAAAGATGTTTATGGAATGAGTGAAGAAAAAGAAAAATTAAAAGATTTAATTTATTTTTTTAAATCAGATAATAGTTTAGTTAATTTTGATAAAGTGCGTCCTAAAGGTTATTTACTTTATGGCCCTCCTGGAACAGGTAAAACCTTTTTAATCAAAGCTTTATGTGGTGAAGCTAACGTCCATTTTATGAATCTAATTCCTGCTAAATTCGATCAAAAATATGTCGGTGAAGGCAAAGAAGTATTAGAAAAAATATGGCAAGAAGCAGAAAATCATGATAAAACAATTATCTTTATTGATGAAATCGATGGGTTACCAAATCGAAGTGATGAAAATACTTCTTCGGTTGCAGCAAATATCGTCAACACTCTTTTAGACAAATTAGATGGCTTTAACCGCAGTGATAAAAAAGTAGTTTTAATGGGTGCAACTAATAATTTAGATAAAATCGATAAAGCTTTAAGAAGTCGTTTTAGCAAAGAAATATATATTGCCCCTATTAAAGATGATGAAATTCAAAACTTTTTAAATAGTTTAGTAAAACCATATAATATCAGTTTCCACACTTATTCCTACTTAAAAACTGTGGCAAAAAAATTAGTTGAATATAATCAAACCAAAAAAGAAGAAACAGAAAAAATTTCTAACCGTGATCTAACTACTTTAATTGAAACTGCTTATTATAAAACTAATACTCATAAATCAGAGTTAAAAGAAAAGAATCAACCAATTGAACCTCATGAAGTCATGTTGCCTTCTGATTTAGATGAAGCTTTGGAAGATGTTATTTTAAAAACTAAAAACCCATTACAAGAAGTTGTAAAAAGAAGACAAGAATGTGAAGAACAATATCAATTATGGCGTCAAGGAATGGTTCAATATCTCCAAAAACAAGATAAAACTATTGTAGAAAAAACTTGGACTTTTGATAAATTAAATGGAATTTGCGATGAACTTCGTGAAAGATATGTTGTGATGAAAAACAATATTGAAGGCGACAGAAGAAACAAAATTGAAGCTATTTTTGATAAAAAGAAAATCCCTAAAGATTTATTAATGGGAGAGATGGATGATGTGTTTTTGGATACTCCTTTTTCAGAATGGAAAGATTACTTTGGACGATCAGGGTTTTATGCACAAGATCTTGATAATTTGTTATGGGTTCTTTATTCTGGTTGTAACTTTGATATAGAACACCCCGAAGACCCTAATATTGTTAAAATCATCTATAAAGGCCCTAAATATTTAATTGATTTGGATAAAGATTATTATGTTGGAGGAACAGTTTTAAACACTAATCAATTTTATTATGATCGCGGTGTAAAAATGCCTGTAAAAAAAACCTATCATCTTCATTTTAACCCAGTCCGTAATACCATCAGTGTCTTTACTGAAAAATTTAATACTGGTATAACTGAATTATAGTTAAAAATAAGTAAAAAGAAAGGAAAAAGTAATGAAAAGAATACCAAAAGCAAATAAGCAAAAAATAATAAAAAAACAAAAAAAGATGAAAAAAACAATCCCAAAAATTAAAAAGAAAGTAACAATTCAAAAAAAACAACAACCAACAACCCCAATTAAAACAACTCCTAAAAACATAATCCCAAAACCCACATCAAAAATAATAGTTGAAACAAAACAAAAAAGTTGGTGGTCTAAGTTTAGGGATGTTTTATTTAAATTAGCACCATTTATATTGATTTTAGGTCTTCTTGGAATCGGGCTTTATAAAGTTTTTCCAAGAGTTGCTGAAATAATTGATGAAGGTTTTAAAGGCATTAAAACAGCATGGAATGGCGCCTCACAACCTTTTACAATTATAGCAAGATATATTAAAGATTTTTTCCAAAATAATTTAAATATTAGTGAAATGGTAAGTAAAATTATAGCTACAGTTGCTATTATAGCAATTACATTTTTTATCGCAGTTTTATTATGGGCCATCCCTGTTTTAGGTCCATTTTTGAGTTTAGCAGTTGTAGCATTAGGGGTAACAGGAATAGTTAATTTTTGGCAAATTAAAGATGAAGATACAATAACTTCCCAAGGCCAATCACAAGAGGTAATTGAAAAACATTTTAATAAAGCAGATATCGATAGGTTGCCCGAGGGAGAAGAAAAAGAAAAATTAAAGAAAAAGTATAATGAAGAACTAGAAAAAGAGCTTCAAAAAAAAAAAAAATAAAGAATCGGGAGTAACTTCTACTCCTGAGGATTCTTTTGTAGCACCAAAAAGACAAAATGAGATCTTTTTACAAAAACCAGAAATTAAAGAAGAAATAGATAAAAAAGTAGCAGCAGAAAAGTTGCAACAAGAACAAAATTTAATCGAACAAAAATATTTAGAAGCTTTGCTGCAAAGCCAAAAATTAGAATTAATTAATTTTGAACATGACAAAATTTCTTTGCAAAACTTATTAGAACAAAAAAATAAAGAACTAAAAGAAAATCAAACTTTAAGTCAAGAAGAAAAAGAAAAATTAGAAAAAGAAATTGATAATAAAACCAATGAACTTAATGATTTAAACAACACTATCAATAGTAAAAATAATGAAATCACTCAAATTAAAAATAAAGTTGAAACTTTAGAAAAAGCCATTATTGAAAAAGATCAAGATTTAGAAAAATTAAATAATGACATTAATGAAAAAGAAATTTTAATCAGACAAAAAGAAAATGAATTATTAAAAAATCAACAATTATCAGCAGAAGAAAAAGAAAAATTACAAAAAACTATTACAGATTTAAGACAAGAATTAGAAGAAAAATTCATTAATTTTGAAGTTCAATTACAAATGAAAGATGAAAAAATTAAACAATTACAAAAAGATAAAAACGTTTTAGAACAAGAATTAACTCAAACACAAAATGAACAAATAAATTTAAGAGAACAACATCAAAAAACGCTAGAAGTAATTCAAAGCCAAATCGAAAATTACAAAAATACCGTTACCCAATTGGAACAAGAAACTGAAGATTTAAAACAACAAATTGAAAAAAATAATGAAAATGCCAAACAATTAAGAGAGCAATTAAAAGAAAAACAAATTAAAATAAACGAAATCAACCAAGAATTAGGTAAACTCGAAACACAACAAAATATTTTACAACAAGAAATAAGTAAAACATTAGAAGATTATAGGGATTGGCAAGAACAAGCAGAAATAAAAAAAGATGAAGGTTTTTTGCTCAAGAGTGGAAAAATGAAAGATTTAGTGGTGTATTATTCTCCTGTTCCTTTTGAAATTAAAGTTACTCCTGTATTGGAAGTAGATGATATGCGTGCTTATAAGACTAATTTAGGTTTTATAAAAGATAAAGCCCAAATAATATCAAGTAATCCGATAAAAATTGGGGATAATGAGTTATATTATATAATGATTAATACATGGAGTGATAGATTTTTTACTTTTATGCAAACCGACAAAGGCAATAAAACACAAAATACTTATTATATGCATACAAACGACCCTAACAAACAAATAGATTGGAAATTGATTCCTGACAGTGATTTAAGCATTACTCCGCCAAAATATAATTACCCAGAAAAAGAATTAGAAAAAACGAGAATTTATAATAAAATTTTTGATGAACTAAAAGCAAAAAAACAAGAATTAGAGGCTTTGCAACAAGAATATAATAATTTATTAAATAATCAACAACCAGATCAAACCTTAGAAATTGAAATCAAAAACAAAGAAACTTACATCAAAACTTTAAAAGATGAAATGAAACAACTAGAAATTCAAGAAAAAGGTTTTAAAGATGAAATAAATACTTTAAAAACAGAAAATAAAACTTTAAGAGATAAATATACTAATGATTTAAATAAAATTCAAAAGCAACTTCATGAATCAAAAACTGAAAACAAGCAACTAGAAAAAGAGATGCAAGAAATACAAGATGCATTGTTAAAAAACGGTAATGCGAACGAATTTTTAGTGAAACAACTAGAAACTAAAAAAGGGAAAATCAAAGAATTTAAATCAAAAATTACTATTTTAGAAGAAAACGAAAACAAATTAAAAGAAACTATCAAAAATAAAGATGATGAAATTGCTAGTCTCCAACTTCAAGTAACGACTTTAGGAAATGAAGTTAATCGTTTAGCAGAAGCATTAAAAAACTCACAAGAAGTAGTTGAAAAACAAAATCAACGAATCATAGAAATGGAAGGTGAAATTAAAGGGTTAGAAGGGGCGAAAAAATTACTGACACAAGAAAATAAAGAATTGCAAGCAGAAATTAATCGCTTAAATGCTGAATTGATAACAGTTAAAGAAGATAGGGATGAAAAGAGAAAAGAAAGAAATGAATTTTTAGAAAAACTAAGGTTGAAAAAAGCAGAAGCTGATGCGGCGAATGACAAATTAAAAGATCAAGCAAGATGGCATAACGATCAATATAAGACACCCGATATTCCTTGGCTTTCAAAACCAATCGATAAATTATTGGATTGGTTTAAATAATAAGTTTTTTCTTGAAAAAACTTTTGTTTATGTGTTAAAATATTGAATATCAATAAACAAAGGGAGAAAAATTTTAATGAAAAAGTTATTTTCTAAAAATAAGATCATTGTTTTTATTATTTTAATTTTAATCATATTAATAATTAGTTTCTTTATTTATCAATCTAATTTACCAAAACCACCAAAAAAAAGAAAAATAGTAGCCATTCCAGAGACAAAAATAAACACTATTAAAGAATGGGATGATTGTAATGAACATCGAACTCAAATTCCGAAAAATCTTAAAATGGTAGAAAAAGAATGGATTTTTTATGGTTTAAATGGATTAGGTTATTATGTTAAACAAAAAGCAATTAATGATGCCAAAATTGCTAAAATGAAACAAGAACGCGATGAAGAGAAAATTATATTATTAAACGATCACAACCATAAAGTTGAATTGGAACAAATCGGAGTAGAAACTTATGGCAATGATTTTTATCAACAAATTGACCAGAAATATATTACTAATCACAAAATAGAAGCAGATATTCAAAAACTAAAAGGAATCAAATCAATCCAAGAACGTTTACAAACTCAAAAAGAACCCCAAGATTTATTAATGGGAGAGATGGATGATGTGTTTTTGGATACTCCTTTTTCAGAATGGAAAGATTACTTTGGACGATCAGGGTTTTATGCACAAGATCTTGATAATTTGTTATGGGTTCTTTATTCTGGTTGTAACTTTGATATAGAACACCCCGAAGACCCTAATATTGTTAAAATCATCTATAAAGGCCCTAAATATTTAATTGATTTGGATAAAGATTATTATGTTGGAGGAACAGTTTTAAACACTAATCAATTTTATTATGATCGCGGTGTAAAAATGCCTGTAAAAAAAACCTATCATCTTCATTTTAACCCAGTCCGTAATACCATCAGTGTCTTTACTGAAAAATTTAATACTGGTATAACTGAATTATAGTTAAAAATAAGTAAAAAGAAAGGAAAAATAAAATGGGAGTAAAAAGATTTAAGAAAATTGGTTTAAGTTTAAAGAATATCGTTTATAATTAAAAATGGTTAAAAAATAAACAGGAATGAGTTTTTAATTGCTAAAGAAATTAAATTTTTACTCCCTAAAAATTAAACTTAAAGCCATTTTTATGAAAGAAAGTGGAAAATCTAACCAAGAAATTCAAAAACAATTAAAAATTAAAAATCGCAGTCAGATTTATACTTGGGTTGGGTTGTATGAAAAAGAAGGTGCAAGTCGTTTAGAACGAACAGTTGGTAGGAAGAAGAAAGAAAAGAAACCAACAAGTGAAAATAATTTGATTAAAACTATCATCAAAAAGAAACTTGCCAATACATTTAGAAAAAACAGAAAATTATATTTAGATATTATTGACCAATATAAAAAAGATGTATCTTTGAACCAATTAATAAAATGGCTTAATATTTCTAAAAATAGTTATTATCGGTGGCTAGAACAAAGTATGAATCCTAGGCCACATAATGACTTGGAAAAAGCATTGTTTCAAATATGCAAACAAAACTCATATATTACAACAGATGGGAGAAGAAAAAGACGCTTAGGATATCGGGTAGTTCATCAAGAATTAAAGGGGGATGGATTTGAGATTAATGCTAAAACAGTATTAAAATTGATGCATAAATTTGGCTTGTTATCTGAAAGAATCAAGCGCAAACCGCAATATTATTATGATTTAGCTATTAAAAAAGAAAACAACTTAAAAAACTTAATTCAAAATAATTATGAAACAAAACATTCATTAGAAAAATTATGCACTGATATCACATATATTCCTTTTGGGACTAATAACAAAAAATTATTTGTATCAGCTGTGATGGATTTACACAACCGCGAAATTATTAGTTATAATATTTCTAAAGTTGCAGATGTTAATTTTGTCTTGGATATTTTAAAAGATATCCCAAAATTAAAAAAACCTTGTGTGATTCATTCTGATAGAGGTAGTGTTTATACTTCTAAAAAATATCAAACTTATTTAAAAAATAATAATTTAATTGCAAGTTATTCAGCAATAGGTACGCCAACTGATAATGCCTGTATGGAATCATTTTGGGGGAATATGAAACGCGAAACTATACATTATGAAAAAATGCAAAATCTTAATGAATTTCAAGTTAAAGAAATTATAAATAATTATATTAAATATTATAATGCTTATCGAAAAATAAAAGTCTTAAACTATTTATCACCTTTGGAATATAAAAATATTAATAAATAAATGATTAAATTTAATGCCCTCGATTAAGGAGGGCAATTTGTGTTGGTTTTTAATTCTTAGGGTTAAAATTGATTTACATTTTAAAACCACAATACACTTAAAACACATTATTTTGCCCCTATATAACGTTTTAAATTAAAATTAGAAGTTTATCACTAACTACAAATATAAACCCATTTAAAGGGTAATATTTTGAGTTTTTATTTTTTTATTAGTTAATTTATTTTCTTAATCCTTATTTTTTAGATAATTTCGTAAAAAAATTATTTTATTTAAATTTTAGTATTGACAAGAATCTAAATATAAGAGTATAATATATATGAAGCAAATATATAAGAAAGAAATAAAAACTATTCAAAAGTTTTTATTTCTTTCTTATATTATATTTTTTTTAAAAAATATTAAATAAATTATAAATATTTTTCTTGTTGACATAAATCTATTTTGAGTTATAATAAAAATGATTCCGTTTGAAATTTGGTTGTTAATGTTAGTTATTTTATTAACATTATTCTGGTTTAAATGGGATTATAAAAAAACAGTACAATTGTATTACTCTTTTTTTCAAGTAGGCAGGTAAGAAAATAGAACCTCTGGGGAGGTTCTATTTCTATAATAACGGTATCTTTTTGCACCGTTATTTTTATTTTAAAATAAAAAAACATATTGTATCAACTCCTTTCGCAAGTAGGTTACACACCTTTCGAAAGGAGATCAAACGTTAACACCTTCCAAAAGGTGCTTATTTTTAGTATAACACAATTTATTACGAAGAATTCATAAAGACTCTAAATCATTAGAGTCTTTTTTTTATATCTTTTTTTAGAACTAGGAGTTGAAATAAATTACAAATAATTTTTATGTTGATATAAATCTATTTTGAGTTATAATAAAAGTAATTAATAAACAATTTGTGTTTTTAAGAAAAAATTATATTTTTTTTCTTAAAAAATGTTGTTCTTATCCAGTGTCATTTTCGTGGAGCTTATCATTCATAACACTGTTTCTCTTTTCTTCGATATCTAAATTACAAAATCGACTTCCAAAAATTAAAATAAATTTATAATAGTTATAATACACAACTATATTCAAAAAAAATATTTTAACTATTATGCCTACAATTATACACCAAAAAAAAAAAAAAACAAGTTTTATGCTCATATAATCTTGATATCTGAGTATTTTACTTGTTTTTTTATATTTTAAAGAATATTTTATTTAAAATAA
>NZ_JACAOD020000006.1 GCF_016876135.2 Candidatus Phytoplasma meliae
GATTTGCGATTCTTGGTTTAATATTTCTTCACTTTGAGTTTTGATCACATCTGCTTGTTTTTGAAGTTTGTGAGCTTGTTCTAAAATTTGTTTTTCTAGTTTTTTATATTCTTGTTGCAAACTTTGATGTTGGTTGTTTGCGTTTATATTGATTTTTGAATTATTGATTTCTTGTTCTTTTTCTTGTAAAATTGCAAAATTATCAATTAAAAACTGAACATAAGTTTTAGAAACAAAAGAAAAATTAGAAGGGGACCACATGCTCCATGAAAATTCTTTCGGACTGGAAAAATTATTTGCTTTTGCTTGTAAATAATGTTTATAATTTTTGAAATCTGTTGGATTACCAGGAAAAGCAAAAATATATTCATGTGCGTTAAAAACAGTTTGTTGAATAGAACCCTTGAATTCATCTATGATATTGTGAGATTCCATCAATTCTAAATTATATAACAAATCATCTTTCTTTTGGTTATCAAAATCATCGAAATTGCTGATAAATTCTTGAGAAATTAAATTTATGATTTTAATTAATAATTTATCATTGCTTTTTAATTTATTAGGAAAATTATGCATTAATGTGTCGACAACTTTGAATTTTTTTATGATATCTTGATTTTTTGTTATATCTAAAGCAAAAATATTAATTGTGCATGTAGATAAAAATATAAAAAGTATAAAAAAAATAAAAGTATGTTTTACTTTGGTGTTCATTGTGTGTTTATTTGCGAAAACACCTTTCTAATACGAGAAAAATTTAATAGTTTAATGTGAAATATAAAAAATTTAAATATTGTATTTTATAAAAATTAAAATCGAGATAGAATTACTGTGATTGTGTTTAATGTTTATCAGAAGATTTTTAAACTACTGTGTAAGTGATTGTCTGAGATACAGTACTTTGCTTACCTTGATTGGACAAATAATAAGTTAAACAAAAGGGGTGTTATTATTGCTAACTAATTCAAATTATTTATCAAAAAAACTTGTATCTTTTAAAAAAGAATAAAAATCAAGAAAAATAGGGATAACAAAGAAGGGGTGATTATAATAATTGCATAAATTTAAATTAGGTTACATCAAAATGTATGTATGTAATAGTTTATGATAACTTATCAAGGGAAATTGTGCAAAAAAATGTGCATATAAGGAACAAAAAAAGAACAAAATTAACCAGTCAAATGTGAACCATTTCAAAAATACTGCAAGAGTTGCCAATGGCAATTTTGTAAAAAATTTATAAGAATTGTCGTTAATTGCAAACAACTGTCTCCCTTTTTTATTCTAGATGAAAGCCATAACATTTAAATTATTTTTTTGAATTTGAGTTAGAAATTATTTCAAAGAAACGGGATTGATTTGGTGATTATACTTTTCTTTATTATTCTTTTGTGTTATATATTTTTTTTATTATTAAAATTAAAAATGAAGCATATCATTAATTACTGTATGTGTAAATTAAGTTGATTAGTTAGTTAGTTATCAAGGAACTTATTCGCCCTAAATAATTTTATAAAAAAATAATTTTATTGTTTATAAATCGCTAATTAATTATATCATAAATAATTTTATTATTGATGTTTTTTTGAATAATTTTTTCAAATTTGAAAAAATAGAAACAATTTAAGAATTGAATAATTAAAAGTTCAATATTGTTTACTACAAGTAAAACAAAAAAAGAAGCTTAGAAAAGCTTCTTTAAATTTGTTATATTTATTAAATTTTGTATTTTTGGCGTGTTTTAGTTTTTATATGTATTAAAAGTTCGCTTAAAATCAAAAGAAAAGATAAATATGTCTAATATTAAGAACTGTAAAATGTTGGATAAAATTATTGGTAAAAAAATTGAATTGTGTTTTTTAACTATTTTTTAAGCAAAGAAAACATTTTTTGTTTATATATTTCTACACCTGGTTGATTAAAAGGATTAATCCCTAGTAAATAACCAGACATGGCACAAGCTTTTTTAAAGAAATAAACTAAGTATCCAAAATGAAATTCATCCAAAGTAGGAATAATAATTTCTAAATTAGGAACATCTCCTTCAATATGAGCTTGTTTAGTTGCTTGAAGAATTTTTTGATTGATTTCGGAATAAGATTTATTAGCTATATAATTTAAATTATCTAATTCATTTGAAATTTCAGGAATGATGCAATCATCTTTCATAGTTTCTACATTTAAAATAGTTTCAAATAAGATTTTAGAACCTTCTTGAATAAATTGCCCTAAAGAATGAAGGTCAGTAGAATTGTTGATAGCGCCCACAAATAAGCCTTTATCTTCTTTTCCTTCAGATTCTGCAAACAATTGTTTCCACCAATCTGAAAAAGCAAGTAAATGCGGTTCATAAGTTACTAATAATTCCATTTTTTTGTTTAATTTTGTATGCAACAAATTTCTAATTAAAGCATATTGATAAGCTTGATTTTGGTCAATGTCGTCTGAAGAAGCATCATTAAAAGCTTTTAATGCGCCTTGTAACATGGCGTCAACATTTAAATTAGCAAATACAAAAGGGAGCATGCCTACGCTAGTAAAAACACTAAATCTTCCACCAATAGAGTCGGGAATCACAAACATTTGATATCCTTCTTTTTTAGCTAAATGAAACAAAGTTCCTTTTTGTTTATCTGTGGTTGCAAAAATAAAGTTTTTGGAATTATCTTTTCCGTATTTGATTTCTATTTCTTTTTTAAGAATACGAAAAGCTAAAGCGGGTTCTAAAGTGGTTCCTGATTTAGAAATTACATTAATAGCCCAATTTTTATCTTTTAAATATTTTAAAAGATTGGTTAAATAATTACCTGAGACTTGGTGTCCTGCAAAAATTATTTCAGGTTTAGTTTTTTGAAATGGTGTTTGAAGAAATTCTATTCCAGCTTTGGCCCCTAAATAAGAACCGCCGATGCCAATAACTACTAAAACATCTAAATTAGTATGTTTTTGTTTTAATTGTTTAATTTTATCCAATTCTTGGCGGTCATAATGCAACGGCCATTCTAACCAACCTAAAAATTGATTTTTAATGGTTTGATCATGATGTAATTTTTGATGAATGGTTTTTATTTGAGAGATAAAAGTTTTTTTTTGTTCATCCCAATTTAAAAAATTTTCGATTCCATTAAAATTTAGCTTTAAACTCATTTTTGAGCTCCTTAATTTTTTTCATAACTAGAATATAAATTCCTAGTTCTTTATGTTTTAAAATGTATTAAAAAAAGAAATTATAATTGGTTTTGATGATAAAAATTTATATAAATCTTTATTTAAAAAACTTGCGCAAAAATATTTTATTGCGTTTTTATTTAGTTTTCGTTAATTGTATCTTTTTGAGTTTTTGAAATACGTTTGTTTTTTCGTAAAAAAGCAATAAAGATAATGGTAGTTATTGTTAAAACAATTGTATTGCTACCGAAAGTACTTAATCCGAATTGATGAGCAAAGGAAAGAGGATCGCCTTTTGGAGCAAGTTCGTGTAATACAAAAAGAATAGTTCCTCTTGCAAGTACTCTTATAAGGTTCATCCAAAAAATAAGATTAGCTTTCTTTTTATAAGATAAGATATAACCCATCATAATAGAAGCCCAAATGGAAGTAAATAAAGAAGTTCCTTCCCAAAACAAAATGATATTAAAATTATCTTTTTCTGTGTCACTGAAAGTTTTGTTAGGTTTTAACAAGTGAAGGAGTTTTTCTCCTAAAAAATAATTTGATAATAAACCTAAGGTACCAATAATTAAAGTGGCGTAAAAAACAGTTTTAAAAATTTTAAAAGTTTTGCGGTTGCTTTCAACAGCAACACTTCGTGAAACCATTGCAGATTGTGGATCTTCTAAAGATTGAGAAATGGCGTAAAAAATGCCATTAACAACTGCAACTAATCCAGAAATAGCTACTAAATCTGAATAATAATCGGTAACCATATCAAGAATGAATTTTTTACCAATTTCATAAGTTACTTTTCCTATAATTAAAACCCCCGCTAACTTCAACATTGTTTTAACTATATTTTTAGAAAAAGTCAAGTTTTTAAATCTTAATTGAAAAGGATTTTTAGGACTAAGCATGCAATAAAAAGCAATACAAGTAATTAATAAATTAGATAGTAAATCAGCCAAAGCCAAATCAGTTACTTGAACTGTTCCTGGAGCTTTTGAAAATTTATAAATAAAGGAAATAAGGATTCTAACAGTAATTAATAAAATATTTAGAAACAAAATAAATTTATTTTTATTTTTAGCAAGTTCTAAGCCGATAAAAACAGCATTAATGGTGATAAAAACAAAAGTAATCAAAGAATAATGATAATATAGCAATCCACCATCAGAACGATATTCACGTTTTAGAAATATATCTCCTAAAAAACCAGGCAATAAAGCGCCTAATTCTAAAAAAAGTAAACATAAGAAAGAAATGGAAGCAGCCAATAAAAAAGCTAAAGTAGCATATTGTTTTGCTTGTTTCATGTTTTGTTTTTTATATTCGCGCGCTACTAAAACTACTCCAGCTCCTCCTAAAGAAACAGCAATACTTTGAAGGATTTTTTTAATTTGCTTCATGTAAGTAATGGTGCTATCTACATTTTTTGCTTTGCCAGTATCACCAATAATAGCAAAATCAATAGAAGTTCCTAAATGTTGGAACATCAAATAAATAGCAATAGGAATGGTAAGAATAATTAAATTTCTCAAAATAGAACCTTTAAAAATAGTTTCCTGTTTTGCAGGAAGGTTCTCCCCTATATTTATATTGTTGGTAGTCATAAAATAATAAAGAGACCTCTTTAGCTTTCATTTTTTTATTTATATCAAAATAAGCTGTTTGTGATCTGAAAATTAATTGAAAAATTAATTAGGTAATAATTTTGATATTGCATTATACAATCTATATTGTTCTTCTTGATGATGACAAATTTTTTCAAAATCTACATGAACTAAGTGCAGTCCTTGTAGGCCAACTCCACAATTAGAAACATCTTTTTGCAACAATTCAACAGCATAACTACCCATGCGAGTAGCTAATACTAAATCTTCAGAAGTAGGTTTGCCACCTCTTTGAATATGTCCCAAAATTTGAGCTCTCGTTTCAAAATTACTGTGTTGTTCAATTTCTTTAGCCAAAGCATTAATATCAAAAATATGTTCAGTCACCACAATAACGGCACATCTTTGTTTAGCTTCTTTTAAAGATTTAATTTTAGCAAAAATAGCTTCTTTATTTAAAAGATGTTCGCGAGTTACAATTAAATCAGCACTAGTAGCAATTCCGCCATATAAAGCTAAATCACCCTTATCGCGGCCCATAACTTCAATAATACTACATCTATTATGAGAAATCGAAGTATCACGCAATTTTAAAACAGCATCAACTACGTTACTTAAAGCAGTGCTAAAACCAATTGTAAAATCAGTATAATCAATGTCATTATCAATGGTAGCAGGCAATCCCACACATTGAATACCCACTTCTTGTAATTTCATAGCCCCTTTATAAGAACCATCGCCGCCAATAACAATTAATTTATTAATCCCTAATTTTTGCAAATTACGTGCACATTGTTCTCTAATTTCTAAATTTTGTTGAAAAGGAATGAAACGAGAAGTCCCTAAAAAAGTTCCTGATACATTAATATTGTATGGAAGTGTTTTTGGTTCTAAAAGTTCTATTTCATTACGATATAAACCCAAGTATCCATCGCGAACACCATAAACTTGTAACCCTTGTTTACTCCCTTCTAAAACAACAGACCTGATGGCAGCATTCATCCCAGGAGCATCACCACCTGAAGTTAAAACAGCAATTTTTTTACATTCTTTTAAGTTTTTCATTGTTATATATTCAAACCTCTTTTTTATATATTTTTTATAATTTGGCAATTTTGGCAATTATTTGTTAGGATTTAATTCTTCTTTAATTCAAAATAATTTAATTTATTGTTTGCGTTTGCTTATTTAGTTTTCTTATTTATTAATTGCATGTACACAAAATATGTAACAATTATGCAAGAAAAGCGATGCGATATAGAAGTAGGAAATAGGAGGATGGGGGGAATATAAAACAAAAGAAACAAAGGGGATGGAGGAAATAAATAATAAAAATAAATCAACATTATTTCTTAGGGTTTAAAAAATATTGGGATCAAAAAAAGCAAAAACTATTAAAACCTTAAGAAAATGATAAGTTTATTAAAATTTTAAAAAGATAAAAACAAAAAATACAAATAATTAAAAAACATCACAGAAATTATAATAACTATCATATTTTAAAAAACATATGTTTGTTTGAACCTTTCTTAGTCTTAGTTAAATTTAAAGAGGTTATAAATATAACAAAAATATTTTAATTATTGCAGTTATTTTTAAATAATTTCTCCCAATATAATAGTAAATATCTTCAATAATCGTTTATTTTAATAAAACATCATCATAATCATAAAGTTTTATAACTTCACAAAATATTAACGTTTTACCAAAAATTAAAAACTAAATATCAAATATTTGGGAATATTTGAAATTATTTTAATACTAATTATATAAACTGTGATTATTTTAATTTTTCTCATTAACTACATTTTTATTTTATAAAAAAAAGATCAATATTGCAATCAAAATGTATGAAATTATGTTAATTTTGCATAAAAAGATCATTTTACATTCGAAAATTTGATTTTTATCAAACAAACATCTTCATAAAGTATTTATAAAAAACGAATAACCTTTCAATAGTTTAATAGTTTTAAATTATTCATAATTAAGATCTTAAATATCGATCATAATTAAAAAATTAAAAAAGCAAACAAATTACATTTTCCATCTTTAATTATATACAATATTTTAACATCTTTTCCATTATTTTAAATATCAAAATAATTTATTTACTCAGTTAGACCAATAAGGTTAGACTTTTTTTAAAAAATGTCAAAAAAACAGAACACCCCATTAATTGTATAAAATTCTATTTTTCATTATTTTTTGTTCTTTTTAAATGATATAATAAAGTTATGAGTTGTTTTATTTTTCGAAAATAGAAGTGGTACTTATTCAAGTTACTACTTTTTTAATTTTAATATCTCATTTTATTTCAATTTACATTTCAAAGTTATGCTAAGTTTTATATTTTTGTTAAATTATTTCTATAAAGATAAAAAGCATTGGCTATATGATATATTAGGAGGTTTGACATTTGATTAGTAAAAATTTTTTTAAATTTTTGAATAAAATAGTTCAGGAAAGAGATTTACCAAAAAACGATGTTGTTGATGCTTTTATTAAAGGTTTAACTTCTGGTTGCAAAAAAAACCATCGTGTTAAAAGTTGTCGTGTGCATTTAAAAGAAGATAAAAGCGAAATTCTTTTGTATAAACAATTTTTAGTAACCGATGAAACAAACATTCACACCATTAATTTAAAAGAATGGACTCCGATTGATTTAAACGAAGCTCAAAAAATTAAACCACATGCTAAAGTGGGGCAAATAATCGATATTAAAATTGATCCCAAAGATTTTAATTTATACGCCATTAAGGAATTCAAAAATCAATTTAACGAAGAGTTAACCAAGAAAAAAAGAGAAAATATTTATCACTTTTTTAAAACACAAGAGGGAAAATTAATCAGCGCTAAAATTATTTCCGAAAATGAAAAATTTTATAATTTAGAATTGGAAAAAGAAATAACTACTTTGCTGCCTAAAAAAGAAGTTTCTGCTAACAATCTTTTGCATGTTGGCGAAAGAATTCAAGTTTTTTTATCAGAAGTAAGAAAAACAACAAAATGGCCTAAAATTTTTGTAAGTCATAATCACGTAGGTTTAGTTGTAAAAGTATTTGAAGAAAATATTGCAGAAATTCAAGAAGGAATTGTTAAAATAATGGCAATCGCTCGTATTTCTGGAGAACGCACTAAAATAGGATTATCTTCTGAGGATCCTCAAGTAGATCCAATTGGTTCTTGTATTGGTCCTAATAGCAAACGTATTAAACATATTATTAAAATATTAAAAGGAGAAAAAATCGATTTATTTAAATGGAGCAAAGACCCTGAAGAATTAATTAGCAACGCTCTTAAACCTGCTCAATGCATCAACGTTATCATTAAAAACAATATTAATAAATATGCTTTAGCTATTATTCCAGATGACCAATTTTCTTTAGCTATCGGGAAATTAGGAAAAAATGTTAAATTAGCTGTTGAAGTAACTAAGTGGAATATTGATATTAAAACTTTGTCTCAAGCTCAAGAAGAAGGGATTATATAAAATTTATCAATGAAAATTTTAAGAACATGTATAGTTTCTAAAAAACTTCATAACCCGCGCGACATGATTAGAATTAACGCTTCTAAAGACGGCCAGGTTACAATCGATTATCAACAAAAGCTCAAAGGAAGAGGAGCGTATTTGAGTTTTCAAAGTCAATATGTTCTTGTGGCTCAAAAAAGAAAACTTTTGGACCAAAAATTAAAAACTTCAGTTCCTCAAGAAATTTATCAAATACTTTTTCATTTTATGACATCAAAAAATTAATAATTTATCTCAAATACCAATAAAAGGAGGGGCGTTAAATGAATTTAAATGACAAAAAAAATAAATCTGATTCTTCCGAAAATAAATCTACAGTTTCCCAAAAAGAAACTATTTTGCAAAACAATACGACCACAAAAAAATATTTTTTTAACCCTCAAGATACTGTTGCTCAAATTGCTAAATCTTTTAATATTTCTAGCGCTGTTTTAATTAAAAAATTATTAAAATTAGGGGTAGCAACCAATATTAACCAAACTTTAGACAAAGAAATTATCCAAAATTTAGCTAAAGAATGTAATATTCAATTTTTAGATCAAACTGCGCTTAAACCAAATTCTACTATTACAAAAAAAACAACCCCAATTGATGCTAATTTAGAAAAAACACCCCCTATTGTAACTATTATGGGTCATGTTGACCACGGTAAAACAACTTTATTAGATGCTATTCGTAAAACACGTGTTGTTGACCAAGAATATGGCGGAATTACCCAACATATAGGGGCTTATCAAGTTGAATATCAAAAACATAAAATTACTTTTATCGACACTCCCGGTCATGAAGCTTTTGATAAAATGAGAGCTAGAGGAGCTAAAATAACTAATATTTGTATTTTAGTTGTAGCCGCAGATGATTGTGTTAAACCTCAAACTGTTGAAGCTTTAAAGCACGCTCAAAAAGCTAAAATTCCTATTATTGTAGCCCTTAACAAAATAGATAAGCCTCATAATAACAGTAAGCAGATCATGACTGAATTATCTAGTTTTGATTTATTGCCTGAAGAATGGGGTGGAACAACTCCTTATATACCTATTTCTGCTCTTAAAAAAGAAGGGCTTAATAAATTATTAGAGATGATTTTACTTTTAAGCGAATTTCAAGATTTAAAATCTAATTCCCAAAAACAAGCTCAAGGAACAGTTATTGAAGCTAGTTTAGATAAATCTTTAGGTCCTGTCGCTACGTTTATTGTAAGTGATGGTAACTTGAAAATAGGAGATATTGTAGTTGTTGGCAGCACTTATGCTAAAATCCGTTCTATGGAAGATGAATCCAAAAAGCCATTAAAAAAAGTTTTCCCTTCTCAACCTGTTAAAATTTCAGGTTTAAAAGAAGTGCCACAGGCAGGAGATGTTTTTTATGTTGTATCAAATGAAAAACAAGCCCGTCAAATAGTAAACGAAGTAAAAGCTCAAAAAAAAGAATCCTTAATAAAAACAATTATTCCGCAAGATTTAGAAAGTATTTTACAAAATCTAGAAAATGATAAACCTAAAGAGCTAAACATTGTTTTAAAAACCGATACTCAAGGAAGTTTAGAAGCAATTCAGGGCATGATTCAAAAAATTAAAATATCTAATTTGAAAGTTAATCTTTTGCGTGCTTCAGTAGGGTTAATTACCGAAAAAGATATTGCTTTAGCCCAAACATCAGAAAGTCTTTTAATAGGTTTTAACATTAAAACAACAACTTCAATCTTGAAATTAGCACAAATCCAAAAAATTAAAATAACTATTCATAATGTAATTTATCGTATTATTGAAGACATCGAAAACCAATTAAAACAAATGGTGCAACCGACTTTTAAAGAAGTTATCACAGGAAAAGCAGAAGTAAGAAAAATTTTTAGCATTAGCAAAATTGGTAATATTGCTGGTTGTTATGTTATTCAAGGAATTATCAATCATAATGATTTAGCTAAAGTGATTCGCAATGGTGAAACAATATTTCAAGGAAAAATCGCTTCTTTAAAACATTTAAAAGATAACATTAAAGTTTCAAAACAAGGTTATGAATGTGGTATTTTGCTTAATGATTTTAATGATTTTGAAGTTGATGATATCATAGAAACATCTAAGTTAAGTAAAATGGAGGAATAAAAGATGGTTGTAACAACAGCTGAAAGAATGGCTAGTATTATTAAAAAAGAATTAGTTTTAATCAACGAAATTATTCGAGAAGAACAAATAGGTTATATTAATTTAACCGATGTTCAAGTAACTAAAGATTTATCTTTTGCTAATGTTTATTACACTATTTTAAACGATGCTCCAGATGTTTTAAAATTAGCTCAAGAAACCATTAACCAAAATAAAGTTATTATTAGAATGGAATTGGCTAAAAAAATTAAAAATTTTAGAAAAATACCTGATTTAGTATTTAAATATGATCAATCTTTATCTTATGGTCGTCATATAGACAACATTTTAAAAGATATCAATAAATAATTTTGTTATGTTAAAAACGTTTTCAATTGTTGACATCAAATGTAAAAACTTTTCTTATGAGATATTATTTTTTTCATTTTTCTTGCTATTTACATATTATTTGGCCATATGTGTTATTACTAATTTTGTTTACCAAAAAAATGATATTTATGTTAAATTAAAGGTGTTTTCATATAAATTAATATAAAAAAGGTCAAAAATGAAAATTATTATCGGTTTAGGGAATCCAGGAGAAAAATTTAAAAATACGCGTCATAATGTAGGTTTTGATATTTTAGATTTTTTTTTACAACGCAACGAGTATTCTGTTATTCAAAAAAACAATGAATCACATATTTTTCAAACTATCATAGGGACTCAAAAATCTCTTTTAATAAAACCACAAATGTATATGAATTTATCTGGAATAGTAGTTCGCACTATTTTAAAAAAATATTCTATTAAAATAGAAGATATTTTAGTAATTGTTGATGATATTTATTTATCCGAAGGGGAAATCAAATTAAAACCTCAAGGAGGCCATGGAGGACACAATGGCTTAAGAAATATTATTAACTATTGTAACACTAAACAATTTAAAAGGTTAAAAATAGGTGTTGATTATGATCAAAGTATTGCTTTGGATAAATATCTTTTAACTCCGTTGAAATTTTCAAGTCAAAATCATATTTATAAAAAGATTGATAGAATTCTTGATATCATTAAACAATTCATTAAAGGGGTTGATTTTAATATTTTAATGAATTGTTATAATTCTAAAAATTAATATTTACAATTTTAATCATTAAAACAATATATAATATAAACAAAAAGCAAATATTTGTACAAATATTTGCTTTTTGTTTTTTATTTTAATTTGTTGTCTCTGTTTTTGGTAAAAGATTATTTTTACTAATTTTTATTTTAGAAATCACTTTATCCTTATACTGTAAAGTTTCAAATTGATAACCTTTATAATTAATTTTAATTTTTTCATCTTTTTGTGGGAACCTCCCTAATTGTCCTATTAAAAAACCACTTAAAGTATCATAATTTTCAGTATCGAAATCAATTTTAATAACTTCTGCTATTTCTTCTAAATTAGAAAAGCCATTAGCAATATATTCATTTGAAGAGATTTCTTTAATCATCATTTCTTCATCTTTGTCGTATTCATCTGAAATCTCTCCCAATATTTCTTCAATTAAATCTTCAAAAGTAACAATTCCAGCTGTTCCACCATATTCATCAATTACTATTGCCATATGTGTTTTCATTAATTGCATTTCTCGAAATAATTCACTAGTGTTTTTTGATTCAGGAACAAAATAAGGTTTTTGAATAAAATTTTTGATATTAAAAACTTGACTTTTATTAGAAAACATTAAATATTTAAAAACATCTTTAACATGAATTATTCCTATAATATTATCAATATTGTTTTCATAAACAGGAAATCTAGTGTACTTTTCTGTTTTAATGATTTCAAGCATTTCGTCTTTGTTGACTTTCACATTAAGAGCAATCACTTCTGTACGATGTCGCATAACTTCTGAGATAATAGTATGATCAAATTCAAAAATATTTTGAATCATTTTGTTTTCGTTTTTATCAATAACACCTTTGCGATAACTTGATGCCAAGATCAAACGAAGTTCGTCTTCTGACAATTGCACATTATTTTTATGAGGATTTATTCTAAACATCATTAAAAAAAGATTACTTATTTGGGTTAAAATCCAAACCAAAGGAGTAATAATCCAAGCAATAAATGATATCGGAGTAGCAAAAAAATAAGCAGTTTTAGCAGGAGAATGCATAGCTAAACGTTTAGGAATTAATTCTCCAAAAATAATAGAAATTATTATTATTAATATCTCCATTAATGCATATTGTATTTCAGGAGAAACCGTAATAATTCCTAATTGCAATGGATTAACTTTTTTCAAAAAATCCGATGTTACAACATTTCCTTGGAAAAAAGTAATAATATGAATCATTATTTGAATAACAGATAAAAAAGTAGTTGGGTTTTCTTTAATTTTTTTAACTCTTAAAGCTTTTTTATCACCTTTTTTAATATCTAACTCAATTTTGCTTTCATTCGTAGAAATAAAAGATATTTCACTAGCAGCAAAAAAAGAGTTCAATAAAATTAAAATAATCAATAATAATACTATAGGCATATTAAACAAATAACCTTTTTAATCTGCTTTATAATTACCAACAATTTTTGTAAATGAATGCCCCTTTTCAGCAACTTTATATTATCGCTATCGTCCATTTGTTTTAAAAAAACCTCACTTTTTCTTATAATTATATTATAATAACTATTTTAAGTATAGCATAAATAAAGAAAAATGTCAATTGCGTTAAAAAACAACTGCTCGTTGTTTACAAATATAAAAAAATAGTTGTTGTTTTGTGGTTTGAACTTTTTGATTTTTACACCTTTTTATCATCTGTTATGTTTATTTGCGGTTACCAAAGAAATGTTTTTAAAAAATTGATTTTTATAATAAAACAGCAAAACGATCAAAAAAAATAAAAGCGTCTTGATGTATTTTGCGAGATGTAATAAAATTTAAATTTAAAGGCCATTTTTGATATTTAAGAGTTAGCAAACAACGATAATAATTATTTTTTTTAGGTATTAACGATAAAAGAGGTCCTAAAACTTTTATTTTTTGTTGGAAATTGTGTTCTAAAATTTTTTTAATGCGAAACGCTATCTTAAAAGTTTTTTGAAAATTAGAATGAGCAATTAAAATCTTACTAAGATAACCGAAAGGAAAATTTTGTGTGATCTTTCTTTCTTCTAACAGTTGTTTTATAAAGTTGTTTTCATCATAAAGAGCTGCTCTTTTAATTGCAAAGTGCTCTAAATTATAACTTTGAATAATTACTTTTCCTTCTTTTTTCCTAGCACAACGACCAGCGGCTTGAATTAATAATTGAAATGTTTTTTCAGAAGCTTTAAAATTTGGTATTTTTAAAAGAGCATCAGCCATTAAAACACCTACTAAAGTTACTTGATGAAAATCTAAACCTTTAGCTATCATTTGTGTTCCCAGTAAAATATCAGATTTTCTTAATTGGAAATCGCTCCATAATCGCTCATATTGAGAAATTTTTGTTATGTTATCTGAATCAAATTTAATCATTTTGGCTTGAGGAAAGTTCTTTTGCAAATAATGTTCAATATATTCAATCCCTATTCCTACAGCTTTAATTGTATTTTTTTGGCAACAAGAACATTCGGTTGTAAAAAGTGTTTTATAACCACAATAACTACATTTTAACATATTATTTTTGTGATAAAAAGTAAGACTATAATTGCAATTATAACATTTAGGAACATGACCGCAAAAACGACACAAAACAAAAGGAGAAAATCCTTTAGTATTGATAAACAAAATAGCTTGTTCTTTTTTGGCTAATGTTTGTTCTAAAGCTTTTTTTAAAGAATGTGAAAATGGCTCTAAATTACCTTTTTTTAATTCTTCTTTCATGTCGATTAATTGAATTGGTGGAAAAGTTTTAATTAAAGCTCTTTGGGTTAATTTTAAAAGTTGATATTTTTTTTGAGAAACTTGATGGTAACTTTCTAAAGATGGCGTGGCACTTCCTAATATTAAAGGAATTTGATGATATTTAGCTCTAATTTGCGCCAATTCTTTGGCATCATAAGGAGACTTTTCTTTTTCTAACAAAGAATCATCATGTTCTTCGTCAACAATAATGATTCCTAAATAATTAAGAGGGGCGAAAATAGCACTTCTAGTTCCTAAAACAATTTGTACTTTTTGATTTTTAATTTTAGTGAATTGTTCTTGTCTTTGCAAGGGGGTTAAATAACTATGCAAAACGGCAATTTCTGTCATAGTAAATTTACTTTTTAAACGTTGCATTAAAGGAGCTATCAACATAACTTCAGGAACTAAAAATAATACTTGCTGTTTTTGTTTCAAAATTTTAGCTATTAAATTTAAGTAAATTTCTGTCTTTCCGGAACCAGTTTTACCATGCAAAAGATAAGTTTGATGTTTTTTTAAATTAATTTGTTGTAATAATTTTATTTGTTCTTCATTTAAGATAATTTTTTTATTTTCTCCTAAAGGTTCAAAATGATGTTTCAAAACTATATCTATTTTTTGAGCTCCTTTTAAAAGAATTTCTTGTTGAAGTAACTTATTAATAATACTTGGTGAAGTTAAAAGGAGCGCTTCTTTTCTTAATATTGTTATTTTATGTAATGGATCAGATTGATTATAGTCTAAATATTGTTGCAAGGAAAATAATTTAAGAATAAAATCTTTTTGCTTAGGAGTCAAATTTAATTGGCTTAATGATTTTATTTTTGGATTTAAACTATAACAAATAGTTGTTCTCTCTTTTTTAGTTGTTTTTAAAATATTTTGGATTTTAAGAATCCCTTTTTGTGATAATTTTTGCAATTCTTGTAAAATTTTATTATTAGCATTTAACAAAAATTTATCTTGTTGAGGAATCAAAAATTGGATGTTTTCAGGAATCAAAGCTCTTTTAATGATGACAATTTCTTTTAAATAGGTTATTAAAAATTCTTTGGGAATAACTGTATTATAAACTAAAGTTTTCAGGACAAAAGGGGTTTTTAACATTTCTTCTGCCAATAAAAATAATTCTTCATTAAAATAAGGTTGTTCATCTAAAACACTAATCAAATATTTATTAGCAAAATCACTTTTATTTATTATATTAACGATATAACCTAAATGTTGTGAATTGTTGTTTCCAAAAGGAACGATTACTCTCACTCCTTTTTTCGCTAAAGGGATGAATTTTTCAGGGATTAAATAATCAAAGCAGCGATTTAAAGCAGAAGTTGGGAGATCTATAATAACTTGAGCTATCAATTTTAATGGCCCTTCACTTTCTTTTTTTGAAAGTTAATTTCAAAATTGAAATTTATAATAAAAAAAATAAAACTTATCAATTCGCTTCATTGTGTTAAAAACTATTTTTATTTTGTTGTTTTTTCTATGAATTTCTTTTTATAATAAGGGATATATTAAAAATTCTCTCTTATTGCTAAAGAGAGTTTATGACTAATTATAAAAAGATTAAAGTTATTTAAAGAAATTATAATCAATATAAAATCATTTTATTTGCATTTTACATAATTAAATTGATAATAAATTTGTTTACTAAAACTAATTATTAAATTAAATTGGGATTGGTTAAAATATCAAAATAATTTTAATTAAATGGGATTTTCAATATATCAGTTCATGATTGATTAATTGATATATTCATAAATTAATTTTCAAAAACAAATATAAAGTATTTATTATAAATAAGTTTTAATAAAAAAATATATAATAATTTTATAGAGATTTTTTATAAAAAATAAGCAAAGGTTGGAATCAATGTTAAAAAGACAAGTTAAAAAACAAAAAATTCGTAGAATGTTAAAAAAAGTTAATCTACGAAAATTAAAAATTGTAGTTTTAAAAAATTGTAGTAAAAAAACTCATTTTGAAGATAAAAATCATATTCTTTTTGTTAATCCTCAAGTAAAAGTAATTGTAGACCAAATTTTAAAAGAATTGGGGCAAAAAGATATCTTAAAATGATATATTCATCCTTTTGGTGATTAATTAAGATCAAAAAAGTTAAATATTATTTTTGAGAAAAACTTTAAAGGATATTTGTTTGAGTGCTTGATTATTTTTTTGAAAGTTAATGGTGTTTTTTTTGGTTTGATTAATAAATATTATTTAATTATTTTAGTTTTGGCGGAGGAAAAGGGATTCGAACCCTCGCATCTGTTTAGATCTACACGCTTTCCAAGCGTGCCTCTTCAGCCACTTGAGTATTCCTCCAAAAAAGTCTTTGAAAGACTTTAAGACTTAATTTTATTAACAAAAAATTAACAACAATAAGGGCAATCATCACTTTTTTTATCATTATTTAAACTTTTTTGTAATCGCAAAACATCTTGAGCAATTGCAAGTTCTTCGTTAGTAGGGATTACAAAAACTTTAATAAGAGATGCAGGAGTTGTAATAAGGGTTTCTTTTCCTTGGATTTTATTCTTTTCTTCATCTAATTTAATTCCTAAAACTTCTAAACGATTAATTACTTCTGATCTAAAAAACACAGAATTTTCACCGATACCAGCAGTAAAAACTAAAGCATCAATTCCTTTTAATAAAACATAATAACTAGCAATATAATCAACTATACGCTTTACTTGAATATCATGAGATAAACGAGCTTGAGGATTCCCTTTTTGGATTTCTGCTAAAATATCTCTAGAATCATTTGAAATCCCTGAAACACCAAGATAACCAGACTTTTTATTTAAATCATCGATAATATCGTCAATGCTTTTATTTTCTTTATCTGCGATAAATTTAATCACTGCAGGATCAATATTACCACTTCTAGTACCCATTGGAACCCCTTCTAAAGGAGTGAAACCCATAGAAGTATCCAAAGATTTCCCAGCATTAACGGCACACAAAGAAACTCCATTACCAACATGACAAATAATTATTTTGGCATCTTTTTTACCTAAAATAGACTGCATTTTGGCAGTTACATATTTATAAGATGTTCCATGAGCCCCATATTTTCTAACTTGATATTTTTGATACCAATAATAAGGAGTGGCATATAAAAAATTAACTGCGGGAATAGTTTGATGAAAAGTTGTATCAAAAACTCCAACTTGTAAAACTTGAGGTAATACTTTTTTAAAAGCTTTAATGCTGATGACATTAGATGGATTATGCAAAGGAGCTAAATCATTAAGGCTTTCAACTTGAGCAATCGTTTTATCAGTTAAAATAGTTGCATCTGTAAATAATTCTCCCCCTTGAACAATGCGATGCCCAACTCCTTCAATTTCTTCTAATTGACTAATAATTTTTTTTTGAATTAAAATATTTAACAATAATTCAACTGCTTTTTGATGATCAGGAATAGGTAATTTTTGAGTTTCTTTATGAATATTTGTTTTAATAGTTAAAGAAGCATTTGTAGAGCCAATTTTTTCGATTACACCTAAAACAATAACTTGCTCTTCTGGCATTTCTAATAATTGAAATTTTAAAGACGAACTACCTGAATTTACCGACATAATTTTCATATATTTTTTCTCTTTTCTGTTTTTTTCTGTTTTGGTGCTTTAATTTTCTATTTTAAAACTTATTATTTTTTTATGTATTGGTTTTTAAATTTGATTCATAAATTCTAATTCATTAAAATTGTTGTAATAAGGGTTAAATTGTGAAATATTGAATTTAAATCATATTATTGTGTATTTGGGGATTTTATCAAACATCTTCATTTAATGCTATTTAATAAAAAATATATTCCCAAAGCATGAAATAAAGTTCCTAACATAACAAAAATATGCCAAATGAAATGAAAATATTTTTTATTATCTTTGACATAAAAAAAGACGCCTAAGCTATAAAAAGCTCCTCCTAAAAGAATAAAAAGCAAAATTTGTTTATTATGTGGTTTCATTAATTCTGGTAAAAAAAGTAGTCCGCTCCACCCTAATAAAACATAAAATACAACGTGAAGATGCTTTCCTTTGTTAAACCAAAATATTTTTCCAAGAATGCCGCAAAATACTAAAATGCATTGGGAAATAAAAAAAAATTGTCCTTTTGTAATAGATAAATCAAAAAACGGTTGTTGCAATTCTTTTAAAAGCAATAAAATAGGAGCAAAAGTTCCCCAAATCAATAAATAAATACTGATATGATCGGTTTTTTGAAAAAATTTTTGTGCTTTGGTAAAGGCTAAAGCGTGAAATAAAGTGCTCATTAAATAAAGAATAATCATTGATATACTAAAAATTAACACAATAAAATTAGTCGTGAGCGCCCCTTGTTTAGTAGAGGCTTTAATGCTAAAAAAAACAAGGATAAAAATCCCTAAAGGGATCATTAAACCGTGAGAAATAGTATTAGCAATTTCCTCACCTAATGTTTGTTGATCGCTTGATTTGGTAGGCCATTTCAAAATAATTTATCAACCTCCTTACCTAATAATTTTTAATTATATTGACTGAATTAATAATGAATCAATAATTGTTTGAATTTGAATATATCATTTCAAAAAAAATAAAATGTAAAAAACAAAACTCTCCTATATTTTAGCATATAATAAAACTTTAAGATAACATTTTTTAATATAAAAAAATAAAAAATATATTGATTTTCAAAGTTAATACAACAAAATCAAAGGAAATGAAATGAAAAATATCACAAATATGATGATTAATAACAAAAGAGCCTCTCTGAGACTCTTGTTAGAATAAAACAAAAATTGAAAAAAGAAAAATATCAAATAATCAAATAAAAGGTTTCTTTTTTGTTTTTTATTTTGTACAAGATAATAAAAAGAATCAATCTAATTTAATCTTTTTTATAGTATGATTATGCCGCAAGATGATACTTATTATAAAAGGAAATCCCAAAATAAGCAATTGTTAAAAGAGTCAGCATACAACTTAAAAAAAAATGTTCTCCTTTAATTTTACGACTTTGGTTTGTTCCAAAAGAACTGCTTGAAAAAGAAACCGAATCATTACTATCGGATAAAAACAAAATACTTAAAATAATTAAAATAGAAATAATTATCATTGCTGATGTTTGTAGTGTATTCATAAATTATATTCTCCTTTTTTTAATATGTTTTAAAACGATATTTTTTGTAAATATTTGTTAGAATTTTCAAATTTTTTAATATTCCATGGTTTTAAAAATTGAACAATTATTATTTTTTCTTGTAATGAAGTAACAACACCTAAACCAAAAAGATAATGTTTTACTTGGTCGCCTTTTTGAAATGGATATCGAACGTTAGAATTATTTTTGGTAAAACAAAAACCCATTTCTTTCAAAAAGATAGATGGTAAATGATCTAAATTTTTACCATATAAGTTTCTTTGATAAGCTCCTGTTAAAAATAATTTCTCTCGCGCTCTTGTAATAGCCACATAAACTAATCGCCTTGATTCTTCTAATTCTTCTAACTTATGAAAATCAAAAATATTATTTTCTAAACCCGCAAGAAAAACAACTTTAAATTCTAATCCTTTAACTTTGTGAATAGTAGCTAATTTCACATAATTATTGATTTGCTTATTTTGAGTAATTTCTTCATTTGTTTCGTTATATAAAGAGATTTGTTCTAAAAAATTAGTTAATTTTTCAAAATGATTACCTTTTGCATTTTGCTCAAATTGTTCTAAAACATTTTTTAATTCTTCAATATAAAAAACAGATGAATTATCTGCTTTTAGTTTTCCATCAATATCTTGATCTTTTGCTTGAGTTTGGTTTAAATTAGAAGAGTAACAAATTATTTGATCAACATAAGTAATTATATCACTAAGACTATGAAATTGATTTTTAATTAATTTAATGTTGCTTTCTTTAATCAATTCTTGGAACTGCTTTAATTGTTTTTTAGCCCCTTGAGTAATCTTAATTTGTTCTAAATGCTGTAAAGTTTCAAAAAAAGATAAATTTTGAGTTTTAGCAAATGTTTCTAAATGCTGTAAAGCTACTTTTCCAATTTGTCTTTTAGGGACATTAATAATCCTTTTGAAATAAAAATCTTGAAAGGGATTGATAATCATTTGCAAATAAGCTAAAAAATCTTTGATGATTTTACTTTGATAAAAAGATAAATTGCCAAAAACAATATAAGGGATATTAGCAGCCAGAAAGGCTTTTTCTAAAGTTTTACCGATGGCATTATTGCGGTATAAAATAGCAAAATCTTGATAACAATATTTTTTGTTTTTCACTAAAGCTTGAATTTTGTCAACTATATATTGCATTTCTAGATAATAATTTTCAAAAAATTGAGCAACAACTTGTATCTCTTCTTTTTGTTCGTGTTGTGTGCTGGTTAAAATTTTTTTAAAAGGATGTTCTTGATTAAAACTAATTAAAAGATTTGCTTTGGTTAAAATATTGGGTAAAGAACGATAATTTTGTTCTAAAAAAGATATTTGTGGGTCAAAATGTTTTAAAAATAACTGACTATTTTCGAAACAAGCTCCTCTAAAAGAATAAATATTTTGATCAGGATCACCAACTACAAAAATACAACGATGCTTTTCTGCCAAAAAAGTTAAAATTTGATATTGAAAAAAATCAGTATCTTGAAATTCATCTACCAAAAGGTATTGAAATTGTAATTGATAAAATTGCTTTACTTGTGGATAATCTTTCAATAAATTATAAGTATGTAAAATTAAATCGTCAAAATCAATTAAATTATGACTTTGTAAATGTTTTTGATATTTATCTTTAATTTTTTCGTCTAAATTAGGCTTAAAAGTAAGATCAAGGGGATTAGCAGATTCGGTTTGAAAAGGTTTTTTAAAAAAAGATTCTGCATCTTTTGGTTGAACTTTTCTTTTAATAAGTGAAATACGTCGTCTTAATTGAGAAATATCATAAAGTTTAAGATCTAACTTAAGCTCTTTTAAAATAATTTTAAGAATTTTATTGCTATCGTGGTGATCTATAATAATGAAATTTTTTTGATATCCAAAAGGTAAAAGATGAATAAATTTCCTTAAAACTTGATGTCCTAAAGCATGAAAGGTACAAATATTAATTTCTTGATTAGGGCAATTAATTATTTGTAATATTTTGTTTTGCATTTGATTAGCCGCTTTGTTAGTAAAAGTAAGAGCTAAAATATTTTTTCCAGGAACATTTTCTTTCTTAATTAAATAAGCTATTTTCATGATTAAAGTAGTAGTTTTTCCGGTTCCTGCTCCAGCTACTAAATAAAAACTTGGCTCTTTTGAAGTTACTGCTTGCATTTGCTTTTGATTTAATTTTTTTAACCAATTATCTATTTGAGAAAACATATTTATCCCTTTGATTTTTTGTTAACATAAAAAAATATAAAAACTAATTGCTAACTATTATTTTTTTAAACTAACTATTTCATTAAAAATAAGTTTTTGTTCTTTTGCTTGCGTCAACATAAAAAAACCTTGTCTTAAAAATTGTAATTTAATATCTAAAACCATTTTTTGTAAGCTTTTTTCGACAAAACCTTGCTTGATTTGCCAAGAGTTATCATTAAAATCACCATTTTCTGTTAAAAGAGGAGTAAAAAAATTAAAAGTACTTGGAAAAGCAGTAGTTGCTTCTACAAAATGAATAGTACCATTAGGTTTTCTTTCTTTAAAGCCGCTACCACTTTGAGTTTTGAAATCATATGTTGCCAAAACTTCAATCACTTCTCCTTGATCATTTTTAATAACATCACAAGCTTTAATAAAATAAGCATGAAAAAGACGAACTTCTTCTCCTAAAGTTAATTTTTTATATTTTAAATCAGGTTTAACAACCGCAAAATCATCTTTTTCAATATATAAATGACGAGAAAAATAAATAATTCTTGTTTGAAGATGATTGGAATTTTTAGGATAAAAAGGGGCTTTTAATTTTTCTATTTTATTTTCAGGATAATTGATAATTGTTACTTTTAAAGGGTTAATAACTGCCATTCTTGGTAAAGCTTGAGAATATAAATCATTGCGAATAAAAGATTCTAACATTTCCTTTTTCATTTGTGAATTAACTTTGGATAATCCTGTTTCTAAAACAAAATTTTTAATTGCTTGAGGAGGATAACCTCTTTTGCTAATCCCCGATAAAGTAGGCATTCTAGGATCATCCCAACCAGTAACTATTTCCTTGTCCACCAATTCTTTTAAGTATCTTTTACTCATTAAAGTTTGGGTTAAATTAAGACGTCCGAATTCAATTTGACGTGGAACATGCTTTACTTGCGTTTCTTTGATAACCCAATCATATAAAGGACGATGATCTTCAAATTCTAAAGAACACAAAGAATGAGAAATATTTTCAAAAGAATCTTCTAAAGGGTGAGCATAATCGTAAGTAGGGAAAATATGCCAACGTTCTTGTTTCAAAGTAACAGCTGAAAGAATGCGGTAAAGGACTGGATCTCTTAAATTAAGATTTGGGCTTCCCATATCAATTTTAGCTCGCAAAACTTTACTACCATCGTAAAATTGCCCTGCTACCATTTTTTCAAAAAGAGTTATATTTTCTTCAATGCTACGATTACGATAAGGGGAATCGGTTCCTTTTTCCAACAAAGTACCTCTTGATTTGGTAATTTGTTCAGCAGTAAGGTCATCAACATAAGCCTTACCTTGTTTAATCAAAAAAAGAGCTTTTTGATACATTAACGCAAAATAATCAGAAGCAAAGGAAATACGATCAGGTTGATACCCTAACCATTGAATATCTTTTAAAATAGCATCTACATAAATTTGTTTTTCTTTAGAGGGGTTAGTATCATCATAACGTAAAAGGGTTTTGCCTTGAAAATATTTGGCTAATTCGAAATTAATAATAATGGCGCGCGCATGTCCTAAATGTAAAAATCCATTTGGTTCAGGAGGAAAACGGGTAATAATTTTAGTATATTTCCTTTGTTCCAAATCTTTTTGAATAATGGTCTTGATAAAATTAGAAGTTTGTTTCATTTTTGCTGTCTTTAACATTGCTTTTGTATCCTTATCTTATTTTTTAATTTGATATTATTTGATATTGTTTCTTATCAACATATATGAACATAATATATGTACATATATTTAGCTATTTTAATGTTTTTATTATTATTGCTTATTATTTTATTTCATTTTATTTCATTTACAAATAAACTTTTTGGCTGTAAATCAACTTGGCTTTTTTGATAAATGAACTTCATACACTTCACTTTGGAAGTAAAAAGCACAACAATTACAACAAATTACACCAAAACATGAAATAAATTTTAATTATTTGATTATTTAACCATTGAATTGTTTCTTAATTATTAACTTTTATTAATTTTGTACAGTTCATTTTTGTATACATGAACCATCAACTTTTATGTGCTTTTCAAATATGCGATAAAGAGTTTTTATTTTACTTTTTTTACTAATTGCATAATTTTAAACAATTGCGCTCATA
The DNA here is from genome assembly GCF_016876135.2 of Candidatus Phytoplasma meliae. The sequence goes on from NZ_JACAOD020000006.1 coordinate 23,762, forward strand.
TAACAGCAAAATCAAAAATTTAAAATCACTCTAATAAAGATTTTATCAAAAGAACCAAACGAAAGTAAAAAATTATCTAATTATTGAAAAAAATAAACGAAAAAACCTCACTCAGTTAGGCCAAAAAGTTAGACTTTTAGACAAGTTAATTAGACAAGTTAAAGAAAAAGCAAAGAAAATGAAAAAAGCCAAACCGTTTTTAGCAGTTTGGCTTATTTTTTTAAAGTTTAAAATTAATTGTATGTTTTTTATCGTTCTCTTTAACTTTCATATTAAAAAACAAAAAACAATCTTAAAAACATTAAAAAAATGCTATAATACTTTTATAATCTTTTAAAAGGTTAAACAAAAAAACAAAATAAGGAGAACTATCAAATTGTTTTTGGAAGCTATCAAAATTAAAATAGAAAATGTTATTGAAACAACTTTAAACCAAAAAGTTAATTTAAAAGAGCAAATCGAGAATTTGGACTTTGATTTCTCCCTTCCTTTATTTATGTATGCCAAAAAACAACAAACTAATCTTTTTCTTATTTTTCAAAATATTAAAAAAACATTAACTACTATTTTAGAAATAGAAAAAATAATGTTTTTAAATGGGTTTTTAAATATTAAACTTCAAAGAATGCTTTTATCACAAAAGATTTTATTACATATTAACCAATTAAAACATAATTATGGTAATCAAAAAACTAATCATCAAACAGTAGTTATTGATTATTCTTCTCCCAATATTGCTAAAAATTTTTCTGTTGGTCACCTTCGTTCTACTGTTATCGGTAATGCTTTAAAAAATCTTTATCAAAAATTAGGTTTTAAAGTAATAGGGGTTAATCATTTAGGAGATTGGGGAACTCAATTTGGAAAAATGATTGTAGCATATCAGCTATGGGGAGATAAAAAAAAAATCACCAAAGACCCCATTAATGAATTGCAAAAACTTTATGTTTTATTTCACGAAAAAGCCCAAGAAGATAAAACTTTAAATGATCAAGCCAATGATGCTTTTTTACAATTGGAAAAACAAAATCCCAAGTATTTAGCATTATGGAGTTGGTTTCGCAAAGTTTCTTTGCAAGAATTTTATAAAATATATAATATTTTAGGTATTTCTTTTGATTTTTGCTTAGGAGAATCATTTTATAATGATAAAATTGATGATCTTTTCAAAGAGTTGCAACAAAAAAAACTTTTAAAACAAGAAGATCAAGTACTTTTAATAGAATTAGACCGATTACCTCCTGGATTAGTTAAAAAAACTAATGGTAGTACTTTATATTTAACCCGCGACTTAACTGCTTTTAAATATCGTTATGATGTTTATAATTGTCAAAGTATTTTATATGTTGTAGGAAATGAACAAAAACTTTATTTTAAACAATTGGATCAAGTTATTAAAAAAATGGGATATCGAGATATTGCAATTGAAAATATTAATTTTGGTTTAGTTTTGATGAATGGTAAAAAAATTTCAACTAGACATCATCAATTTACTCCTTTAATTAAGGTCATTCAAGAAGCAACTATTTTAGCTAAAAAAATTATTCAAGAAAAAAATCCTAATTTAGTTAATATTGATGAAATTGCTCAAAAAATAGCTGTTGGAGCCATTATTTTTAATGATCTTAAAAATGATCGTCATTTAGATATTGATTTTAATCTTCAAAATATTTTACAATTTAAGGGACAAACAGGGCCTTATTTACAATATACAGCTACTCGTTTAAATTCACTTTTGCAAAAAGAAACCATTGATCTTAATCTAATTAATCCAAGTATCTATCAACAAGATCATTATTTTATATTAATTAAGTTATTAGATCATTTCCCTATTATTTTGAAAAAAAGTCAACAAGAAAAAATGCCTAGTATTTTAGCAAGGTATATTATTAAATTAACTCAAAATGTTAATTTTTTATATTCGCAAGAAAAAATTTTAACTACTAACGAAAATATTAAAAATACTAACCTTTTATTAATTAGGGATGTTTTAGTTGTTATTCAAGAAAGTTTAAATATTTTAGGAGTTCCTTTTTTAGAAAACATGTAGTTATTATATTAGATAATATCGCTTTGTTTCTAAAAAAGCAAAAAATATTTTTTTATTTAAATAAAAAAATATTCTATAAATTAAAATTCTTGATATAATATATGAGTATGATTTTTTATTATTTTTGAAGCTGATGTGGCGGAATGGTAGACGCACTTGACTCAAAATCAAGCGAGTAACCCTCATGTCGGTTCAAGTCCGACCATCAGTACCATAATTTTAATTATTATCTCTATATATCCCTATAAAATAACAAATAAAAAACCACGTGAGGTTTCCATGTGGTTTTTTATTTGTTTTATTTCTTTTAAAACAAATATTCTTTTAACTTTATCTTTAACATTTTTTTATCCAATTAATTAGGTGGTATTTGATATGTTTATCAACGCATTCGAACAATTTATAAAAGAAAAAGGATTTGATAAAAATTATTTTCAAAAACCTCAATTAAAAAAAGTTTTCATCTTGGCTAATGAAAATACATGGAGATTACACATTACTTTTCAACATTTACTTTTAATTTCTGATTTATCAACTTTTTTAGAAAAATTAACTCAATTTTTACAAACAAAATATCAAAAAAAAGCACAAGAAATAGTTGGTGTTAAAAGCATTGATATTAAAAATATTAATATTGAATATTATCTAAATTTTGAAAAATTAGATTATTTAACATCTTTAGGACCTAGTTATTATCGTTATATGATATCACAAGCTAAATTAAAAGAAAAATATTTAGATTTAGATTTTTTTGATTATGACAATTATCAAATTAGTTTTTGTGATGAACAGTTTATCATTACTGTTGATTCTGAGTCTTTTTGGGTTGCCAAAGAAAAAATACCTTTTTTAAAAGATTTTTTGGCGCGTTTTTACGGATTAAAAAATAAGGTGGTAATAAAAAAAAATGATCAAATTACACCAATTTCTAAAAATCAATTATCATATCATATCAATAAACTAAAAGATAATCAGCAAGAAACTTTTGCATCACCAAAAGAAGCAAAAAATGAATTTAACATGGAATCACCAAATAAATATCAAAAATCTTTTAATAATGCTAAAAATTATCAAATCAAAGACCTTCCTAAAAATGAACAAGAATTGAAAGAATTTAAAGAACAAAATCCTAATACTAATATTATTTTGCAAGGATATTTATCACAAGATATTAAAGAAATTAATTTTCGTAAATATTCTAAATACAAAGAAAATCAATATTTTTTTTTCAGTTGTGTTTTAGAAGAAAATCACGGCTTTTCAATAGAAGATAGAGATGCTATTTTAGTTAAAAAAATAGTTACGAAACCAGAAAAAGAGCATTTGCTTCATCAAAATTTACAAACTGGACAATTATTTAAAATAAAAGCTAAAATGAAACATAGTGTTTGGGATGATGTTCATTTAATGATTCAAGAATATGAAATTTTATCTTCCAATAAAACTTTATTCCCTATTAGACAAGATCATGGCATCCAAGGCGAAAAAAGAATTGAATTTCACGTTCACACTAAGATGTCTAATCTAGATGCTATTAATAGCGCTAAAGAATATTTACAAATAGCTGAATCATGGGGCCATAAGGCTATTGCTTTTACAGATCATAGTGGTATTTATGCTTATCCTGAGATTTATAAATTTTCAAAAAATAAAAAAATAAAACCTGTTTATGGTTTAGAAATTGATTTTATCGAAGAAAAACCCCTTTATATCACTAATCAAGTAGAAGATAATTTAACTTATGATTTTAATTTACAAGAAGCTACTTATGTGGTGTTTGACTTGGAAACAACTGGTTTTTCTAGTATTCGTGATAAAATAATTGAGATCGCTGGAGTCAAAATACATCGAGGACAAAAAATAGCAGAATTCGAAGCTTTTATTGATCCACAAGAAAAATTAACTCCTACTATTATCAATATCACCAATATTACAGACGAAATGTTAGCAGGGCAACAAACTATTGATCAAGTGCTCCCTAATTTTTTAAAATTCATTGAAAATTGTGTTTTAGTTGCTCATAATAGTAAGTTTGATATGACTTTTTTAAAAGAAAAAATGAAAGAATTGAATTTAGCATTTAAACCTCAGCCAGTAATTGATACTATGGGGTTATCACAAAGCTATTTTAGTAAATTTTTAAAATATTTTACTTTAAAAAGATTAGCTCAAGTTTTCAAAGTTAAAATGGAAAGTCATCACCGAGCTTTGTCTGATGCTAAAGCTACGGCTGAAGTTTTTATTAAAATGATTGACCAATTGAGCGATCCTAAAAAAGACCCTCAAAATTTAGTAATTACTAATTTTTTTGATTTACAAGATCCTGTTGATCCTAAATATGAAAGACCTTATCATATTAATATTTTAGTAGCTAATCAAAAAGGTTATCGCCATTTATTTGAATTGTTAAGCAATGCTTTAACTGATAATTTTCATAAAATCCCTCGCGTTTCAAAGTCTGTTTTAGCAAAATATCGTGAAGGGCTTTTAGTAGGTAGTGGTTGTTATAATAGTAATATTTTCGAAATTGCTTTAAATTCTAATATTGATAATTTAAAACAAGCTATTTCTTTTTATGATTATATCGAAGTGCAACCTCCGCAAGCCTATAAACATTTAATTCATGAATTAGGCCTTAAAGGTCAACAAATTATCGAAACAACTTTAATTAAAATTATTGAAGAAACTAAAAAACAAGGAAAATTAATTATTGCCACAGGAGATGTTCATTATCTTCATCCTTGGGAAAAAGATTATCGCGAAATTTATATTAGTGCTAAATTAGTAGGTGGCGGTTTACACAAATTATCTAAATATAGTAATCATTATTTGCCCGACAATCACCTTTTAACTACTGCTGAAATGTTTGATGCTTTTAAGTTTTTGCAAAATAATGATTTAGCTTATGAAATTACTATTGGCAATACTCATTTGCTTAACGATAAAATTGAAAGAGTTGAAGCCTTTAATGACAAGCTTCTTTCTTTGCAAGATAACACTTTTGAGCACACTTTAAAAATACCAAGCATTAAAAAAGAAATTAAAAAGTTAGTAATGGCAAAAGTTAAACAATTATACGGTCGCAAACCTCATCCTTTGATTAAAAAAAGATTACAACAAGAATTAAAAAGTATTTTAGGAGATGATAATAATCCTACAAGTAATCAAAAAATTGCTCCAATTTACTATTTGTCTCATTTATTAGTGAAGAAATCTTTAGAAGATGGTTATTTAGTAGGATCTCGAGGTTCTATTGGCTCTTCTTTAGTAGCAACTATGTTAGAAATAACCGAAATTAACCCCTTAAAGCCTCATTATCGTTGTCCTCGATGTTGTTATACCATTATGAAAATGAAACCAGAAGAAAAAACCAAATATGGAAACCCTAAAGATCAAAGTTATTATGAATCTTTAGACAAAGTTTTTTCAGGATATGATTTAGAAAACAGAGAATGCCCTGAATGCCAAACCGTGTTTCAAAAAGATGGCCATGATATCCCTTTTGAAACCTTTTTAGGTTTTGAAGGAAATAAAACTCCTGATATTGATCTAAATTTTGCAGGAGATTATCAAAGCCAAGCTCATAATTATATTAAATATTTAATTGGCGAAAATTATGCTTTCCGAGCTGGAACAATCCAAACTATTGCTAATCGAAATGCTTATGGTTATGTAATGGGATTTTTAGAAAATAAATCTTTTAAATGGCGTAAACATAAAATATCTCAAATTGCTAATAAAATTGAAGGTGTAAAACGCTCAACAGGACAACATCCAGGGGGGATAGTGATTGTGCCACCTGGACATAGCATTTATGAAATTACACCAATCCAGTATCCAGCTAATGATACTTCTTCCCAATGGAAAACTACTCATTTTGATTATCATTCTTTTGAACAAAATCTTTTTAAATTAGATATTTTAGGACACGATGATCCTATGATGATTAAATTTTTAATGGATTATGTCAAACAAGATCCCAACGATTTCCCCTTTCGAAAAGCCCAAGATATTCCTTTAGATGATCCTCAAGTATATGAATTATTTTCTAATGATTTTAAAGACAACAACATTATTGTTGATTCTTTAGGGATTCCTGAATTTGGAACTTTTTTTGTTAAGCAGATGTTAAAAGATATCAAAAGCATCAAAAACAATGACGAGACACCTATTAAAATTAATTTTGCTGCTTTAGTTAAAATTTCAGGACTTTCTCATGGAACTGATGTTTGGCATCAAAATGCAAAAGATGCTATCAATAAAACAGGTGATTTTAAGAAATACCAAGATGAAAATATTTCCTTTAATGATATTATTGGTTGTCGTGATGATATTATGTTGCAATTACAAGAAAAAGGGATCAAACCTTTAAAAGCTTTTAATATTATGGAATTTATCCGCAAAGGACAACCACAAAATGATTTTAAAACATGGCAAATTTATCAAAAAGAAATGCAAGGTATCATTGAAGATTGGTATATGGAATCAGCTTTTAGAATTAAATATTTATTCCCTAAAGCTCACGCCACCGCTTATGTGATTATGGCCTTAAGAATTGCTTGGTTTAAAGTTCATAAACCTTTGCTTTTTTATAGTGGCTATTTTTCTAAACGCACTGAACACTTTGATCATCAAACCATGGTTAGCAATGATGTTTCCTTAATTGAAGAAGAAATAGAAAAATTAAATAAATTAAAAACTAGCAAAAAAATAAAAGCTAAAGATGAAATTTTAATCAATACATTAAAAATAACTAAAGAAATGTTACAACGCGGTTTTAAATTTTTAAGTGTTGATTTTAATAAATCCGATATTAGTATTTTTAAAATAGAAAATAATAACTATTTAAGAATGCCTTTGCTTGCCCTTGATGGTTTAGGGAAGATCGCAGCTAATAAAATTATCGAAGCGCGAAAAGAAAAGCCTTTTACCAAAGATGATTTCCGCATTCGTTCTAAAATCAATAAAACTATTTTTGAACAAATCACTAAAGAGCATCTTTTAGATTCCTTGTAATATGGTAGTTCAAAAAAGGGCTGCTCTTGTTGATTTATTTAATGAAAAAACGAAAAATTCCAGATGAAAAAACATCATAACATTTTTTCAAAAACCTTAAAAGGAGAATAAAAGTTGACCCTAAAAAAAAGATTAGTTACAGGGATTAAACCAACAGGAGATTTAACTTTAGGTAATTATATTGGCGTGTTACAACCTTTGCTTGATTTGCAAAAAAATTTAAAAAATTTTGATTTTTATCTTTTTATAGCTGATTTACACGCTCTTACTTTTTACCAAGATCCGCAAAAACTTAAAAAAACAATTAAAGAAGTAGCTGCTCTTTATTTAGCAACAGGGTTAAATGTTGATAAAATCAACTTATTTATTCAATCAGAAGTTATTGAGCATTCATATTTAGGTTATCTTTTAGAATGTCAATCTTACTTTAACGAACTTCAAAGAATGATTCAATATAAAGAAAAAAGTCAAATAAATCCAGATGGAATTAGAACATCGTTATTCACTTATCCTACATTAATGGCAGCAGATATTTTAATTTATGATGCCAACTTAGTTGCTATTGGCAAAGATCAAAAACAACATTTAGAATTAACCAAAAAAATAGCTACTAGATTTAATAATTTATATGGCAATACTTTTGCCATTCCAGAAGCTTTTTTTAATCCTTTAGGTGGAAAAATTAAATCTTTACAAAATCCTTTAAAAAAAATGAGTAAAAGCGATACAAACAATAATAAAAATTATATTTTACTTTTAGATAAACCTGAAATAATCAAGAAAAAAATAGATCAATCTGTGACTGATTCTGAAAAGGTTATCAAATATGATCCCCAAAATAAACCAGGTATTTCAAATCTTTTAAACATTTACGCTTCTTTAAAACAAATTAGCATTTTTGAAAGTGAAAAAAAATTCCAATTATTATCTTATAAAAATTTAAAAAATGAAGTTTATGAAGCAATAATGAATATTATCATTCCTTTGCAACAAAAATTTTATCAATTAATAAACAATCCACAATTAGATTTGATTTTAAATCAAGGTGCTCAAAAAGCTCGTTTTATAGCAATTCAAAAAATTAAAGAAGTTCAAAAAAAATTAGGAATTTCAAGGTTATAAATTTAATGAATATATAAAAAAAGACCAATTTAAATTGGTCTTTTTTTATATATATTAATCGTGTTTTTTTTAATTATTTTTTTTAAAGCTTGCCATGGAAGGGCAATACAAACTATTCTTCCTGGAAAATTAGTAAAATGTTTAAACAATAACAAATCTTCTTCTATTTTTGCTTCATTTAAAGATTGATTATTGATCATAGCTAAAAAAGTGTCTATTTTATCTAAACTTTCAGAGATTTCAAGATGCTTAAGATAAATAGACATCAAACTTGCTGAAGCACGACAAATAGCGCAAGATTGGGTTTCATATCTAATATCTTGTATTTTGTGGCCGATGATTTTAATTTGCAAAACAATAGAATCTCCACAAGAAGTGTTTTTATGAGTTAAACTAATAAAATCGTTATCTTCAGATAAACCCCAATTTTGTGGATTTTGATAATGTTTCATAACGATATCGCGATATAATTGATTTATTTCCAACACCTTAATACCTTTTATTTTTGGGAAAATGACGTAAAAAATTCTTGTACTTTTTTCAAATTTTCTATTAATAAATCCACATCTTTTTCATTGTTATGCATCCCTATTGAAATTCTTATTATGCTTATTTGTTTTAATTTTTCGGTGATTAAAAAAGCGCAACATTTTCCTGTTCTAACATAAATATTTCTTTGAGCTAAAAAAGATTCAACATCGTGTGCATGAATGTTATTAAAATTAAAAGCAATAATGTTGACAGCTTGAGGATTATAAATAGTTATTTGATCAAATTTTTTTAATTCTTTCATAATTTTTTGATAAATTTTTTGTTCTTGTTGTTCGATATTATTAAAACCAATTTCTTCAATAAATTCTAAAGCTTTTTTGAATCCGATAATATCAGCAATATTCAATGTTCCGGGTTCAAATTTATAAGGAGAATCGTTAAAACAAAGATGTTTAGTTGAAAATTCTTTAATTGAACTGCCGCCAAAAAAAGTCGGGTTTAATTTTTGTAAAAGATGGTTTTTACCGAATAAAACACCAACTCCAAAAGGACCATATAATTTATGCGAAGAAAAAGCTAAAAAATCAATATCTAAAGCTTTCACATCTATAGGCAAATGTCCTACAGATTGAGCGGCGTCTAAAATAACTAAAGCGTTTTTTTGATGCGCTAGAGCGGTTATTTCTTTAATAGGAGTCTGGTATCCTAATACATTAGAAATATGAGTTAAAGCCACTACTTTTGTCTTAGCGGTTAATACTTTAGCGAAATTTTCAACAGTTATCTTATTATTTTCATTTAAAGGGATAAAAATGATTTTGGCTTTTTTAATTTTTGCTTGTTGCAACCAAGGCAATACAGAAGAATTATGTTCTAATTGTGATGTAATGATTTCATCCCCTTCTTCTAAAATATCACTTAAACTTTGGGCTAAAAGATTTAAAGAATCAGTTGTTCCCTTGGTAAAAATAATTTCTTCTGGTAAAGCATTAATGAAATGAGCTGTTTTATTCCTAGTTTCATTTAATAATAAATCATTTTGAGAAGTTAAAGGGGCTAAAGATTTATTTCCGACGCCATTATTGTTATAAAATGAATTTAATTCATTGATGACTTTTTGAGGTTTTAAGGAAGTGGAAGCTGTATCAAAATAGACAAGTTCGGAATTTGTTTTAAAAATAGGAAAAAAACAACGAAAAGATTTTTTTGGCATTTTTGGAACCTTCTTTTGCAAAAGCATGAGAAATTAAAAAATAATTAAAGCGTTATTTTTTTTACCTTTTTTCAAAAGTACATATTTATTAAATAAAGCGTTATTTTTAGTGATTGTATAATCTACTTGTTTTATTTTTTGGTCAAAAATTTGAATCACCCCTTTATGAATAAATTCACGTGCTTCGCTTTTAGAAGATGTTAATTTGGTGTTTACTAAAGCATCAGCTAAGCAGATGGAATCTACTGTTTGAAGATGGTGGCAAAATAAAGTTTTTTGCAATAAGGTGAAATCTTGTTCTTGCCAAGTGTTTTTTTTGTTTAAAAATAAAATTTTATTTGTTTGTAAGCATTCTGGCAAAACATTAGGAGGATAGATCAAATTAAAAATATGCTGGGCTAAAGCTTTTTGAGCTAATCTTTGTTGAGGTTGATTTAGAGTATGCTGTTCTAAATTTAAAATTTCTTTTTTAGGAATTAAAGTAAGGGTTTTTAAATAATTAATAATTTCTTGGTCACCGATATTTAAAAAATATTGATAAACTTCATAAGGAGGAGTTTTTTTAGGGTTTAACCATAGAACTCCTTGCTCACTTTTTCCAAATTTAGTGCCATTAGCGTTTAATAAAAGAGGAGTGCTAATACCAAAAGCATTATGATTTGTTTCTAATTTACGAATTAGTTCCAAACCGCTTGTGATGTTTCCCCATTGATCGGAGCCGCCTAATTGTAACTGAACATTATGTTTCTTATATAAATGATAAAAATCTAAGGATTGCAAAATCATATAAGTAAATTCGGTAAAAGAAATTCCTGAAGCTAATCTTTTGGCTACCGTTTGTTTAGAAAGCATATAATTAATATTAAAAAATTTACCATATTTTCTTAAAAAAGAAATAATATCTAATGAAGGCAACCACTCATAATTATTAACAAATTCTATGTTTTTATTAAATAAAATGGATTTAAATTGTGATTCGATTCTTTTGGCATTTTTTAAGAAGTGTTTTAAAGATAATAATTTTCTTTCTTCTGTTTCTTTGGGGTCGCCAATTAAACCAGTCCCACCTCCTACTAAAATTACAGGCAAATGTCCTTGTTGTTGCATTAACAAAATCATTGTAATTTGAACTAAATGTCCTACAGTTAAAGAATCAGCAGTTGGATCAAAACCACAATAAAACTTAATTTTACCGTTGTCTAAAAGTTCTTTAACTTGATTTTCGTTGCTACAATCTTTAATTAAATTACGCCATTTTAATTCTTCATAAAAAGACATTTCAAAACTCCTATTTTTTTAGAAAGTATTATTGTTTGTGAAACAGATAATATTAAATTATTTTTTATTTTAAAAAAATTATTTTCGTTCTTTAATGCGTGAAGCTTTAGAAGAAAGAGTGCGTACATAATGTAGTTTAGCACGGCGCACAATTCCACGACGCACAACTTCTATTTTTTCGTTAGAAGGGGAATGTATTGGAAAAGTTAATTCTATCCCTATTCCAACAAACATTTTTCTAACGGTGAAAGTTTCTGAAAGCAATCTTCCTTGGCGTTTAATTACTAAACCTTCAAAAATTTGAACTCTTTTACGGTTACCTTCATCAATTTTAATAGAAACTTTAACAGTGTCACCAGGTTTGAAAATAGGAATTTCTTTAAGTTGATGTTGATTAACTGATTCTATTAAATTTTGTCCTTTTAATTGAGACATATTAATTACTCCTTTATTTTTTATTATTTTTCTAATTCTTGCTTAATTTCTTGCAAAAGTTTTTGTTGGATTGAGGTTAGTTTCTTATTGACTAAAAGATCAGGTCTTTTTTGCCAAGTGATTTTTAAACTTTCTTTTTGGCGCCAATGATTGATCTTTTCGTGATGTCCAGATAACAAAATTGAAGGGACTTCTTGATTTTGATAACTTTGCGGTCTAGTGTATTGAGGAAATTTTAATAATCCTTGTTGATGTGAATCTTGAAGATAAGATTCCTTTTTGATAACTTCAGGAATGATTCTTACAATAGCATCAATTAAAACTGTAGCAGCGATTTCTCCTCCAGTTAAAATATAATCACCTATAGAAACTTCTTGATCTACATATTTTAATATTCTAGCATCAATGCCCTCGTAATTACCACATAAAATAATTAAATGAGATTCTTTTTGGGCATAATCAGTTGCTTGCGATTGATTAAATAATTTCCCTTGAGGAGATAACAAAATAACTTTGCTGTGAGGTTTTTTGATGTCTTTTAAACAATTAAAAAAAGGAGGAAAGGAAAGTAACATTCCAACCCCTCCTCCATAAACAGAGTCGTCTACTTGATTGTGTTTATTAATGCTGTATTTTCTTAAATCATGAATTTTAATTTGAACTTTTTTTTGTTCTAAAGCTCTTTTTATAATTGAATTATTACAAAAACTTTGAAAAAAAAGAGGAAAAATAGTTATAACTTCAATTATCATATTTTTTTCTTTTTAACCTAGAATATTATTTTCTTGAATAATTAAATTTGATATTGTGTTTTTTTAAAAAATTATTGTTTACTGTTTTTTGTGTTATATGCAGTATTATTTGCAGTTTTAACAATAAAATTACTTTTTTTAAAAATCTTTTTTACTGTTTTAGTAGGTTGTGCTCCATCTGATAACCATTTTTGGATTTTATCATGATCTAACTTAACAATATCTAAAATAGTATCATAAGTTCCTAAAATTTCTAAAAATTTACCATCGCGAGCATTTTTAGATTCGCTTGCAACTAATCTATAAAAAGGTCTTTTATGCACTCCAAAACGTTGTAAACGCATTTTGATTGCCATAAATGATTCCTACTTTCTTTTTTTAATTAATTTAATTTGACTAATTTTTTTGAAATTAAAAATTCCATCCTAATTATTATTACATAAAAGGCTTGAATTGTCAAGATTTCAAATGTAATAAATATTTTACTAATTAACGTTGTAGGAGAAAATATTTTTAATATTGATTTGAATGTTTTTTAATCATTTATTGAATTAAAAGGTAAATTAGTTAAAAAACCATTAATGAATTCATCAATATTGCCATCCATTACCTGTTCTAATTGAAATATTTCTTGATTAGTGCGGTGATCTTTCGCCATTTTATAAGGATGAAAAACATAACTTCTAATTTGTGAACCCCAACCAATTTCTTTTTGATCATTTTGAAATTGTTTAGCGTTTTTTTCTTTTTGCTGTTTCGTTGCTAATTGGAATAGTTTTGTTTTTAACAATTGTAAAGCTTTTTCGCGGTTTTTGATTTGACTACGTTCATTTTGACAACCAACTACTATTCCTGTTGGTAAATGAGTTATTCTAACAGCAGAATCAGTAGTATTCACGTGTTGACCTCCTGCACCACTACTGCGAAAAAAATCCATTTTTAAATCTTCTGTTTTTAAATTAATTTTAATTTCATCTTTGATTTCCGGCAAAACATCACAAGAAACAAAAGAAGTGTGTCTTTTGGAATTAGCATCAAAAGGAGAAATTCTGACTAAACGATGAACTCCTTTTTCAGCTTTTAAATAACCATAAGCATAAGGGCCTTTTACTAACAAAGTAGCTGATTTAAGTCCTGCTTCTTCCCCTGATTGACAATCTAAGATTTCGGTTTTAAAATTCTTTTTCTGAGCATATTTTTGATACATTCGAAAAAGCATTTCACACCAATCTTGAGATTCGGTGCCTCCTGCTCCAGGGTGAAAAATTAAAATAGCGTTGTTTTTATCATAAGGTTGGTTTAAAAAGATTTTAATTTTAAAATCAAAAACAGATTTTGTCAATTCTTTTAATTCTTCTTCTAAGAAATCAGCTTCATCTTGCTTGCTATATTCTAAATTAAAAAAAGTTAGCAAATCTTGATAATTGTTTTCTAATGTTTTAAAAATAGTTTTTTTTTCTTGTAATTCGTTAAAATTTTGACTTACAACAATAGCTTTTTGAGGGTCGTCCCAAAAATCTTCTTTTTGCATTTTAATTTTCATTTTTTCAAGTAATTCACTAGTTTTAGCAAAATTAAGGGCTTTTTTTAAATCTTGGAGATTTTGAGAAAGATTTTCTAAATGTTGATTAATTTCATATTTTTCCATAACTTAATTCCAAGGTTTTTTAACAACACGAATTTTTCTTCTTTTTTTGGTAGCGTTATCATCGTTTGAACTCTTATCATTTAAGATATTTTGTTTTTGTTGAGGGGCGTTTTGGAAACTTTCAACAAAAGGGAATTTTAAAATAGTAGCAGCAATATTCAAAGACATTTGATAAATCATTTTATTAAATAAGCGTTGTCCTTCTTTTTGATATTCAATAAAAGAATCTTGTTGGCCGTAACCCACAAATCCAATCCCTTGTCTTAAAAAACTCATATCATTAATATGATGTTTGTAATGAGTATCAATTATTTTTAACATAATCCATCTTAAGGCATTAGTAAAGTGTTGTATTTCAAGGGATTCTTTTTCCAAAACAGTTTTTTGACTGTCTAAAATAGTTGTTATTTTTTGCGATAAATGGTTTTTAAAAGAGGATAAAGTGTTATTTTTATTTTTAAGGTTTTCGTATATTGTTTGTATTTCTTTGATATCAAAAGTATTTTTGGGGAAAAAGTTTTTTTCCAAAAAAAGAATTAATGATTCGGTTTGATTTTTATTTTTTGAATTATTATTAAAATAAGGTAAAATTTCTTGATTAAGGGTTTTTTGAATCAACGTTAAAGCTATTTTTTCAGGATCAGAACTATTTAAAATTTCTTTTCTTTGGTCATAAATCATTTCTCTTTGCGTTCTTAAAATATCATCATATTTTAAAAGATATTTGCGATAATCAAAATTAGAAGATTCTACTTTTTTTTGAATTTTAGTAAAAAAATTAGTAATCATTTTAGATGATGTTTTGGCTTCAGTGGCGTTTATTTTTTGTAATAAAGAAATAATTTTTTCTATTTTAGTGCCACCAAATCTTTGAGCTAATTCATCTTCACTGGAAATGAAAAAACGTGAATATCCTGGATCTCCTTGACGACCAGAACGACCTCTTAATTGGTTATCGATTCTTCTTGATTCATGTCGTTCAGTTCCTAAAACAACTAATCCACCTAATTCAACAACTCCTTCTCCTAAACGAATATCAGTTCCTCTTCCGGCCATATTAGTTGCTATAGTGATGGCATTTTTTATTCCTGCTTTAGCAATAATTTCGGCCTCTTTAGAGTGATTTTTGGCGTTTAGAATTTCGTGTTTAATTAATTTTTTTTTTAATTTTTTAGAAATAATTTCTGAAACCTCAACTGTAGTTGTTCCTATTAAAATAGGTTGTCCTTTTTTATTGCGTTCTAACACTTCTTCTATTAAAGCATCATATTTTTCTTTTAAAGAAACAAAAATAAAATCTGGTTCATCAATTCTAATCATTGGTAAATTAGTAGGGATTTCAATTACTTCCATGTTATAAATATCTCTAAATTCATCTTCTTCGGTTTTAGCAGTTCCTGTCATCCCTGATAATTTGTGATAAAGGCGGAAGAAATTTTGATAAGTAATGGTTGCTCCAATGGAAGTTTCTTCTTTGATTAAAACCCTTTCCTTAGCTTCTAAGGCTTGATGCAAGCCGTCGCTAAATTGACGCCCTTTTAAAACCCTTCCTGTAAATTGATCGATAATTAAAACTTGATTTTGGTCTACCAAATAATCTTTGTTTTTATGCATAGTAAAATAAGCTTTTAGGGCATTTTTGATGTGATGAAGTAGTGAGGTATGTTCAACATTATATAAATTTTCAATTTGAAAAAATTTTTCAGCTTTGTTGATTCCTTCTTCAGTTAATTCAATTGTTTTAGTTTCTAATTCAATAAGATAATGTTGATTTTTTAAAGTTCTTACAAAACGTTGAGCTTCTTTGTATAAATTTTTACCCTCTTTCATACTTTGAGAAATAATCAAAGGTGTTCTAGCTTCATCAATTAAAATAGAATCCACTTCATCAACGATAGCATAACTATAAGGACGTTTCATAACTAAATTTTGAGAATCAATTTTCATATTATCTCTTAAATAATCAAAACCAAGTTCACTATTGGTAGTATAAAGGATGTCGCATAAATAAGCTGCTTGTTTTTCTTCGGTGGTATTTTCTTTAACATTAAGTCCCACTTGCAAACCTAAAAAACGATAAACTTCTCCAATATTGCCTTCAAATTCTCTTTTAGCTAAATATTCATTAACTGTAACAATATGGACGGGATTTCCGCTTAAAGCATTAAGATAAGCAGGCATAATGGCTGTTAAGGTTTTCCCTTCGCCTGTTTTCATTTCAGCAATATTACCTTGATGCAAAATAATAGCTCCTAAAATTTGCACATAATAAGGAGTTAGTCCTGTTACTCTTTTAGTAGCTTCTCTAGCCAAAGCATAGGCTTCTGGCAATAATTGATTCAGAGTTTCTCCTTTTTGATATCTTTGTTTTAATTCATCAGTTTTAAGCGCAAATTGGGAATCTTGCAATAAACTCATCGTTTCGCTTAGTTTTTCTATTTTATTAGCAATAACTCTAGCTTTTCTTAAAGCTTTTCTAGAAGAATTAAATATTTTTTTTAAAAAATTAAACATAATGGTTTTAATCCTTTTTTTGTTTTTTCTTTAATCTATAAATTAAAAAAATTAAAATATTTTGCTCATTTTATCTTACGCGTGGCGTGGTACACATTATTTACTTATTTTGATCATAGTTATCTTAATTTTAATTGATTTTTCAACTATTTTTTTATTGTCGCCTCCCTTTTTAAAAGCAAATATGAAACTACAATCAATAAAAAAATTAAAAATGAAAAAAAGTAAACATCAACAACATTATACCTTTTTTAAACAGAAAAATAAAGATTATTTTGAAAAAATATTAAAAATATAATATCAAGATTTTTAATTGGTTTTAAATAATTGTTAAATATTGTTTGTAATGCTTTTTTGATAAAAAAATAGAGCAACTTTATAGATCATATCTGTTTTTAAAAATAAAAAGAGATTGCACAAATCATGAAACAATCACTTTGTTATCTTTTGGCGCTTTGGCGCAATTTTTGGAGTCATTTTAATTATTCTTCTAAATGAGGTTTGCAAGTTTTAAAAAGTCGACCATGAACATCATAAAGGTTAATTAAGCAAGTTTTAATTGATGTTCCAAAAAAATTAGTTCTAATTTTAAACCCTGTTAAGGGATTAAATTGAGTAATACTTTGAATAAAACCATTGGGAGTCGTTTTAATTAAAAGACCCATTTTTTTTAATTCTTGCATTGAATAACCAAATTCTTTAATTAAATCAGAAGAGCAATTGAGATTTAAACATTGTTGAGGAGTTATTTTAAGGTTTCTTAATTCTAAGCCAATATTTGATAATTTAATTAATTCTTTTAATTTATATCCAGCTTTCAATAATTCTTGAATAGTCAATCCAGCATTTTTTAACTCTTGAAGGGTATAACCTGCTTCTTTTAAATCATGAATGCTAACCTTCGCAAAAACTAATTGTTGAATGGAAAAGCCTTGCTCCTTTAATTCTTTGACTGTATGCCCTAATTCGCGTAATTCTTGGGCTGTTAATTGTAATTTTTGAAGTTGTTCCAAAGAATAACCAGCATCTCTTAATTGCGGGATTGAAATTCCATTTTGGTTTAATTCCTCAGCACTAAAGAAAGCATCTTTTAATTCTTGTGGAGTATAATAAGCTTCCTGAAATAATTGCTTTATTGAGTATGAAGCTTTTTTAATTTCTTCTAAAGAATAACCATAGTCTTTTAAATTTTTAGCACTAAAGCCAGCATCTTTTAATTCTTGTGGAGTATAACCTACTAATTTTAAATCATATAAATTTAACCCTGAATATCTTAATTGAACTGCACTAAAGCCAGCATCTTTTAATTCTTTCGTTGTGACCCCTAAATAAAGCATTAATTCTTTAGCACTAAAGCCAGCTTGTTTTAATTGTAAAACAGTATATCCGCTTTCTATTTTGATTTTATTAACAGTATATTTAAAAGCTAATTCTAAAGGATTATAACCAATTTGGAGCAAATTAAAGACATTATATCCCTTTTTTTCTAATTCATCTAAAGTAACAAAATGTTTTTTAAAATCTTTAGCTTTAAAACCTATTTGCTGAAAAATCTTATTATCGAGTCCCCAATTGATTAATTCTTTTGGGTTGTAACCAGCTTGTTTTAAATCTTGGGGTAAATAACCAACTGCTATAAGTTCTTGAGGTAGATAACCAGCATTTTTTAAACTTTGCAAGGAATAATGTGCTAATTTTAATTCTTGCAGAGATAAACCTCCTGCTTTTAACTCTTTGGCGCTAAAGCCTGATTTTTTTAATTGTACAAGAGTATATCCTTTTTTAATTAATTCTTGAATATTGATCCCTTGTTCTTTTAAGATTTTAATACAATTAGTTATTTTTTGCATTTTTTGTAATTGATTAATAGTGTATCCAAGATTTGTTAAAGTTTGAAGAGTAAATCCTAATTTTTTAAATTGTTCTAATTGTGCTTTTTCTATTTCCGAGTTTTCATCAATTTTATTATCAATAAAAATTTCTTCTTTTTTAGGTACATCAGAATCAATATTTACTAATTCTTTGTTATTTACCTTAGGAAAATTAAGGAATTCGGTAAGATCAAAAAATAAAATCATAAAAAACAATAAAATTATTAAAATAATGGCAATCCAACGTTTTTTTAAAAATAAATTAATATTCATTATCAAAACATTTCTATTTTTAATTTCTATTTTAAAGTAACTAATATTTAAAATCTTTTTTTGATTTATTTGGGTTTAACTGTTTCTTTTTTGCTTCTTTTTTAAAGAGGTGAGAGAAAAAGAGTTAAAAGGGGGGAGGATAAAAGAAAATTAAAATATTAAAACAACAAGAAAGTAATAAATACACTTATATTATAACTTATTTAAATCATCATTAAAACATTAATTATTGATAAAAATTTGGATTCTTAATTTGATATTTGTTGATAAATTTTATTTTTTTGGTACTTTAAATGTTAAAAAAAGGCCAATCTGAAGATTAGTCTGGGGTATAAAAAAAGAACTAATCTTTCAAGATTAGTTCTGAGTTAATTGTAGTCTGGGGAGACTTGGAGTATTTTACCATGCGGATGGTAATATGGGTTTCCATCAAAGGGAGTGGGTTTGATGTATACATATTTATTTCGGTTATAAACGAAATCTGATTCTTTGCAGGATAGATATTTTTTTGAACGTTCATTAACGAGATTGTATTTTTTTAAAACATTTTCTACTTCGGTTTTGTTGGCGCAAGTTTTGATGTCGTTGTCGAGGTTTATTTCGTATTCCGAGTTTTTTATGACTTCGAATATATTGATTTTTTTGATGGGTTTTGCGTGGAATTCTATGGTTGTTGAAGCGATATTGTTGTGATATGGGAAACTGGGGGCATTATTCAACAAGTTCAATTGGTATGTTAATTTTAACTCCATTTTGATGCCATTCGTTGCGAAAAGTGTTTAAGTCAGTTTCTGTGAAACCTGATAATTCTTCCTCCTTTAAGGTTATTTTGATAGTTACGTCTTTAGCTTCTCCGGGTTTCATTGTTGGTTGATCTGAATTGTTATATTCTGTCTCTGTTCCGTTTTGGTTGTAGTAATATTTAATGTTTAACAATCTGTTTACTTGTTCTTTTAAGATTGCGTTATCGTTTTTTATTTTGATTTCGTGTTTACCTATTTTTAGGTGTAATTTTCCTGTTTTTGATTGATTGGTTATTTTTGCTTGGTGATATATTTCTTTGGTTTCCTTTGTGTTGTCAAAGAGGATGGCATCTTTAGGGGTTAATGATAGGTTAGAGTTTGTTCCAACATTATCTAGTTTGATGATGTCTTGTTTGGAGGTTAATTTTACTGTAGTTTCGGTTGATTCTTTGGTTTTGTGATATTGACTAATGGCGAATACTCCACCGAATAATGCTCCCGTAGTTAGGGTAATAATTGAAATGAAGATAATTGGTTTTTTTAATGTGTTTTTAATTTTAATAAAATTCATGTTTTTATTTCTCCTTTATTTAGTATTTAATCATACATTTTCTATTATACTCTTTTTTTTTTTTTTGCAAGAGTATTGCTTGGCTTTGGGTTTTTTAGTGGAGGTTGTTACGTGTGTGTTGTGTGTATTGTTGATACGCCTAATCTGAAGATTAGTCTGGGGTATAAAAAAAGAACTAATCTTTTCAAGATTAGTTCTGGGGAGTTAGAGTGGATTGTTTATTTTGTTTTAAATATTTTATTTATTTTTTTAAGTTTAAAATTAATTGTATGTAAAATCGTTCTTTTCAGTTTTCACATTTCTTCACTTTTATTATGTACAAGAGAGAACGTTTTTTGTTATTTTTATGAATTTAACTTGTTTTTCCTTTTAATGATAATAATAGCAATTAGAAAGATTAAAAGAAGGAAGAAAAAAAAGAAGAGGAAAAAGAAAAGATAAGTATAAAACGTTCTTATTTTAAATGTAACTGTTGTATGATAGTTATCATAGGAAATTAAAGCCTTATTTGTTTCTATCTTAATTACTTTAATACTCTCTTTAATTAAACCTTGATTTTCTTCATATAAAGCGTTAATAATAGTATTTTGATGATTATTCTTTAATTTCTTTTTAATTGAAGGTTTAATATAGATAAAAGTGACTGCTTGTTCTTTTTGTTGCTTAATAGTAATAAAAGCTTTATTGGTTTCTATCTTCAACACCCTAAGATTATCTTTCTCTTTTAATAAATCAGGATTATTAATAAGAAGAGCATCGATAATAGTAGTATCTTGTATGTTATCTACAATCCCTAAATTAGTCTTGGTAATAATAATAAGAGGTTGTATTGTAAAGGTTACTATAATAGTATCTTCACATCCTTGGTATTCTACTTGTGCTTGATTATTTCTTATCTTAGTAACTGTCAGATTATCTTTTAATAAAGCAGGATTCTTCTGGCAAATAGCATTTATAATGGTGTCTTCTTTGTTATCATCTATTATACCCAATTCTTTATTATTAAGTAATTCTTCTAATAAAACCTTAGTATCAATATAATTAAAGATAACTTCTTCTTGGCTTACTACTCTTTTAGCATCATTTTCTGATCTTACTTTAAGATGATTAGAACGAGTCTTTACAAGTATACATTCATCAAGAGTTAATGTATCTTCTATCTGTAATAATTTATTTAATAATAATTGCTTATTAGGGTTCTTCCTTTCTTCTAAAGATAAAGTTATTTTAGTTGCTAATGGTTTTAAGTATTTTTCTAACTTCAAAGGTTTACTATCTTTGATATAGTATCTTACTATAACACTTCCCAAGCAATCATCATGGCATACCTTTGCTGCAGGAATTCTAATAGTATTTATCATCAAAGGAGTAATCTTAAAACCATCTTTACTTAAAGTAATTCCTTTAGATAATATTTGATTAATAATAGTATCATTACTATCATCTTGGATTCCTAATAAATCCCTTTGTAAAGGAAGTATCTTATCTTCTATCTTATCCTTATCTCCTTGATTAATGGAGTTATCTAAGGGATAAACATTAACTAATAAAAACATAATAAAACTAATTAATATCATTAAGATATATACTTTATTCTTTATAATTAATTGCTTATTATGACTACCAAAATAAGTCATATCAAAAAAAACTATTTATTTTACCTTTCTATTTCTAATTTCTAATTTTATAGTATGTATGTATATTATTTATATATATGTTTGCATATATAAACATGTACGTATGTATTTATATATTTATATGTATTTATATAGGGGTTTAAATGGTTTTTTATATATTGTTTGTAACTATTTACATACTATTCATATATATAATAATATCTAATACTTATATATACTTAGTAACTATTATATGCTTTATATATAAGCGTTTAATATATACATTTATACTTGATATACTATAATTTAACTATTTAATATTCAACAATACTGACTCTCTATTTCCTTATTATCAAATGATAATAATGATGTTATTAATTATATTATACACGGAAACTATCTTTTTTGTTATAATGATTGGTACACATTAAAAAAGGGAACAAAGAGGAATGAAGAAAACAAAAGAGTATCATCAATTCATTAAAATCCGCGGTGCACGCGAAAATAATTTAAAAAACATTAATCTTGATATTCCTAAAAATAAACTAGTTGTCATTACTGGATTATCTGGTTCTGGTAAATCCTCTTTAGCTTTTGATACCCTATATCAAGAAGGTAAAAGAAGATATGTTGAATCATTAAGTGCTTATGCTAGACAATTTTTAGGTAATTTTGAAAAACCAGATGTTGATAGCATTGAAGGTTTAAGCCCTTCTATTAGCATTGACCAAAAAACTACTTCTCATAATCCCCGTTCTACTGTAGGAACTATTACTGAAATTTATGATTATTTAAGATTAATTTATGCTAATATTAGTATCCCTTATCATCCTCTTAAAAAGATAGCTTTAGAAAAACAAACTATTGAACAAATGATCACTAAAATTGAAGAAACATGCAATCAAACTATGGTTATCATTTTAGCCCCTATCATTGAAAGACAAAAGGGGAGCCATAGAAAAACTTTGGACAAATTATTACAAGATGGTTTTTTAAGAGTACGGATTAATGAAGAAATAAGTTTAATTAATGAAGCCAAACCTTTAATCAAAAATCAATATCATAGCATTGAAGTTGTCGTTGACCGTATCTTAATTAATGCAGATAATCAAACAAGACTTTATGAAGCCTTAGAGCAAGCCTTAAAATTAACTCAAGGAAAAGTCTTTGTTATGCCTTATCACAAGGAAAATCACAAGGGAAATAATGATAACAAGGGGGGTAAGGAAAATCATATTTTAAAATTAAACAGTCATTATCATCTAGAAGGAATGGATTATGATGTTCCTTTAAAAGAAGCACGTATCTTTTCCTTTAATACTCCCTTAGGAGCATGTAGCAATTGTAAAGGAATAGGAGTTAAAGGACGTATTAATTATGAAAAGATCATTGATATCAACAAATCTTTAAACGATGGTGCTATTTTAATCAACCAAGAAATGAAGCAAAAAGATAAAATTAAACAAATATGTAAACATTATCAAATTGATATGAATATCCCTTTAAAGTACTTAGAAACATCTAAGTTAGAAATATTACTTTATGGTTCTTTAGAACAACAAGAATATTTTTATACTAATCAAAAAGATTTAACTAAGCAAGCTCAAAAATCAAGTCAAACTAATTTCTTTGAAGGAATATTCAATCATGCTCTTCTTCAATTTGTAAATTCCTTAGATCATCAAAATCAAACTTATCATCAAATAAGTTATTATAACTATTTAGATAATCTTATGATGGAAAAAAAATGCCCTATTTGTCAAGGACAAAAATTAAATCAAGGAGCTTTACTCTTTAAAATTAATAATCTTAATATTTATGAATTAACTACTTTATCAATTGATGAACTAATTACCTTTTTAAAAGAATTAACCCTAACCCCTGAAGAAACTAAAATTATTAATTTAGCTTTTTTAGAAGTGATCCAACGTTTAACCTTTTTACAAGAAATTGGACTTGGTTATTTAACCTTAGCACGCAGTGGTAACACTTTATCAGGAGGAGAAGCTCAAAGAATTCGTTTAGCTACTCAAATTGGTTCTAAATTATCAGGAGTATTATATGTGCTAGATGAACCTTCAATTGGTTTACATCAAAAAGATAATGATTTATTAATTAATTCTTTAAAAAAAATGTGTCATTTAGGGAATTCTTTAATTGTAGTAGAACATGATCATGATACTATGTTAGCAGCTGATTATTTAATTGATATTGGCCCTAAAGCAGGTCTTTTAGGAGGAGAAGTGCAAGCTGCAGGAACACCACAAGAAGTAATGCGAAATCCTAATAGTTTAACAGGAAAATATTTAGCTGGTACTCTTACTATTAATATTCCTCAACAAAGAAGACCTTTTAATGAAAGATATTTATTAGTTACTAATGCTTGTAAAAATAATTTAAAAAACATTGATGTTGCTTTCCCCATGGAAAATTTAACAGTAGTAACAGGAGTATCTGGTTCTGGTAAATCTACTTTAGTCAATGATGTTTTATTAAAGGGGTTGCAACTGGGAATTCAAAATCAACATCATTTTCACAATAGTGTCTTACAAGAAAAAGAAGAAAAACAAACAATAGAACCAAATAAAGTTAACGATTTTAACCATATCACCAAAATAGTAGAAATATCACAATCACCTATCGGCAAAACCCCTAGAAGCAATCCTGTTACTTATACAGGCGTTTTTGACGAAATTAGAGATTTATATACTCAAATCCCCGAAGCTCAAATCAAAGGTTATCAAAAAGGACGCTTTTCTTTCAATGTCAAAGGAGGAAGATGCGAAGCTTGTTCTGGTGACGGAGTCAAAAAGATTTCTATGAATTTCTTACCTGATGTTTATGTCAAATGTGAAAGTTGCCAAGGAACAAGATATCAAAAAGAAACTTTAAAAATTAAATACAAAGGCAAAAGCATTGCAGATATCCTCAATATGAATATTGATGAAGGAGTAACTTTTTTCAAAAACCATCCCAAAATTAAACATCCCTTAGAAATATTACAAAAAGTAGGATTAGGATATATTAAATTAGGACAATCATCTCCTACTTTATCAGGAGGAGAATCACAAAGAGTCAAATTAGCTAGTGAATTAAATAAAAGTATTGTTAAAGGGGCTTTATATATCCTAGATGAACCGACTACTGGTTTGCATTCAGAAGATGTCAAACAATTAATTGATGTCTTACAACATATGGTAGATCAAAATGCTACTATTATCGTCATTGAACATAATTTAGATATTATTAAAAATGCTGATTATATTATTGATTTAGGACCTGAAGGAGGAGCTAAAGGAGGTTATTTAGTAGCAACAGGAACCCCTGAAGAAATCAGCAAACACAAAAGTAGTTATACAGGCAAATATTTAAAAAAGATCCTCAGTTAGACTAAAAGGTTAGACTTTTTAGTTGAACTGAGCTTTCAAAAAAATAGATATTATTTGAATTTGAAAAACGATATCTTCTCTTTTGAGAAAACAAAATAGCAAATTAATATAAAGGAATTTTTATAAGATTGATAAAATTAAAAAAAGAAATAATGAAGATTATTTTAATCATGTTAATAGGATTAGTGTTAACTACTAAAAACTATGTCATGGGAATGGAAAATAAGCCAGATAAACAAGTATATCAAGAAGAAGAAATAAAATTACTACAACTTTTATTAGATAAAAAAGCATTATTAGAAGAAATTGTTAAACTTCGTAAAAAAATTTTAAAAGAAGGGACCATTAACGAAAGAAGAAAGATTACAATATTAGAACAACAAAATTATCAATTACATTTAGCAATATCACAAATTCAAGCTTTAAAGAAGCCTTCTATTTTAAAAAATAATATCATTCAAAAACAAGGTCATAATAAAAAAGTAAGGTTTAATTTAGTCCCTCAAGTTAAAATAATATAAAAAAAGTTAAGGAATAATCACAAGACTCTCTTAGGAGAGTCTTTTTTCTTTTTTTAATTAGTTTGTTAGTTGTTTGGAGACCAAAAAGACCAACTTTGAATTAAAGTTGGTCTTAATAATGAATTTTAAAATATTATTATTTGTTTTTATTAAATTTAATACGGCTTAACAAAGAAGTAATAAAGGTTAATACTAAATAAAAAACACTTACAACTAAAAAAGGAGTAATAGTATCATAATTTACTGATGCATTTCTTTGAGCCGACCATAAAAGACTTGCTAAACCAATTACTGAAAACAAAGCAGTATCTTTGATGTTGATAATAAATTGATTCCATAAAGAAGGAACAGTTCTTGTCAAAGTTTGTGCAAAAATAATATATTTGAAAACTTGTTTATCGTTCATACCCAAAGCATGACCTGCTCTAGTTTGTTCTTTATCTAAGAATTGAGCATGATTGATCATAATAAAAGCTAAATTAAACCCAGTATTTAAAACAATAATAATTAATCCAACAGCAAAAGTACCTAAATTACCTTTAAATAAAGGTATATTAGTTCTTATGAATAAATTATAAATTAAGAAAGTTTGAAGTATAACAGGAATTGATTTAAACAAACAAACTATTCCATCTATTAATAAAGCAAGCATTTTGGTCATACGAGTTTGTTTGCCTGTAACCAAGGATAAAGTTTTTAGCTTCAAACATAATAAAGCTAAAACAAATCCCACAATTAAACCATAAAAAGATAGCAGCAAAGAGTAATATAATCCTTTTTCATATGTCAATAATTTTCTCCAAATAGTAGGTTTGGATTGTTCCATGTTACAAGCTATATCAAAATAATAATCATATCCATCTTTATATTCGTTGTTACTCTTGGCTTTGACTTTTTTAATACAATCGTCTAATGATTTCTTTAATTCAGATTTATTTTTTTGGAGATAAATCCCTAATGGCAAAACGTCTCCTGACATTTTAGCTGATTGATAATCATTTTGATATTTTGGTTGTTTTGTTGCAGCATCTATGATAAGGTTATCACTTATATAAACTGCCACTTCATCTTGTTCTAATTTATTCAAACAACCATTGTGATCATCGCTTGATCGGATATTTTCTTGATGTCCTTCTTTTTCTAATTGGCGATAATATTCACTGCCACTTATGACAGTTGCCTTAACTTTTTCTTGGATAATCAAATCCCACGTAATTTTATCTTTATTGGCAGCAAACAAATTTGATGCCTGAGAATTTTTTTTAAATAAAATTTTCGTACTTGCAGGATAATATGCAACTGCATCAAACTTTTCTTTTCTGTCATCAGTTACATTCATCATGCCCATAGCACAATCAATAATACCTTGGTCAAGATCATTTAAAACCCCTTGAACCCCACTATATGCTTTGACTTGTAATTCTTTTCCCATTTCTTTAGCTACTTCTTTGAAGAAAATAACATCAGAACCACTTACATATTCACCATTGGTAGTTTGTACTTTGTAATCTGGTTTTACAACATTGGAACCATCAAAAGCTACAGGAGGAGAGCAATTGACAACACCTAAAATAATTGCATTTTCCCTAGATGCTTGATTCTTAGCAGCAGGAGACATATAATGTAATCTTACATGAATCGCTGTGACAAATAATAAACTAATGACAATAATTAATATTTTTTTAAAATGACTCCTAAACTTTTCTTTAATTAAATTTACATTTATCATATTGTTTTAAATTAACCTTTCTATTTCCTTGTTGTTTAAATAATTTACCAAAACATAAATAGCAACATCATCAAATAATAAACATAAAGTAATCCTAACCTCTTTTCATAATATTAATTATCTCATTGGATCGAGAAAACCCCAAATGATATAACAAAATATTTAGAACAAGGGTAAGCAATTAAATATACTAATAATCATTAAACATAAAAGAATGATTTAGAAAAAGGGAAATGATTGTTTAATTGATTGTTTCTAGTATATCATGGATTAAAAACTTTGTCAATAAGTTAAGTGAAAATATTATCGAGATTATCATTAAAAATAAAATGAGGATATAAACAATAAAAACTTACAAAAAAGATGAATTCTTTTTTGTAAGTGTATAAAAATAAATCAGCTAAAAGTCATTTCAAAGAGTAAATGGTAATATTTATAAATAAGTAGTTATTTGATTAAATGGTAATCTAAAAGTATCTGATGTTTGATGTGAAGAAAGAGGTTTTCCTATAGCAACAATTAAAGTGGGGATGTATTTAGGATCAATACTTAGGATTTGATTGATAATCTTATGATTAAACCCTCCTATAGGACAAGTATCATAACCATAGCTTTGAGCTGCTAACATCAATTGTAAAGCCACTATGCCACATTCTAAAAAAAGTTCATTTTGTAATTCTGTTTTAGTTTGATTAGAATAGACAAGGTGAATCCGTTTTAATAATTGATTTTGAATATCTGTTGGTATTTTTTGAAGAGCAAAAGATGGTCTTAAGATGGCTTCTTTAGTCTCGTTTTTTTGGGTATTACCTAAAATCAAAATCATAGCGGAACTAGTTTCTAATTGACTTTGATTGCCGTATAAACAAGGTTGCAATTTTTTCTTACCAGCAATCGTTTCAATAACTACAAAATGCCAAGGTTGTAAGTTGAAGGAGGAAGGGGCTTTCATCGTATCTGTTAAAATTTGATTTAAGATATGACGTGATATTTGATGATTTTTTTGAAACACTTTAACAGCTTTTCTAGTTGTTAATATACTCATATGATGATTTTCCTTTAAACTTTGAATTATTTTAATTGTATTTTATGAGAAAATTAACGCTTTTTTAGATTAAACCTTTATCGAGCAAGGTTTGTCGCAAAAGGTCTGCTTGAGCAAAATCTTTGTTTTGTCTTGCTTGTTGCCACAAATGATAAGTTTGACAATCACTTAAAGTAGCTTGCAAAAAATCTATACGGATTCCTAAAATATCAAAAATTAATAACAAAGTATTATGATATTGAGATAAAAGGGTGATTTCTTTACTTTGATAAGCTTTTTTAATAGTTTGTTCAATTAAATCAATCACTTTGTGAGTGGCAAAATCATCTTGCATTAACTGATGAAAATCATTAAGAATAGTAGTTTGGTGGAGGGAGGATAAACCATGATGTAATTTCAAATAAAAATAGTTTTTGGTGAAGAAAGTAATAATTTTATGATATTTGATGCGAAATTGCTCCATTAAAGAATAATTAAAATTAATAGGTTTTCGATAATGAGTGTTTAAAAGAAAAAGCTTGATAATAGAGGGGTTAAATTGTTGCAATAAGTCGCGACACCAAACAACATTCCCTAAAGATTTAGACATTTTTTGATTTTGATAATCTAATCTGGCTACATGCATAAAAAAATTAGCTAAAGGGCGACCACTATGCGCTTGAGCTTGAGCTATTTCATTTTCATGATGAGGGAATTTTAAATCAGTCCCACCACCATGAATATCTAAAACAGTGGCAAAAATTTGATCAATCATAGCAACACATTCAGTATGCCACCCAGGTCTTCCTAAAAACCAAGGACTTTCATATTGAATCCCTTGAGTGGTTTTTTTCCACAAAATAAAATCACCAGGATGCTCTTTTTGAGGATCTAACTGTTTACGGGCGTTTTGCTTTAATTGAGACAAATCTTGATATTTTAATTTACCATAATCAGAAATTTTAGATATACGAAAATATATTCCTTGATCTGTGAAGTAAGCAAAACCTTTATTCAATAATTCTTGAATATAGGCAATCATAGATGTAATATACTTGGTTGCTTGAGGTTGAAAATTAATAGGTTGCAAATCTAATGAATTTAGAAGTTCCCGAAAAGCTTGAATATATTTTTGAGTTAAAAGATGTTCTGAAATCTGTGTTTTTGAAGCAGAGGCAATAATTTTATCATCAATATCAGTAATATTGACGGCATAGCGAACTTCAAACCCTAATATTTGTAAATACCTTTTAACAATATCAAAAAAGATTAAAGGTCTAGTGTTTCCCAAATGGAGATGATTATAAACAGTGGGTCCACATACATACATATTCACCAAAAAAGGATGTAAAGATTGAAAAAGTTGTTTTTTTTTTGTTAAAGAATTATAAATTTTTAACATGTTAGCAGTCCTTTTGATTTTAGAAAAATATACCAAAACTGTTGCCAAAACAAAAAACAAAAGAAGAGGAAATGTTTAACTAAAAATAAAATAATCTTATTGTTTTAATAATTGAGATAAATTATTAAGAACTTGTTTTTTTCCTAATAATGTTAAAAGAGGTGGTAAACTAGGACCTTGCATTTGATAAGTAGTACCAATGCGCAAAGCCATAAAAAGGTTTTTCTTGGGGAAATTACTTTCTTGAGCGACTTTTTTAATAAGTGTTGCAATAGTATCTTTTTCAAAATCAATTGCTTTAAAAGCCTGTTGAAACTTTTCTAAAATAAGGATGGTTTGAGGATTGCTTTTTAAATAATCTTGTGCTTCTTGGGATAAAGAAGGGGTTTTTGAAAAAAACAAATGATAAAAATCCTTTACTTGCTTGATATAATGCATGCGATCCTTGAATAAAGCTACAAATTGAGATAACCATTCTTTATTAGTTGCTTGTGCACAGGTATTTTGTAAGTAATTTTTATTGATAATAAAAGAAACTAAATTATCAAGAGGTAACTGCTTTAAATAATGATTATTTAAAAAATCTAATTTAGTTTTATCAAACATAGCAGGAGCTTTATTTAAACGAGTGGTATCAAAAAGGGCAATTAGTTCTTCAGGGGTTAAAATTTCTTGATTACCTGAAGGAGAGAAGCCTAAAAGTGCTAAAAAATTAAATAAAGATTGTGGAAGATAACCTAAATCATCATAAGATTCAATAAATTGCAAGACATCATAATCTCTTTTGCTAAGCTTTTTTTTCTGTTGATTCAAAATTAAAGTCATATGAGCAAATACTGGAATTGACCAATTAAAAACTTGATAAACCATAATTTGCTTAGGAGTATTGGTGATATGTTCTTCTCCTCGGAAAATATGAGAAATTTGCATTAAATGATCATCAACAGCGGCGGCAAAGTTATAAGAAGGATAACCATTGGATTTAAGAATAACCCAATCTTCAATCTCTTTACTTAAAAAAGTTAAGGGACCTCGAATTAAATCATGAAAAGTAAAAGTTTGATTTTCAGGAACACGAAATCTAATAGCAAAGGATTTTTTATCTGGGGTTAACTCTTGATAAGCTAAATTTTGTTGTACTAATTGTAAAGCATAATTGCGATAAATAGCTAATCTTTCTGATTGACGATAAGGACCAAAAGGGCCTTTAATATCAGGGCCTTCGTCCCAATTAATCCCTAACCAACGTAAATTTTTTAACTGTGAAGCTTCACCATTAGGAACATTGCGTAAAAGATCAGTGTCTTCTATTCTAATAATAAAATCGCCTTGATGATGTTTAGCGAATAAATAATTAAATAAAGCGGTTCGAGCATTACCGATATGTAAAAACCCAGTAGGACTGGGAGCATAACGAACTCTTATTTTAGTCATAGGCCAGACTTTCTCTTTTGGAAGATGATAATTTGCAAACAAAAATAAGTGTCATATTTATAAAAAAAAGAGCTTTTTAGCAAAGTTCTTTTTCATATTAACTATATTAACGTTTTGAGAATTGTGGAGCACGACGAGCTTTTTTCAAACCGTATTTTTTACGTTCCACACAACGAGCATCGCGGGTTAACAAACCGGCTTTTTTAAGGATAGTTCTTAATTCTGGTATATTTTCTAATAAAGCACGGGCGATGCCTAAACGAATAGCTCCGGCTTGAGCAGAAAGGCCACCGCCATTGACGTTAACGCGAACATCATATGCTTCTCTTTTTTCAGTTATGTGCAAAGGTTGCAACATTTCTAAACGCGTTGCAGGCGATGGTAAATATTTTTGAAAATCTTTAGTATTTATAGTTATTTTCCCAGTTCCACTAGTTAAAATAACTCTTGCCACAGCACTCTTGCGACGTCCTGTGCCACAATAATTTAGTTTTTGCATGAAATTAAACCTCTAAGATTTCTGGTTTTTGAGCTTGATGATTATGATTTGCTTGGGGATAAACAAATAATTTTTTACCAATTTGAGAACCTAATTTAGTGTGCGGGATCATCCCTAAAATAGCTTTTTCAACCATTCTAATAGGGAATTTACGCATCATTTCTGAAGCAGTCACTTTAGTTAATCCTCCTGGATATCCTGAATGCTTATAATAATTTTTTTGAGCCCATTTTTTACCAGTTAAATGTATTTGAGAAGCATTGATAACAATAACATAATCACCATTATCCACATGTGGAGTATAATGGGTTTTATTTTTGCCCTTTAAAACAGCAGCTACTTGAGTAGCTAATCGACCTAAGGTTTTACCTTTCGCATCGACTAAATGCCATTTACGTGTAATTGTGGAGTTATTGGCCATTAAAGTTTTATGACTGTTTTGAGATTGTGCTTGTGATTTTGGTATAATCATGAAATTTTCTCCTTATTTGTTCCAAAAAAATATGATATGAAATTAGATTAGATTAGATATTTTTAATTTGAAATAATTACAATAGAAAAAATATTTTTAAAAATTGATAATGCGAAATAATTTGAATGTATTGTCAACTACAATTTCTTCTTTTCTCAATGTTCTTTAATATTTTACTATAAAAAGAAGATTAAGTCAAGATATATGAACAACAAAACATGGTATATTATGGTTTTGTATAACAATTTATCAAAAAAATAAATTAGATTGATCGTATTGACAAGTTTAAATCTGTTTTGTTTTACTGGTGAAAAAATAAAATGTTTGTTGACGCAATTGATAATCAGCTACACATTAAGGGATTTTTGAAAAGCTAAAGCAGTATTTTTTCCGCGAAGGGATTCTACCAAAGCAAAAACAAAATCAAAAACAGTAATAGGAGAACGAGAAGTAACAAAATTACCACTAATCACAGCTTTTTTAGAAGGTAAATAATCTCCTGAAATAAAATTTTGACAACCAGGAAAACAAGTAAAAGAATGTTTAATTAATAAATCTAATTTTCCTAAAAACATCGGTGCTGCACAAATAGCTCCAATGATTTTGTCTGCTTTAACAAATTTTTTAATTACTTGAAGCAAGAAAGTTTCTTTTTCAATTAATGCAACTACATAAGGTCCACCTGGAATGACTAAAAAGTCAAAAACTTCAACTTCTTGATTCCTTAAATTACAATCTGCTTTCACACTAAGTCCACTAGAAGAAGTAACTTCTAACGATTCATTTAAAGTAGCGGCAGTAAGAGGCAAAGAAGCACGTTTTAATAAAGCTCTAGTCACTAAAGCTTCGCAATCTTCAAAACCATCATATAAAACTAATAATCCTTTTAACCCTTTCATATATCTCCTTTTAATTTTTGATGTTCTTATTTGATAATTATAATTATTTTTTAACTTAAAAAGATAAATTCTTAAAATATTTTAATGAAATGATAATCAAATAGAAAAATACCACAAAAAAACAATTTTTTGTGGTATTAGAATAAATGCATTTATTTTCCTGAATATTTTAATAAATTACGTCTTTTGCTAGTTTTCATAAAAAGACCTCTTTTAGAATGAAAATCATGAGGGTGCTTTTTAAGATGTTCACTTAATTGCTTAATTTCTTCTGCTAAAATGGCAATTTGAACTTTAGAAGAACCTGTATTTTTTGCAAAACTAGCGTTTTTTTCAATAATTTCTTTTTTTTGTTGTTTTGTTAACGCCATGAAAAAACCTCCTTATTTATTAAATTTAATAAGTTATGAGTTTGATAATTAAAATAGTAATTTGTTCTTAAACTTTACAAAATTGATCAACATTTAATACAAAAATAGTAGCACCACCAATAGAAACTTCTGTAGGTAAAGAACTATAAGCTGAAAATTGGTTCATAATGTTATTAGGAATCATCTGTGTCTTTTTGTGAGAATGTTTACCTATAATATCTAAAACCTTACTTACTTGATCTTCTCTTACACCCAATATAAAAGTAGCATTGGCCTTTTTTAAAAAACCACCTTGAGTAACTAAACGAGTAGTAAAAAAACTATTTTCTATTAAAACTGTTTGTACTTTGTTCGCATCGTTACTATTAACGATAGCTATAATTAATTTCATATGATCCACAAAAATATTATACCTTATTTTTTGAATTTTGATAAAAAAATGTTAAAAAAGAATGAAAAATTAAATTAAAGGGGGGGATAGATATTGGGAAGAAGGAAGTTATTGATTAAATTAGTAATTATGATAACTCAACGTTTATCTAATTTTAAAGCGATAAAATGGGTGATTAATTGAACTATTTGAGTTAAAATAAACATTATTAATAAAACTGTTAAAATTAAATCTAAATTATTAAAACCATGGATTTCGCGTACAAACAGTTCTCCTAAATATCCACGAGAAATAGCTAATTGACCAAGTCCCATATGACCTATAATCCCTAAAACAGAAGAGTAGGCTAAGGAGGTGACAAAAAGGGAAGCCACTTTCAAGATAATATCAGAACGAGCTTCTTTTAATACGAAAAAAAAGATAAATTGCAATTTAGAAGCGCCTAAGCTATCTGATGTTTGATACAATTCTTGATTAACAGTCATAAAAATTTGTTCACAATGACGAGCAAAAAGAGGAGTTAAAATTAAAGTTAATGAAAGTAAGCTAACTTTAAAACCATAAGACCAACTATTGCCTAACAAAGGACGCCACAAAAATTCAATAAATAAAACAATTAATAGAATAAAAGGAGTAGCAATTAAAAGATTAATGATAGTATTGATGATTAAATATTTTTTATGATAATTTTGTATTTTACATAAATATAAGTAAATTCCTAAAGCAAGACCTATTAAAAAAGATAGTAAGGTTGAGCAAATTGTAATTTTAAGAGTTTCGCCTAAAGCTTGCCAAAATAAATATTTATTGGATTCTTGATAAAACAAGACTTTTCCAAGAATGGTGAAAAAGGAGGGCATTTTTAAGCATTCCTAATAGCAGAAGTAGTTTTACCTAAATATGTAGCTTTAATGTTAGCACTTAATGAATCAATATCTTGGCTTGGAATCATATAATAATTAGCTTCTTTAAAAATATCAGTTTGAGCTTGTTTAATAATCATATCTTGTTTTAAAACATCTTGTAAAATTTTAATTTCTTGAGAAGTTTCGTTATCTTTACGAGCCACTAAAGAAATAGTATAAGAGTAAATAGGATCTTTTAAATCAGTTGGTTTTTGAAGAGTTGCTATGCTTTGAACAAGATTGCTTAAATTACCCATAAGAGTAGGATATTGTAGGCATAAATGATAATTACCATTTTTAAATTGAGAGGAGATTTCCATTAATTCAGCAGTTTCATATTCAATTTCAGGAAAACCCGGCGCACTTTCAAATAAGGAAGGATATAATTCAAAGGATTGTTGCAATGTTAATGCTTGCTTTGAATCCTTTTTTTTAATAATCCCTAATTGTTCTAAGACACAAAGAGATAATGATTTTTGAAAGTTATCACTAGATATTAAAATTTTTAATTTTTCATGAGGATGTGTTTGTTTAAAGGTTTTTAAATCAGATACATTGGTAAAACCTTGATCTTTTAAAGCAAAAAGTCCAAATTTAGCTAAATAAGTAGCTTGAATAAAAGTTAATTGATTAGGAGTGTCAACTAATTTTAATTTACTATTTGCAATATTTAAATGATGAATGTGAGCATCTAGTTTAGCATTTACTTCTTTATTGGCTAGCAAAGAATCAGTTTGAAAAAAAGAATCTCCAGGTAAATATAAAACTTCTAAAGTAATATTATGATATTCTTTTAAACGTTTTTGTACGCTACCTTCTAAAAAAGCTCTCACATTAGGCAATGCAGTGGCTACTTTTATTTTAGGAGAAAAAGATAAAGGATGGGTTTGAGGGGGATCAAGGCGCCATAAAAAATAAACTAAAAGAAGGTTTAATAACAAAGAGATGATTAAGACAACAGGCAAGATATTTTTTTTAAGTTTTTGTAAAAGGGGAATAAAAAAAGTAAACATATCAAATAAAAAGTCATTTCTAAAATAATTTATTTAAGGAATCAACAAACAAAACTCATCTCATATTAAAAATATTTTGATAAGAAATTGCTTGAAAGTTCAAAGAAGGTGTTTGCCCAATAATTTGTTTTAATTCTCCTTGTTCTAAAATAGCTACTCGATGACATAAGGTTTTAATGGAGGCAACATTATGAGATATTAACACAATAGTTGTTTTAAATTGATTATTAATTTGGTATAGTAATTTTAATATCTCTTGACTAGTAATTTCATCAAGAGCAAAAGTAGGTTCATCACAAAAGACAATCTTGGGACGATAAACTAAAGCTCTGGCGATTGCAACCCGTTGTTGCTGTCCGCCAGATAAAGTTTTAGGATAAGAGGTAGCAAAAGAGGATAAACCGACAAATGTTAACATTTGATTAACTTTATATTTAATATCATCTTTGGTAACATTTCTAATTTTTAAAGGTAAAGCAATATTATCAAATACATTTAAATTATTCAAAAGATTAAAATTTTGAAAAATCATAGCACTTTCAAGATGATTAAAACTTTTATTAATTGTTTGATCAAGGTTTTCATCTGGTAGTAAAAAACCATTAATAATTTTTAATAAAGTAGTTTTACCAGAACCAGATGAACCGACCAAACCAAAAATTTCTCCTTTAGCAATTGATAAAGTAATATTTTTTAATACTGGAATAGGGTTTTGATTAACTATAAAAGTTTTGAAAAGATTATTAATCTTAATCATATAGGTTATTTCCTTAATTGCTTCAATTGTTTTTTATATGTTTAACAGTTATTTTCTAAATTAGCAATTAATTGTTCGAAATTAAAAGGTAAGGGGGCTTTGAAAACCATTTTTTGATGAGTAATAGGATGTTGCATAATTATTTTTTGAGCATGTAAAAACTGACCTAAATCAGTATTATAACTTTGCGAACCATAAAGTTGATCCCCTACAATAGGATGTTTTAAGTATGCAAAATGAGCTCTTAATTGATGCGTTCTTCCTGTTTCTAAAAGACATTCCATCAAAGAATAAGCATGAAATCGTTTTAAAGTCGTAAAATGAGTAATAGCTTTTTTACCTTGTGCTAAAACTGTCATTTTTAAACGATGATGAGGATGCCTTGAAATAGGTAAATCAATAGTTCCTCGATCTTCTAAAAAACCTTCAATTAAAGCTTGATAAATCTTTTTAATAGTGCGATTTTTAAAAGCTTGTTGTAATTTTTGACTAACATCATTATTTTTAGCTATTAACATTAAACCAGTAGTATTTTTATCTAACCGATGAACAATTCCTGGTCTTAGGGTATCCAAACAACTTAAAGTTTTAATTTGATACAATAATCCATTTACTAAAGTTAATCCTTGAAAACTTAAAGAAGGATGAACCACTAAATTAGCGGGTTTATTAATGACAGCCAAATAAGGATCTTCATAAATAATCTCTAAATTAAGATTATAAGGTTGTTGAATTTTAGGAATTGGGGGAGACTCTAAAACATCAATTGTAACTATATCATTTTGTTTAAGTAAATAACTTTTTTTAGAAGGGTTATCGTTAACTAAAACATGCTTAGATAAAATCAATTGTTGACATTTGCTTTTATTAAAAGTTGTTTTTAGGGTTAAAAAATGATCTAAACGTTGTAGTGATTCGTTTTGAGAAATTATAAAATCTTGTTTTAGAATCATATCAAAGACCTTTTGGAATCAAAATAAGATGCATAGTTGAAGCTATAATTATTCTTGATTATTTTGTTCATGATTGGGAGTTAGAGCAGAGGTGTTATCAATTTCTGAATTTTCTACTTTAACAACATCAACTTCTAAAACATTACCTTGATCATTTTGTTTTGGAGCATCTTTGAAAGCTTCTAATTCTTTTTCTTTTTCCCACCAACTAATTTTACCAGTTGCAACAATTTCATCAATATCTTTTTTAGTAAGAGTTTCAATTTCAAGTAAATATTGAGCAATAGTGGTTAATAAATCTTTATTATCTTCAATAATCTTTTTAGCTTGTTGAAAACAATTAACAATAATTTTTTGAATTTGTTGGTCTATTTCTAACCCTTTAGGATCAGAAAAGTCATTTTGAAAATCATTACCTGAATATTGTACTGGTCCTAAATCACTCATACCATATTTAGTAACCATTAATTTAGCTATTTGAGTAGCGTGTTTAAAGTCATTAAAAGAACCACTAGAAACATCATCAAACATTAATTCTTCAGCCACCCTACCACCTAAAAAAGAAGTAATTTGGGCTAAAAGAGTTTTTTTAGATGAAAAGAAAGTTTCTTCTAAAGGCAACATCAAGTTATAACCACCAGCATTTCCACGAGGAATAATAGTAATTTTTTGAACTATTTGAGCAAAAGGCATTTTAATACCAATAACAGCATGTCCTGCTTCATGATAGGCTACCATACGTTTTTCTTTATCAATATATTTACGTGATTTTTTAGCAGGACCCATTAATACTCTATCTAAAGCTTCACTAATATCTTTTTTATTAATGAAAGAAGCGTTTCTACGAGTAGCTAATAAAGCTGCTTCATTTAAAGTTCCTTCTAATTGAGCACCACTAAAACCAGGAGTTTGTTTGGCTAACTCTTCTAAACTAATTTCAGGAGCTAACTTTTTATTACTAGCGTGTAATTTTAAAATAGCTTCACGATCTTTCACATTAGGTAAGGCAATATTAAAATGACGATCAAATCTTCCTGGTCTTAAAATAGCTGCATCAAGGGCTTCTGGTTGGTTAGTAGCAGCAATAACGATAACACCTGCTTTTTGGTTAAAGCCGTCCATTTCGACTAAAAGCTGATTTAAGGTTTGTTCTGAACCACCGCCACTAGTCATGACAGCTCCTCTTTTGCGAGCAATTGCTTCAATTTCATCAATAAAGACAATACACGGAGCTGCAAGTTGAGCTTCTTTAAAAAGATCTCTTACTCGTGATGCTCCTAAACCAACATATACTTCATCAAAATCAGAACCAGAAGAGGCAAAGAAAGGAACTCCTGCTTCTCCTGCTACTGCTTTGGCCAGTAAGGTTTTCCCTGTTCCAGGAGGTCCATATAACAATACTCCTTTAGGGATTCTTGCGCCCATAGCGGTATATTTACGAGGATTTTTTAGAAAATCAATTAATTCTGACATTTCTTCTTTTTCTTCATCAGCGCCTGCAACATCTTTGAAAGTAAATCTTTTTTGATTAAGGACAACTCTGCGCTTTTTACCACCTTTTTTATCCATAATCTCATTACCAAACTGTTCAATCACATCAGAAAAGAGAAGATAAAAACAATAAATAATAATAATTTTTAAGCAAAACCAAGCAACATTGATAACAGGAGCATAACCCCAAAAAGGTTCGACACTTGTAGAAGTGATTGGAAAATCATAAGAAGTCTGAGAGTTCCCCTCTTTATCAAATAAAATACCCATAGGAACATAAGAATAATCAATTTTTTTATTATCTTTTTTAACAACTGTTATATCCATAAAGGTAGATGCAGGATGAGGGGCATAAGTTATCTTTTGAACTTGACCGCTTTTTAATAATTCTTGCAATCCTTTAATTCCTTTATCATCACTTTCTTTTTTAGTAAAAAAACAATAACCAAAAGTAACAATTATTGCAGCTAAGGCAACATATAAAACATAGATATTAAATTTTTTAAAAATTTTATCTAAAAAAGCCATAAAAACACCTTCCTTCATCTAAATTGATAAATTATCAATTTTATATAAATATTATTAAATATCGTCTTTTAAAGCTAAATAAAGACATTTATTAGTTCCTAGAACTTGATTAATATATAAATTAGGGATCCATAAAATATTATTAGAAGCATCAACTACTAACCACAAATTGTTTCTTTGTAACAACGATATTTTGCGATTAATCAAAAAAGTTTTTAATTTTTGAGTACCAAAAGGAAATTTTAATATGTCACCGTTTTTTTTATGACGAATAGTTAAAGGGAGTATAATATGGTGACTATCATAACTAATAGGTTGTATCTTGGAAGAAAAGAAAGCAACAGCAGCGGAGCAAGAGGAAGCGGCAAGTAAAGGGGGTTTCAAGTTGTTGTTTGTTTTCATACCTAAGTTGTTGCAAGTCATTAATCCAAACCAAAAATAACTTTTAACCAAGTAAAATCCTAAATGAAGACACCAAGATAAATTAGGTTTAAGGGGGTTATTTAATCCTTTAACTATGCTTTTAATTAAACCAAAATTTTTATTAAGATTAGCTTGTTCTAATAAAAAAAGAATAATATCTTGTTGAATAACTATATCAAGCAGTAAAAAAGATTTAAGATCAAACAAAGGTGGGTTGGCGCTGTTGGATTTAGTTTGGGTTTGAATGGTTTTGTTTGAAGGTAACAACACATAACTACTTTGTTGCCCTTGTTGTCTGTGATCTAATTGTTGTTCTTTAATAAAGGCAAGAGTAGTTTTTCTAATAAAATGATGTGTTTCTAAAAGTTGACAAGAAAAACGTTTCACATTAGCCAAAAAAGCAGTCTTTTCTTGTAAATAAGGGATAACACGATGCCTGATATAATTTCTTTGATAAATAGTTTCTTGATTAGTTTTATCTTCTAAAAAAGGGACTTGATAAGTTTTAGCATAAGCCATAATTTCTTTTTTAGTTGTATATAAAAAAGGTTTTAAAAAAACAAACTTATTAATGAATAGTTGTGGTTGCATTCCACTATAACCTAACAAAGTACTACCACGACCCAATTTCATTAAAATAGTTTCGGCTAAATCATCTAAATGATGTGCTGTTATAATTTTGGAAGTATGATACAAACATGCTATTTGTTGTAATTTAGCTTGTCTTAATAAACGTGCTTTATTTTGAAAATCTGCTTTAGTTAGGTGAAGTTTAAAATAATGAAAGGGGATATTGTGATTTATACAATAACTTTGTACTAACCGTTTGTCTTCTAAAGCTTCTGGGCGCATTAAATGATTAAAATGAACTACCTTTAAAGTAATATTTTGTGACCGCAAAAAATCTAATAAAACCATCGAATCAACCCCGCCTGAAACAGCGATAATATAAGTTGCTTGAAGATCTAATTTTGAAGATAGTTTCATATTAACTAATTAAAGCCTCTCTAACCCCTGTTATCTAAATATTATCTAAATATTATCTAAATATTATCTAAATATGATTAATATTTAAATTTTAATTTTTAAAGTCTTTAATTGTTCATCATCCACTAAACTAGGGGCTTCTAACATTAAATCTTTCGCATTTTGTGTTTTGGGGAAAGCAATTACATCACGAATATTATTAGTTTTAGTAAATAACATCACCAAACGATCAAGTCCTAAAGCCAATCCACCATGAGGCGGAGTCCCATATTTTAAAGCCTCCATGAAAAAACCAAAACGTTTTGTTACTTCTTTTTGATCAAAACCTAAAAGTTTAAAAATAATCGCTTGAGTTTGAGGATTATTAATTCTTAAAGAACCGCCTCCCACCTCATAACCATTCCATACTAAATCATAAGCCATGGCTAAAGCTTGATGAGGTTCTTCTTGTAATACTTGAAGGTCACAAGGAGCAGTAAAAGGATGATGTAGCGAAT
Organism: Candidatus Phytoplasma meliae; assembly: GCF_016876135.2. The sequence goes on from NZ_JACAOD020000006.1 coordinate 65,041, forward strand.
AAAGTCTATCGCTATTAAGGTTAGATGGGTTTGGTTCATGAGATTCAAATAAAGGGAAATCAACGATCCACAATAAAGCTTCTTTTTGATAATCAATTAAAGCTAAATCAAGAGCCAATTTATTTCTAAAAATACCTAACGCTGGCTGAATTTTTTCTTTTTTGCCAGAAACTAAAAAACAGGTTTCTTCATTATTTAAAAAAGAATCATCCTTAATAAATTGAGATATTCCACCTATAATTTTATCATTTTTTTTATTAAAAGTGAATAATTTCAAACCAAAATCACGATCAAAAAAAAGTTGATATTCGCTTATTTTACGTCTTGTTAACAAAGGACTAGTAGCCACTTTAAACCCTTTAACCAAAGTATTACCAAAAAGCTTATTATTCCAAGCATCTTTGGTAAAAAAAAGGTTAAAGTTATCGATTTTCAAAGGATTTCTAAGATCCGGCTTATCAGTTCCATAAAGCTCTAAAGCTTTTTGATAAGTTAATTTCATAAAAGGAGAAGGTAATTTTTGATGCCAAATGTGATCAAATAAATTAACTATAATTTCTTCTGTTAACTCCATAATCTCTTCTTGGGAACAGAAAGATAATTCAAGATCAATTTGAGTAAATTCAGGTTGACGATCAGCCCTTAAATCCTCATCACGGAAACAACGAGCTACTTGAAAATATTTTTCAAAACCACCAATCATATACAGTTGTTTAAACAGTTGTGGTGATTGTGGTAAAGCATAAAAATTACCAGGATAAATACGAGAAGGTACTAAATAATCTCTTGCTCCTTCAGGAGTTGATTTGGATAAAATAGGGGTTTCTAATTCGAAAAAATCATTTTTTAAAAGAGTTTGACGAATACTTTGAGTAATATGATGTTTTTGAATTAAAAAATGTTTTACTTCCGGATTGCGTAAATCTAAATAACGATATTTTAATCTTGTTTCTTCCAAGCTAGTTTGACTTTGAAAAACATTTAAAGGAAGGATTTGGGCTTCATTTAAAATATCACAAGCTGAAACTAACACTTCAATCTCACCTGTTAACATATTAGGGTTTTTATTGCTTCTTTCAACTACTAAACCTTTAATTTCAATAACAGTTTCCAATTTAAGATTTAACATTTGATCATATTGAGGATGTTCATTTTTAACTAATAATTGCACTACCCCAGAAACATCACGTAAATCTAAAAAAAGAGTTTTCCCCAAATTTCTTTTACGAAAAATCCAACCTTTTAAAAAGACCTGTTCGCCAATATGATGACTATTTAATTGATTATTTTGATGACTATATTTACTTTTCATTTATTTTAATTATTCTCCTTGCTTTGTTGCTTGATTGTTTTAAATAAAGAATCATATCTTTTTGAAGGATAGTTGCTTGCTTTTTAGTAACAGTGTTTTTAATAGTAATCTGCCCATTTACAAATTCTTGTTCTCCTAAAATAAGAAGATAACGTGGATTGGTTTTAAAAGCTTGTTTTAAAGCTTTAGCAAAGGGAAGAAAAACATAATTAAAAGTAGTTTTAAACCCTTGATGACGTAAAGTTTGAACTAAAGCAAAAGCTTGGTCAAAAAAACAAGGATCTAAGGATAACAAAAAGATATCCAAAACAAAGCATTGATCTGGTTGACAAAAAGATGTTTGAGTTAAAGCTAACATAATTCTCTCCATCCCCAAAGCAAATCCTATGCCTGGAGTTTGATCGCCACCAAAATTAGATACTAAATGATCATAACAACCGCCACCGCCTAAAACCTCTTGATGATCGTTATTGACAACTACTATTTCAAAAACCGTATGAGTATAATAATCCAATCCTCTTACTAAATCATGACAAATGTCAAAATTAACTTGACTTGCTTTCAAACCATCAAGTACTTTTAAAAACCTCTGGTTAGCTTCTTTAGTAAGATAATTAAACATTTTAGGAGCCTCTTTTAAAAAAGGTTGACAGTAACAAACTTTACAATCCCAAATTCGTAAAATATTTTTATGCATTCTTTCCTGACACAAAGAACATAAATGATGATGCTTGTTTTGTAAATAATTTTTAAAAACTTGAAGATAATGATGATAACTACTTTGATCTCCTAAAGAATTAATGTTAACTTTAAGATTCTTAATCCCTAAAGATTTAAGAGTTTCATAAGCTAAAGTAACCACTTCTATATCTAAAAAAGGAGAACTTAAACCTAACATTTCTACTCCCATTTGATGAAATTGTCGGTAACGCCCTTTTTGAGGTCTTTCATAACGAAAACAAGGACCATAATAAAAAAACTTATATAATTGTGATGTTTTATCTAATTTATTTTCCACATAACTACGGACTATTCCAGCAGTTCCTTCTGGCCTTAAGGTTAACCAACGCTTTTTTTTATCAAGAAAAGAATAAGTTTCTTTAGAAACCATTTCTGAATGTTGGGCAGCACGTTCAAAAACACCTTGATATTCAATAATAGGAGTTCTTATTTCTTGCAAATGATATTTGGCAAAAAGATGACGGATATGAGTTTCTACTTTTTGCCAACATCTTATTTGTTCTGGTAATAAATCAGCAGTACCTTTAATTTTACGAAACATATTTGCCTTTCCTTATTTTCTTTATTATTTCATTAAAATAATATAATTTTTTTCAATTAACAATTATTACTTTGATTATCTTTTAAACAATCTTACTTATTATTATATCAAAACTGATTCAATAAAACCTTTAAATGATGCAAATAGGTAATTGTATTTAATATAACTAATTAATTTTAAGATAATTATCAATAATAAAAAAGATAAATACTAATTTTGAGTATAAAATTTGTTTTTTTTTCGTGTATAATTGTAATTAATGGTTGTCCTTTATTAAAAGAGCAACCATTCTCAAAAAAACAAAAATAAATATTAATTTTGAGCATAAAAGTTGTTTTTTTGTTCTTTTTCGTGTATAATCATAGTTAATGGTTGTTGTTTTCGTTGAAGGAGCAATCATATATATTAAAATAAAAAAGGAGAAATCAAGTAAATTCAAATGTCCAATAACAAACATATTATTTCTAAAACAAATTCAAGCTTTCACAAATTACTCTTTCTATTTTCTATTCTTTTAATTACCTTATTATTACCTTCTGTAGTAGCAAGTGGTAAACCAGCACTTAACACAGTTA
>NZ_JACAOD020000007.1 GCF_016876135.2 Candidatus Phytoplasma meliae
ATGTTTTCTTTGATCCTCAATTAAAATGTAAAAAAACAAGTAAAATACTCAGATATCAAGATTATATGAGCATAAAACTTGTTTTTTTTTTTTTTNGGTGTATAATTTTAAATAATAGTTACTTTGTAATTTTTTATAAATAGTTATTGGAAGTAAAGAATAAAATAATCAAAATAGAAAAGGAATAAAAATATGTCAATATTTCAACAATCTCCATCTTCTCCTCCTCAAAACCCCAATTTTCCTCCAAATTTGAATTCTCGAATGTCCAAAAAGAAAAAAATTATCATTTCTTCGGTGGCGGCTGTTTTTTTAATTGTAGTTTCAATTGTTGGCTGGTTTACTTACAAATATTTTAAGCCGTCAATGCCAAAAATTCCAAAAGAGATAAAGGAGAAGTTAGAAGAATCAGAAATTACAGATAAAGAATTGCAATATTATTCTAAAATATCAAAGAAATTATCAAAGGTTAATAAAAGAATAGAATCTGAAACGAAAAACATGAACTCTGAGGACGATATGAATGATTTTTTAAAAATAAGAGAACTGAAGTGCATTATCATGGAGGACGAGTTTTTTCCGTCCAAGAACGTGGTCAGGATGGCAAAAAAACTGAAATACGTTATCAATATCATGGTGAAGTTTTTTGTGTCAAAGAATACGCCCAAGATGGCACACGGGTTAAAAATATCATTTTCCGACAAGGGGGCGAAGTTGAAATATTTAGGGAGTTCATATTTGGGGAGTTCGAACTAACAGGAGAGAAAATGTTTGTTTATAATTTTGATGGGAGTATAAAAAGTTTAAAGACTTATGATTTAAAGGGGTGCTTAAGGGGAAGTATAGGGACTTTGCTTGAAGATAAAAGTTCAAATTTTACTTCACAACAAATCTCGGATGCTGAAAACCTTAGACAATATGCTCTAAAATTGTATGCTAAATATAATAAAAAATAATTTATATGTTAAATATATATAAAAGGATAAAAAAATGGAAAGTAAACATGAAATAGGTACTGATGTTTTCTTAATACTTGCTGTAATATTGGCAGTTTTTCTATTCTTTTGGAAAAAAACAACCAAAGAGATAGAAACTAAACCAAAAGAACCAGGAATTATGTACCAAGTGAACTAAAAAATGCTTATATTGAGTTTTTCAAGAAAAAATAGAAAGGTGAAAAAAAAATAAAATATTGTGAGAACATTTACTTTTAAAGGTAAACATTATAAGATTATTCCGTTTTTAATAACAGTTGCTAGTTTGATAATGTGTGTTTTATGGATAGCAAGTGCTGCTTATAAATATCATGTAGAAACCGAGGAACGTCGTTTATTAATGCAAACTGATATTCAAAATGAGGCAACTAAGCTTAATAGTTCAATCCGTGAAGAAATTAAACAATTAAAACAAACTAATAGTCAATTAACCTCGGAAAATGAATCATTAAAGTTTGAATGTTATTGTGAAATTAAAGAAAATCAAACAAAAGAGTACTATACAAAAATTACTAAGGAATTAATAAAAGAAGAAAACTTAGAAGGAGAAACTAAGTTTTATAAAATAAAACAACCAAACTTTAAAGTTTATCAAAAGATGGGAGCAACTCTTAAAGAATTAAAAGATGTGGGTTATACTCTTAAAGAATTTAAAGATGCAGGATATACTGTAAAAGAACTAGCGGATGTAAGATATACGGATAGGGATTTTAAAGCTGTTGGATACACGCTTGATGAATTAAGGGGTTTGAGATATACAGCTGAAGGCTTAAAAAATGCAGGATATACAGCTAAGGATTTCAAAGCTGCTGGATATACAATTAATGAATTAAAACTTAGTGGTGGAAACGTAATTTATTCAACACAAGAACTAAAAAATGGTGGATATACAGTGCAAGACCAAAAAGCTGCTGGATATACAGTTAAGAATTTAAAAAGTTTTGGATATACAGCGCAAGAACTGAAAGTTGGTGGGTGTACAGCGAAAGAACTTAAAGAAGCAGGAAATACTGCAAAAGAACTTAAAGAAGTAGGATATACTGTAAAAGAACTAATAGCTGCAGGCTGTACTGCAAAAGAACTAAAAGATGTTGGATATACACTTAAAGGAATAAAAGATGCAGGCTGTACTCTTCAAGAAATAAAAGCTGCAGGATTTACAGCACAAGAACTTGAATTTGAACTAGAACGTTTCGACAAAGCAGGTTTTGATATAAAAGAGCTGAAAGCTGTGGGTTATACTGCAAAAGAACTAAAAGATACGAATTTAGGCAGTAGTGCAAGATATCTCAAATATATAGGTTTTTCTTTTCAAGAACTAAAAGATGCAGGCTTTACTCTTCAAGAACTAAAAGAAATGGGTTATACTTACCAAGAAGCAAAACAAGCGGGTTATTCGGAAGACCAACTTGCTTTGGTTTTTGAAGAGAAGAAGGCTAATGCTTATGCTGCAAAAGATTTAAAAGTTGTGTATTCTCTTAAAGATTTAAGAGAGGGGGGGTATACTGCAAAAGAAATGAAAGATGCGGGCTGTACTTTTGAAACCCTAAAAGATATAGGTTATAGTTTAAGAGATCTAAGAGTTTCAAAGTTTACTGCAAAAGAGCTAAAAGATGCAGGATTTACAGCACAAGAACTAGGAGTTGCGGGTTATGTTGCGAACGAACTAAGCGATGCAGGATTTACAGCACAAGAACTAAAAACTGCAGGATTTACGGCTGAAAGGTTAAAAAAAGTAGGATATAAAGCACGAAGCTTAAAAAGAATAGGTTTTACTCTTCAAGAACTAAGAGATGCAGGTTTTACTCTTCAAGAACTAAGAGATGCAGGTTTTGATGTATAAATATATATAAAAGGATAAAAAAAATAAAATGATAGAATTAACTTTTATTCATAAAATGTTGTTATTGCATTTAGTAGTATTATTAATGAATGCAATTGGTGCTATAAAGTTTTATATTAAATATTATGATAAAAGCAAATCAATTTTAAGTTTTTTTATTTCAATGCTTTTAGGGATTATAGTTAGTCATGGTTCTATCTTTATGGCTTTTTATTTAACAATTAATAAATAGGAGGAAAAAATGGAAAGTAAACATGAAATAGGTACTGATGTTTTCTTAATACTTGCTGTAATATTGGCAGTTTTTCTATTCTTTTGGAAAAAAAACAACCAAAGAGATAGAGGCTAAACCAAAAGAACCAGGAATTATGTGTTTTTGAACTATTGTAGAAAATATTGGTTAGTTTTTTTGTTATTGTTTAAAAAATAAAGTTAATAGTTTTTATGGAAATGGTCGTTTTTTTGGTAGAAAGTTTAAAATTAATTGTATGTTTTTTTTATCATTCACTTCATTAGATATTTAGTTGGAGCCCAATGTTTTGGTCTAGGTGCGACAAAGATTACATCAAAAAGATTTTTTAAAAACTAAATTACAACCAAAAGGAATTATGGCTAAAAAACAATCAATGGCAGCAATTTAAAAAAAATTAATGAGTTAGAAAATCAAAAACAAATTTTGGTAAATAAATTAAAAAACCATCTTAAATAATTAAAAAAACCATTTTTTCAAGAAAGAGGACCAAATATTGATACAAAAGAAAAAGATCGTGAGACCAAAACATAATCAAACATATAGTGAAAAAGTAAAATGGGAAGCAATCTTAGCATGGAAAAGGGGAAGCGATGCGGAAGAGATTGCCAAACAATTAAACATTACCAATCATCACAATATTTATTATTGGTTTAACCTTAGTAAAAAAAATGATTTTAAAGGATTTAATGATAAAAGAAAAGTCAAAGGGATTAAAAGAAAGGTAATTAATTTTAATGATCCCAAAATAAAACAAATTATTAAGGACTATCATGATAACAAAAATAAAGATGTATTATTTAATGCTATTAAAAAATTAAAAGCTAAAATAAACATTACTCAATTGATGCAATATTTACAACTTGCAAGAAGTACTTTTTATTATCAGAAGAAAGAAAACACAACCCCGGAACAAGACCACGATTTAATTACTAATATCAAATTAATTTCTGATAAGTTTAGTTATGCCAATAAAAGAGATGATAAATTTTATACCTTTGGTTGGCGTGCTGTTGTAAGAGAATTGGAATTAAAAAATATTTTCAAAACCTCATATCAAGTTCAAAAAATTATGAAAGATCATAATTTATTTTGTAAGACAAAACAAAACACATCCCATTTAACGAAAAAGAAACGACAACAACAAGAAAAGAGAGAAAACTTATTACGAGGAAATGTAAAAACAACGAAAGAGGGGCAAATATATTGTACTGGCATAACCGCTGTACCATATGGACGGTGGAATAGTCTATTTTATTTATCTACGATCATGGATTTACATAGCAAAAAAATTGTTAGTTATAATTTAGGGAGCAAACAAAACAAAGAATTTGTTTTAAAGACTTTAAATGGAGTAAAAAAGGTAGAGGATGGTTGCTTTTTACATTCTGATAGAGGTACACAATATCAAACTAACCAATACAGAGAGGCTTTAAAAGTTAAAAACATCAAACAAAGCTTCTCACGACCACGAACTCCAATGGACAATCCATATATTGCAAATTTTTTTAGTCAATTTAAATTAAATACAATCCATTTAGAACATAAAGAAGATTTAACCCAGTTAGGAATAATTAAAATAACTGATAATTTTATTAAACAGTACAACGATAAACGTGATAGAATTATCCAAAGTGGTTATACTTGTCCGTTTAGTAATAAAAAAAAGAAAAAAGGTTTTAAAAATATATAAAAGAGAGTTAAAAAAAGCAGTTTTAAAAAAAAATATGAACTATATATGGGGTTAAAAATGTGAAAAATTGTAAAAACAAAGTAAAAACATTTAAAAACTGTTAAAAAATCATAAAATCATAAAATCATAAAATCATAAAAATAAATTAATATTCAATTCACCTTCTTTTAAAAAAGAGGGTGTTTAGTGTTGTTTTTTTATATATAAAATAAATTATTTAAAAGAAATGCATTTTTTTATTTTTTTGTATTGACAAACAACATAATTTATTGTACCGTATATTTATACGTTAGTATAATAATGATTTCTAGATATGATATATTATATAATAAATAAAATTAATTATTATATATATTTAATATAATGTCTAAGACAGTTATATATATAATAATTTCTTTTTCTTGTTTTCTTTTTCTTTTAAAAAAATTGTTTTTTATGTTGACTTTTGTTTATGCTATGTTATACTATAAGTAATTGATAGTTACAAAAAAATAATTTTGTAATTAGCAATTAATTTTTGATAATAAAATACAGCAAAAGTTTAGCTTATAAGTTAAATCGAAAATTAATTGTATGTAAAATCGCGCTTTTCATTCTTTTCATTTTTTTAAGTTATAATAAAGACGTAGAGTTTTTTCATGAGTATATATATACTTTTGGTTTGGTATCTATTTTTCAATATCCCCTTTAATATCATTTTGGCGATTAAATAGATAAAATAAAGATAAAAGGGAGATTTTAAGATGTTTAAATGGTTGAAAAAAAAATTTTTTCCAAATAAAGATAAATATAAATATCAATTAGGTCTCCAAAGTACAAAAAATAATTTCGCTAATTTTCAAACACTTTTAAAAGAAACTAAAAATATTGAAGAATCTTTGTTACAATCTTTAGAAAATATTTTGATTCAAAGTGATTTTGGTGTTAAAACTACTCTTTTTTTGATGCAATCTATTAAAGATTATTTGAAAAAAACAAATATTAAAGATGCTTTGAAATTGCCATCAATTATTTTAGAACAAATGCTTCATTTATACGAAAATTGTGCAATATCTGATTCATTATTTGCCAAAAGTGTTAATAGTCGTGGTGTTGCCACCGATAAACTAGCTTCAAATTGCGATCTTGATAACACTTTAGAACCAAAAATGGCAAATCCCGCATTTCCTCAAGTATATTTATTTATAGGAGTTAATGGGGTTGGGAAAACCACAACTATTGGCAAAATAGCTATTAAGTTGAAAAAAGAAGGCAAAAAAGTACTTTTGATTGCGGGAGATACTTTTCGCGCAGGGGCAACTGCTCAACTTCAAATTTGGGGAAAACGTGCTTCAAGTGAAGTTTTTGCGAAACATGGTGTCGTTAGTCCTTCAAATGTTACTTTTGAAGGGTTACAATTGGCTAAAAACGAAAAATATGATGTAGTTTTGTGTGATACTGCTGGTCGATTACAAAATAAAACGAATTTAATGCAAGAGCTTGCTAAAATTCGTAGGGTTGTTTTAAAACATTTGCCTTTAGAAAATTTGCAGTCTTTATTAGTTTTAGATGCTACTACAGGGCAAAATGCTCTTAATCAAGTGGCTTTGTTTAATGAAGCAGTTCCCTTGACAGGGGCTATTTTGACTAAATTAGATGGCACTTCTAAAGGAGGAATGGTTTTTTCAATTAAATATTTATATAATTTGCCCATTAAATATATTGGATTAGGAGAAAAACCCGAAGACCTTATTGATTTTGAGATTCAAAATTATCTTTTTCATTTATTTGAAAATTTTTTCCCTAAATCATATTTGCTTTAGGGTTGAAAATAATGATTTTACGAAAAAAACTAACATTTATTTGAAAATTTTGGTCGTCTTTTTCAGTTGCACCTCATAATAAAGCACAAGCGCAATCAACAATTAAAAATATTAATTATAATTTGATTTTGCCATTTTAAATTTAAACGGAAATGATTAAAAACTCACAAGGAGGTCGAACATTTTAAATGAGTATATTAGGAGATGGATTACAAAAAATCATTAATAAAATTAGTGGTAAAAAAATAATTGAACCTCAAGATATTGAAATCATTATGAAAGATATTCGTTTGTCTTTAATAGAGGCAGATGTGCATTTGAAAGTTGTTGATAAATTTCATGATATTATTTATCAAAAAAGTTTAAAACAAGAAGTTTTAAAAGGTTTAAAACCGAAAGAACAAATTATTAAAATCATTAATGAAACTTTAACGAAAATTTTAGGAGCCACTCGTGTTGATTTATCATTAATGCCTGAACCTCACTTAACTACTATGATGTTAATTGGATTACAAGGTAGTGGAAAAACAACTACAGCAGGAAAGTTGGCTCTTTGGTTAAGAAAAAAAAATCATAAAAAAGTTTTATTAATTGCTTGTGATATTTATCGTCCAGGAGCCATAGAACAACTAAAAACCATTGGGAAACAAATTAATATCGATGTTTTTTCAAAAGAAGATTCTGCTAATCCTTCTGTGAGTGAAATTGTTGAAGAAGGTTTGCGATATGCCAAAAATCAAAGGTATGATGCTGCTATTATTGATACTGCAGGGCGTTTAACTATAGATGAGAGAATGATGCAAGAGTTACAACAAATCAAATCCCAATGCCAACCTTCTGAAGTTTTATTAATCATAGATGCTCTTTCAGGACAACAATCAGCTGAAAATGCGCAATCTTTTCATCAACAAGTGGGTGCTACAGGGGTCATTTTAACGAAGATGGACGCTGATATCAAAGGAGGAGCCGCTTTATCTGTAAGAACTATGACACAACTCCCTTTAAAATTTACTTCATCTTCTGAAACTATTGATTTTTTAGAGCAGTTTAATCCTGATAGAATGGCTTCTAGAATTTTGGGTATGGGAGATATTTTGACCTTAATTGAAACAGTTACAGACAAAATTGACCCTGATCAAGGTAAAAAAATGGTAGATAGATTTTTTGAGGATAGTTATAATTATTATGATTTTCAAAAACAATTAAAAACTTTAAAAAAAATGGGTTCTTTTAGTAAAATTTTAAATTTTATTCCTGGATTAGGGGGCAAAATGAAGCATTTTTCGTCAAGTCTTAATGATGAAGGGTTAAAAAAATTTGAAGTTTTAATTCAAAGTATGACTTTGGCAGAAAAGAAAAATCCACAATTAATTGCTTCAAGTAGTCGAAGAAGATTAAGAATTGCTTCAGGTTCTGGTAATAAGTTAAGTGATGTTAGTCAGTTAATTAATGTTTTGGAACAACAAAAAAAAATGGCTAAACAAATGAAAAAATTTGATGATGAAGATGTGTCAAAATTACAAAATGACCCTTTATCTTTTTTTAATAATTTACAATAATTGTGAAAAAATTGATATTTTTAAAAAAGACGTTTATAGGTATCAATAATTTTAATTTAATAATAACTTTCTTGTGTCGAGAAAAAATATTATTTCACCAAAATAAAAATAAATTTAAACAAGGTATTTTAAGAAAGTTTTTGAAACTTTCTTTTTTTTATGTTAACTTCAACCTTGAATTATTAAGACATTAATTTTTTGGCTTGGTTGCGCCACACAAAATACTTAATGAATGATGGCAATAGGAGAAATAAATATGAAACATTTAGTTTTAGTTGATGGCAATTCGTTAATGTTTAGAGCCTATCATGCAACGGCTAATAATGGTAAAAAAATGTTACAAAATAAAAAAGGCGTTTATACTAATGCTCTTTTAGCCTTTATTAAAATGTTTGAAAAAATTTTGCAAGAAACTAAAGGTTATATATTAGTAGCTTTTGACACTCATAAACCTACCAAAAGACATCAAATATATGATGATTATAAAAAAGGAAGACCTCCTACGCCTTTAGAATTAATTAGTCAAATTCCTTTAATTAAACAATATTTAACTTTAATTGGAGTTAAGCATCATTTTCAAGATGAATATGAAGCTGATGATATTATTGGCACTTTAGCCAAATCAGCTAGTCTTAATAACATCAAAGTCTTGATTTATTCAAGTGATCAGGATTTATTGCAATTAGTAGATTCACAAATTACTGTTTGTTTAATTAAAAAAGGATTAAGAGAGATTAAATATTACCGACCACAAACTTTATTAGAAGAATATGGACTGAAAGAAGGTCAAATGATTGATTATAAAAGTTTAGTAGGAGATGCTTCTGATAATATTAAAGGAGTGGCGGGAATCGGCCCTAAAACAGCGCAAAAACTACTTCAAACTTATAATAATTTAGATAATTTAATCAAATGTTTAGAACAAATTAAACCTGCTTTAAAAACTAAAATTAATAATAGTATGGCTGTTTTAAATATTAGTAAACAACTAACAACCATTGATACTTTGGTCCCCTTACCCTTTACATATTTAGAAACTCAAATGCAACAAGCGTCTTACAATCAACTTAAAAACTTTTATGAAGAAATGGATTTTCGAAGATTAGCTATTACTAAATATGTTCGTTTTGAACAAGAAGATCCGATGATGCCCCCCTCATCTGCAATCAATTCAAATTCTTATCATAATCAAAATGATTTTGGGTATGAAATCATTAAGGATGATGCTAGTTTAAATAATCTGATGGCACGCATTACCCCTTCACAAAGCTGGTCTTGCTATTTTGATTTTGATACCATCACAACCAACAATCTAACTTCTCCAAGTTCGCTTTTAGGAATTGGCTTTTCTGATGGCATTAATAATTTTTATTTAGAACCCAATATAGCTTTAAACAATCATCTTTTTCTTACTTATTTAAAGGATGAACATCATTTAAAACATATTTTTAACTATCATAAAGTACAGTTGTTTTTATTTTTTCAACAACAACAAATTGCTGGTGTTATTTTTGATTTATTATCAGCTATTTATCTACTTTCTTCCTTGGAAAAACTGGATTTTATTAATGTGGTTGCTCAAATAGATAACTTAAATAATACTAATTATTGTAAGCAATTATTAAATAAAGTTGCTCAATTAGAAGAAAGCGTGTCTTTAAAAGCTTTTGTTATAGCAAAAACTAAAGAAAATGTTTATCATCAATTAAAATTACAAAATCAATTGTTTTTATTTCAAGAAATAGAGCTCCCTTTATCTAATCTTTTAGCTAATTTAGAATATCAAACTATTTTAAAACAAGCGATTCCTCAAAAGATGGCAACTCATGTAAAAAAGTCATTTGCATCTAAATCCACACCCAGACAAAATGATTTATTCGAATCTTTTTTGTTTCAACAGTGTTATTATATATCAGGTACACGTTTTATCAATGATTTAGTGCAAAAAAATACTTCATATCTTTTCCTAATGCCTCATATACTATTAAAAACATTAGCTACTTTAGGTAATATTCAAAAGATTAAAGCTTTTTTTCAAAATGTTGATCTTCAAGGGTCAAATCAGGATAAATTACGTTTTTTTGGCATCAATGAAACTTCAATCCCTAATAATAATTCAGATTTGATGCATCACACAAGCAATCAAACTAATCATGATAATTGCGATATCACTTTTCATTTATCTCAAGAGTTAAATATTGCTGAAACAGAATCCCAAATGTTGGTGAATCAATATTTACATGTTGATAGCGAAATATGGGCATATGTTAAGTGTTTATTGGAACAAATTAATCAAAATAAATATTTAGAAACACTATTAAAAAGAAAAGTTTTTTTCAAACTTCCCTTTTCCCCCACAACAAAAGATCATGGTTTATCAATATTATATTTTTTTTTGCAGGAAAACATGTTAGATGTTCATAAAATAGTTATATTGCAATCATTTCGTTATTTAACTAAAAATAATGGTAGTTTGGGTGATACAAAAGTAAATTATTTAAATTTTTCTGATGACCCCCCAATTACTTATTCTTTTTTGCTTAAATATTGTCAAAATAATATGCCATTAGTTTCTCAATATTATAACTATTTTTTAGATATTAAATTACATTTAAACCATAATTTAAAAAAAAGTTAACATTTTTAATAATTTTATTGGTTGCGCTTTTGTTTTTTTGATATTGTTTTTAATTTTAAACAAATGTTATCTAATAAATATTGAAAAACAAGGAAAACAAGGAATTAATGATTATGCCAGAATTGCCTGAAGTGGAAGTTATTGTGCGTATTTTAAAAAATAAGTTGCAAGGTAAAAAAATTATTGCAACTAAAGTATTTTATGAACCTATTGTTAAAAATAAGGATACATTTAAGCAAATCGAAGGACAAATTATTTTAGATATCCAAAGAAAAGGGAAATTCTTATTATTTTTTTTAACACAAGAATTGATTTTAATTGGTCATTTGAGAATGGAAGGGAAATTATTTATACAACCTATTCAAACTCAACATGACAAACACGAACACTTTGCTTTAATCTTAAATGACAACACTTCCTTAAGATATTATGATTTTCGTAAATTTGGAAGGTTTGAAGTTTGTCATCAAAATAATTTTTTAACTCAGACCACTCTCCATCAACTAGCTTTAGATCCTTTTGAAATTGATATACATACTTTTTATCAAAGAATTTTAAAAACCAAGAGTGTTTTAAAAAAAGTTTTGCTAAATCAAAAAATAATTTCTGGATTAGGCAATATTTATGTCAATGAAATCTTATTTTTAGCCAAATTACATCCTGAATTTAAAGCTAATTCTTTAACTTTAAAACAAACTAAAAATATCTTAATAATTGCTCAAAGAGTTTTAAGAAAAGCTATTAAATTAGGGGGGACCACTATTAGCACTTTTGAAGCTCAACAAGGGTCACAAGGATATTTTCAAAATTGCCTTTTAGTTCATGGTAAAAAAGATCAGCTTTGTAGTCGTTGTGATACTAAAATTATGAAAATTAAAGTTGGCGGTAGAGGAACTTATCTTTGTCCTTTGTGTCAAAAAAATTCACTTCATTAATTTTTGAATTTTTAAAATTAAAATTTTTAAAACAACAATTTATTATGAAATCTATCGAATTGCTAATGTCAATTTATTCAATATTTATTACAAGAATTAGATATCTAATTCCATGTATTTATTAATTTTTTAAAAGAGGTAGTTATGTCTAGTCGTTTGCATTTGTTTCAAATTCAAAATCAAATCTTTTTAACATTAGAAGAACAAAGAGCTTTAAATTTGCTTTATCAACCGTTAATAGGGCCTCAAGCTTTAGGTATTTATAATATTTTATTATCTTTAAAAAATCATTATGAATATCAACATCAGTTTTTATTTGATCTTGGAAACATTTCGGAAAATGTTTTTTATGAAGCGCAAACAAAACTGGAAGCATTACGTTTGCTATCTACTTATCAAAGTCAAGATGCTGGTGCTAATCAAAATAAAAAATCCAAAATTTATTTTTTAATCGCTCCTTATAAATTTCAAGATTTCTTACAAGATCCGCTTTTAAGTGATTTTTTATTAAGCGAAATTGGTGAAAAACATTATTTTAAATTACAAAATCATTTTTTACCCGAAAATGGCAATTTAGAAGGTTTTAAAGATATAAGTAAAAATTTTACTGATGTTTATCAATTTCAAAAAATTAATTTTAATCAATCTTTGTTAAATAAAAATGAAAATATGAGCAATTCTCCAAAAATGGTGTTAAAAACTAATTTTGATTATGAACTTTTTTTGAAACACCTTCCTGAACGATTTAAAAAACCTTTTTTAATTGAATGGAAAACAATTGATTTTATTCAAAAATTAAGTTTAGTGTATAATTTAACTCCTAAAAAAATGGCTGATATGTATCAAAAAACTTTTCTTAATGCAAATGACATTGATTTATTAAAATTACGTTTGAATGTGAAAAAAAACAACCATCAAAGTAATTCTGATCAAAAAATTGTGTCTTCTCGTAAAATAGGAAATGATGACCAAGAAATGATTTCTTTTTTAAAAAAAGCGAATTCAACACAAAGAATTATTAAAGATTATTGTCAAAAAAACATTCAATCTATGGCAAGTGATACAGTTTTTCAATTATTGGAAAGAAATGATTTAGAATTAGGATTGGTTAACGCTTTATTAATTTATATTTTAAGGTATCGCGAAGGGATTTTACCTTCTGTGGTTTATTTAGAAAAAACATTGCAATCATGGGCTTATAAAGGAATTATAGATACAGAAACAGCCTATGATTTTTTGGTTGAAAATAAAGTACAAAATCAATCTGATCTTAAAAAATCATCTAATAAACCTAAGTGGATAGATAATATGAAAAAAAATTGGCAATCATGATTTGGTAAATTTTTGTTGTGATATTGTTACAACTTATAAAAATAAAATATAAGAATTAATGTAGTAACGGTTAAAAGTAGGTTTTGTGTTGCGTGTTGTGTTATGTTGTGACCGGGATATTTGTTTGAAGAAAAACAATTCATTGAATTAAGATAATATGATTAAATTTTATCTGATTTAAAAATGGATACAAGCAATATCAATTTAAAAGGAGTGATAAATAATGAATTTAGAAGACATCAAAAAACAAATAAGAAAAATGATTGCTCAAGATGAAAATAATAAAAATTTAAATATCGCTGATGAAGATTTATTAACTTATTATTATTATTTACAAAATAATCAAAAAGCTAATGAATATGGGTATCGTCAAGAATTAAAAACAACTCCTTTTACAAGAGTTGTTTGGGTTCCTACCGAAAAATCTAAAAAAATGCAATTTCAAGAATATTGGCAAAGCCAAAACGCTTTATTTGAAGGTGAATGTAATTTAGATCAATATTCGTTTAATAAATTAATAGTTGATAATGAAAATAAAAAAAAAGTATCACAAGCTATGCAAAAAATTATTAAAAATTTTGTAACTGCTGAAAAAGGTTTTTATCTTTATGGTTTTTTTAAAATTGGAAAAACTTTTTTTTTAAAAGTGTTGGCTAATGAATTGTTAAAAAAACAAATTCCTGTTATGTTTCTTTTTATGCCTAATTTAACTCGTAAATTTAAGAGTTTTTTTCATAATAATTCATTAGAAACTAGGTTTCAACAATTAAAAAAAGTTGATTGTTTAATTTTAGATGATTTAGGAGCAGAAAATATGAATTCTTGGTTTCGCGATGAAATATTGTTGCCTCTTTTACATTATCGATCCGAAAACAAACTACCTATTTTTATTAGTAGTAATTATAATTTTTTGCAATTAGAAAAACATTTATCCAATAATATAGCGGATAGTAATTATATTAAAGTTGCTAAAATTATTACTCAAATTAACGAGTTAACCCGATTTTATGATTTTTCCAAAAAAGAAACTTCTTAATTTGCATTTGTATTAAAAAAATTCTTTTTAGGAAAAACAATCGAGTTTTTATATTTTTAGAAATTTTTTGGTGGAGATGATGGGAGTCGAACCCATGTACAAAATCATTTTCATTTATATATTCTACATATTTAGTCTATTTTAAATATTTGATAATTTATTGCGAAATAGACAAAAATATAAACTACGAGTCTTTGTTAATTTTGCAACAAAAAGCCAAAGACAAACCATTTGAGCAAGCTTACTTTTGTTATTCTAACTTAAACCTTAAGCTAATTTAAGTTTAGGTTTTGCTTTATTTAATTAATAACAAGCAAGAGTTGAAGAATAATTGCTGTAAGAAGCAGGAACATAACTATATACGTTTTGTTCTGTGCTTGAATCTACACCAATTGTGTTTGTATTTTTTCCGGTTATTTTAACCTCGACGTTTTTACTTGCGTAACCAAGATATGCTATATAAATTTTAATGACTTTGGCAAATCCAAAACATCCCCATACTTTTATTTTAACTAATTTTAAGTGGGAAATCAATAAAAAAGTTATATAAGTTAAATTTGAAGCGATAAAAGCCATGTTTTTTTAGTATATTTGATATAATTTGACATAACAAAAAAAGGATTCAAATCCTTTTTTTGTGAGTGTGTTATTATATTTATTCGTTGATAACGACAACATCTACTGCTTGAATGCCTTGTTTGCCTTCTTTAACGTTAAATTCAACTTTATCGCCTTCGTTTAATACTTTGCGTCCATAAATTTCTGTTTGAATAGAACTATAGTGCACAAAAATATCTTTTTCATCAGATGAACAAATAAAACCATAACCTTTATCTTTGGAAAACCATCTGCATGTTCCTTGTTGTTTTGTTTCTTGCATTATTACTAATACTCCTTTTTGAAAATATTTCGGTTTTACAACCTAATATCTATTATAACTTATTTATTTTCTGAGTCAATCTTTTTTGCTTACTTTTTTTCTTATTGTGTTTATTTTTATGAAGATATCGTAAATATCATAAATAATATTATTTTTTTATGAAAAAAAAGATAATTTGAGATAATGATCAAAATTATGTTATAATAAGAAATGTTAAGCCCTTATAGTTTAATGGCAGAACGTAGCAATGGTAATGCTGAAATACAAGTTCAATTCTTGTTAAGGGCACCAAAAACAGTAGCTACTTTAAATGTGGGTGTTGTATAGTGGTTATTACACGTGCTTGCCAAGCATGAGACGGGAGTTCGATTCTCCTCACCCGCTCCAAATAAAAAATTAATAATATTATATTAATTTATAAACATATGAGATTTTTTTGTTAAACCATTTGTTTTGTTCTATTGTGTTTTTAAATGATTAGTTAATATAATGTTATTAAATATATAAATAAGAGCAATCTTTTGCATAACAAAAGATTGCTCTTATTTATATAAGTGTTAAGTTTATTAAATTAAAAGTTGTTGAAATTAAAAATGGTGCGGATAATGAGATTTGAACTCATACGAGAAATATCTCACATGTCCCTCAAACATGCACGTCTACCATTCCGTCATACCCGCAAAAAAGATAAAGATGATGTTTGTATGATCATCTTTATTTAAAGTTTAAAGATATATTTATTCTAAAGATACAAGATAAGGATCGCTATCATGATCATTTTCGATAGTTTCTACTTCTATAAAATCATATGTTTGGTTTAAATATTTTTTTATTTTTTCTAATTCTTGAGGATCAGTGATGGCGGTATTATAAAAAATAGTTAAAAAAGTATGATCAGGTGTAATCATTTTTTGTAAAAGTTCGCTAATAGCTTCGTATTTATTTGGGTTTGTTGATATAACTTTATTTTCATAAATAGATACATAATCTTTTTCATTGATATTTGTGATCTGATTTTGATTATTTATTTGGGTTTGTTTGTGCATATTGCCAGCTGCAATAATTTTACCAGTTTTCATGTTTTTAAGAGTAGCTTTAATATTTTGATAATTTTGATCCCAAGTCAATGATTGATCAAAAGCTAAAAGAACGCTGTGAGTTTGAGCAATATTTTTAGTTGGTAAAATAATGATTTGTTGTTGTTCTTTTGAGGTCTTGATTTGGTCTTGGGTTAAAGTAGCCAAGATGTCATCGCTATTAGGGAATACAACGATATATGGTGCTTTGTTTTGGTTAACTAAATTAACTAAAGTTGTTTTGGAAAAGTCTTGTTGTTTAATAATTTGGTTTACTTGAAATTCTTCTAATAGTTGTTTTGTTTTGGAATTTTTGACAAAGGCAATCAAATAGTATTTATTTTCTTGTTGTTCTTGCGTTAAGATGCCATTTTTTGATTCTGAAGGGGTGGTTTGATTTAATATATTGCTTTTTTCATGAAGGACTTGATGATGCTGTTCTTTCATGTTATCGATTTTGCTAGTTTGTAAATCGCCATATTCTAAAAGTTTTTCTAAAATATTTCCTGGCTTATTGGTGTGAATATGAATTTTTAAAACTTCGTGATCTTGTACCAAAACTAAAGAATCACCTTTTTTTAAAAAAAAACTTTTTAATTGCTCCATATCTATTTGATCGCTATTTTTTAATTTAAATATATATTCTGTGCAATAGGTATATTTAATATCCATTTGTCCTAAGTGTTTAATGTGGTGAGCAGTTTCATGTTTACTGGAAGTATGATCTTGCATTTCTATGTTTTTGCCTTCTTGCAAAAAGCGTAAAACCCCTTTTAAAATTTCCACAAAGCCAGCACCACCACTGTCAACAACTCCAGCTTGTTTTAAAACAGGTAATAAATCAGTTGTTTGAGTTAATGTATTTTGAGCATTTGCTAAAAAATTAGCGATTACGTCGGTAATAGTTTGAAATTGGTTGGCGTGTTTGACTGTTTCTTTGGTTGCTTCGCGAAAGACGGTTAAAATAGTTCCTTCGGTAGGTTTAATAATAGCTTGATAAGCTTTTTGATAACCATTTTCAAGTGATTGCACAAACTCTGCTAAATTAATGGTTTTTTTTTGTAAGTGAATAAAAGTAGCTGCCATTCCTGCAAAAAACTGCGATAAAATAACTCCTGAATTACCCTTAGCTCCCATTAATAAAGCTTTGGATAAGGTTTGTGAAACTTCTACTATGGAATCAGTTGTTAAATTTTGAATTGCTTTTACTCCCGACATCATAGTAATTTTCATGTTGGTTCCTGTATCTCTATCTGGAACCGGGAAAACGTTTAAATTATCAATTTGATGGTAATTGTTTTGTAAATTGATAGCTCCATTGATAATCATGTTTTTAAATAATTGACCATCGATGTTTTTAATCATTTCTTTTTGTTTCATAGTTTTAGTCTTTCTTTGAAATTTTTTAATAATTAGTTTTTTTAATTTTTTCTTTTTTAATTATTTCAAATCAAGTTGATATAATATGTTATTGCTATTCTTTCATTATTGACGATTTTAAAAGATTTCTTTATTTGCATTTGCTTTCATTTGCGCTATTGATGTTTATACCAACAAATAAGCCACTAATAAATGATCATAATAAAAACCTCTTTTTAATTATAACATATTTTAATTTGGCACTGTTACAACAAAAAAATAAAAGTAAGATATGTGAGATGCGGGATGCAATCTTTAAGTTGTGTGGTTGTTTATTTTGGGATAGGCGAGATATTTATCATTAATTAATTTTTATTTTAGGAATGGCTGTTTTATTTGGTTATCTTTTAAATATCAAATTTTTAAAATTGTGTGTTTGAAAAAAATATTAACAACATCAGCAATAACAAAGGCATTAAATAAAATTATTAAAAATGTAAAAAAGCATATACAAAAAAAGCATAAATAAAAAAAGCATAAATAAAAAAGTACAAAACAAAAAATATATTTTTATCCATAGATTTATTATTTATGTTATAATTAGAGTATATGTAAAATAAATATGTAAATATTAACAAAGGAGATAAACAAATGAGTAAATGTTATATTACTGGTAAAACTACTCTTTTTGGTAATCGTCGTAGCCATGCCATGAATGCTACCAAAAGAATTTGGAAATCTAATTTACAAAATGTTCGTATTATTGATGAAAAAGGAAAGGTCCAAAAAGTAAAAATTTCCGCTCGTGCTTTAAAAAAACTCAAATTACAAAGAGCTTGATGACATTTCTTGCTTTTTTTCTAAAACAATATTATATCATTTTATATATATTTTTAAATTATAATTAAAAAAACAAGGAGCATTTGTAACCATATGAAAGCTAAGATTCATCCTCAATTTCAAAAAGTTGAAATTTCTTGCGCCACTTGTCAACAAAAACACCTTATTGGGACAACGGTTGCAAGTATTAAAATAGAAACTTGTTCTAATTGTCATCCTTTTTACACCGGAGCTCAAACTTTTGTGGTAGCAGCAGGTCCAATTGATAAATTCAATAAACGTTACGGCGTAAAATCTAAAAAAAGTAAATAATACCGATACTGATGAGGATTCTAGTCGACATAATTAATTAAATGACCTGAAAATTTATCTTAATTTAGTTACTTTTCAAATTTATAAAGGAATTAAAATATAATGACTCAAGAAAAACAAGGGTTTATTGAAGTTATTTGCGGCCCAATGTTTGCAGGAAAAACAGAAACACTTATAAAACGTAGTCAACGTGCTCAACAACTTAATCAAAATATTTTATCCTTTAAACCTCGTATAGATAATCGTTATTCTGTTAAAGAAGAAATAGTATCTCATAACTTTAATACTATTCCTGCTATTTTAATTGATAAAAGTAGCGAAATTCTTCATTTTATTAATGCAAAAACTGATGTAGTTATCGTCGATGAAGCTCAATTTTTAGATAATGATATTGTGGTTATTGCCGATTATTTAGCTAATCGTAATATTCAAGTTATTATATCAGGTTTAGATTTAGATTTCAGAAGAAAACCTTTTGGACCTATCCCTTATTTATTAGCTTTGGCTGAAAAGGTTACTAAATTGACAGCAGTTTGTGCTATTAGTGGTAAACCAGCTACTAAAACTCAAAGATTAATTGATGGCCAACCAGCTAAAAGTAGTGATCCTATTATCTTGGTAGGGGCCAGAGAATCCCATGAGCCTCGTGCTCGTCAATATCATAGTTTATTGGATGTAGATAAAACCATTATCGCTTTATAAAAAACAAAAAAGCTTAAAAAATTGGATGTGTTTTGATTCTTTATGGAAAACCAAAGCAAAAATATTTTCTTTATGAAAGCTGCTTTGCAAGAGGCCCGCAAGGCTTATTTAAAAGAAGAGGTTCCTGTAGGAGCGGTAGTAGTTTTAAATGATAAAATTATTGCTCGTGCTCATAATAATCGTCATCAAAAAAACTTTTTTTTTGGTCACGCTGAATTTTTAGCCCTTATTAAAGCTAATAAAAAATTAAAGACTCGTCGTTTAAATGACATTTCAGTTTATGTTACTTTAGAACCTTGCTTAATGTGCATTGGCGCTTTAATCCAAGCAGGAGTTAAAAAGTTATATTATGGAGCTAGTGATTTTAAAACAAACTCTATGGAAAACATGTGTTCTTCTTTAAGTATTTTTTCTTCTTATAAAGTTATTGCTAAATCAGGTTTTTTGGCTCAAGAAAGCTCAGATCTTTTAAAACACTTTTTTCAAAAATTAAGACAAAAAGATGGTTTTCAAAAAACATAAAAATTATTTACAATTATTATTTAGATCATCATTTGATGGTCTTTTTGTTTTTTCTCCTTTTTCCATTTGCTTTGCTTGCGCCGTTTACATTTTACAATCGTTTTTGTCTTTAATGATAATAGTTTGATAAACACTTTAAATGAAAAAAATCAAAAAAGGAAATCATCTTTTCAAAGTCACTCCTCTCTTCTCTCCCTCTCCTCCTCTCATTCATCCCCTTCCTATCTTTTAAAAGAAAGATAAATTAAAATATGCTACAATTAAATCAATGTGCAAAAATTAAAATAGCTCAAACTATTATCAAAAAATTAAAAAACCAAGGATTTGAAGCTTTTATGGTTGGCGGTGTGGTCAGAGATTATTTATTAAATGCTCCTATTAATTTTGATATCGATCTTACCACCAATGCCCTACCATATCAAATCATTCAGCTTTTCCCACAACAAAAACCAATTGTATCTTATGGTAGTATGAAACTTGTAATAGGAAGTAACACCTTTGAAATTACTACTTATCGCAAAGAAGGTGAATATCGCGACCATCGTCATCCTGAAAAACTGGTTTTTATCAAAAATATTCAGGAAGACCTTTTAAGACGCGATTTCACTGTTAATGCTTTACTTATGGATGAATACGGACAAATTTTTGATTTTGCATCAGGTAGAACAGATTTAGAACAAAAAATTTTACGCACTGTCAAAGATCCCTTTATTAGTTTTCAAGAAGACGCTTTAAGAATTATGAGAGCTTTTTATTTCCAGGCTAAATTAGGTTTTCGCATAGAAACCAACACTCAACAAGCCTTGTTTCAACAATCTTATTTACTGACTAAGATCTCTTATCAAAGAATTTATGAATATTTACAAAAAATAATAATTTATCCTTATTGGCACATTAGTTTTCAAAATATGATGCAAACAAAATCTCATTTCTTTTGTAACTCCTTAACTGCTATAATTGCTCTTTTTGCATCTTTAAATTCTCGTACCCTCAAAGAACTTCAAATAGAAACTAGTTTGCCAGAAAGTATTTTTTGGAGCATAGCTTTAACTTTTAATTCAAATATTTTTACTATTTACTCTATTCCAAAAGCTAAAAAAAAGCAATTTCAATTGTTACTCCATTTAAAAGACCAAATAACCTCAAAATGCGAGTTAACTTTTAATTTATTTCAATATGGTCTTGCAAATTGTTTATTAGCTGCTAAAATCAATTATCTTTTAAATTCTTATTCTTGCCCGCTGACCCATTCTTTTTTGATATATATGCAAGAGCTTCAAACTATTTATAAACATCTCCCTTTAAAAAAAATTACTGATTTAAACATTTGCTTGAAAGAAGTTTTTGAACAAATTCCTAATAATTCCTTTATATTGTTAAAAAATTTAAAAAAAGAATTAATTGGTAAAGTTTTAAACCAACAATTACCTAATCAAAAAGACGCACTTATGTGTTTTATCACAAATTATATTAAAAAAATAAGTTAATATGATTTGTTTTAAGAAGTTTTTAAAATTAAAAAAAGAGAAAACGACATTATGAATACAAACCCAAATATTATTGCACCAATTAAAGAACCAGGAAAAATTAATTATTTTATAGGAAAAGTAACTAGTGTAAATCAAGGTTATCATTTCGCCAATATTAATCTTCAATTAACTAATAAAAGCGATGTTAATATTAAATTAAATAAAGACATTCTTTCCCCTAAACCTATTTTAGGACAGATATATTGCTTTGAAACTGTTTGCCTAGTGAAAAATACAGAATTAATTTTTATGCATCAAAAATTTACTTTAGCACAAGATAGTTTGGATATGCAAACTTTATACGAAGTGTTTCAAAGTTTTTATGAATGTGCTCCTATTTCTTTTGCGGTTGTTGCAACTGATTTAGAAAAATACCTTGATAAAATTAAAAATCATATTTTAAAAACAGTCACTACTAATTTATATTTACGTTATAAAAATAAATTTTTAATTTCTAAAGCAGCTTTGAAAATTCACCATAATTATTATGGTGGTTTAGGGTATCATACTTTAACTATGTTAAAAATGGCAGAACCGATTTTAAACATATATCCTTTTTTAAATAGTGATTTACTTTATGCAGGCATTATTTTGCACGATATGGCCAAAATTCAAGAAATAGATTTTAACAAAAAAGAATATACTAAAGAAGGAAAATTATTAGGACATTTAGTGATGATTGCTTGTGATGTGGAAGTAGAAGCTAATTTGTTAGGCTATCAAACAAAAGAAGAAATTTTGCTTTTAAAACATATGCTAATTGCTCATCATGGACTTTTAGAATATGGTTCTGCGAAAAAACCTCAAATAGGAGAAGTTCTTTTGTTGTGGTATTTAGATAATATTGATTGTAAATTAACATCCTTGAGTGAAATGTTACAAAAAACAGATTCACAAACATTTACAGAATCTATTCCTGTTTTAGAAAAAAGGAATTTTTATAAACCTTTGTTATCTGATGATAACTGATGATATTTAGTTATTTTGATTTGATTTTGTTGTTTTATAAATAAAAGGAAATTATCAATATATGTCAAATTATGTTTTAAAATTAGATACATCGCAATTCTTGAAAATAAAAAAATTTTATCATAAACAATTGCAAGCGACTTCTAATAAGGATGTAGCATTTGTCGTTTGTGATATTGATGATAAAATAACTGTGTATCGCAATCATACTTTGCTTGTACAAGGCAATAAAGCTTTGGTTAAAATGAATTTTTTGAAAAAATTATTACAAATCCCTCTTCAAGAAACAAATAATTCTCACAATTTAAATGATGTTTTTCCCAAAAAAACTCAAGATTATCATTTATCTAAAAATTACTATTTGGAATCTATTGGTTCTGATGAAGTCGGAACAGGAGATGTTTTTGGTCCTGTTGTTGTTTGTTGTGTCTATCTTTCTCCCCAAAACATTATTTTTTTAAAAAAAGTAGATCTTATTTTGGAATCTAAGAAGCTCTCAGATCAAAAAATTCTTCAAATGGCGCCTTTGATGGTTAAAAATTTGTTATTTTCGGTGGAAACGATGATGCCTGAGGATTATAATAAAGTTATTCATAAATATAATCTTAATAAAATAAAAGCTTTGTTGCATAATCAAGCTATTCAAAAAACTGTAGCGAAAGTGCCTCATCAAGTAGTTGTTATTTTAGATCAATTTTGCAAGCCTCAAAATTATTTTCAATATTTAAAAGATGAAACAACAGTTTATCAAACAATTCATTTTGAAACCAAAGCTGATAGTTATTATTTAAGTGTTGCTGCTGCATCTATTATTGCTCGTTATTTTTTTTTGATGGCTATTGATAAAATAGGGGAATTGGTTGCTACTTCCTTAAAATTAGGAGCCACTAAGGCAGTTGATCAACAAATTGCTTTGATTGTTAAACGATATGGCTATGATATTTTAAAAAAAATTGCTAAATGTAATTTTAAAAATATTACTCATAAAATTCATCAATATTTATAATTAATTAAGATTATGCGTTTGTTTGTTTGGTGTGTTTATATAAAATTTAAAAGACCCTTTTGATAAGGGTCTCTTTTTTATTTATATTTTGGATATCTTGGTTGAATTGTGAAAACAGTTTATTTTTGAAATTGGCTTTGATAAAGTTTATAATAAAAACCTTTATTAGCTAAAAGTTGTTGGTGTGTCCCTTGTTCGATAATGGCGCCACGGTTTAATACTAAAATTTTATCAGCATTGATAATAGTTGATAATCGATGAGCAATAACAAAAGCTGTTTTATTTTGAATCAATTTATTAATAGCTTTTTGTAATAAAATTTCAATACGAGTGTCAACACTAGAAGTAGCTTCATCTAAAATTAAAATTTTAGGATTGCTTAAAACAGTTCTTGCAATAGTAATGAGTTGTTTTTCTCCTTGTGATAAATTATCGGCGTCTTCGTTGATTACCATTTGGTATTCGCCAGGTTTATTTTTAATAAAATAATTAACTTGGGCTTTTTCAGCAGCTTTCAAAACTTCTTCATCGCTTGCTTGCTGATTGCCGTATTTAATATTTTTCCAAATAGTATCTTTAAAAAACCAAGTTTCTTGTAGGACCATGCCAAAGATACTTCTTAAATTATCTTTTTTTAATTTACGGATATCGAAGCCATCAACTTG
The DNA here is from genome assembly GCF_016876135.2 of Candidatus Phytoplasma meliae. The sequence continues at coordinate 23,944 of NZ_JACAOD020000007.1, forward strand.
AATAGAACCGAAGTTGACATCATAAAACCTCATTAAAAGATTGATTAAAGTTGATTTCCCAGAGCCAGTAGGTCCTACAATAGCAATAGTTTGTCCCTTTTTGGCAGTAAAATTAATATTTCTTAAAAGCATATCTTTATTATTGTAACTAAAAGATACATTTTCAAAAATAACTTGTCCTTCTGGTTGAGTTAAAACTAAGGGATTAGTTACTTCAGGAGCTTCTTCGATTTCATTTAAGAAAGAAAAAACTCTTTTAGAAGCAGCATTAGCAGATTGAATCAGAACTGACATATGTCCTAATTCAATAATGGGGTTCCCTAAGCGCCATACAAATTGTAGGAAAGTTCTAAATAATCCAATTTCGATTACCTTCAATCCTAAATTCATTAAGAAATTAGGTGTTTGGGGTTGGATTAGAAAATATCCAGTGATACTTACCGCAACTAAAGTTAAATAAGTAAATAAACTAACTATAGGACCTGATAATCCAGATAAAAAATTGGATTTAAAAATTAATTGTTGTAAACGAGTGTTGTGTTCCTTGAATTCCTTGATTGTTTCTTTTTGTTGGTTGTAAAGAATAATCTCTTTATATCCAGTGTATTTTTCTTGTAAAAATCCATTATAATTACCTGTTGATTCAAATCTTTGAATAAATATTTTTTGTGAATTTTTAAAAATGCAATAAGTACTGTAAAAAGATAAAGGAATCATAATAAAAACTATGCATGCTAAAAACCAATGTAAGGCAAACATAAAACTAATAATCATAAAGATTAATAAAAAAGCGGAAATCATAATTGAAAATGATTGTTGCAAACAGTTAGAAATAACTTCAATATCATTAGTTATGCGGCTCATAATGTTTCCTAAAGTATTTTGATCAAAATATTTAATGGGTAAATTATGAATTTTTCTTTGGACGTCTTGTCTTAAAGCACGCATACTTTGGTGAATAGATTGGATTAACAATTTATTAAAAATTAAACGACAGATAACTATAAATAAATAAAGTAATAAATTTAAAATTAAAACTCGAAGGATATATGTGGTAAAATTGTTGATTTTAGGTGATTGTATTTGATTTTTGATACTATCAGTAATAAATTTGCCTTCGAAAAAAGGAATAAAACAACTCATAGTAGTAACTATTAAAATAAGGGAAATACTGATGATAATTTTGGCTTTAAAAGGTTTTAGGTATTTTAAAATGTATTTCATAAGGACACCTCTAAATTTTGCGATTTGGCAATTTCTTGATATAAAAGGCAATTTTTAATTAATTCTTCATGTGTGCCTATCGCAACGATGCATCCTTCATCTAAAACAACGATTTTATCAGCGGTTAAAACAGAAGTAAGTCTTTGAGCTACAATCAAAATTAAAGCTTTTTGCTTCATTTCTAAAAAAGCCTTTCTAATTTCATATTCTGTTTGATAATCTAAGGCTGAGAAAGAATCATCAAAAATATAAATATCTGGTTTTTTAATAAAACCACGAGCCATAGAAAGTCTTTGTTTTTGACCGCCAGAAAAATTAGCACCAAATTCGCTGACTCTATCTTGTAATTTATGGCTTTTATTTTGAATAATATTTTGGGCTTGAGCTAACCTTAAGGCCTCTAACATTTGTTCTTTTTGGGGATCGTTTTTGCCGAATGCTAAGTTACTCCTAATGGTTCCTTTGAATAAAACATTTTTTTGGGAAATAAAACTAATTTTGTTTCTTAAATAAGCCAGGTCATATTCTTTGATATTAATATCATTAATTTTAATCACTCCTTGGTTGACATCATAAAAACGAGGGATTAACCCGATTAAAGTGGATTTCCCTGCCCCTGTTGCTCCGACAAAAGCAATTACTTCTCCTTGATTAAGGGTGAAATTAATATTTGTTAAGGTTGGTTTGGAGGTGTTGGGATAAGAAAAAGTTACATTTTCAAAAGATAATTTGTGAAATGGTATTTGTGGTTGTAAGGGGGAAATGGTGTTTTTGATGGTGGGAGTCATGCTTAGTAGCTGCTCAATTCTTTTGATGGAAACCAAAGTTTTGGGGAACATCATAAAAAGAAGTAAAAAATCTAAAATAGAAAATAAGACATGGAATTGATAATCAATACAAGATAATAATCGACCGATAGTAAAATTAGGAAATAAGTTACGGTAATTTGAGTCAGTGAGTATAATAGCTCCAATCCCAAAATTAATTAAAATGGAGAAATTAAGGAAAAAATAAAAAATAGGGTCAATTGATACCATAAAACTAAATAATTTAATAGAAAAGCGACTATATTTTTTATTTACTTTGGCAAAACGTTGAGTTTCATAATTACTTTGTCTAAAAGCGCGAATGGATTTGATCCCAATTAAGTTTTCTCGGGTAATAACGTTTAGATTATCTAATTTTTTTTGTTGTTCTTGAGAAAGGCGATAGCATTTTTTAATAATGATGATTAATACTAAAATTAAAAAAGGGAAAATAAAAAGGATTCCTAAAATTAAGAAAGAGGCGACATAACAAATAGCAATGACGCTAATAATTAACATAATTGGTGAAACAACTGCAGTACGATAAAAGACAGAAATAAAATTCATAATTTGAGAAACACCAGAAGTAGTACGGCTTAAGAGTGAAGTAATTCCTAATTGTTGTATTTCTGCAGGGGAAAAGGTTTGAACTTTTTTAAAGATATCCCCGCTTAAATCGCGAAATAAGAGGGATGAAACTCGGGAAGAACAATAGTTAAGAATTAAATTACCAACAAAACCACAGCAAGCAAATAAAATTAAAATTAGTAATAAATGTAAAGGATCTAATTTATTGTTAGCGTAATCTACAATATATTTACCAATAACAAAAGGAATCCCTAATTCGCCAAAACATACGAATAATACAGCGATTAAATTTAAAAATAATAAAGCTTTATATTTTATTAAATATTTCCAAATGATTTTCATAAGCTTAAATTTATAATTCCTTTGTCTGATAAATTTTTAAAAGATATTTTTATTTTTCTCACTTCTGCTTATTTTGTTTACATTTACTTTTTACTTTTTATTAAAAAGAGATGAAAAATTACGCAAAAACGAGAAATAAAAAAATTTTAATTGAAAAAAGATGAAATGTGAATATGAGAGGATATCATAATTGCTTTAATTTACAATAAAAAAGACTATTTATTGAATAGTCCCTTTGATGATGTTTGTTGACTGTGATTCTTTTTTGTTTTTTTGTTATTGCTTGGTTGTTGGTTACTAGGGGGGTGTTGTAATATTTCTTTAATTTCTTTTAATAAGGCAACTTCTTGTTTTAAACTTTTTAAAATAGTGGCTGTTTCATTTTTGCTTGTATCTGGAGTTTTTTTGGCTGTATGGATAAAAATAGTTAAAATACTATAAATAACAAATGAAAGCATGATGAATTCTAAAACATTTTGTAAGAAATTGCCATAATTAAGATAAACATCGCCTTTGATTTTAAACCTTAAGTCTTTTAAAGCAGAGGTATAACCAAATAATAAAGAAAAAGGAGGCATAATGACATCGGCTACCAAAGAACTTACTATTTTAGCAAATAGTTGCCCAATGACAACAGCAACTGCTAAATTTATGACATTACCGCGAGTAATAAAATTTTTAAAACCTTTGGTGAATTTTAAAGATTTTTCGGCTAAGTTATGAGTATCGATTAAAATAAAAAAACTCCTTTGATATTTTATATAAAAATTACATATTTTCAAAATATGGTATAAGTTGCGAAATGATTTAGCTAGAACGAAAAATAAAAGAGCAAGAACAAGAAATGAATAAAATTATGATTAAAGAGCAAATGAGCCAATTAATCAATTGAGGAATTGTTTTTGAGAGTAAAATAAATTTTAACTCTTTTATTATAACATTTTTTAATGTGAAAAAATTATGTTTTATTAGAAATTAGGAATATTAAAGAATATTAAAAGAAAAAAGGAAATTGTCATTATGACAAATCCCTTGATGGCTTATTTTGTTTATTTTTTTAACAATTATCAAAATAAAAATCTTCATCTTTTAAAGCTTCAGAACGCATTTTTTGATAACCATTCCCTTTCATGGAAAAATTATCCATGGTTTTAGTTTCGGTATTAAGACCATTAATGATCACAGGATTAACATTTTCAGGAGGGAAATAAGGATCAAAACCTAAGTTCATTAAAGCTTTGTTGCCATTATAACGGACAAATTTATTAACATCATCTTCTAAGTTTAATTGATGATAAATTGTTTTAACTAATAAAAGTTGTTCTTGATATAAAGTTTGCATCATTTTATCAAGCCATTTTTTTAAAGCTTGCTGTGTTGGGATATCAAAAAGACGATATAATTCTATTGCTAAACGTCCGACATAAACACCATGAATGCTTTCATCTCTGATAATTAAATTAATAATTTCTCCTGCTTGCATCAATTGTCCTTGACCATAAAAATATAAAGGATAATAAAAACCGCTATAAAATAACCAAGTTTCTAAAAAAACAGATATTGCCATAGCTTGCCATTGTTTTTTTTGGAATTCAAGTTGATTAAATTGTGGGGCTTTTATTTTTTTAAGATAAATATGTTCTTCTAGGATTTCATAAACTTGAATAATTTGTTTTATAATATTTTGTAAATTAATTTGTTGTTTTCCCCATGAAAAAAGTTGATTAATTTCTTGATTGCTTAAAAAACTCATAAAAATATTAGAATAGCTTTTAGCATGAACAGCATTTTCCATGGCTCCCATAAAATTAAGGGTAGCTTTTTTTTGGTGTTCTTTTTCATCCAAAGAGCGAGCAATGACAGGCATTCCTAAATCTCCTTGGTAAGTATCTAAAAAAGTCAATACTAAAAGATTACGGTTGTATACAGTTTTTTCTTCAGGGGTTAGATGATTCCAACAAGCAAGGTCTCCTTGTAAACTAATATCTTCGGGGCGCCAAAATTGGCTTAAATTTTGTTCATAAAAAAAATGTGTGTATGGATCTTCTAATTGATTCCAATTAGCTCCTTGGTATGTTTTTGGTAAAAATTTTAGCATTTGAACTCCTTTATGGTGATGATGTTTGATTTTATTAGCTTATCTTTTGTTTTTAGAAGAGTTATGTTCTTGTTTCTTTTTGGCTTTTTTTAGCTTTTGCATATTTTTTCATATTTAGGATAAATGGGTAATGGGCGAGAAAGCGATGATAAATAAAAGAGATAAGAGAGTGATAAAAAAAGACTATCTAATGAAGATAGCCTTGTTGGGCGAAAGAGAAAAATTCATGAGATTAAATGCCACAAGCTTCACATTCATCAATTTTTAATTTTTGGGTGCGGGTGTAATAAAGGGTGTTAATCCCTTTATGGTGAGCATAAAGATAATATCTTTGTAATTCTCTAGTAGTAATATCAGAAGTAATTCCTAATTCAAAGGAAATGCCTTGATCGATGTGTTTTTGGGCAGTTGCAATGACATCAATCAAATCATATTTATTCATCTTATAAGCTGTTGTATACATAAAAGCAGCTTCTTTTAAACCAGGCATCGGGCAATAAGTTTTAGAATTACCGTAAGTGCGTTCTTCAACTAATTGTTTAATTGGGGTTAGGGAAGGAGTAGCACCCATAATGTAACCGATAGAACCATTAGGAGCAACAGCTAAACGATGTGAATTGTAAAGTCCAAATTGTTGAATGTCTTGCTTTAATTGTTGCCAATCGTTTTGGGTTGGTAGGTCGATGTTTGAAAAGATTTGTTTTACTTTAGGCGTTTTTGGTAGAATTTCGCCACGATTGTTAAAATAAGAGCCATCGGCGTATTTTGATTTTTCAAAGCGATAAAACTTTTGTCCTGTTTGACGGGCTTTTTGGCAAGAGTGTAGGAGACTATAGTAATTAACAGCATTGAAAAAAACATCAATTAAATCTTTATTTTCAGGGCTGCCAAAAGTAATATAATTTTGTGCTAAAAAGCCGTGATGTCCCATGATGCCAAAACCGACACTACGATTAAGGCGGTTTGCTTTTGCAACAGCGGGTACATAATTGATGTTGGTGTTATTAGCAACATTATTCATCACTTCCATAGCCATAAAGACAGTTTCTGCAATGGTGTTGTTTTTAATCATATTACCCATATGACCTGATGCTAAATTACATGAAATATCAAGTCCAATTTGGTCTTGAGAAGTTTGATGATAAGAAGCGTAGTGGGAGGTAATGGTTGGTTGTAGGATTTCGGTGCAAAGGTTAGAAAATTTAACTTGTAAATCAAGGGGATTTTTTTGGTTAACGTTGTCACAAAACATTAAATAAGGATAACCTGATTCTCCTTGCATATGAGCGATTAGTTCTAATAATTTACGGGGGTTAATGGCTTTTTTACAAACTTTAGGGTTATTGACTAAAATATTGTACCAATGATCCATGTTGCAAGCAATATCAGCAAAATTTTGGCCGTATTCTAAAAAGACAGTGTGAGGATAAAAGGTATACATAGTTTGATTAAGGCGTGCTAATTCAATCATTTTATTAGGAATAACAACTCCTAAAGATAAAGTTTTAACACGGACATCTTCGTCAGCGCTTAGTTTTTTAGTGTTTAAAAAATCTTCGATGTCGGCGTGAAAAACATTTAAATAAACCGCTCCTGCACCTGTTCGTTGTCCCATTTGGTCAGCATAACGGAAACTATGGTCTAATAATTTACAAACACCGACTACTCCTTTGCAAACTCCTTTGATTCCTTTAATAGTTTCTCCTTTAGCGCGCAAGTTAGTGATGTTAATAGAGACGCCCCCTCCAATTTTAGAAAGTTGCATTGAAAATTCATTAATGCGGGCGATATCATTTAAAGAATCTCCTGCTTCTAATAAAAAGCAAGAAACAAATTCACCACGATGTTTTTTGCTGGTATTTAATAAAGTAGGAGTTGCAGGAGTAAAATCTTGATTAATTAAAGAAGTAATCATTCTTTGAGCAATTCCAAAATTTCCTTGAGAATGATAAAGAGCATTGACAGCTAAACGGTCTTCATAAGTTTCTAAATAATATTGCTTATCTCTTGTTTTTAAAGCATAATCGCGATAAAACTTAAAAGCTCCCATGAAAGTAGAAAAACGAAATTTTTTACGATAAGCTATTTGATAAATAGTTTTAATTTGGCTATCAGTATATTTAGTTAAAAAATCACTTTCATAATATTCGTTAGTTTGCAAAAAAGTTAGTTTTTCTTTTAAAGTAGGGAAACGCTTTAATTTAGGTTTTATTTCTTCTAAGATAAAACTGGTTAGGGCTTCTTGATCTTTTTGTAAATCTTTAATATGACCATTTTCGTCAATAATTTGATTGTTGAGGATAATCCAAGGGGGTAGAGTTTTTGGAATATGGGGGTTATTCACTTTCTTTTCTATTAAAGGAGATGCCTGATAGGTGTTTTGAGAGGGTAAAGATGGTAGTTTTTTTTGATTGCTATATGCTAAGAGCCATTTTTTTAAAAAAGCTTTTTCTTCTTGTAAGCCAGAGCCTTCAAATTTTAAGACTAAAGGAATATTATAGGTAGTTGCTATAATATCACCAGCTTTGCCATAATTAGAACCCCAATTTTTATTGCCAGAAACTGCCACTCCAATAACTAAAGAGATGTTTTTATCTAAAAAGTTTTTGGTTTCTTTTGACACTTCACCAAATTTAACACTACGAGTTAATAAAAAAAGCTTTTCACAAGAACTATCATCTTTGTTATAATCATTGACATGTTTGACATTAGCGTCTAAGCTTTGAGCCATTTCATAAACTTGACCTTTGAATAAACCATCATAAACTACTTTAATCTTTTGTTGTGTAGCTACAGACATAAATTTCTCCTTTTTTTAGAATCCATATTATTATTATATCAATTTATATTAATAATTTTTTGATATAACGCACTTAGACCAAAAAGTTGGACTTGTTTAGGTCGAATTGTGAATATCAAAGTTCGTGGCAGACGACGTAACTTGATGTTATTCCAATAATACAGTTTAACGACATGTTCTGGTCGAATTGCGGATTAATTAATCTTTCCAGTCATGATGATATTTCCATTCTTTAAGAATAAGAATGTTGTTATATTCGTCGTTTTCGAGTTTTTTGATAGAGTGGAACGATTTTGTTTGATATCATCTTTTTTTGAAATATTGGTTATTTAGATTGTTTATAACCATAAAGTCGTTTTGATGGATATTTCACTTAGTTACCCCCCCTTTTTTTTAGTTTTCAGTTTTCTTTTGTTGGGGGTTGGGAGATTTTTGATGTTAAGTGTTGGATTGAATGAGAATTTTTTAATTTTCTAAGGATGATGGTTTTTTGGTTTTTGATTGTTTGGATTGATAAGTTTAGTTTTTTTGCAATTTGTTGGTCGGTTAGGGTCGATGGCATAAATTCATATGAGAATTCTCTGGAACCAATTTCATTGTTTAAGTTGAAACCAAATGACAAGATGGCAATTTGTTTTTCTGTTGGTGTGAGCATTTTATTAATTATTGCAATAGTTTTTTCGTGTTGTGATTGCTTCATAAGGTGTTGGTGGGGGTTTTTGAATGGGTTATTTTTTTCTACTTTTGCGGCTTCTGTTATTGGTTCACCAAATGGTTCTTGATTGAATTTTTCAAATTTTGGTGAAGTGAATTTGTTTTTGAATTTTTTTTTTGGTCTTTGTAGTCGTTTTCTTCCTTTTTGTTGACAGTTTCTTGGTGAGATTTATTACCATTGAGGTTTTGGTGGTTTTTGTTCAAAGATTTTTGGACATGATTTGATATATATGATGGGAGTTTGACTTTTTTAGGATGTTTTAGGTTGTAGTTGTTGAGTGCTTCTGTTGCAAAAAGATGGCATTCTTGTAATTGGTCATAATAAGTAACAAATCTCAGTTTATATTTAAATTTTTTAAGAATTTTTTTGTAGATTGATTCATATGATAAGATTATGGCATCTTTTAAGAATTGATTTTTTTCGTTGTTGTCATAAAAAATCAAAGCTTTTTGTTGAAGTTTTTCTAATTCTTTAAAATTATGATTATTTTTTAGGGATTTAATTTCTTTGATTAGATTATAGATTTCTATTTTTTTATATTTTCGGATTAATTCCACTTCTTCGTTTTGCAAAATTAAAAATTCGTTTTGTTCTTGGTTGGTTAAGGGTGTTTTTTTTAATAAAGTGATTATTAATTGATAATTTTGGCCAATTTGAGATATTATCTTTTTTATTAAAAACTCCTTTTTTTGATTTTTGGGTAAATAAAAAAACCATCATAAATGATGGTTTTTATTAGATATTTAGTTGGAGTTCAATGTTTTGGTCTAGGTGCGCGCAGTAGCCTTTTAATTTTTGTGCTTGTATTATGATTAAATTAAAATATTACTAAAACAAATAAATAAGATAATTGACCTATAAATGATATTTTATTTTAACTCTAAATAACGTTTTTCTGAATGATTAATTGTTTTTTTCGGAATAATTAATTTTAATAATCCTGCTTCCAAGCTTCCTTGAACATCTTCTAAAACAAAATCTTGATCTAAATAAAAACTACGTTTAAAAACCCCTTGAAATCTTTCTTTTCTAATGAAATTTGGTTCTTGTTCGACATTTTCTTGTGAATTCTTAGCTTCAATAGTTAAATAACCATTTTCTAAAGTCACTTTAACATCTTCTTTTTTAAATCCTGGTAATTCCATAGTTATAAGATATTGTTTATTTTTCTCTTCAATATCTGTTTTCATAATATTATTCATTCTATTAAAAGGATTAATTTTGATATCATCAAATGCATTTTCAAATAAATCTTGATTGTGTTTAATTAAATTAAATAACATTGTTTATCGCTCCTTTTTATTATTTTTATTTTTTGATATAAAGCAAAAAACTTAAAAAACGATTTTTTTAAATTCAACATAAAGTTAATAAACTTAAAAGTTTTGTCCTTCCGTTTACATGCATAAAATTTACATGCATGAAAAGAGCTTAAATATAAATGCTTAATACTTTATTCTTTTAAGTTCATTTTTATTCTAACAAAAAAAATTGGCACTGTCAATATATAAGTGCTATTTTTTTAAGATCGGCAAGCATCATTTTAAGGTACAATATTATTGTAAAAAATATTAAACTAAAACAGCAAGGCAAATATAGATTAATGTTTTAAATATATAAACAATATAAACATTTGATAACAAATCAAATTAATCTTAATCTGCATTAAAACTACATAAAAAAATAAGCGAGTATAAACAAAATTGAAAAAAATTAATTATTATAAGAAATTGATACTTTTTTTTAGTATATCCATTATTTTTGGTATAGGTTTGATTCAAATAATCAGATATCCTAAAAACATCTATTATAAAAATAACTTAATTTCTGCCAACAATCAATGGCAATCGCTAGCTAAAACAGATAGAAAACTAATAACTCAAGAAATAAATACAAAAAACCAACACTTAGAAACATTAAAAAATGAATTAAAAAGCGATTTGCAAAAAAAAGAAAACATAAAATCAAATCAAATCCGTCAAAATAAAAATAAATTATGTCAAATTAAAACATCAAACCAAAACCAAGCATTAGGCATTATAATATTTGCTGATAATAATAAATATTGGATAATTACCCCTAAAAATGAAAAAATACCTAAAAATCAAATTCAAATCAAATTCAACAACACTTACGAAATAGGACAAAAGAGAGAAAAAAACAAAGATCTGCCACAAGAATTCAACAAATTATCCCAAGATTTTGACATTATTAATTTTTCATCTAAAAACGAGTATCCTATAATTATTTTAGATAGCCAAAAAGGTAATCAAAAATACTATCAAGGACAAATGCTACATTCTTTTGTTATAAGTCCTTCTGGAATAATAGCCTTTCAAGAAAGTTTTATTAGCGAAAACATTACTTTAACAAATCAAAATATATCAACAAATGTGCAAATACCTATTTCTAGTCGTAATGATTCAACCAATCCACAAACTGTCTTTTTCACTGAAAACGGCAATTTATTAGGATTTTTAACCAATGCTAAAAATAAAAATGAAAAAGGGATTAAATATTTAAAAGTTATTTTGCCAATCTCCTTCAACAATGCAACTATTCCCAAAACAACACCACAGGAGGAAACACAAAACCAACCAGAATCATCTCACATCAAAACTTTACTTTCTGAATTAAATACCATTACTTTGTTTATTAATACAGGATATAGCTTGGGAACTGGTATAATCGTTAAACAAGAAAAAATACCAAATCAAGAAAAAATAAAATATTACACTTTAACTAATCGTCATGTAATTGAAAGTTTTTACGACGCGCAGAAACGGAATAATCTAAATACATCAAAATCAATTTATGTCGAAAACGAAACTATAGGAAACATCCCGGCTGAATTATATGCTTTTATTGGAAATCAGCGCGAATATGATGATATAGCTATTATCACTTTTACCCTCAATCAAGGGGAAAAAACTGAAATAATCAATGCAAATATAAAAAAACATGTTGCTTTTGATGAACAAAATTTAAAACAAGAAATTAATATTGAACAAGGAGAAACCATTTATGCATTGGGTTGCCAAAAAGGTTTACAAACACAAATACAACCATTTTCTTTCTTAGACTTGTTTTTTCAACTCAAACAACAAGATCAAATACAATATAAAAAAAATTTATTTAAACAAGGTATTATTTCTTATTTAAACGAAAAAGAAATTAATTTAGATATCACTTTAGATGCTGGAAATAGTGGCGGCCCTCTTTTTAATGCATCAGGGAAACTCATAGGAATTAACAAAAGTTATTATAAATATTTACGAATTTCACAATCAATTAACATTAATCACGTAAAGCAACTATTTTATCATTTATTAAAATTAAAACAAAGTAATTACAACGAAACGAAATTTCAATTACCTGAAGATATTCCGCAAAAAATCAAACAATTACAAGAACAATTCCCCACAAAAACACAAATCATTTTAAAAGATTTATTTAAATATTTACAAAATCAACCCGAACATAAAATAATTTGTAAGTCTCCCAATGGTGCTAACCAAATTTTAACAATCAATTTACACGGTTCCGAATCGTTACAAATTGTCAATTGCGATTTCAACACATATCATAAATTAGAACTCACCGTTAAGGAGGATCTTCGATGGCAAACATTCCTTTTGACCTTTCAATTATTCCACAATCAAGAAACGACAAAGCCAGCTTATCAAGAAACAATTTCTATATATCCACAAGATATTGAAAAATTATTTTTAACATTTGAAACCAAAGAACTTTCTTATGAATCGTTGTTAACCAAAGAACAAACGAATTTAAAAGAGAAAATAGCTTTAATCTCTCAAGAAGAAAACGAAAAAGACCCAAGAGAAAAACACCAAAATCAAGAAGAATTTATTAAAAAAGAAATATTACAAACTGTAGTTTTGTGTCAAAACATTGATAACCAGAAAGATTCTAATTTAGGCATAATCATTAACAAAAAACAATTAGATAATGAAACTCCTAATTTTTTGTATACAGTTATTTTCAAACCAAACAACAATAATCAAATAACAGATGCTATCTATAATACTTTTAACAACAAAGTCAAAATCACTATTCAAACACCTTATGGTTTACAAGATGAAGAAGGACAATATCAAAATATAGCAACTTTTTTTAATCCTTTTGTTTACATCAATTTTACATCTGATAAAGAATATCTGGTTACTAATTTAGCATCAAATAATCCTATATTAGGAGAAACTATATATTTAATTAGTGATTGCAATGATATTTCTAAAAAAGCTTTAGCACCACATCTTTTTCATAGTCATTTAGCTAACGACATTTGCCACCAAAGCCAAGAAATTATGGTAGATACTACTTTTTTAACAGGATGTTTGCAAGAAGAAGTGTCTTCCACAAATTCTTATTATAACAATTGGTTTCTTTTCAATTCCCAAGGAAATTTAGTAAATATGTGTTCTAAACAAGATATTATTGATTATTCTATTCCCGAATTTCCTTTTATTATTTTCCCTAAATTAAATATCGCTTTTAATAAATTATTACAAATTAATTTCGTCCAACTTTATATTTTTATTATTTGGTCTTTATTATCTATTGCTATTTTTCTAATCATTACTTATTTTAATAACCCAAAAAATAAATATTACTGTTTACAACAACAATTAACACTTTATAATTAAAAAAGCACCCTTCTATCAAAAAGAAGGGTGCTTTAATTAAAAGGATAATAAAACCTCTTAAAACGATATAATAAATAAATACTTAATAATAATAATATCAATCCTAAAAAAAGAGTACATAAATCTAAAAAACTAAATTTTTTATAATAATACCAAGTTCTTTTTGGATTTTGTCCAAAACGTCTTAATTGCATAGCATTAGTAATAATATCTATTTTTTCTAAATTCCAAAAAATCAAAGAAATAATAGTAAATGTGATTTTTTGCATCTTATTAGAAATTCTTTTTAAACCACGCGCTTGTTGCATTAAATTCATATTTTGATAATCCTTTTGAATTCCAGGAATATAGCGAATTGTTAAAGCCAAAGCATAACTAGTTTTGTAATTAATACCCCATTGATTTAGACTAGCAGCTAATTCACTAGGATTAGTAGTTAAAATAAATACCAAAAACAAAGGGATAATACAACAGTATTTTAAAAATAAATTAAGATGATAAAACAACTGAGCACGAGTAATAAACCAAAACAGAGGAGAAGCAGAATCCTGATACACCACAGCTCCATATTTATGAAAAAACAATAAAATCATCAAATTATTAAGACACAAAAAAAATAAAATTCCCTTAACTACTCCTGCTATTTGATACCACTTAATTTGAGAAAAATACAATAAAAGCAAAGATAAAATAGCAATGCCTAACAAAAACCAAATATGATAAACAAGCATAGAAGCAATTGATATTAAAATAACAAATACTAATTTAGTAGCTCCTTGAATTTGATAAATAAAATTATTTTGCGGGCGATATTCTAAAATGTGATTTTGATACATCAGTTAACCAAGCTCCTTATTTAAAGTAGCTATTTTTTGAAGCAAACTCACTTTATCGCCAATACCTATCGATAATTTTTGCAAAAGGGTTGTCATAGTCATAGGTTTTATGCCTGCCTTTTTCATTAAAACATCATTATGGAAAATAGATATAGGAGTGTTATTGGCAATAATAGTTCCTTCAGATAAAAGCCATGTTTTGTGAGTATATGTTAATGCCAACGAAAGATCATTTGTAATAATGACAATAGTAGTTCCTGTTTGATTTAGTTTTTCTAAAAATAACATTAATTTAGTATAATGGTAAAAATCTTGACCCACTGTTGGCTCATCTAAAATAATAATTTGCGGTTGCAACACCAAAATCGCAGCAATAGTTAATCTTTTTTTTTGTCCAAAACTAAGAGAATTGATCAAATCATTAGATAAAGGGGTTAAATCACAAATATTTAAAACAAATTGAACTCGCTTTTGAATTTCTTGGTGTGTCAATTTTTGAGCAAGCAAACCTAAAGCTACCTCTTCAAAAACAGTTTTTTGTGAAATCATATGATAAGGATTTTGAGAGACAAAGCCAATTTTAGTAACTTTTTGATACCACGGTATTTTGCATAAATGTTCACCCTGCCATGTAATTTCTCCTTTTGAAGGAATTAAAAGACCTGCCATAATTTTTGCCAAAATACTTTTGCCACAGCCATTTGCTCCAAGAATGCTAATCATTTCACCTGCATGTAAAGTTAAAGAAATATCATTTAAAATATTTGAATTTTCCTGTGGTTGTATTTGTGCATTTTCGTATGAAACATTTACAAGTTGCAATAAAGGTTTTAAACTATAAGGGGTTGAGGATTGTGATATTGGAACAGCTCTTGGCATCTTGTCAAGAAAAATCATAAATTCTTGCGCCAAATCAGCCACTTGCATTTTATCCAAATTTAGCAAATTATTAATTTTAGTTAAATTAATCTCAGTATACCTTAAAAGATTAAGATAAGTTGGTTCTTGAACTCCTTGTTGCAATAAAATTTTAGCTTGAATAATTTGATTACTTGACATGTCAGCAATAATTTGACCATCATTAAAAGCTATAACGCGGTCAAAAGAATCATCTAACACATGTTCTAAACAATGTTCTACCATCAAAATAGTATTTTGATTTTCATCATGAATTTGCTTAATTAAGGTAGTTATTTGATTTTGCATCAAAGAATCAAGATTTGATAAAGCTTCATCAAATAATAAAATAGCAGGATTATAAATCAAAACTCCAGCCATAGCCACTAATTGTTTGGCGCCTTCTGATAAATATTGAAGTTTTTTATCTAAAACATCTTTTAAATGTAATTTTTCTGACCATTGATTTACTTGTTGCTGCATTTGAGTAACAGTAACACAATCATTTTCTAAAGCAAAAGCCATATCTTCTGCCACTGTTAACCCCACAAATTGATTATCAGTATCTTGCATAATAGTCCCAACATCAGAAGATAAATCAAAAATGCTAGTTTGAGCCAAAGATTTGCCTTTAATCATCGCACTACCTGTTATTTGACCAGGATAACTATAAGGAACTAACCCATTAATACATTTAAGAAAGGTTGATTTACCGCTGCCATTTTTACCAATAATCAAAATTTTTTCCCCTTGATAAATTGTAATATTAAGGTTTTTTAAGGTATCTTTTTTTTGGTTATAATATCTGAAACTAAAATCTTTAAAAATAATTAATGGTTTTTTCATAAAATCCTCTTTTAGTAATGGGGCGGCAATAGTACAAAATAATTAAAAAAAGGGATATTTACTCTGGATGCGCAAGAAACTATATTGTTATTGGATTGCAAGAAATTTGCAAAACAAAATGAGTGTAGTGGCGATTATAACGCAACATCAAAGGAATCCCTATAAAACTACAGGCAATAATATTAGTGATAACTATTAAAAAACCTTGACAAAAAACTAATTGCCAAGGTTGATGATAAATCCATAAATCAGATACAGGAGCAAGAAAGCCCCAAACTAATAAATTTACCAAAACTTGATAAAACCAAAATCCTACTATTTTTTTTTTATTCAAAGATTGATATTTAAGATTAATGATTTTTTGTAACAAGCCATAAAGAAAACCAATGACGCCAGAACAAATAATCCAATTCCAAAACACATTGCCAAAAACAATAAAATCTTTAATAGTGTGTCCGATAATTCCTACATAAAACCCCACAAAAGGTCCAAATAATACAGCAACAAAAGCCAAAAAAGGAGAAGCTGTTTCAATATTAACATTAGGAGCAATAGGAATTGAGGCTAAACAACTTAAAATAACAAAAATAGCAGCATTAATGGCAATAGTAACAGTTTTTTTAATAGCATTATCTTGTTTCATATAATTTTTTCTTTTCTATCGATTTCAAATAACAATACGTGCTCCTAAAGAGAAAGATCACAAGGGGATTGAGGTTATGAACATTTATCAGTGTGACTTGCTAATAATTTATCATATTGCATACGATAAGTATGATATTTCTTTTTTTCAATTGCAATTTTTTGAGGAGAGGCTTTGCTCAAAAATAATGGATTATTTAAAATTTTTTCACTTCTAGCAAGTTCTTCTAAAAGCATCCTTTTTTGTTTTAAAAAACTATTTTGTACTTTAATTTGATTAAAACATTGAAATGCCGCTTGATCAATATAAAGATTAATTTTTTTTCCTAAAAATAAAAGTGTTTTCTGGGAATCTGCTACTTTTTGAGTAATGGTAAGGGTATTAGCATGTAATAAAGTTTGTAAAGGTTTGGTTAAAGGGAGCAAATCTTGTTGAAGTGCGCTTGTTGTTTCTAAGGTAATATTTAAAAAAATATCATTTTCAATATTGTATTCATTTCTAAAATGTCTCATTTTAACAACTAATTGCTTTAAATCTTCAAAATCACTTAAAGCTTGAGGATTGTGATATGACATGGGTGATAATAAAGTTTGGGTGATGTTAATAGTGGTATCAAAAAAAGAATAAAGAGCGTCCGTTACAAAAGGAATAAAAGGATGTAGCAATTGTAAAATATTTTTAATAAGGGAAGTTAAAAAATTAGAAGTATTTTGGTTATTGGAGGAATTATGTTTATTTAAATCATGTTTAGCAAAAACTAAATACCAATTAGCAAAATCTTCCCAAATAAAGTGATATAAAAGTTTTCCAATTTCTTTTAATTCATATTTTTGATATAAATTAGTAATTGCTTGTGTTGTTGCATGCAATTGATGCAAAAGAGCTTTTTGAGGCAAAGATAATTGTTTAATATCAAATTCTACAGCAATTGTAGTTGTCTTAATATTTAATTTAATAAAACGACAAATATTCCACAATTTATTAATAAAATTCCAAGCAGCTTTAACTTTATTTTCATCATAAAGCAAATCATATCCAGGAGCAACATTAGTAGTTAAAAACCAACGCAAAGCATCGGCGCCATATTGATCGATTACATCCAAAGGATCAACGCCATTGCCTTTAGATTTAGACATTTTTTGACCTTGACTATCTCTTACTAAACCGTGTAACAAAACATCTTTAAAAGGGTCTCTCCCTGTTAATAAAATGCTTTGAAATACCATTTTAGAAACCCAAAACGTTAAAATATCATATCCTGTCACTAAAACATCAACAGGAAAACGTTTTTGAAAAACCAAAGAAGTTTCATCAGGCCATCCCAAAACGTTAAAAGGCCATAAAGCAGATGAAAACCATGTATCCAAAACATCATGATCCAAAGTCCAACCTTTACCAGGAGAATGAAGTTGCACTTTAATTTCTTTCCCTTTGTGCCAAGCAGGAATTTGATGACCCCACCATAATTGACGCGAAATACACCAATCTTCAATATTTTCTAACCAACGATTAAAAACATAATGAAAACGTTGAGGATAAAAATTAATTTTATTAGCTTGTAAGGCTTGTTGAGCAATATCTTTGGTTTTTAAAAACCACTGCAAAGAAAGTCTCGGTTCAATCACAGCTCCTGAAATACTTGAATATCCAACTTGATGGACATGATTGATAATTTTAGTAATTACTTGTTTTTGTTGTAAATCTTGAATTAATTTTTGACGACAATCAAAACGATTTAAACCTTGATATTGACTGGCTAATTGATTCATGATCCCATCTTCATGCATACATAAAACAGCTTTTAATTGATGTCTTTGCGCCACTTCAAAATCATTAAGATCATGACCTGGAGTAACTTTAACCACTCCTGTTCCAAACTGAGGATCAACATGAGAATCACTGATAACAGGAATTAAAATATTAGTTCCAGGAATAATAGCTTGACGCCCAATAAAACTTTGATAACGCAAATCATCAGGATGAACCATCAAAGCTTGATCAGCAAACATAGTTTCAGGACGAGTAGTAGCAATTTCTAAAAAAAGATTATTTGCTTCCAAACAAGGACTATCATTTTTAGGATGACTGGATAAATAATATTTAATATAATATAATTTTCCTTGTGTTTCTTGATAATTAACTTCTACATTAGACAACGCTGTTTTGGTTTCAGGATCCCAATTAATAATTTTATAATCACGATAAATCAGTTTTTTTTGATACAAAGTAATAAAAACATTTTGTACTGTTTGACTCAATTTATTATCAAGAGTAAATTGCTCCCAATTATAATCTAAATGTAATCCTAAAGCTCGCCACTGCTTGCGAATATTAGTAGCATATTGGTCTTTCCATTGCCAAGCATATTTTAAAAAAACATCTTTATCCAAAGATGAAGTTAAAAGTCCTTTTTTCTTTAATTGCTCTTTCACCTTATTTTGAGTAGCAATTCCTGCATGATCCATTCCTGGTAAAAAAAGAACATCAAAACCTTGCATCTTTTTAAAACGAACAATAATATCTTGAATAGTATTATTCCAAGCATGTCCTAAATGTAATTTACCAGTAATATTAGGAGGAGGAATGACCACAGTAAAGGTTTTTTTATTGGCACTATTACTGGCAATAAAAAAACCTTTTTGTAACCAATTTTGGTATCTTTGGTGTTCAACTTCTTTAAAATCATATTTATTTTTCATAAATAATTTTTCCTTTTGTTAATTTATGGCTTGTTCTTGTTCTTGTGTCTTGGAACAAGATGGTTTTACTCTGACTCAATTAAAGTGATTTATTGTTACCCTTTTCAAAACCGCCAACTTAACGCTGGAATCGACATAATTATTGCTGCGTTAAGTGTGCTAAAAATGCTTTCAATTCTTCAAATCCTTCTAATTTAGTTGATGAAATCAAAAAAAAATGTTGAATATGATTAAAATGACTAATTAATATTTTTAAGCGTTGTTGTTGTAAGTTTTTTTTAACTTGATCTTTTTTCACAAAGATAACGATTACCTGAAATCCAGCTTGAAGCAAAGCTTGATGAATTTGATCATCTTGCAAAGTAGGGCCTATTTTAAAATCAATTAATTGTAAAATAGCTTTTAAATGACTAGTGTTTTCCAAAAAAGATATAATCATAGGCAATAATTGTTGTTTAATTGTTTTATTTTTTTGAGCATAACCATAACCAGGAGTATCTATTAAATAAAAATTATGATTAAGCAAATAATAATTCAAAGTGACTGTTTTACCTGGAGTACGAGAAGTTTTAGCAAGTTTTTTTCTTTGAGTTAAAGTGTTAATAAAAGTACTTTTACCAACATTGCTACGTCCCATTAACATAATTTCAGGATATTTTTCTAAAGGGGCGTCTTTAAAATTAGTAATACTGCGCAAAAAAATAGCATTTTTAATCATATTTAATATTTCCTTTATCACAATTCTTGACAACATATTGTTATTTATTTAAGGAGGGTTAATTGAAATATTACCAAACTAGTAGTTAAAATCTTTAATTTAGTTAATTTAACAAATATCATTATAACAAAATTATGATTCATGATTAATTTTTTATTTTTGAAGTAATTTAGTTTTTACAATAATCTTCTTTGATAAAACGTAGTTTTTTGATAGAATCTTTAATAGATCAATTATAAATTCTTAGAACTAGCATAAATGTAAAAAATATAGCATCCTTAAACAAATTAAAAACTGAAGAAGCAAAAAAGCAAAAGTGAGATCTTAACATGTCAAATAAATACATATATTTAATTATAGGACAACAAAAGTTTTTTCTTGAAAATAAAATGAAAGCATTGATAAACCATTATCAAAAACAATTAAAAGATGTTATTTGTTATCAAGCCCAAGACATTTTTCAAGGAGTTTTAGAACAAGAATTACAAGCCACTTCTTTCATTCAAAAAGATTCCCATAAAATCATTATTATAAAGCAAAGCGAAATTTTATTACAAGCCAAAAAAGAAGAAATAGCTTTTTTAACATCTTATTTGAAAAAACCTCATCCAACCATTTCTTTATATTTCTTAGCAGAAAAAAAAAATTATAATGAATCAACTTACACAATATTTCAAAAACATTGTTTTTGCGAAACGTTACCCTTTTTAGAAAAAAAAGATTTTTATAATTACGTTAATAATATCTTTGAACAAGATGGTTTTCGAATTGAAGCTCAAGGCATTCAAATGTTATTACAACAAACTGATTATAATCTTTATTTTTTAGATCAAGAAATTAAGAAATTAAAATTATGTCAATTTGATCAAAAAACCATAACTTGTCAATTAGTCAATCAATTAACTATTTTTCATAAAGAAGCCCATATTTTTAAATTAATTAATCTTTTTATCAATCGTCACACAATAGAAACTTATCAAATGTATCAAAAATTAAAAAAACAAAAAATTAATCCATTCCAAGTGATCTATCAAATGACCAATAAAATTAAAGATTTATTGTTAATTAAAGAAATGGCGCCTAATGCACAGCATCCTGAAACAATATCGCAAATATTAAAATGCTCTACTAATAAAGCGTTTTTTTTATTAAAAGAAGCGCAAACCATTACAAATATGACATATTTAAAAAAATGTTTATTAGCTTTAATCAAATTAGAAGAACAAGTTAAATCAGGATTAATTAACCTTAATACCGGTTTGGAATTATTTTTATTAGCTCAAAATAACATTTTTGAATAAAATATGGATATCATGGTTGCTTTAATATGTGTTTGATGATGGATGAATCAAGAGGCCCTTCTCTTAAAATAGTATTTTTAGCATCGGTTAATTGTACAATAGTGGAAGATATTTGCGCCATAGGATAATGATTGGGATAAACAAAAGCTACTTTTTGGCGATAAATTTGACATATTTGATGATAATCATTTAAAGGTGGTTGTTTACTTTCATTGACAGAAGTAGTTTTTAAAGGGCCGTATTTTTGTAAAAGTTCTAAAGCTAAAGGATGATTAGGAATTCTTACTCCTAAACTCATTGCTTGAGTTTTTTGAAAATAAGCAGGAGTTGTTTTCATAATCAAAGTTAAAGGGCCCGGCCAAAAACGAGCAACCAATTGTAAACTTACTGATGAAAATTCAACCAAAGATTGAGCTTGTTTTAAAGAAGCACATAATACTAAAATATCTTTATTAATAGGTCTTTTTTTAAGTTGATAAATTTGTTCAAGTCCAATTTGGTCATATAATAAAGTTCCCATCCCATAAACTGTATCCGTTGGAAAAATAATAATATTGGGTTTGTCATTGGCATAGGGGAACTGAGGAATTTTATTCATTATTAGCCAACTTTTCTTTTTGCATTGCATCAATTAAAGGTTCAACAAGAAAATCTAATTTCCCTTCCATAATGATATCTAGTTTTGACAAAGTTAATCCAATTCTATGATCTGTCACGCGATTTTGCGGATAATTATAAGTTCTAATTTTTTCACTTCTTTCGCCGGTTCCTACTAAACTTTTACGATATTGATTTTGCGCTTCTTGTTGAGCGATTAACATTTGATTATAAATTCTTGCTTTCAGCAAAGTAAAGGCTTTTTCTTTATTTTCGTGTTGACTTTTTCCTTCTTGACAAGCAACACTAATTCCTGAAGGAATATGCGACAATCTAACTGCTGATTTAGTAGTGTTTACTGATTGTCCACCAGGACCACTGGAATTAAAAGTATCTGTTCTAATGTCGTTCCAATCTACTTTAATTGCTAATTCTTCTGCTTCAGGAATGACTAAAACAATTGCAGTAGAAGTGTGAATTCGACCTTGTACTTCAGTTTCAGGAACCCGTTGCACCCGATGAACTCCTGATTCATACTTTAAAAAAGAATAAATATTTTGACCTGAAATCAATAATTCTACCGAAGATAAGCCACCTTTAATACTAGGATTTAAATTAAGAATTTCAACTTTCCATTTTTTACTTTCAGCATATTTCATATAAGTTCTTAATAAATCGGCTGCAAAAAGATTAGCTTCGTTCCCTCCTACAGCTCCTTTAATTTCTAAAATAACATTTTTTTTATCATGAGGATCTTGAGGCAACAATAAAATTCGTAATTGTGATAAAATATGTTCTTTTTGTTCCACAAGATCATTTTTTTCTTGTTGTGCCACCAATAACAATTCTTGATCTTGATTTTGATTTTCTTGAAAAAGAATATCTATTTGTTCTAATTGTTCTTCCAAAGCTAAATATTTTTGATAAAGTTCCACTGTTGGAGTTATTTTGCTTAAATTTTTTAAAATTTCAATTTTATCAGATATATTTTGTGATTGCAGCAAAAGTTTTTGCCAATCTTCATATTTTTGATACATTATTTTTAATCTTGAAAGCATATGTACCTCTTTTTGTTTTTCCAAAATTTCATTATTTAATTTCAATAAGAATGATAAGAGAAATTAAAAAAATAAATTAATTTTCACTAATATAAGGTTCTATTTCAGAAAAAAACATAAAATCAAAGTTAAGATTAAATTCGCGAACACCGATGGCGCCTTGACGATTTTTAGCCACAATAATTTGTGTTTTACCAGGACTTGTTTTTTTATCTTTTTGATAATAATCTTCTCGATATAAAAACATCACAATATCAGCATCTTGTTCAATCGATCCTGAATCTCTTAAATCAGCTAAAATAGGTCTTTTATCTTCTCTTTTTTCAACATCTCGCGATAATTGAGATAAGGCAATTACAGGAATTTTTAATTCACGCGCCATTTGTTTTAAACTTTGTGAAATTTCGGCTACTTCTTCTTGACGATTATTTTTTTTAGTTTTACGGATTAACTGTAAATAATCAATCATGACAACATCAAGTTTATTTTGACTTTTCAATTTACGACATTTAGCTTTAATATCTAAAATATTAACTGTTGCTGAATCATCAAAATAAATATTTAATTTATTCATAGTATAAATAGCTATCTCTAAAAGTCGTTTTTCATTAGAATTGACGCGGCTTAAATGAATTTTTTTATGTTCAATTTTAGCCACAGAACTAAGCATTCTCATAGCCAATTGTTCATTCGACATTTCTAAACTAAATATAGCAATATGTGGGCTTTGTTGATTATGTTTAGTGTTAGCAACATTAAGAGCCAAATTAAGCATAAAAGTACTTTTCCCCATCGAAGGTCGTGCTGCTATAATAATAAACTCTTCTGGTTTAAACCCTAAAGTAATATTATTCAAATTTTCAAAACCTGTTGAAAGCCCTACTAAATCTTTTTTTTGTTTAGTTTGAATGTTTTTAATTTTAATTTCTTGTAATAAATTTTTTAACTCTAATAACTCATTAGTTTTTTTTCTTTGAGTTAAATTAAAGATTTTTTCTTCCGCTTCATCTAAATAAGTTTGGACATCAACATCTTCATATCCTTTATTAGCTAAATAAGAAGCTGTATCCATAATTTCTCTTTTAAGAGCAGTTTCTTTAATTAACTCCATATAAGTATCTAAATATTGCGTTGAAGGGGTCATTTCTACTAATTCAATTAAATAATCAATGCCACCAATTTTTTGCAATAACTTTTCATTGTCTAAAGTGCCACTTATGGACACATAATCAATCTTTTGTCCTTCTTGATATAATTTTTTCATTGCTTTAAAAATATCTTGATGTTTAACATCATAAAAAGCATTTTCATTAATCATATCAACAGCAAAAGCTATTTTTTCAGGATTTAAAAGCAACACTCCTAATAAAGCGCGTTCAGCCTCAGGACTAAAAGGGATATTTTTATAATATTGACTCATTTATTTTTTTCTTTCAATAACGTTTAAAAAGAAAGTAGCTTTAATTTTGTCCGTTAAAACAACATCAACAGAATAAATACCAGTAGAAACAATCTCATTTTCTAGGATAATTTTTTTACGATCAATATAAATATTGTAAATCTTATGAAATTGATCAGCTATTTGTTTTAAAGTGATTTTACCATAAATTTTGCCTTTAGGTCCTAATTGAATATATAGGGTGATTTTTTTATCATCAATTTCTTGTTTCAATTTATGCATTAAAATTTCATGTTGTTGCTGTTGTTGTTTTTCTAAAAGTTGATTTTGTTCAATTTGCAATAAGTTATTTTTGTCAGCTAAAAGAGCTTTTTGATGTTGAATTAAAAAATTACCATAACCATTATTAACTTTAATAATATCATGTTTTTTGCCCTTATTAGGAATATCGGCTAATAAAATAATTTCCATATTCTTTTCACCTCTTTCATCATATTCTAATTTTAAAAAATGTTTTAAATTGTCAACTATTGTTTGAATATTATCCCCTTCAATTTGAGTAGCAGCGCTATTAAGATGTCCTCCGCCTTCCATTTGCTCCATAATGGTTTGCACATTAACTTGGTTGTAAGAACGAGCACTAATAGCTATTTTATTTTTAGCTATTTTAGCTATCATAAAAGCCGCATCAATATCATTAATATTTAAAACATTTTCAGCTACTTGTGCTAAAAAGGAACGATTATCGTAAACTTTATTACTGCAAATAATAGCAAAACGATCCATAAAAATTTCCATTTTAGAAATCAATTCGTTAATTTCTAAAACATTAGCAAAATTTTTACGTAACCAACTTTTAACTTCGATAGCATCAGCTCCCCAATCTTTTAATTTAGAAGCTACTTCAAAAGTTCTTGAACTGGTACGATAGATGAAAGCATTAGTATCAATTAAAATCCCTGCATACATGATGCTTGCCTCAAAGGGAGTGATTTTTACTTCTTGTTCCAAGAAATCAATAATTTCAACTAACAACTCTACCGTTGAAGAAGCAGAAGATTCCACATAAGAAAAAATAGATGGAATAATTTCTTCAGTAGCGCGATGGTGATCAATAATCACAATATTACTAGTTAAAGCAATTAATTCTGGACTATTCACCATATCTTTTGTTTGGGTATCAACAATGACCATCAAATCTTGGAAATTAATCATTTTCAAAGCTTTTTGAGTGGTAATAATATTAATGGTAGGCGTTGTTTCTTGTTGAAGAAAACGCTGATAAACAGGAATCAAACTTTTATCTAATTTTTCTTCATCAATCACAATATAATGATTAGCTTCAGGTTTAAGAGCTAAAGCTATTTTATAAAAAGTAATCATCGATCCTAAAGAATCAAGATCGCTGTAATTATGACCCATAATAAAACAATGAGGATGATTTTTAATAATATCCAATAGGTTTTGAGCGTTAACACGAGCACTAACTTTGGATTGTTTACTTAAAGAAGCAATTTTGGCTCCAAAATATTTAATTTTTTCATTCTCAATATTAACAACTACTTGATCACCGCCTCTTTTTTGTGCTAATTCAATCGCATTTTGACTATAAATCGATAATTTATCATAAGATAAATTCCAACAAGCAACCCCCATGGAAAGAGTAACTTTTAATTGATATTTATGAGAAATAGTGCGCACAGTATCTAAAATACTAAATTTGTTTGCCATCATTTTATCAAGATTTTGACGATTTAAAAGCAGCAAAAAACGATTATCAACTAATTGCTTTAAATAACCTTCATAAGGTTCAATAAAATCAGAAAGGGCGCTTAAATATTCCCCTTGAATTTGGGTTTGATCTGAAAGATCATAACGAATCAAAGATTCTTCTAAGTTATCAAAAGCAATCATGGATAAAGCTAAGGTTTTTTCTAAAAATAATTGTTTAATTTCTTCTTTTTCGGTGGCATCAAACAAATAAAAAACACTTAATTCTTTTTTATAAAAACACTCAAATTTTTGTTTTTCCAAAGTAACAATAGTTTTAGCATCATCGTTACTAACTAAAAGCGCCATTGCTTCATTAATTTGCTTTAAGGGAGTATTAATTTCAGGATATTTTAAAAGCGAGTTCGCATAAGGATTAAGCCAATGAATTTCTTGACTATGAGCATCAATTAATACAATGCCAATTGGCCATTCATTTAAAACCTCTTCACCAATTTGACTCACATGAAAAGATAATTTAGACCATAAAAATAATTTAGATTTTAAACGTTTGATTTGGTGATTTTTTTTAATATGCAATAAAAAACTAATAATAAAAGAGGCTAAAGTAATTTTTCCAAAAAACTTAAAAATAAACAAGATAATTTTTTTATCAAGTTCCTTAGGTTCCAAATGTGGTGTTGGCATTGGGGCGTCATTTAGTTTTTTAATAGTATCAAAAATGTCTATGATATTTTTATAATCATAAACAAAACCTATGATAAATAAAACAATAATTAAACAAATTATAATTAATTTAATATTATGTTTGTTTTTAGGAAACATAAAGAATCTCGCCTTCATTCATTTATTTGAAAACAATTAATAATTACAAAAAATAATTGGTTATGAAAATGAAAAGAACGATTTTGCATACAATTCATTTTCGACTTATAAGCTCAACTCTTGCTGTGTTTTATTTATCAAAAATTAATTGCTAATCACGAAATTATTTTTTCATGACGACTCATTATTAATATTTTAACACACTAAAAACAAAAAGTAACAATAAAATTAATTTTTTTAAGAAAAAATAAGAAAAAAATATTTATTAATTTATATTTATTTAATATTAAAAAAGTCTAGGCATCTCGCCTAGACTAAAACATTGGAGTCTAACTAAATATCTAAAAAAACCATCGAAAATGATGGTTTTTTTCTTTACCAAAATTTCAAAAAAAAAAAAAANCAACAAAGGAATAACCAATGAAAACTATCATTTCTCAAATAAAACATAATTTAGGGTAATTTGGAATTTATAAATTTTTTTACCTATTTTTTAACTTATTGATTATTTTTCTATCAATAAATGTTTTAATTTAGAAACACTAAATTCATCAATTTCTTGTTTTTCTAATTCTTGAATTTCTGTCAATAAACAATCAACATCAACAACAGGAGGTTCAAATTTTTTTCTCATGACATATTTATGAATACTTAAATTATAATCATTTTTTTGAATCTCTTCTACAGTAACTAAAGTTGCATATCCGTCAACATTTTCTCTCTTTTTAAATGTTTTAACAATGTTTTCAATATGTTTATCATTCAAAGAATTTCTATTTTTCTCAGGCACAAAATCACTTCTAGCATCTATAAAAAACACATCTTTATAAGGTTTATTTTTAGACATTACAACGATGTAAGCATAGGTTTCTGTTGCAAAAAAGAGATTATGAGGTAATAAAATAATTGTATGCAAAATATGATTATTAATTAATTGTTGACGAATATTTTTGGCATTTTTATCGGTAATAAAAAGTACTCCCGGAGGAATAATTATCACAGAAGTACCATCTTCTTTTAAATGATGTAAGGCGTGTAATAAAAAAGCATAATCTGCATTTTTGGTAGGTAAATTATAATTTTCAAATCGGTCGTCTTTTTTAATATGAGGTTTTTTTAAATCCTCAGTTAAAGTTTTATTTTTTAAACCGTAAGGAGGATTCATAACGATAATATCAAATTTCATATCTTTGTGTCTTGGGTCTGTAATAGTATTTGCATTAGCTAAATAAATATTTTGCGGTTTACGGTCATGCAAAATCATATTAATATGAGCCAATTGGTAAGTTTCTTCTGAACTTTCTTGTCCATAAATGTTACCCTTAAAACCTTTTTTTCCTTTAATGCGAGAAAACCTACCATCTTCTTCTTTTTTAATTAATCCATCTCTTAATTCAATTGCTTGAACTGTTCTCAACAACAAAGAACCCGAACCACACGCAGGATCATAAACATGATCGATCGCATGCTCTTTATCAAAACTTTGAATTGCTAATTGTGAAACTAAATCTGATGTTTTCACTGGAGTAAAAAACTCTCCTGCTTTTTTGCCTGTATTAGAAGCAAACTGTTCCATTAAATATTCATATACTTCTCCTAACATTTCGATACCATTGTGATAAGGGCAAAATTCATGAATAGCGTACATAATGTTTTTTAATTTGCTAATTCTTTTCTTATCATTATCACCCAAAGGTTGTAAATTAATATTTTTGAATATATCCGCCCAAGATACTTTATTGTCTGAATCCTTTTGTAAATCTTGCGAAGAATTATAAATTTCTTCAAAAGCACTTGATAAATCTCTGGTGTCAAACTTTTCATCTTTTAATTTTTGAATCAATCTTGTCCACCAAAATTCAGGAGCAATATAGTAATATCTTGTGGCTTTAGAATTTTGTATAATTTCTTCTTTTGCTTCTTTCCAAAATTCATCTACTTCTTGATCTTGAACGTTTTTTCTATTCTCTTGATTTTTTTCTTTATCTTGAACGTTTTTTCTATTCTCTTGATTTTTTTCTTTATCTTGGTGATCCTCCAAAACTAAATCTTTATAATACGTTTCATACATTTCAGATAAATATCGAAAACACAACAAAGCCATAATATATTTGCCAAATTGAAAAGCATTCATCTGTCCTCTTAAATCATTAGCTAATTGCCATAATGTATTTTTTAATTCATTGGCTTCTTTTTGATATTTTGATGACATTTTCTATCCCTCTTTATTTTTATATTTTATCCTCAATCGTGTTTTAGGGTGGTTTACTACAATGTACAATCTTTAAAAATATTTATTAACAATTTCTTGTAAATTATTTTTAATTTCTTTTATTAATTCATTTCTAATAGATAATGTTGATTTTGATTTTTGGGTTTCTTTTTCGATTAATTCTTTTCTTTGCGAAACTATTTTAGCAGCAGACGAATTTTTCAATTTTTCATCTATATCGGATTTGATGTTTAAATTTTTAGCCAAATCTTGACACCATTTTTCACAAACATTTTTAGGAATACCATAATCACTTTCAAATTTTAATAAACGTTCTTCTTTTTTTCGTTGTTTAAATTCATCACGATCTTGAATATAATTATCTGTAGGTTTAATTGCTTTACGTGAATCTAATTGTTCTTTAGTGCTTTCTAATTTATGTTTTTGTTCTAGTATGAGATCTAAAGCAAGTTTTTGCTCTATCATTTTTGAAATTTTTTTAATTTCTATAGGATTATTATAATTGTTTTTATTTTTTAATAATTTTTCAATATGGTCTGCATCAATAATACGGTGCTCCAACATTATTGGATTTACTTCTTCTCCATCAAGTACTTCTCCACCGAAATCAGTCGGAGATGAACCGCTGTCCCCAGGAATATTTCTTTCATTAAAATCTATTTGCCTCTTTATGTCTTTATATTGATTTTGATAATTTTTATAATTGTCTTTAGAAAAAAAATTCTGTAACTCTTCATCTTTAAAAAATTCAGATTCTTTACTAATAATATTATATTGTTTTGAAACTTTTTGAAAAATATTTTTAAATTGTCTTTTTTGTTCCTCAGATTTTAAATTAGATGCAGCATCAGGCGAAGGAAAACGATTCAATAAATTCGTAACAC
>NZ_JACAOD020000008.1 GCF_016876135.2 Candidatus Phytoplasma meliae
GATTTGGGTTTTTCTAATGCAAATATTTGATGTTGAAAGAAAAAGAAAATATTTATTAATACAATAAAAACTAATAAAAATCTATATTTCAACTTATAACAAGAGTTTGTCATCTTCATAAAACCTCTTTNCTTATTTTATAACACCTATTACAACTATTTCCATCCTTAACTGTATCAAAATATCAGAAAAAACAAACAATAACAAAACATATACAGTTAACTATATTATAACTCGATCATATTTTAAAAGCAAGGAAAAAGAATAGGAATGATCTTGGTAATAAAAAAAAGACCTTTATTATAAGGTCTTTTTTTGAATTTTTAGATATTTGAAAAGTTTTAAAATGAATTTTGATTTTTGGGAATGTTATTTATTTGATTTCTTCATAAACTTGATATTGAAGAGTTCATTTTTTATTACAATTAACAAAATAAAACCAAAAAATAAAGCATTTAATAAATAATAATGTTTTATTTTAGAGTATTAAAAAAGATTCCCATAAAGAGAGTCTTTTTTAATTCAAAATTTTTATTAATTTAAGAATTATTTAATTCTGAAAATAAAACACCGCATTAGAACTCAATATTAGGAAGGTTTTTCAACCCATGTATCACAACGGTTTTATTAAAATAGAATTATCCAATCCTGATTTACACATCGGGGATCCCTTTAAGAATGCTGAAAGTATTCTTGAAGTTCTTAACCGCAGCAAAGCTAGCTTGGTTTTATTTCCTGAATTATTTTTAAGCAGCTATACGGCTGGAGATTTATTTTTCGAAACTACTTTTTATCAGGAAGTGCTAGAATCTTTACAATTTATCATGGAAAAGACCACTTTTGAAGGCGTTTATTTAGTAGGAATGCCTTTCTTTTTGAAAGAAGTTTTATTCAATGTCGCTGTGGTAATTCAAAAAGATAAAATTTTAGGCATTGTTCCTAAACACACTATTCCTAATTATAAAGAATTTAGCGAAAAAAGATGGTTTCATTCTGGTAAAACTATCCAAACACAAGAGATTTATTTTTTAGGGCAAAAAGTACCTGTCGGTAATATTTTGTTTATTAATAAAAAATTCGATATCAGTTTTGGAGTAGAGATTTGTCAAGATTTATGGACTATCGAATCTCCTAGTGATTTATTAGCTTTAAACGGAGCGGAATTGATTTTTAACTTATCTTCTTCTACCGAACATATCGGTAAAAAAGAAATGCGTAAAAACGCGGTTATTAATCATTCTCGCAAACATATTGGTGGTTATTTTTACACTAGTAGTGGGATTACAGAATCATCTACTGATGTCCTTTTTTCTAATCATAAAATAGCCGCTGTTTTTGGTAATTTAATTGGCGAAAAAGATTTATTTAACCAAGATGATACTAGCTTAGTTGTTGATGTTTATATTGATTCTATTAAATACCAAAGAAGAATTGATACTACTTTAGGAGACCAAAAAATCGGCAAAGAATTTCCTTTCTTTAAATCTTATTTCGATATTAAAGAACATGATAATTATGAATTTGAAAAACCTTTTCACCAAAAACCTTTTGTGGAAATGGAGGATTTAGAGGAACAATTAAAATTAGCGAACCATATTCAGTTTTTATCTTTACAAAGTAAATTATCGCATATTAAAAATGTGAAAGTGATTTTAAAATTAGCTTCACGTTTGAACGAATTGTTGTCTCTTTTAGCGGTCGTACAAAGTTTTCAAGCTAGTAAAAAAACACTAGATCATTTGATTGTGATTATGGAAGATGAAAAAGATTCTCAACCTGATTTTGTTGTATTGATGAAAAACTTTTTAAACAATTTAGGGATTAAAAATATTCTTCTGGATAATGAGGATCATCAACCCCAAGTTAAAGAATGGTTAAGCAAAGAATTGATTCATCACGCTTTAAGTAAATTTACCTCCAATCCGCTGATGTTGGATGATTCGCAAATCTTAGTGTTAGAAAGTGATAATTTGTCTGATACGGCTTTAGGTAAAGTAAGCGAAAGAATCCATTATTACGATCAATTGTATAATGTTAATGTTGGTTTAACCCAAACTTTCATGACTGAATTGATTCTTTTCCATTTGAATAAGCCTATCATTTCTATCCCTCCTGAATTAAAGGCTTTTTATCAAGAACAGATAGAAAAATTTTTAACCCCTCATATCGTCATAGAAGATTTTATTTTATATCATCATTTAAAAAATAATTTTTCGAAAGCTAAAATCGCTTTTTTAATTGAACACACTTTTGCTTTAAATGCAGAAGAAAGTTTAGTTTTAGTGCAAAATTATTTAAAAACTTTTTATCAAACCCAATATAAAAGACAACAAATGTCCCCAGGACCGAAAATTTTAGAAAATAGCCTTTCACCGAGAACGGAATTTAAATTACCTATTAATTTCCAACGCAAAGAGTGAAAAACGGAATTTATAGAAATAGAAGTATAGAATATGAAAAAAAAAGTGATTGTTGGTTTATCAGGTGGAGTTGATAGTAGCGTCACAGCTTTGTTGTTAAAACAAAAAGGTTATGAGGTAGAAGGTATTTTTATGCGTAATTGGGATAGTAGTTTGAATTATGATGTTCAAGGCAATCCTAATGTTAATAATGATGCTTGTCCTCAAACAGCCGATTTTAATGATGCCGCTGCTATCGCTAAACAATTAGATATTAAATTTCATCAAGTTGATTTTTCCGAAGAATATTGGGGCCAAGTGTTTTCTTATTTTTTAAAATTATTAAAACAAAATTTAACCCCGAATCCTGATGTTTTATGCAATAATCAAATTAAATTTCTTACTTTTATCAAATATGCCGAACAATTCAATCCTGATTTTATCGCTATGGGACATTATGCCAATATCACTCATGAAAAGGGTCAACCCATCTTAACGAAAGCTTGGGACGATACTAAAGACCAAACTTATTTTTTATCTCAACTTAAACAACAACAATTAGATAAGATCCTTTTCCCTTTAGGAAAAATTACTAAAAAAGAAGTCAGAGAAATTGCCGCTAAAAATGACTTAATAACGGCGAGAAAAAAAGACTCCACTGGTATTTGTTTTATCGGAGAACGCAAATTCAGTTCTTTTTTAAAAAATTATATTCCTGCTAAAAAAGGTCCTATTAAAGATATGAACGGTAAGCTTTTGCAAGAACATGAAGGTGTTTTCAATTATACTATTGGACAAAGAAAAGGACTGAATTTAGGTGTTACTCAAGAAAATCAAGCCCCTTGGTTTGTTGTAGGCAAAGAATTACCTACCAATACTTTGTATGTGGACCAAAGCTATGATAGCCCTTACCTTTATAGCGATTCAGCTTTAATCATTGATGTGGTGTGGAGAAATTACGATGTTTATCAAAATCATGGTAAAATGAAGATGATGGCTAAATTTCGTTATCGTCAACCCGATCAAGAAGTGGAACTTGTTTGGTTGGATAAAACCACTTTAAAAGTGTATTATCCCCAAAAAATCAAAGCTGTCACACCAGGACAAATAGCAGCTTTTTATAAAGATGATTTTTGCTTAGGAGCGGGAATGATTAAAGAAGTTTATTATCAAGAGAAAAAACTTTCATATGTTTAAACATTTTTTATCCTTTAAAAAAGATGTTTTAAAAAATTCAAAAAAATAGGTGATTAAAGTGCTTTTTAATACTGCTGAAAACCATAACATAGAAAAAAAAGTTCATGAAGAAGTTTTATTCCAAGAATTGATGCAAAAAGTAAAAAAATACATTCATGAAAAAACAGTCTTAGATAAAATTAATCAAGCTTATTTGTTGGCTAAAAAAAAACATACCAAACAAAAAAGAGTAACGGGTGAAGATTTCATTATTCACCCTATTTCTGTTGCTATTATTTTAGCTGATTTAAATAGCGAACCTAATACTTTAATGGCTGGTTTATTACACGATTCTTTAGAAGATACGGATTTAACTTTTGATGAATTAAAGGATTTTTTAGGCGAAGATGTGGCTTATATAGTGAAAAGAACCACTAAATTAGCTAAACTTAGTTTTAACCCTAAACAACGACAAGTGAAAAACCATCAAAAACTTTTTTTAGCTATGGCTAATGATATTAGAGTAGTTTTGGTAAAAATAGCAGATAGACTCCATAATATGCAGACTTTAAAAGAAATGAAACCAGAAAAACAATTACGCATTTCCCAAGAAACATTAGATATCTATGTCCCTTTAACCCATCGTTTAGGTCTTTTTCAAATTAAATCTCAATTAGAAGATTTAACTTTTAGATATATGAACCCTAAAGAATATTACCGTATTTCTAACCTCATTAACGCTAAAAAAAATGAACGCGAAAATTCTATCCAAAATATTATTAAAAATATTAAATCTTTGTTTTATAAGTCCGGTATTACTGATTTCTCCATCAGCGGTCGTAGTAAAAACATTTATAGTATTTATAAAAAGATGAACCAAGGACAAGTTAGTTTTGACGAAATTTTCGACTTATTAGCGGTTCGTATTATTGTGGATAAAGTGGATGTGTGTTATCAATGTTTAGGTATTATTCACGCTCATTACTCTCCTTTACCAAGGAGATTTAAAGATTATATCGCTGTTCCCAAACCTAATTTATACCAAGCCCTTCATAACACCGTTTTAGCCAAAGATGGTTCTATTTTTGAAATCCAAATCAAAACGAAAGAAATGGATGAAATTGCCGAAAAAGGTATCGCCGCCCATTGGGGTTATAAAGAAAACAAATTTTATTCCAAAGATAATAAACAGTTGGAAATAGTGCAAAAATTAAGATGGTACCAAGATTTAATTAAAATCACCAAAGATACTAAAAATAAATCGTTACAAAATTCCAAAACTTTAGTAGATTCTATTAAAAACGATATTTTAAGCGAAAACGTTTATGTTTTCACACCGAAACAAGAAGTATTTGAATTTCCGGAAGGTTCTACTCCTATTGATTTTGCTTTCCGTATCCATTCTATGATTGGTTTTACCATGACAGGTGCTATTGTGAACGAAAAAATCGTTCCTCTTGATTATAAGCTTAAAAACGGGGATATTATTTCTATTAAAACTAATAAAAACGTTTTTAGAGTACATAAGGATTGGTTGAGAATAGCCAAAACCTCTTATGTTAAAAAATTCATTAAAAACTTCTTAAATAAACAGAAAAAAGAAGTTTTAACTTTAATCCAAAATGGTAAAGAAATTTTAGAAAAAGAATTGCAAGCGCAAAAGAAAGATTTTAAAATTGACCACAATTTTGTGAAAAAAAGTTTTCACAAGCAATCTATTCAAAATGTCAATGAATTGTATGAAGCTTTGGGAAGAAAAAAAATCACTCCTGATGTGGTGCTCGCTAAAATCACTTCTTTTGAAGAAATGCGCAAAGAATACAATAAAGAACAAATTTCGAAAAACTTGAAAAAATTCATTTATGAAAACGAAACAGGTGTTTTTATCGAAGGTTTAGATAAAACTAAATTAAAGTTAGCGAACTGTTGTAACCCTATTTTCGGCGAAGAAATAGTGGGTTTTATCACTAAAGATAAAGGTACTAACGTTCACCGTAAAGATTGTGTTAATTTACAACAATACGACTCTAACCGTCTTATTGTTGCTCATTGGTACCAAAATTATCAATTAAAATACGCTACTTGGCTTTTCATTATTGGTTCTTATAGTTCTTCTTTAATCGCTAATATTACTGATAAAGCTAACGCTTTGGGGATTAATATTTCTAAAATCAATATGATTAATAATAATAAATTATCAGAAACCACTATTAAACTACAAATCCTAGTTAAAAATATTTCTGAAATGGAAAAATTAATTTCTCATTTATTACAATTATCTAATATTTATCAAATTTATAGAGGAACAAATTAACAGGTTTATGGTTAAAAAAATAAAAGGAACTCACGATTTATTTCATGATGAGATGTCTAAATGGCAGTTTATTGAAAAGAAGCTTAAAACTCTTTTAGAAACATACAATTTTCAAGAAATAAGAACTCCTATTATCGAATATAAAGAAGTTTTTTATCGTGCTACCGAACAATCCGATATGGTTATGAAAGAAACTTATCAATTTCACGATAAAAAAGGTAGATTAATAGCTTTAAGACCGGAAGGGACGGCTTCTGTTATCAGAAGTTATATCGAAAATAAATTGGATCATCAAAACGAGTTAACTAAATTATATTATTTAGGTCCTTTTTTTCGTTATGAAAGACCACAAAAAGGTCGATATCGTCAATTCCATCAAATAGGCGTTGAAGCCATTGGTGTGCCTAATTCTTTATCCGAAGTAGAGGTCATTATTTTGGCTTATGAATCTTTGTTAACTTTAGGACTCAAAAATGTGAAAATTAAAATCAATACTTTAGGGGATCTTCCTACTCGTCAACAATTTTTAACTATTTTTAAGCATTATATTGACCAAAATACTCAAGATTTATGCAGTTTATGTTTAGAAAGAAAAGAAAAAAATGTTTTACGTATTTTTGATTGTAAACAATGTTCCCAAAAAGAGGTTTTAAAAAAAGCTCCTTTAATTTTAGATCATCTATCTGCAGAAGCTAAAAAGAAATTTGACCATGTTTTAGAACTTTTAACAGAAGCTCAGGTTAATTACGAAATAGACCCTCTTTTAGTAAGAGGTCTAGATTATTATACGGATACAGTTTTTGAAATTACCGCTAATGACGTCACTAGTCAAAATGATTTAGTTTTAGGCGGCGGCGGTAATTATAACGAATTAACCGAAGTTTTTGGCGGCCAAAAAACTAATTGTATCGGTTTTGCTTTAGGAATAGAACGTTTAATGATCGTCATGGAAGAGAATCATTTATTCCCTGATGTCGGTTCTTCTGTTTTAGATGTTTATTTATTAGCGTTAGATCAAGACGCTTTAAAACCAACTTTTATGTTGATGCAAAAAATCCGTCAACATAGTCTACAAACCAACATGAATTATGAAACAGGTTATTTTAATAAAAAGTTAAAAAAAGCTTTACAAACTAACCCTAAATACATTCTTTTTATTGGACAAAAAGAATTAAAAGATAACGTCTTAACAGTTAAAAAGATAGCAGACAAAAAAGAATATAAATTATCACCAGAACAAACAATAAATTTTTTAATGAAGGAATTAACAAGTGAAAACAAAATATAGTTACGATAATAACGAGATTACTCTTAACCAAAAAGGAGAACAAGTCTTTTTAAAAGGTTGGATC
Organism: Candidatus Phytoplasma meliae; assembly: GCF_016876135.2. The sequence continues at coordinate 7,242 of NZ_JACAOD020000008.1, forward strand.
GAAAGAAAAAGAAATTTAGGCAATAAACTTTTTATTGATTTAAGAGATGTTTCGGGGATAGTTCAATTAGTGGTACTTAACGATCATCCTCAATATCAACAAATCGCTTTAACTAAAATCGAAACAGTGATTGATGTTAAAGGCGAAGTAATCGAAAGAATCAATAAAAACCCTAATTTAACAACGGGCGAAATCGAAGTTTTAGTGCAAGAAATGTCTTTTCTTTCCGAAGCGGAACATATACCTTTAAGTATTGTCGAAAAAAACGAAGCTTTAGAGGATTATCGTTTAAAATATCGTTATTTAGATTTACGCAAAAAAGATAAAAAAAGTTTTTTAATTCAAAGACACGAAATTACTCAAAATATCAGACAAACTCTTTTGAATAATAAATTTTTTGAATTAGAAACTCCTTTATTGTCAAAATCAACTCCTGAAGGGGCGAGAGATTATTTAGTTCCTTCGCGCATTCATCCTCATCATTTTTATGCTTTGCCTCAATCTCCGCAAATTTACAAGCAATTATATATGATTTCTGGTTTTGAAAGATATTTCCAAATAGCTCGTTGTTTTAGGGATGAAGATTTAAGATCAGATAGACAACCAGAATTTACTCAAATAGATATTGAGACGTCTTTTTTCAGTCAAGAAGAATTGATGAATTTAACTGAAGAAATTATGACCAATTTGTTTGCCAAAATCTTAAACCAATCTTTACCTACTCCTTTGGAACGTCTTTCTTTTCAAGAAGCTATGAACTTGTATGGTTCAGATAAACCCGATTTAAGGTTTGATTTAAAGATTGAACCTTTAAAAGCTTATTTTAAAGAAGAATTCGTTAACGCGGAAGGAGTAGAGAAAACCATTAAAGGGATTAAATTAAATTCTTCCCTTCCTTTGAACCTTTTGACTAGAAAAAAAATAGACGAATATAAACATTTGATTAAAACTCAATTTAATCTCAATTTAAACCTTTTTAAAAAACAAGACAATACTTTAAAAGGTAATTTCAGTCAATTTGTTAATGATGCTTCTGTTTTAGCAGAAGGTGAATGGTGCTTTGTTATTAGTAACGATTTAAAGGTCCTTTCTTCGGAAGACCATTTGTTAAAAACATTAGGTTTTTTGAGAAATAAATTAGGTCATGATTTGAATTTAATTGACTCTAATAAAGAATCTTTATTGTGGATAGTGGATTTTCCTTTATTTGAATTTAATTCAGAAGATAATCGTTATTACGCTATGCATCACCCTTTTACGGCTCCTTCGGATATTAATATTTTAGAAAAAAACCCGGAAAAAGCTAAAGCTCAAGCTTATGATTTGGTGTGGAATGGTTATGAAATTGGCGGAGGTTCTTTGAGAAATTATCAAAGCCACGTACAAGAATTAATGTTTCAAAAATTAGGTTTTAGCAAAGAAGAAATTCAAAATCGTTTTGGTTTTTTAGTAGAAGCGCTAAAATACGGTACTCCTCCGCATGGTGGCATCGCTTTAGGATTAGACCGTTTAGTGATGTTATTTACTAAAACAAATAATATTAAAAATGTTATTGCTTTCCCTAAAACTCAAAGTGCTCAAGATTTAATGATGGAAACGCCTAGTTTAGTTGATCAAGAACAATTAGATGTTTTAAGCATTCAATTAAAAAAGGACGCTGAAAAGAAATAAAATAATCATTACAACTAAGGAACATTAAAAGATCCCTAAAATAGGGATCTTTTTTTCTATCTTAAAACTTTTTTCAAAAAATGACCTTTTGTTCCTTGACTTTTGAAAAAAGAAGGAGTATAATATAAAATAATCATATCGATTCAACGAGAGATTTTAGTCAGCGCACTTTGGTATGGTTAAGGAGGATTGGTTGAAATGGACTATCATATTTGATTTAATATAAAAAAATATTTCCAATATTTTGATATAGAAAAAATATAAATATGAAAGAGAGATAAAAATTGAAATTAAAAAATCATTCGAAATATTCTTTTGCAATTTTTCTAATATTTTTTATGTTGTTTTCATTGTTATTTAATCAAAAGGTTTACGGTCACGACTCTTTTACAGAAAGATCAATTAGAGGAACAGAAGTTATTCATGTAGTTTTAAACAAAAATAGCACTTCTTCGGATGTTTTCAATTATATTAAAACCAACATCAACCCTTCTTATAATGGCAGCGTTTCTTCAACAACTGCTTATAATAAAGAAAAAGGAGGCGATATGCATTGGTACATCAAAAACGATGACGAAGAATTCATATGGCAGCGTTTCTTCAACAACTGCTTATAATAAAGAAAAAGGAGGTGATATGGCATTGGTACATCAAAAACGATGACGAAGAATTCATGGGTGTTTATTTTGATGGCGGCAACAGAGAAGAGAGAGATCATTTTTACGAATTTGTTGATTTAAGATGGTTAGGAAATGGTTCTGCAAAAATGTATTTTTTTTGGAAATTTGACACACCAGATAAAAAACCAAATAGCAAGAGCAAATTGATAAAAGGTTCGCATTTTTTACAAACTCCCGCAGGAAAATATATAGCCAAAGAAATTTATAAAAAATTATTTAAAAAAGTTGTTAAAAAAGTTCCAAGTCCCGAACCTTTTTTATTAAAAGTGACCACTTCAACGGCTAAGTATCCACCTTTACGCTTTGGCGATTAGCAAAAGATTAATTTGGCAATTTTGGATATTTGTGTTCCCAATCAGTTTATGTTGCGGCAGCCAATGAAAGTTAAGAAGGTGTAAATCGTGTTAAAATTAAAAAAAACTAAAGAAAGTTAAGAAGGTGTAAATCGTGTTAAAATTAAAAAAAACTAAAGAAAAATTTTGGCCCCAAAATCCGAAAACGCTTATTTTTTTTAAAACAATTATATCATTACTCCTATGTTTAATTGTAATTTTTATGTCAATATCTTTAATCAATTCCAAATCCAAAATAGCAACATTAGAAGAAACTTTAACAAAATCAAACGTTAAAAATCAACAAAAACAAGATTCGTATACAAAAGGTATTCCTACCACCGAATTAGATGAGTCCCAAATAAAAGAATTTGAAAAAGTAGGTTTTACCAGAGAAGATATTCAAGAGTTAGCTTATATAAATGATAAAGGAAAACTTTCTTTTGAAAATATAATTGATTTGAAAAAAAAACATAAAGAAATGTTAAATGGTAAAGATTTTTACCATTTAGATAATATATTGGTCTCGAACAACAACTCCACGGTTCAAGACGATTTTTTAAAATTAAAAGAACAAGGATGGAGTGGGTTTTGCATTTCTAATTATTTGTTTCCACACATTCAATTAAAATTAACTGATATTTCTGAACAAGAAAAAATATTTTCATTAGAAGAAATTCAAGAACTTAAAAAACAAAAATGGAGCGCTTGTGAAATAGTTAATTATTTAGCCAAACAAAAAAGATTTGGAGTTAAAGATATTCAAATTCTTAAAAAACAAGGTTGGACTTCTGTGGATATTCGGAATTTATCAAATAAAACTTCTTATAATACAGAACAAATTCAAGAATTTATAAAACAAGGAATGAACGGTAAAGAAATTATTATGAACAAAAAGTAGTTGCAAAAATTCAAAATTAATAAGTTGCGAATTAGTGCATCATAAAGCTACTTAATTTTAAAAATTTTCAATTTTAAATTATTTAAAACATAATTTGTAATTGAAATATATTGTATAACTTTTAGGTATAAAAAATAAAAATTTAAGTATCTCCTTAAACTTAACGAGCCCCTTGCCCGTCTTCCAAGAACCCCAGCAGCGCTCCAGGGTTGATTCGGGCAAGCAACAGTTGGGGGAATCAGTAATAGTTTAGATCCAATTGGCCTTAATTTTGCGAATGTTGACAGTTCCTTGGCCCAAAACCGATCCTCCATGCGGCGCTCGCGCAAGTTTTTGGGCCAATTGCGAACACGAAATTCTCTATTCGGAATCACAGACAACTTTAACCAAAAAAAATTAAGGTGGGGTTTTTAAGGTAGCGGCTCCAAGATCTTCACCATGATCATCGGTAACGTCGTTAAAAATTTTTAAGTTACCGCCCCCCATACTTTTTGCTAACAAGGAAGGTGTGGCTAGCAAGCTACTTAAGTTGCCTGCCTCATTGGTTAATTTAGTGAAAAGTCATTTGACGACTTTGTGTAACTAGTAAACTTCACGTTTAAACTAGTTAAAAACGCCAATTAGCTAAGAGTATAACTAGTTTTTATGCTAAAAACATTTTAGACTATAACAAAGAACATCCTTTAAGAAAAATGTTAGTAGAACAAATGGTGAATGCTAGACTTAATGCCAAAGAAAATGAATTAGTTATAAAAGATAAGTATTTTGGATACGTTAAAATTGAAAAGAAAAAATATTATGGTGAAAAAGATTTAGAAACTGACAAAAAACCATTTATTGAAGAATATTTAAAAAATAATTCTTATGCATCAATGTTTTATTTTAGTATTAATTATGAAAAACAAGCAAGACCATTAAACAAAAAAATACATGATAAATTATGTAAAAAACTAAATAAAGTTTTTAAACTTTCAAAAATGAGAAAAAAACAAGTTCCAAGAACTTATTTAGAACAAGAAAAAATGTTTTTAGATTTCAACAACTATGTTGATCCAATCGACGTTTATTTTAATATTCCACAAAATAAACCAACGTCATACTATTTTGATGTTTAAAAATACTAAAAATAATTAGAAAGGGGAAATAATATATTATCTATAAGGCCCTTTAAACACGTTATTTTGGGGTTTTAACGTGTTATTTTGGGGTTTTGGGGGTTATTATTAAAATAATAAATCATCTATAAAACTACTCTTAATTTTGTAAATAAAATTAAGGGTGTTTTGTGTTGATTTTTTTATTTTTTTATGTTGTAATATGAAAAAGGTATATTATAATATAGGTAGTAAATGAGAACAAACAAAAAAACATGAAATCGTTTGAAAAAAGATTAAGTGTTTTTGCTAGATTATTCCTGGTTAATGTATACTTGATTGTAGGGTTTTATTTTTTGGATTGATGATTATTAATGTTTTTTATCATTTTGCAACAAAATTAAAATTTTTCCAATAATAACTAATATAATCACAAATATATACCAAAAAGTATAATACATAAGAGGAAGTATAAAACCTTCATATTTTTTAGGTATTTTTTGAGCAATAAAATTATCAATTGATTCCAAAGCTAAAACCCAAACCAAAGCACCTACTATTAATTCAAACAAAGAATATAATAAAAATATAATATTAAACCAAAAATAAAAAATAAAAGCTAAACTGTTTTTAAGTGGTTTAGCCTTTTTATTATATGATTATTTTTTTTAATGTCAAAAAAAGGATAACCTAATTTAGTTAACATTTGATAAATAATAGACATAGGTAATCCTGAAATAGAAGAAGGGTTACCTTTTATTTTTTGGATAAATATTTCTCCTATTCCCTCAATTTTAAAACCACCAGCTGTATTTAAAGCTTCTTGGGCGTTAACATAAAATTCAATTTCTTGTTCTGATAATTTGTTAAAATAAATTTCACTTATAATTACATTTTGTTCTATCATCATTTTGTGATAATGTTTTTTAATGACGCAAACACCTGTCATTTCTTTTCTAATTTTTCCTGAACATTTATGTAAACAATAACGGATTTTATCGTTATCAACTGCTTTAGGCAATATTTCTTCTTCACATACAGAAACAGTGTCAGCTCCAATAATAAAACCATTTTCTTCCATTGCTGCAATCTTTTTAGCTTTGGTAAGGGCAAGCCTTAAAGCTAATTGATCAGGTTTTTCGTGGGGTAACGGAGTTTCATCAATATTAGCTGGTTTGACTTGAACCATTAACTTCATTTTTTGTAAAATATGTAATCTAGATGGTGATTGTGAAGCTAAAATAATATGCATTATCTTTATTAAACTCCTATAAATTTTATTTTAAACCAGAATTAATTATTTGTTGAACATTAACAGCTATTTCTGGCATTTTTTGTTCTTGATATCTCTCATATGCTAAAGGTGGATGAATAATTACTTCTATTGTCTTTTGTTGCCACCAAAAATAATTTTTAATGTGGCTAGCTCCTTTAATAGTAACAGGGACAATGTCTGCTTGACTTTTAAAAGCGATTTTAAAAGCTCCCCCTAACAAAGGAACTGCTTGTTCGTTATTGCGATCTTTAATTCCTCCTTCAGGAAAGATTACCATAACCAAACCAGCTTTGACTTTAGGAACTGCTTGAAACAAATTAGAAGCGGTTTTTCTAATGTCGTTTCTTACGATTACCATACAATCAGAAGCATAAAAAGCTAATTTTAAAAATAGCTGACTGCCTAAAAAAGAACGAAATTTATCTTTGGGGGAAAATGCAACTGTTCTTGGTGCAAGAGCACTTGCAATAATAAAAGGATCTGTATATGATTTATGATTAGCATAAATAATAATATTTTTATCTAAAGGAAATAAATGAAAGTTTTTAACGATTATGTTAATTCTTAAAAAACGTTTGATAAAGTTAGAAGCACTTATAATGATAAAACCTTTAAAACGATGATTAGGGGGTAAAAAAGACATGAAAATAAGGGATAATAACAAAATTAAAAAAATAACTACAAAGGATAACAAGAAAGCTAAAAGTAAATGGCAAGGCAAGAGATAAAAGGAGTTCAACCAAGGAATTTTAAAAAGGAAGAAAGTGGTTAAAGGCCAAATAATGATAAATATTAAAGTAAACATGATGGCTATTTCTTTCCTTTTTGATAAGTTGCAAAAATTAATTGTGGTTGGATCGATTTTGTCACTAATTGGAATTGTTGCCAATTAATGAGAGGAAAATAAACATTGCCTTGGTGTCTTGCAAGAATATGAGTAATATATAAAATATCGACATAAGGTAAAGCTTGTTGATAAATTTGTCTGCCGCCAATAACAAAAAGATTAGCGGTTGTTTGATTAGTAAATTTTTTCCAAAATATGGATAAATCATTAACTACTTCACTATCTGGTAATTGTAAATCCTTATTAAAAGAGGCAACATAAGTTTTGTTAAAATTAAAAGGTTTAGTTTTAAAATATTGTTTTAAAGATTTATAAGTTTCATACCCCATTAAAACATTTTGATTAACTGTCATTTGTTTAAAATAACGAAGGTCTTGTGGATAATGCCAAGGTAATTGGTTATCCTTTCCTATTAAATTATTACTATCAAAAGCTGTAATTAAATAAATCATATAGCAATATCGCCTTTCAAAATCTCATCACAAATATAATTTTTTAAAGTAAAATCACTAAATTGAAATTGATGAATATCTGCTACATTAGGATTTAAAACCATTTGAGGGAGTTTTTTAGGAACTCTTTTAATTTGAGTTGCTATTTGTTGTAAATGATTGTTGTAAATGTGTGCATCTCCTAAAGTGTGAATAAATTCATAAGGTTGTAAATTAGTAACTTGAGCAACCATCATGAGTAACAAAGAATAAGATGCAATATTAAAAGGGACTCCTAAAAAGACATCACCACTTCTTTGGTAAAGTTGTAAAGAAATTTTACCTTGATTAACATAAAATTGAATTAACACATGACAAGGAGGCAAGACCATCTGTTTTAATTCGCTGGGATTCCAAGAATTCAGTATTAAGCGTCTAGAATTAGGATTTTGTTTAATTTCAGAAATTAAAAAATTAATTTGATCAAAACCATTAAAGTCACGCCATTGTTTACCGTAAACAGGTCCTAAGTTGCCATGTAAAGCTGCAAAAGCAGGATTGCTTTTGATTTTTTGAACAAATTCTTCCATAGTTTCATTTTGGAAATCAGATGACTTTTTATATTTTTGATAAGGCCATGCATTCCAAATATTAACATTATTTTTAACTAAATAAGAAATGTTGGTGTCTCCCTTTAAAAACCATAAAAGTTCATGAATAATAGCTTTTAAATACATTTTTTTAGTAGTTAACAAAGGGAAGCCATGTTGCAAATTAAAACGCATTTGATGACCAAAAATACTTTTAGTCCCTGTTTTGGTACGATCATCTTTGTCAATGGACTGCTTTAAAATCAAACGGCATAAATCTAAATAATTAGTCATATCTCATTTCACTTCCTATTTTTTCATTGTTAATGTTTTTTTATTTAATGTTTAGTTGTTGGCTAAAAGATAGAAAGCTTCAGCATACATAGCTGTTAATTTCATCAAATGATCAATTGACATACATTCATCTTTTTGATGAGCTAAAGATGGTGCTCCTATAAAATGAGGTCCAAAAGCTACTAAATTAGGAGCACATCTGGCAAAGGTGCCACCACCAACACATAAAGGTTTAGAAACCAAATCATGAGTATATTTCTGATATACTTGCATTAAATTCTTAATAAAACCGCTTTGAGGGTTGATATATAAAAGTGGTTGGTGAAAATCAGATGTACAAGTAAAATGATTTTGGGCTGCTAATTGTTTTAGTTTCTTTTCAATTGTTTCATATTCAATTCCCCGTGGATATCTTAAGTTTAGTAAAAAATGAACTTGATCGTGTTCATAATTAAGTACACCCGAAAAACAAACCATTTTCCCTGTTTCTGCATCACAATAATAAAATCCCATTTGTTTTGCTTCGGTATCATCTACTAAATATTGATTAAAAAAAGTAGTTAAATCATTATTAATTTCTAAAGCTTTTAAAATTTTCATTAATTGATAAAGTGCATTGGTTCCTTGTTCAGGAGTTGAACCATGTGCGGTCGCACCCAAAACATCTATTTGGATTTGATTATTACAAGTATGTGTTAAAGTGGCTTTCATAGGATGCTGAGCTAAAAAATTATGAAACAAAAGTTCATATTTCTGATCAAAAGTTAAAATAGCTCGAGCGAATTCAGGAACGACATTAGAAGCGATGCCACTTTTAATACTAATAATTTTGGGATCTTGCAAGATACGTTTGAAACTAAAAACACAAATACCTTTTTCAGCATAAACCACAGGAAAAGCACTATCAGGGACAAAACCACAAACAGGCAATTGGGGAAATTTTTGAAAATAATGATGCATACAACGCCATTCAGTTTCTTCATCTAATCCTAAAATTAATTTAATTCTTTTTTGCAACGGTAAGTTGCATTCTTTTAAAATGGTTAAAGCCCAAAAAGCAGCAATAGTAGGGCCTTTATCATCTTCAGCTCCCCGACCGTAAATTTTATTATTGACAATTTGCCCTGAATAAGGGGGATAAGTCCAATTAGTACCAGCAGGAACAACATCTAAATGCCCAATAGCTCCTATCCACTCTTTTTGTTTCCCGTACTCAATATGTCCTGCATATCCATCAACATTGGCTACTTCAAACCCTTTTTGTTTCCCTAAATCTAACATATATTGTAAAGCTTGATAGTTGCCTTCGCCAAAAGGGGCCCCCTTTCGGTGGGGGTCAAAACTAGTTATTTCACTATTAATTTGTAATAAAATTTGTAAAGATTTAATTAAAACTTCTTTTCTTTTAAAAACTTCTTTAGTAAAATTCATGCAATTCTTGTTACAACCTCTTTTTTGTTTTTATTGCTTTTTGCTGTTTTATTTGTTGTTTTATTTGTTGTTTTTTTAGTTTTTTTATTTGAATTCTTGGATTGGATGGATCACCACCATTTTAATGATTAATTTTGTTATTTATGATATGTTTTATTTTATTGCTTATTGCTTGGAATTGCCAATATCAAAAAATTTATTAAGCAAAAAAAATAAAATCAATTTTTTTAACCGATCCAAACCAATGAAACTTAAATTATTGTGTTAATCAAAACCTAAGGTCATAAATCAAAAAAACGCAACGCAATATATGAAAACATATACCTTATATTTTGTTATTTTTCCAATGTAATTAATGATTGTAGTTTTTTTAAAATTATTTTTTATTTTTCAAACACCATATCTAAATTTTAACATTAAAAAAACTAAAAATAAATTAATTTATAAAAATATCGCAAAAAAAAGTATTTATTTTTTATTTTGGTTAAGTTATAATATTAGTGGATTTTAAAAGCATTATAGATGATAAAAAGACATTAAATAAAAATTGTTTTTAAATTCTTAAAATGATTTTAAGCTTGCTAATGGCTATGGCTTAAGATATTAGAAAGTTATATAAGGAAATCATTGAATAATAATAATTTCAAAAAATCTCAAAATTTCAAAAAAGGTGGGCAATATTTTTTAAGCATTTTATCGCTATTTTTACTATTTGCCATAAATTATCATTTTCTTTCAGCTACTACCAATGAGCAAGAAAAAGAATTATTTGATATTAGTTCTATTAACCCTAAATTAGGGCTTTTTGAAAACATACCAACTATAAAAGATATCTGTGAAAGAATCAAGGAATTAAATAAAGAGGCATCATTTGATAAAAAAAATTTTGTTAAAGATTCTGAAATATCATTTAAAATACTAAATGAGACATCTTTGGATTATGAATGTGAAGGTTTAATCCAAGCGCAAGAAAATGCTACCAAATTCAAAGGTCAAATAAAAGTTTATTTCCAAGTTAAACAAGATTTAAATAATATCATTAAAAATACCGATTTAAGAGAGATTCGATTAACTAAATTAAAAACTCAAGAAACTATCAAAGAATTGTTGCCACAAGTAATTATAGATAAAAATCCAAATTTAAAGTTATCAGATTTTGAAGAATTAAATTTGAAAATTCAAAATAATAATTCAGATTCAATCGTAATAACTGTTAAACCTTCTTCTAAATCATTAAAATATAAAGGGAAAGTCACATTACATGGTTCCATTAAAACAATCAATAAGCAAGTTTTAGAACAAATAAAAGGCGAATACCAATTAGAAGATCATCCCCAAATAAATTATAAACAAATTTATAAACATATGGAGAAAACAATTAACAAAGAGTTAAAAAAAGATCCTAATAATATTAAATCGGCTCTCCAAAAGGTAAAAGAGAAAACAGACAAAGAATTGCAAAAAGTTTCGCCAAATCCCAAAAATGAGGAACTAGATGCTCCCGATGCTCTAGATGTAAATGATGAAATTGTTCACATAAGTGATAAAGATACAGATACAGAACCTAAAGAAATAGTAAAATTAAATTCTAAAGTGGCTGATCATCAATCTCAATCATTTTGGCAAGAACATAGTTATTTAATTTATATTGTAATTACTAGCATCGCTATTGTTTTGTTAATTGTATTAGTGATTTTTTTATCATCTTTTAAAAAAAGAGATAATTTACAATAATTGGAAATGTTGAAAAGAGATTTAGCAATCTCTTTTTTTCTTTTTGCAAATGATTTGTGATTCGCGTTTTATCTTTTGTAATGCACAATTGATTAACTTTTTTGCAAATAACTGCTAAAAAATAACTAAAAATCAAAGAAATGGCGGACCAATTATTACCAGTGCAAGCGTCATCCTTGAAAAAAAATATCAATAATATTAAAATATTCTTTTTTACTCTTTTAATAATCGTATCTGTTTTATTTGTGTTTTTACAACATAATTTATTTTCTCAAAAGCTTTCTTTATCACCACCATCACCACCTGATATTCATTATCATGATGTGCTTGATAATTTTCATCATATAGCTCCATTAAAAAACCAAAATACTACTTTAAAACCCCAAAAATATCACCAATACCAAAAGTTATTAAAAACAAAACCAAGATCTACAAGATTTAAACAAAATCGCAACAAAAGAGAGATCAAACAAACCAAATTTTTCAAACCGGCAAAATCTAAGAATTATATTTCTAAAAGGAAAATCCAATTATTAAACACAGATTATGAAATTAACAAACCTAAATTATTAAATATTTGTAAGCAATTCCCACCACAATTAGAAGCTCAAATCCAAGATATGAATGTTTGGCACGTATATTTAGGTTCTGAAAGTCAAGACAGCAAAGCCTTAGAATGGTTAAAAAATAAATTCAGTAATCGACATTTTGTTAAAAATTTCACATATGGAATATACAATGATCAAATCCATCAATCTTATGTTTGCTTTAATTCTAAATTACAAAATCCTGTACCTGAAAAGCTTTTGTTAATTTATTTTGATGAAGGGACTAGAAAAAATACCAGTAATTGCTATTCTTTAGAAGGTTTGAAGAGTTTAGGGAATGGGGCACGTAATATGTATATATTTTGGCAATCCGAAAACCCTACTTCCTTGGGTGAAGCTAATTTTTGGGAAAAAAATTTTTATACTGATATTGTTTATGAAAAAGTGGCTGATCATAACGGACCTGCTTATGTTAATATTGAAAGTATTATTTTAAAAAAATTAGATAATAATGAAATTGTTGCTAAATTCCCAATTAAATGTCAAATTAAAGCTCCTTTTTCATTATATAATTATGATTTACAACTTCGCTTCCCTTATTATAAATATAAATCTAAAGGTTTTTTTTGGAAGACTAGTAAAATTCAAAAACTTCGTAAAGTTGATTTATATGCTATGAAAACAGGTGAAACAAGAACTCTTTATTATAATAAAGATTAAAAATAAAACAGTAGATTTATTCATTTAAATCTACTGTTTTTTGATATATTAAGGGTATCTTGGTTTTTAGTTTTTTAATTTTTAAATAAGAGTTAAAGTATCTTTGGTAATTGTTGCAATAACTAAGTTATTTAACTCTTTTTTTTGTAAAATATTTAATTTAGCAGTTAATTCGTTTTGATTGATATAAGGGGTATTAGCGAAATTAAGGGCTAAAGAGTTACCTTCATTTTGATCTTTAACTTGGACTAAAACAGGAACTGGAGAATGTAATTTGCTCAAAGCATAAGCATATTTAAGATCATCTACTACAATAGCATTAATTTTTCCTTTTAAAGCCATTTGGATAACGCCATATGCTAAATAATCTGTGGTATTTGTGGGTTCATATAAACTTGTCATAAATTCATAATCAACATATTCTTCTGCTTTGTGATTGATTTTAGCCATATAAGACACTGCTACTTCGGGATAAAGACCAGAAGCTGATTCCCCCGATAACATAGTAGCTGTGGTTCCTTCTAAAACAGCGTTCCATACATCACTAATTTCGGCTTTTGTAGGACGAGGATTTTTTTGCATTGATTCTAACATTTGAGTAGCTACAATAACAGGTTTTCCTGCATTAAGACAATCTTGAATCATTTGAGTTTGATATAGGGGGACTAATTCACCTGAAACTTCAATTCCTAAATCACCACGAGCTACCATAATGCCATCAGAAACAGCGATGATATCTGCTAAGTTATCTATTCCTTCTTGGTTTTCAATTTTAGAAATAATTTTAATATTTTTATTTTGACAAGAATTTATAATTTCTTTGACATCTGAAACATCTTGAGTGTTTCTGACAAAAGAAAGAGCTAAAAAATCATATTTTTGTTGACAAGCAAAAGTGATATCGCGAGCGTCTTTTTCAGAAATATAAGGCATTTTTAATTTAATATTAGGGACATTAACGCCACGTCGAGATTTAACTATATGAGTATTTTGAGCCTTAGTTACTAATTCACGATTTTGTTCATCTTTCTCAATTACTTTTAAAGTAAGATAACCATCATCAATAAAGATAGAATCATCTATTTTAATATCATCGTAAAGTTCATAATAGTTAATGGAAAACTTTTCTTTGGTTCCTAAAACTTCTTTAAAAGCTATTCTTACTTGAGTATTTTTTTCAATTTGGACTTGTCCATCAAATTCATGAGTACGAATTTCAGGTCCTTTGGTATCTAACATAGTTGCTACATAAGTATTTAATTCTTGATTAATTTCTTGAATAACTTTAAGATTTTTTTTACTATTTTCATAATCAGCGTGAGAAAAATTAAAACGCGCAACATTAAGGCCATTTTTAACTAATTGCTTTAAAATAGTTTTATCTTGGCAAGCAGGACCTAAGGTACATACTAATTTGGTTTTATTCATTTTCTGACATCCTCGATTGTTTTCTATTTTTATTTGTTGATTTGTTTGTGTTTGTGTTTTTTTGTGTTTTTTGATTTTCTTCTTGCTTTCTATGACTTTATTTTCTTCATAACTTTGAACTATCATTAATAGTTTAGTGATTGCGAGTTATTGATACATTACTTGGTATGCACCAACTTATATCAAATATTAAAGATGGCTAGCTCAACTTAACTTATTTTTTAACAATTAAACTTTGACCTGTCATTTCTTGGGGTTTGTTGATGTTTAATAATGCTAATAAAGTAGGTGCTACATCACACAAAGAACCTTGTTTTAAAGCGATTGTTTGATCTGTTACAATTAATGGAACTAAATTAGTAGTATGAGCTGTATGAGGATTTCCTTTGTCATCTGTCATTTGTTCTGCATTGCCGTGATCAGCTAAAATACATGCTTTGCCACCAATAGATAAAATAATATTAACAAGTTCTTGTAGACAGGTGTCAACTGCTTCAATAGCTTGAATAGTTGCCTTAAGGCAACCGGTGTGCCCTACCATATCAGGATTAGCAAAATTGAGAATTAAAGTTTGATATTTGCCTGATAAAATAGCTTTTTTAGCACAATTTGTAATTTCAAAAGCACTCATTTCTGGTTTTAAGTCATAAGTTGCAACATGAGGGGAAGGAATTAATACTCTATCTGCATTAGCAAGTGATAGTTCTTTGCCTCCATCAAAAAAGAAAGTAACATGGGGATATTTTTCAGTTTCAGCCACTCTTAATTGGTTTAGTCCTGAATTTGCAATTACTTCGCCATAAATATTGTTTAAAGCTTCTTTTTCAAAAGCCACTATACCCTTAACATGTTTACTATATTGAGTCATAGTGACTAAACAAAGATTATGAATTACTTTATCGCCGGTAAAATTAGTTTTTTGTGGTGAACAAAAAGCGGAGGTTAACGCAGGATTTGATAAAGCAGTTGCTAAACGCATAGCCCGATCAGGACGGAAGTTGACGAAAATAATGGCATCATTATCATCAATTAAACCATGAGGTAACACGATAAAAGGCTTAATGAATTCATCTGTAATTCCCTTTTGATAACAACTTTGGATTTCTTTTAAAGGATCAGCAATAAAAGGAGCTTTTTGGGAAGTTAACATATTATAAACTAAGTTTAGGCGATCCCAATTATTATCACGATCTAAGGCATAATATCTACCTGAAACCGATGCTATTTGAAAGCCATAATCAAGGCATTCTTTTAAATAATTTAACCCTGAATAAGGCGAGGCGTCTCTGCCATCAGTAAAAGCATGTAAATATGTTTTTTTTTCTAAGCCATGTTGTTTTGATAAATCAAATAAAGCTTTAAAATGATTTAAATGAGAATGAATCCCGCCAAGAGAAATTAAGCCCAAAAGATGAAGTTTACTGTTGTTTTTTTTAACATGCGCGATGGCTTTCAAAAAAGCTTGATTTTGAAAAAAAGATTGATCTTTAATAGCTTTGTTAATTTGAGTTAAGGATTGATAAACGATTCTACCAGCGCCTAAATTAAGATGTCCTACTTCACTATTGCCCATTTGTCCTTCAGGCAAACCAACTGCTTCACCAGAAGCTTTTAAAGTGGTGTGGGGATAATGTTTTAAAAGATAATCTAAATAAGGGGTTTTGGCTAAATAAAAAGCATTATTTTCTTTTTTCTGAGATAGTCCTAAACCATCTAAAATAATGAGACCGACAAATTTTGTTGAAAGGTTCATTTGCATCAAAACTCCTTAATTTATTCCATATTATTCTTGATTCCCGAAGACTATTGCAAACAAACGGCGAGTTCTTTGTTTGCTTCTTTTGTCAATTTGTCAATTTAGTTTTCTCATTTATTTTTGGTTTTTTTGGTTAGCTTTTAGTTTTTACGTTTCAGAGTCAAGATAGTCGCGAGATCCTTTGTTGTAACCGTAAATGTAAAGTCCGAATGACATTAGCAACAAATATTTGATTGTTGATAGTTTTTTGCCAGATTTTCCAGTTTTATAACCGATTTTGAATGTTATTATCTGAAGTGCGATTGCCAAAATCATCAATAAGATGAAAATGATTTGTACAATTGGTTGGTTATCCATGAGTTTTGTTCTCCTTTTTTGGTTTTTTTGTTTTTTTATTCTAAATATAGATAATAAGGGTCTTTTAGATCATCAAGGAAAACAATAACCTTGATAGTGATTTATAGTGTTTTTTTATATACTGTTAATTATTATAGGTCAAAAGTTAATAGTGATTAAGTTAAACAAAATATTATTTTTTTAAATTATAAAAAACTTTTAAACCTAAATAAGGAGCATGTGCCATTTGTTCTTCGATTCTTAATAATTGATTATATTTAGCAATGCGATCAGTACGAGAACAAGAACCAGTTTTAATTTGACCAGTATTAGTAGCAACAGCTAAATCAGCAATAGTAGTATCTTCGGTTTCGCCACTACGATGAGAAATAACAGCTGTATAAGATGCTTTTTTAGCCATTTCAATAGTTTCTAAGGTTTCTGTTAAGGTTCCTATTTGATTTAATTTAATTAAGACTGAATTAGCTATTTTTTGTTTAACTCCTTGAGCTACTTTTTGGGTGTTGGTCACAAATAAATCATCCCCTACTAATTGAATTTTGTGTCCTAATTTCGTTGTTAAAGTTTTCCAGCCATCCCAATCATTTTCGTCCAAACCATCTTCAATAGAAATAATTGGATATTTAGCCACTAAGCTTTCATAATAACTAATTAATTCTTGGCTACTTAAAGCTTTATTATTTTCAGAAGCTAAAACATATTTTTTAGTATCTTTGTTATAAAATTCTGAGGCAGCTACATCCATGCCTAAAAAAATATCTTTACCAGGAACATAACCAGCGCTTTTAATAGCTTCAATAATAATTTGTAAAGCCTCTTCGTTAGAATTCAAATCAGGAGCATATCCGCCTTCATCTCCTACTGTAGTGGGTATCTTTCTGCTTTTAAAAATTTTAGCTAAATGATGAAAAACTTCAGCACCATAACGTAAAGCTTCTTTAAAAGTAGGTGCTCCTGTTGGTAAAATCATAAATTCTTGGAAATCAACACTATTAGAAGCATGAGCACCGCCATTAATAATATTCATCATTGGAACTGGCATTTGCTTTGGTTGTTTGCCGCCGATATATTCATAAAGTTCTAAATTATAATAATTAGCTGCTGCTTTAGCGCAAGCCAAAGAAACACCTAAAATAGCATTAGCTCCTAATTTTGATTTATTAGGGGTTCCATCAAGTTCAATTAATTTAGCATCAATCATATTTTGTTCAACTACAGGATAACCTTCTAATTCTTGGGCAATAATTTCCATGACATTAGTAACAGCTTTTTCCACGCCTTTGCCTAAGAATCTTTGAGCATCGCCGTCTCTTAGTTCAACAGCTTCATGTTCACCAGTAGAAGCACCTGAAGGAACAATGGCTCTTCCTGTGCTACCTCTTTCTGTATATACTTCCACTTCAACAGTTGGATTTCCTCTGGAATCTAAAACTTCACGAGCAATAATTTTACTAATAAATGGCATAAAAGCTCCTTTTTCAATTAAGATTTGGTACATAAATTTAATATGGGTAAATGGGTAAATGGGTAAATGGGTAAAAATAAAAAATAGGTAAAACGATAAAAAGCAATTAATACAAAATACAAAAAATAAAGGGGGGCAAATAATTAAAAAAATGAAAAAACTGATTCCCAAATAGTCAATTCATCAACCAATAAATATTATAATGTTTTTTTGATCAAAAATATGATTTAATGTTAATAAATTTAATAAATGTTTGAAAATAGCGAAAAAAATGAAATGAAACGAACGACAAAAAACAAAAAAAAGAAATAAAAAAAACTTCCAAAAAAAGTTCCCTCAGTTAGACTTTTTGGTCTAACTGAGAACTTCATAAATTTTCATATTTTAAAATTTAAAAAAATTTTATTTGCATAAAAAGAAAAAAAAGTTTATAATAATAATGTGCTTTTTAAATAATGTAAATTCTTAAAAATAATAAAAATAGAATATTTTTACATATTTACATATCTTATTATTAAATATTCTTTTCAAACCTTATTATTCAATAATAAAGAAATGAATTTGGTCAGGGCTTAATTGAAGCAGCCATAAGTTTTTTTATTATGTGGGTGATAAGGTTTGAAAAGGTTGTTTGAAAACTAAAATTGTTAAAAAATAAATCAAAGAGTTTTAATTTTTGTATAAAATTATCCAAAAAAATAAAAAAATCCAGAAAAGAAATAATTTAATTTTTTTATCATTTGATAATATTTTTAAAATTGTAATTTTATTTAATAAAATCATTTATTCACTTAATGTCAATAATATTGATTACTTAAAATAACATAAGGAAACAATAAAAGAAATTAAATCAAAAAAATAAAAAAGAAAAAAATAATTTTGTTAATCTAAAAAAAGCATAAAAATAGATATTAACAACATCTTTAAATAAAAGAAATTAAGGTATTATATGAATTGGTTGTTTTTTAAACAAAACGAAAAAAAACAGTTAAAATTATTGACTAATTTTCATCATTCTTTGCAAGGAAAACCTTTTTTAATAGAAGAAACAACATTAAAGGGGAAGAAAATTAAAATAGAGTTTTATTATTTATCACAAAGCAAATATTACGATAACCTTTTTCAATCAAGACAATTCGCTATTTGGACAGCTGATAAGGGAGTTTATCGTCTTTTAATTGACCAAGAATATTATCACAATTTTCAACCTTTATATCAGAAAGAAATAAATGTTATTTGGTTAGACTTTATCATGCAAATTTATCATAAGGAAATCAACTTAATTAATCGAATTAAAATTATTTTTTTAACCGCTTTCCTTCCTCTTTCATTCATAATTTTTTTCATCATTAGTCGAATAACACACAAAGCATTACTTTTTATTCCTTTCATTATTTTATTAACTATCATCTTTTTAATAAATTATTGGATTAAAAATCAACAGAAGAATTTATCCTCATTTAAAGATCAAAAATTTCAGACAACGTTAAAAGAAATTAAACAATTTTTAGGAGAATTATTTTTTGAAGAACTTTTAGAAAAGCAAAAAAATTATAACCCTTCTTATTCACAATATATCCCAAACAAAAATGATCAAAATAATAATTAAATATTAAAAAATATCATCGTTTCAAAAAGAAAGGAGTATTTCCAATGATTTATGATGGCATCGTTATCGGAGCAGGACATGCAGGAGTAGAAGCCGCTTTAGTGTTAGCTAAAAAACATAAAACCTTATTAATTTCTGGTTCTTTGAGCCAAGTTGCTTCTTTACCTTGCAACCCTTCTATCGGCGGACCCGCTAAAGGAGTTGTTGTCCGTGAAATAGACGCTTTAGGCGGAGTCATGGGGAAAGCTGCAGATTTAGCTCAAATCCAAATTAAAATGCTTAACTCTTCCAAAGGACCTGCAGTAAGGGCTTTAAGGGCTCAAATTGATAAATTAAAATATCCTCAAGTGATTTTAAAAATGTTACAAGAAGCTTTTAATTTAACTTTATTAGAAGGATTAGTTAACAATTTATTAATCCAAGACAACCAAATTAAGGGTGTATGTCTTGTAAATGGCCAAAAGATTTATGGAAAAACCGTTATTATCACCACAGGAACTTATTTAGCAAGTCAAATTTTAATTGGTTCAACTAAAAAAGCATCTGGTCCCAACAACAACCCTACTACTTATGGAATTAGCCAACAACTAAAAGACTTAGGTTTTGAAATTATTCGCCTTAAAACGGGGACTTCACCCCGAATTAAAAAATCCACAATTGATTACACCCAAACCCAAATCCAATTAGGAGATAACCGCTTACAAACTTTTGGTTTCGATAGTCCTATTAAAACTCTCAATCATCAAGAACCTTGCTTTTTAACTCACACAAATGAAAAGACACATCAAGTAATTCAAAAACATCTTTCAAAATCAGCTATGTATGGCGGTCATATTAAAGGGATAGGCCCGCGTTATTGTCCTTCTATTGAAGATAAAGTAGTTCGTTTTTGTGATAAAAATAGTCATCAAATTTTCATTGAACCAGAAAGTTTATTTTTAAATGAAATGTATTTACAAGGTCTTTCAACCAGTATGCCTGAAAACGTACAACATGAAATGTTAAAAACTATTCCTGGTTTACAAAATGCTGAAATTACAAAATATGCTTATGCAATTGAATATGATGTTTTCAACCCTAATCAATTAAAAAATACCTTAGAAACTAAAAAAATTTCTCACCTTTTTTTCGCAGGACAAATGAATGGAACTAGTGGTTATGAAGAAGCGGCGTGTCAAGGATTGATGGCAGGTATTAATGCTTCTTTGAAATTACAAAATAAACCTGCTTTTATCTTAAAAAGAAATGAAGCTTATATTGGTGTTTTAATCGATGATTTAATTACTAAAGGGACTCAAGAGCCTTATCGTTTGTTAACTTCGCGCGCCGAATTTCGTTTATTGTTAAGACATGATAACGCTGACTTACGTTTACAAGATTATGGTTATCAACTAGAATTAATAGATGATAAAAGATATTATGATTTTAACATCAAAAAAGAAAAGATCAAACTATTGTTAGAAAAATCCCAAAATTTAGAAATTTTAGCTAATGAATCTAACTTAAATTACCTCCAAAATTTAAATTCTTCCCCTTTTATTGGAAAAACAACATTATCACAATTATTAAAAAGACCTCAATTAAATTATCAAGTATTACAATATTTTTTAAAAGAACAAGTTGATCAAACCATTTATGAACAAGTGGAAATACAAATTAAATACAAAGGTTATATTGTGAAAGCACAAAAAGAAGCTCAAAAATTATTAAAATTAGAAGGAAAGAAAATTCCTAAAAAAATCAATTATTTAAAAATTCATAATTTATCTCAGGAAGCAAAAGAAAAATTAAACTTTATCAAACCAGAAACTTTAGGACAAGCTTCTAGAATATTAGGAGTGAACCAAGTAGATCTTTCTATCTTATTGGTTTATTTAGAAAAACAACATGCTTTGTTGTGATTTATTAAAACAAACATTTAATCTTAATAACAAACAATTAGAACAATTTGATTTTTATTATAGATTTTTGATAGAAGAAAATCAAAAAATGAATCTCACCAGATTAACTTCTTTATCAAATGTTTATTATAAACATTTTTATGATTCTTTGGCTTTAACAAAAGTATTTGATTTTACACAAATTAATAATCTTTGCGATGTTGGTTCAGGAGCTGGATTCCCCAGTTTTCCTCTGAAAATTATCAATCCACATTTAAACATTTACATTGTAGAATCTTCTTTAAAAAAAATTAGTTTTTTAAAAAAATTAGCCTTTTGTTTATCTTTAAAAAATATCTTTTTTTTTCATCAAAGAGCGGAACATCATAACCCTAAAACCCAAAATAAAGGTTATGATTGTGTTGTCACAAGAGCCTTAGGAAATTTAAGTTTAATTTTAAAATGGTGTTTCCCTTTGATTAAAAAAAAGGGGTATTTTATCGCCATGAAAGGTAAAAATTTTGCACAAGAATTAGAAGATAATCAAAAACTATTAAAAAAATTAAAAATTGATTTAACAACAATAAACCAATTAGAATTGCCAAGTAATTTAGGCACTAGAGCTAATTTATTATTCCAAAAAAAATAAGACCACATATAATTGGTCTTATTTTTTTTTATCGCCCATCAATCTTAATAAAAGACTAAAAATTCTGATAAAGATATGAATTAAAGTTGATGTAAAAATTAAAGATATTTGCCATTCGTATTTTTTAGGCATTCCTTGTTGAATCATTTTCTCAGTATAATCAAAATTAAGAGCTAAATGCAAAGATACAAAAACTAACATAACTAAACTGATAGGAATTGTTAAAATACTATTATGAATCATGTCTTCCAATGATGTTCCAATGTTCAACATAATAAGAACCAAGCGGACCAAATAAGCAATTAAAAGGGCTACACCACAATTAAACATAATAGTTCTAAATCTATTAGTAACTTTTAAAACCCCTTTATAATAAGCATGAGCCATAATTAAAAAGACAATAACAGTTGAGAATATAGCAATAAAAGCTATATCAATCCATTTTTGATAAAACGCATTAACAAAAATAAATAAAACGGATAAAATAAGTCCTTCTATAAAAGCATAAAGTAAACTCAACATTTTAGAATTGTGAATTTGAGTCATTCCCATTTGATAAACAAATACACTTGCAAAACATAATATTAACATGCCGTAATATAAACTGGAACCACCATGATTGACTATATTTAATCGATTTTTTAAAATCATAAAAAAAGAAATAGCAGTAATAGAGGCTATAAGTAAAAGCAAAATAGTCTTAAAAGCAATACCTTTTCGATTTGCTTGAAGTTTATAATCACTTGTTTCATCAAAAGAAAGAAATGTATTTTGAATTGTTTCTAAAGAATCATTTACTTTAATAATATTATTTGATTTCATTCAAAAAACCACCTTTTTTTATTAATTCATAATATTTAATATCTTAAATTTAACTATTTTAATGAATTATATACTTATTTTTTAAATCATTACTTTTATATTTATAAATAAACAAGTACACCTATATATTACTTTTTTTTCAAACAAAATGCAAGTTATTTGTCTTTTTATTTGAAAAAAATTGATATTTAATGTTCATTATTTGTCAAATAAAAATAAAAAAACGTGTTTATCTTATAAAAACTGATTGCCAATCTTTTAAAAAAAATAAAAACCCTTTATTATGGGTTTTTATTTGGTAACTTTTATAAAATTAAAATAATTTATTTAATAATTTTAGAAACAGTCCCTGCACCAACTGTTTTACCACCTTCACGGATAGAAAACTTAGTTCCTTCTTCAATAGCGATTGGATTATTCAAAGTAACAGTCAATTCTGCATTATCTCCTGGCATCACCATTTTAGTTCCTTCTGGTAAATGAATAACAGCTGTAATATCTGTAGTACGTATATAAATTTGAGGACGGTATTCCGAGAAAAAGGCAGTGTGACGTCCTCCTTCTTCTTTAGTTAACACATAAACTTGAGCTTCAAATTGAGAATGAGGTTTTACAGAACCTGGTTTAGCCAACACTTGACCACGTTGAACGTCTTCTCTGTTGATTCCACGTAATAAAGCACCAATGTTATCACCAGCTTGAGCTAAATCTAAATCTTTTTTAAACATTTCTATAGCTGTAACGATAGTTTTTTTAGTTTCTTTTAAACCAACGATTTCTACTTCATCACCGGCTTTAATTTCTCCTCTTTCGACTCTCCCTGTAGTCACTGTTCCTCTACCGGTAATAGTGAAAACATCTTCTATTGGCATCAAAAATGGACGGTCAACTTCACGAATTGGATCTTCAATGTAAGTATCTAAAGTGTTAATTAATTTATTAATTTGAGCAACATAATGAGTGTCGCCTTCTAAAGCTTTTAAAGCTGAACCTCTAATAATAGGAGTATCGTCTCCTGGAAAATCATATTTAGATAATAATTCACGAACTTCCATTTCAACTAACTCTAAAATCTCTTCATCAGGGCAAAGATCACATTTATTTAAAAACACTAATATTTTTGGAACTCCAACTTGTCGCGCTAATAAAATATGTTCTCTTGTTTGAGGCATTACGCTATCTGAACCAGAAACAACTAAAATAGCTGCATCCATTTGAGCGGCACCAGTAATCATGTTTTTAATATAATCAGCATGTCCAGGACAATCAACATGAGCATAATGTCTTTTGACAGTTTCATATTCCACATGAGAAGTTTTAATAGTAATACCACGTTCTCTTTCTTCAGGAGCATTATCAATTTGATCATAAGCTCTACTTTTTGCCAAACCTTGAGATGATAACACTGCAGTTATAGCAGCTGTTAAAGTAGTTTTTCCGTGGTCAACATGACCGATAGTTCCAACATTTAAATGTGGTTTATTTCTTATAAATTTTTCATTAGCCATTTTCAAAGGCCTCCTTTTAATTGGGTTTGAGATTTTTTAATAATTATTGCCATTTAAATTTTAACTTATTTTTTGAATAAAACAACTCTTTTATGCAAAAAAGAAGGAAAAAATATTATTAAAGATGAAACTAAGTTAAGTACGTTTTTTAATAATATCTTCAGTAATGCTTTTAGGTGCTTTTTCATATTTTGAAAATTGCATTATAAAAGTAGCTCTTCCTTGGGTATTGGAACGCAAAATAGTAGCATAACCAAACATTTCAGAAAGCGGGACAAAAGCTCTAATAGCAGCTGCATTAGCGCGTGATTCTTGATTTTCCAGACGTCCTCTTCGTGAAGTTAAATCACCAATAACACTACCAACATAATCATTAGGAGTAACTACTTCAACATCCATAATTGGCTCTAAGATAACTGGATTACCTTGGTTTTTAGTTTCTTTCAAAGCCATAGAAGCTGCAATTTTAAAAGCCATTTCAGAAGAATCGACATCATGGTAAGAGCCATCAAATAAAGTAGCTTTAATATCAATAATTTGATAACCAGCTAAAATGCCACCTGCTAGAGCTTCGTGAACTCCTTTTTGAACAGCTGGAACATATTCGCGAGGAACAACGCCACCAACAATCTTATTCACAAATTCAAAGCCTTTACCAGGGTTAGGTTCAAAACGCATCCAAACATGACCGTATTGACCACGACCACCTGATTGACGAATAAATTTACCTTCCGTTTCAGTTGTTTGAGTAATGGTTTCGCGATAAGCCACTTGAGGAGCTGTTACATTAGCTTGTACTTTAAATTCTCTTTTAAGACGATCCATAATGATATCTAAATGCAATTCACCCATTCCTGCAATAATAGTTTGTCCAGTTTCATGATTGGAAAAAACTTTGAAAGTAGGATCTTCTTCAGCTAATTTAGATAAGGCAATCCCCATTTTATCTTGATCGGCTTTCGTTTTAGGTTCTACTGCAATTTCAATTACTGGTTCAGGGAAATTCATTGATTCTAAAACAATAGTTTCTCCTTCTGCTGCCAGGGTGTCTCCTGTAGTAGTTCCTTTGAGACCAACAACTGCTAAAATATCTCCAGTATGTGCTTCTTTAACTTCTTCGCGAGAATTAGCGTGCATTTGCAGTAAACGTCCAAAACGTTCTTTGATTCCTTTCACTGTATTAACAACATAAGAGCCAGATTTAACTGTTCCTGAGTAAATCCGGAAGAAAGTTAATTTTCCCACATAAGGATCTGTCATGACTTTAAAAGCTAAGGCAGTAAAAGGTTGTTCATCCGAACTCAAACGAACAATTTCTTTGTTGTCAGAATCAAAACCAACAATAGAAGAAACATCGCAAGGAGCTGGCAAATAATCAACAATTGCATCCAACATTTTCACAACCCCTTTATTTTTAAAAGAAGAACCACATAAAACCGGGAAGAAAGTAGCTTGTAAAGTGGCTTTACGAAGGGCTTTTTTTAATATTTCAGAAGTTATAGGTTTTTCTTCTAAGTAAAACATCATCAATTCTTCATCTACGTTAGATAAAGCTTCAATTAATTCATTTCTTTTAGTTTCAACTATGGTCTTTAAATTTGAAGGGATGTCAATTATTTTTCCATTTTCTTCGGGTGAACCATCATATTCAAAAGCAGTTAATTCAATTAAATCAATAATGCCAGTAAAGTTATTTTCTGCACCAATAGGCCATTGAATAGGATAAGCTTGCACTCCTAATCTTTGCTTAAGAGTTTCAATTGCATAAGTAAAATTAGCACCAATTTTGTCCATTTTATTAATGAAAATAATCCTTGGTACTTTATATTCACTAGCTTGACGCCAAACAGTTTCAGTTTGTGGTTCTACTCCTGCTTGAGCATCAATCACTGTGACAGCTCCATCTAAAACCCTTAAAGAACGTGAAACTTCAACTGTAAAATCAACATGGCCAGGAGTGTCAATAATATTAATACGATATTCTTTCCAAAAAGCTGTTGTTGCAGCTGAGGTGATGGTAATACCTCTTTCTTGTTCTTGTTCCATCCAATCCATTTGAGAAGCGCCATCGTGGGTTTCTCCGATTTTATGAATTTTTCCAGTGTGAAATAAAATTCTTTCTGTAGTAGTGGTTTTACCTGCATCAATATGAGCAATAATGCCAATATTACGAGTTTTTTCTAATAAAAACTGACGTGCCATTTTTTATTCTCCTATAATGTCAAAAATCACCAACGATAATGTGCAAAAGCTTTATTAGCTTCAGCCATACGATGCGTTTCTTCTCTTTTTTTAACTGATATACCGTTCCCTGAAGAAGCATCTATGATTTCTTTAGCAAGTCTTTCTTCCATGGTTTTTTCATTGCGTTCCTTGGTGTAACGAATAAGCCATCTTAGTGCTAAAGATTGACGTCTTTCAGGACGAACTTCGGAGGGAACTTGATAATTTTGACCACCAACACGACGAGTACGAACTTCTAATATAGGCATAATATTTTTAAGTGCTTCGTGGAAAACTGTGATTGGATCTCTTTGAGTAATTGTTTTTATTGTTTTTAAAGCTTGATAAAAAATATTTTGCGCTGTTCCTTTTTTACCATCTTCCATAATAGTATTAATAGTTTTAGTCACTAACTTAGAATTATAAACAGGATCAGGGTGAACATCGCGCTTTTTAATATGACCTTTACGAGACAAAACAATACACCTACTTTCTTAAATTTTAATAATATTTGATTTAATAATGATTTTTAAATTTATTTCTTAACTTTAGGTTTTTTAGAGCCATATTTAGAACGCCCTTGTTGACGGTTAGCAACACCTGCAGCATCTAAAGTACCACGAACGATGTGATAACGGACGCCAGGAAGATCTTTTACTCTTCCGCCACGCACTAAAACTGAACTGTGTTCTTGCAAAGAATGACCTATTCCTGGGATATAAACATTTACTTCACAACCATTACTTAAACGAACTCTTGCGAATTTACGCAAAGCAGAGTTTGGTTTTTTAGGCGTCATTGTGGTAACGCGAATACAAACTCCCATTTTTTGAGGAGAATTATAATTTTGAATTTTCTTATGTAAGGCATTAAAACCATAGCTTAAAGCTGGTGATTTCGTCTTAGCAGTTTTGCTACTTCTTCTTTTTTTAATTAATTGAGAGACTGTAGGCATAAGTAATTTTCCTTTCTTTTTGTGGTTTTTATGTTTTTAGCTTTAATTTTCATCTTTAGGAGGTGTTTTTTTAGGATATTCAAAATCCGTAGTTTCTAAAATACCTGTACCTGCAGGAATTAAACCACCAATAATAACATTTTCTTTTAAACCATATAAATGGTCTACTTTCCCTTTGATAGCAGCATCAATTAAAATCTTAGTAGTTTCTTGGAAAGAAGCAGCGGAAAGCAAAGAATCACTTCTTAAAGAGGAACGAGTAATTCCTAAAATAATTGGTTTTGCTAAAGCTAATCGTTTTTGTTCTTTTAACATTTCTAAATTAGCTTTCTTAAAGTTATTAATAGAAATTTCTGTACCAGGTAAAAGTTGTGTATCGCCTTCATCAAGAATTAAAACTTGTTTAAACATTTGATGAATAATGATTTCAATATGTTTATCACTAATAAACACATTTTGAGCGCGATAAACTTTTTGAACTTCTTCTAAAATATATTTTTGAGTTTCTATAGTGCCTGCTACTCTCAAAAGTTCTTTTAAATCAACTGAGCCAGAGGTTAATTTTTGACCCGGATAAACATCGTTATTTTTGCTTACTAAAATATCTACATTAGCATCTAAAACATAAAGTTGTTCGTTTTGTACATCGTTTTCGGGGACAATCACAATTTCTGGATGTTGTGAACGTGGATGGTTAATTTTTTTAACCTTACCTTTAAATTCGCTAATTAAAGCTTTTCCTTTAGGTTTTCTTACTTCAAAAAGTTCTTCAATTCTAGGAAGCCCTTGGGTGATGTCAGATGCTGAGGCAACCCCTCCGGTATGAAAGGTTCTCATAGTTAATTGAGTTCCTGGTTCACCAATAGATTGAGCAGCAATAACTCCAACAGCTTCACCAATTTCAACTAATTTATTAGTGGCTAAATTAATCCCATAATCTTTAGCGCAAATGCCATATTCACAATTACAAGTTAAAGCGCTTCTAATAGGGACTTTTTTAATTTTAGCATCAATAATGGCTTGAGATTTTTCTTCAGTAATTAATTCATTACGTAAAACAATAGTTTCATGAGTTTTTGGATGATAAATATCACGACTAGCAAAACGACCTATAATACGGGTCTTTAAAGACACGATTTCTTTACCATCGCTCATCATAGGTTCTACCATAAAGCTACGATCGCTACCGCAATCTTCTTTAATCACTACAATATCTTGAGTAACATCAACTAAACGACGAGTTAAATAACCTGATTCAGCAGTTTTTAAAGCGGTGTCGGTGGAACCTTTGCGAGCTCCATGAGTAGAAATGAAAAACTCAGATACTTTAAGTCCTTCTCTAAAAGAGGCTTTAACTGGGACTTCAATGATTTCCCCTTTAGGGTTATTCATCAATCCCCTCATTCCGGCCAATTGAGTAAAGTTAGAAGCACTACCACGAGCGCCACTTTCGCTCATCATAAAAATATGGTTGTCCTGTTGAAACTCTTTCATTAAACCTTCTTGAATCTGATCGCGAATAACTTTCCATTCATTAATAACTAAGCGACGACGTTCAACATCTGTTAAAAATCCTTGATGATACCAATTTTCAATTTGAATATTACGTTTTTCTACGATTTCTAATAATTTTTCTTTTCCAGAATAAGTATTAATATCAGCGAACGAAACAGTAATTCCTGCAATAGTAGAATATTTAAAACCTAAATTCTTAATATGATCTAGCATTTTAGAAGTTTCTGTAATTTTCATTTGTTTAAAAAAACAAGCAATAATCATCGATAAGAACTTTTTATTAAAAGGTTTGGGAACAGGTAGTTTTTTTAAAAATTGTTGTGGATTAGTTCCTGGATTTAAAAAATATTGATCAGGTGTTTTTACATATAAATTGAATTGAGTGGGTTCGTTAATATAAGGGAAATTAACAGGCAAAATAGCATTAAAAATTAATTTTCCTAAAGTCGTCATTAAATATTTTTTCTTTTGTTCCTCGGTGAAAGTTAAATTAATGGATTGAGGTTTGATAAAAATTCGAGTATGTAAATCTATTTCTTTGTTTTGATAAGCTATTTTAGCTTCATTAATGTCGACAAAGAACTTCCCTTCATTACGATGTTTTTCTTGATATTCTAAATTACGTTGTGAAGCGTTATAACCTTGCAAAATACGATCTTTTTTTTCTTCAATAGTCAAATAATAATTACCTAACACCATATCTTGAGAAGGAGTAACAACTGGACTACCGTTTTTAGGATCTAAAATGTTATTAGAAACCAACATCAATAAACGGGCTTCAGCTTGAGCTTCCAAAGAAAGAGGGACATAAATAGCCATTTGATCGCCATCAAAATCAGCGTTAAAAGCAGAGGTTACTAAAGGGTGCAAACGAATGGCTTTGCCGTCGATTAATTTAGGATCAAAAGCTTGAATCCCTAAACGATGAAGAGTGGGGGCACGATTAAGAAGCACTGGATGTTCCTTCACTACTTCTTCTAAAGTGTTCCAAACTTCTTCATTCATTTTTTCATAAATCGAATTGGCATTTTTTTTATCAATCCCTTTAGTTTCTTGTAATTTTTTAAGAATAAAAGGTTTAAATAAAATAATTGCCATTTCGCGAGGAACACCGCATTGATGCATTTTAAGATCAGGTCCTACAATAATAACTGAACGTCCAGAATAATCAACTCTCTTTCCTAAAAGATTTTGACGAAAACGTCCTTGCTTTCCACGTAACATTTCTGATAAAGATTTAAGAGGGCGATTTTTTTCTACATTATTAATATTTTTTTTAAGATTTTTATCACTATCGAACAAACAATCGACTGCTTCTTGCAACATTCTTTTTTCATTTTTAATAATTAATCGAGGGGCTTTTTGCATCATTTGTTTTTTTAAACGATTATTGCGGTTAAGAATACGACGATATAAATCATTAACTTCGGTAGTAGCAAAACGTCCTCCATCTAAAGGAACCATCGGTCGTAAACCAGGTGGTAAAACAGAGATGACATCCATCACCATCCATTCTGGTTTATTGTCTGATTGGTGAAAGGATTCGATAATTTCTAATCTTTTAATCACATTCTCTCTTTTTTGTTTAGAAACTTCTGACAATGTTTTTCGAAGAATTTTAATCGTTTTTGCTAAATCAAGGTTTTCTAATAATTTTCTAACTGCCTCAGCACCCGTTAAAGCAACAAAACTATTAGGACCCCAAAGATATAAAGCTTCCGTATATTGAGTTTCAGTGATAATTTCTTTTTCTTTAAAAGAGGTTTTTCCAGGATCAATAACTACATAAGAAACATAATACACTATTTTCTCTAAATCTTTGGCTTTGATATTTAAAAGAATAGCTAAACGACTAGGAGATGAATTCAAATACCAAGTGTGAACAATTGGGGCTTGTAATTCGATGTGACCCATTCTTTCGCGTCGCACTTTTGTTTCTGTAAACTCAACGCCGCATTTGTTACAAAATTGACTTTTATTGCTAACTTGTTTTTTAGAACAAGCACATTGAAAATCAACTACTGGTCCGAAAATTTTTTGACAAAACAATCCTCCAGCTTCAGGTTTGTAACTGCGATAGTTAATGGTTTCACAACTTGTAACTTCACCATAAGACCATTGACGAATTTCATCAGGAGAAGCTAAACGAATTTTAAAATAATCATAATCGCGACTTCCGTATTCCTTATCAGATAAAAACAAGGAGGTTTTAGGAATAGGTTTTTCATCAACAACAGGAGGGATGTGATTATACAAATCAAATAAGTCGTGAAGTTGTTTTAAAGAAACTGGGTCGCTTTCAAAAGATTTGGTGAGTATTGAAACAGGTGTGTGCAAAAGTTGCTCAAAATCTTTAATTTGTAAAAAAGAAAATTGTTCCATCATATTTTTATTTAAATTAAGATTTTTTAAATCACGAGGTAAGGCAAATTGTTTTAAAATAGGCAAAATTTCTAAAAAAGTTTCTTGTAACAAAACTCTTAATTCTTCCAAAGAAAAAGTATTAAAATCTTCCAAAGCGTTAATTCCTGAAAGTTTTAATTTTTCTAAAATCGGAGGAGCAAGTTTTAATGTGTGTAACGGCCTAAATAATTGAGTATCGCTCATCTTTAATTATAACCTTCCTTTTTATAATCAATTAAGGATTTATTAATTTCGTTTTCTTTAGTGTCAGTCTTAATTAATTCAACATATAACCCTAAAGATTGTAACTCTTTAATAAAAACTCTAAAGCTTTCAGGAATGCTTGGTTTTGGTAAAGGAGTTCCTTGCACAATGGCACTATAAGTTTTATTTCTACCGATCATATCATCACTTTTAACAGTTAAAATTTCTTGTAAAGTGTGAGCAGCACCATAAGCATAAAGGGCCCATACTTCCATTTCACCAAATCTTTGGCCTCCGTTTTGAACTTTACCACCCATAGGCTGCTGAGTAACTAACGTGTAAGGGCCTACATTGCGGGCGTGTAATTTATCGTCGACCATGTGTGATAATTTAATCATATACATTACTCCGACAGAAATGCGACTATCATAAGGTTCACCAGTTCTTCCGTCGTATAAAACCATTTTGCCATCAAGTTCTAAATTAGCTTCTTGCATGATTTCTTTAAGGTCATTATCGTTGACGCCATCAAAAACAGGAGTGGCCACTTTTATTCCTAATTTTTTAGCAGCCATCCCTAAATGAATTTCTAAAATTTGACCAATATTCATTCTACTAGGAACACCTAAAGGATTTAACATAATATCAATAGGAGTGCCATCAGCCATAAAAGGGAGGTCTTCTTTTGGTAAAATACGCGAAATTACTCCTTTATTACCATGGCGACCAGCCATTTTATCACCTTCATTGATTTTACGTTTTTTAGCAATAAAAACACGAATGCTTTCGTTAACTCCGAAGGGCAAAATATCACCATTTTTTCTAGAAAAATAATGGACACTTTGAACGATTCCACCTTCTCCATAAGGGACTCTTAAAGAGGAATCTTTGTATTCGCGAGCTTTTTCACCAATTACTATTTGAATTAATTTTTCATAAGATGAAGGTTCAACATTACCTTGAGGAGTTATTTTCCCCACTAAAATATCACCTTCTTTAACTTCAGATCCGGGAATAATAATGCCTCTTTCATCTAGATTTTTAATGGCATCGGCACCAACATTAGGAACTTCTCGTGTGATTTCTTCTTGGCCACTACCTTTTTTTAATTCCCTAATTTGAACTTCATATTTATCAATATGAATAGAAGTATAAACATCATTTTTGACTAACTCTTCTGACATAATAATGGCATCTTCATAATTATAACCTTCCCAAGTCATAAAAGCTACCGTTACATTTCTACCAAGTGCTAATTCCCCTTGAGAAGTGGAGGGGCCATCAACTAAAATGTCGCCTTTTTGGATATATTCTCCTAAAACCACAATTGGTTTTTGCAAAATCAAAGTGTCTTGATTAGATTTGGAAAAGTTAATTAAAACGTATTCAACTTGATAATTTGTAATTTGATGTTCATATAATTCTTTTGCCACTTCGTAAGTGAAATCTTGTTGCATGTCGAAAATAATTTTGTTATTAAGTGAAATGTTTTGATTAGGTTTTTTCGTGATAACAATTTTTTGAGCATCCACGTAAGTCACAAAACCAGATTCTTTAGCAATAATCAGGGAACCTGAATCTTTAGCAGCTCGATATTCAATTCCTGTTCCTACAATAGGAGATTCAGGAATCAATAAAGTAACCGCTTGACGTTGCATATTGGCGCCCATTAAAGCGCGCGAAGCATCATTGTGTTCTAAAAAAGGAATAGACGATGTTGCCACAGAAACGATTTGTTTAGAAGAAACGTCAGCATAAGTAATTTGTTCTCTTTCGTAAATCCCTGTTTCTCCATTTTTCCGAGCGATCACCTTTTGATCTTTGAAAGTATTATCTGGATTAATAGCAAACCCAGCTGAAGCTATAATTTCTTCTTTTTCTTGATCTGCTGTTAAATAATCTATTTGATCCGAAATTTGAGTTTTGCCGTTTGCATTAAAAACCCTAAAAAAGGGAGTTTGAATAAAACCGTACTTATCAACTTTAGCATATGTTGAAAGAGAAGTGATCAACCCAATAGAAGGACCTTCAGGGGTTTCAATAGGACACAATCTACCGTAATGAGAATTATGAACATCTCTAACCTCAATCCCCGCTCGATCACGGTTAATTCCGCCTACTCCCAAAGCTGAAACCCTTCTTTTTTGCGTAAGTTCTGCTAAGGGGTTAATTTGATCCATAAATTGAGATAATCGTGAACTTGCAAAAAAAGATTTAATGATGCTTGTTAAAAAAGTAAAGTTAACTAAATCTCCTGGAACAACCTCACTAAATTTGCTAACAGAAATCATATCTTTAATATTTTTTTCCGCTCTAGTTAAACCAATTCGAAATTGATTTTTTAACAATTCTCCAATCAATCTTAAACGACGATTCCCTAAATGATCAATATCATCAACGTTACCGACGTTTTCATAAAGATTTAAATAATAACTAATACTTGCTATAATATCAGATAAGGTAATGTGTTTTTTAGTTTCTCTTTGATCATTTCCTATTATTTTAACTTTATGGGTTAATCTATCGTTTTCATCTTTAGAAGTATAAACTTCTAAAATTTCATTAAATACTCCCTTGCGCTCATTTTCTTTTTGATAAATATCTTTAGCACCTAAAAAGAATTTAATAACCTTTTCATCAAGTGCTTGAATATTTTTTCTTAAATCATTAATCATTTCATTAGTTATTGAAGCACCTTGAGTGAATAAAATTTCACCTGTGCGAACGTTTACAATATTTTTTTTAAGATATAATTGTTCTTTTTTAGGATCTTTTTTATAAGCTAAAATTTCTTCATCTGTTTCGTTTTCTAAATTATGTTTAAGGTCAAATAGTTCTTGAAGTAAAAAATAACGATGTTTTTTTAAAATTTCAAGTTTTTCTTTTGTTAAAAGTTCATTTTTAGGTAAAATGATTTTTTTTGTGTTAGGGTCAACAAAATCATAAACTAAATAAGTATTTTCCGCTCTTGTTAAAACATCTAATTTTTTATTAAACTTATATCGACCAACTGTAGCAAGATCATATTTTTTTTGATCAAAAAATCTTGTTCTAATAAATTCTCTTGCTGTGTCTACAGGAACTTTCTCG
This sequence comes from Candidatus Phytoplasma meliae, assembly GCF_016876135.2. The sequence continues at coordinate 41,655 of NZ_JACAOD020000008.1, forward strand.
CCTTGACGAATTTTAGAATATAATTCCACTAAAGCGTTGTCTGTATCCATATGGGTTTCTTTTTCAAAAAAAGAATTAAGGATGGGGTTTTGACCAAAAACATTTTCTATCATTTCTTTATTGTCGAAACCTAAGGCATAAATGAAACTAGATAGGGAAATTTTTTTAGAACGATCAAGTTTAACATATAAAATTTCTTTTGATCCTTCTTCGTATTCAATCCAAGCTCCGCGAGAAGGGATGACTTGACCAGAATATAAATTTCTATTAAGTTTAACATCGAAACTACTAGAAAAATAAACACTAGCGGATCGCACAATTTGAGAAACCACTACTCTTTCAGTGCCATTAATTATAAAAGTACCAGTGTCAGTCATTAAAGGTAAATCTGTTAACAAAATATTACTTTGTTTGGTTTCTCCAGTTAACACATTTTCTAAAGTAGCTTTCACAAACAATTGAATAACATAACTGATATCTTTATTTTTAGATTCTTCAACACTATATTTAGGTCCTGTAAAATAATAATCATCAAAATGAATTTTTAAATCACCATTATAACTTTCAATAGGACAAAAATCCTCTAATAACTCTTTAATACCTTGCTTCAAAAACCAATCAAAAGATTGGTTTTGAATTTCAATTAAATTGGGTAAATCAACATCATAAATTATTTTGGAATAATTACGACGTTCCGCTTTTTTACCATATTTGATGTTATTATAACCCATCTTATTCTCCTATAAATTATTTCATATTAGTAGTTTTTGCAAAATCTTTATTTTTAAATTAAATTTTGTCTTTTTATATTAAAACAAAAAGATTGCAAGACTAAAAAACCTGAGATAACTCAGGTTTTTATATCACTTGTAAGAGAATAATTTATTGAATCTCAATAACAGCACCAGCTTGTTCTAATTTGGCTTTAATATCTTCAGCTAATGATTTAGAAATATTTTCTTTTACTTTTTGATCAGGAACTTTAATAAATTTATCGGCATCAAGTAAACCCAAACCTGTTATTTCACGAATTACTTTAATCACAGCAATTCGATTTTTACCAAAATTTTTCATAATCACTGTAAATTCTGTTTTTTCTTCCACTTCGGTTGCATTTGCAGCTCCATTTGCGGCTACCGCTAAAGCATTTGGATCAATTCCGAATTCTTCTTTTAATCCATCTAACAAATCTTTAATTTCTAACAAAGACATTTCTTTTAAAGCTGTTATAAAACTTTCTTTAGTTAATTTAGCCATTTTAATCTCCTTTTTGATAATCTTTTGATAATTTTCATAATTATAAAATTTATTATTTTTTTATTTCTTGTTTTTCTGACAACATTTTTAAACCAATTGCTAATTGTTGCAAAGGGGCCATCATGCCAACAGCTAAAAGTGCTAACATTTGTTCTTTAGAAGGCAAAGTAGCTAAACTATTGATTTCTTGTAAGGAAACCAGTTTCTTTTCCACCATGGCAGAAACAATCTTAATATTCTTATTTTTTTTTGCAAAATTATAAATAATTTTAATAGGTTCTAAAAAATCTTGCTGACTAATAATTAAGGCTTTAAGTCCTTTTAAAAAAACAATTAAATCATTATATTGAGCATTAACAGCGGCTCTTTCCATAATGTTTTTAGGATAAACCTTAACTTCGCAATTAATTTTTTTTAATTGACGACGAAGTTGCATAAAAGCGCTTACTGGAAAACTAGAATATTCAAAAACAATAACTGTTTTGGCTTGAATAAATTTTTCTTGTAAAAAAGAAACTTTTTCCATTTTTTTGGCTAACTGAGGTTTTATCATTGATCTATCCTTTCTTTAAAACTTAAACAAAAAAAACTTGATTTTTATTGCAATATAATTGTCATAGGATCAATTTTAATTCCTGGAGACATAGTAGTCGATAAGGAGATTTTTTTAATATAATTCCCTTTGACTGTACGTGGTTTAACTGCCAACAATTGTGAATATAATGTTTTTAAATTTTCTAATAATTGATATTCTTCAAAAGAAACTTTTCCAATAATTGCATGAATATTGCCATTTTTATCAAGACGATACTCAATTTTACCTTTTTTAATTTCTTGAACAGCTAACCCAACATTATCAGCAACAGTTCCTACTTTCGGATTAGGCATTAGCCCTTTTGGTCCTAAAATACGTCCTAATTTACTTAATTGAGGCATCATTGCAGGAGTAGCTATTAAAACGTCAAAGTCAAACCAATTTTTAGCAATTTTATCGATTAAATCTTGATCACCAACATAATCAGCTGCAGCTGCTTGAGCATCTTTGGCTTGTTGTCCTTGAGCAAGAACAGCTACTTTTAATACCTTACCTGTTCCATGTGGCAAATTAAGGGCGCCTCTTAAATTTTGATCCGCTTTTTTAGGATCTAAATTCAAATTAAAAGCACATTCCACTGTTGAATCAAATTTAGTAAATTGAGCTTGTTGAGCTAATTTAATCGCTTCTTGAAGAGGATATGTTTTTTTAACATTAATTTTCTGACTTGCTGCTAAATATTTTTTACTACGTTTCATCCAAGTAATTCCTTTCTCAAAACAAATCAATATTTTTGTTTTTAATATTTTTCATAACTTAATCTTCGATTAAAATTCCCATATTGCATGCGGTACCTTCAATTATTTTACATGCTTTTTCAATAGAATAGGCATTTAAATCTGGCAATTTCAAATTTGCAATCTCTTTGATATTAGCGCGTGTAACAGTTGCTACTTTATTTTGTTTAGCGTTAGAAGAGCCAGAGTCGATTTTAGCAATTTTTTTTAAAAGATCACTAGCTGGTGGAGTTTTAGTCACGAAAGTAAAACTTCTATCTTCATAAACAGAAATTACTACTGGAATAATAAAACCCGCTTGTTCCTTGGTTGCTTCATTAAATTGAGAGCAAAAAGCTGGAATATTAACTTGAGCTTGCCCTAAAGCAGGACCCACTGGAGGGGCTGGATTAGCTTTTCCTGCAGAAATTTGCAATTTCACCATTTTAACAACTTTTTTAGCCATAAAAAACCTTTCTTTTGTAAAACGAAAACCATTTATTTATTTTATTCAAAAAAACAAAAATACATAGCTTTCTTTTCTTTTTAATTATCAACATTACTAACATTTATTAGTTACAAAAATCTATGACAAAAAAATTAGACAACTTATTTTAACATAAATTTTAAAGATTTAGTAAAAAATGTTTATATTTTAACAAAAAACTAAGATATTTCCTTAAAATCATTAAAGGATATTTCTACTGGCGTAGACCTGCCAAATAAATCAACTTCCACTATCATTTTTTCTCGACTATCGTCGATAATAGATACTTGGCCGCTTTGTCCTGCGAAAGAACCAGAAATAATTTCTACTTTTTTACCAATTAAATTTTCATAATTAGGTTTATTAATGATTCCCATTTTTAACAAAACAGGATGAATTTCTTGTTCTGATAAGGGAACTGGTTTGGTTCCTATACCACTAGAACCTAAAAAACCAGTTATTCTGGGTGTATTTTTTACTATAAACCAAGAACGATCTGTGATAATCATTTGAATGAAAACATATCCAGGATATATTTTTCTTTCTCTAGAAATTTTTTTGCCATCAGCACGAGTTTCGTAATAAATTTCTTTAGGAGATAACGCATTGAGAATTAAATCGCTGACACCAATGCTTTCAACCCTTCTAAGTAGTTCTTCTTTAACAATGTTTTCATAACCTGCATAAGTTTGAGCAATATACCATTTAGGTTGATGCAATTCTTGCTGTATTTCTTTTTGATCGTTGTTTTTAGAATCAATTTTTTTAATAATTTGTTTTTCTTTTTTCATATATTTTTTCTATTTATTTTGTTATTTCTTAAAAAATTCATAAGAAAATTTGATGATAACTTCAAAATAATAAATGCAAAAAATTAAAAAAAATGTAAAACAGATCACTTGTAAGGTATTGACAACAATTCGTTTAAAAGAAGGAAAAGTAATGTTTTTAATTTGTGTCAAAGCGCTTTTTACAAAAGGAAAGGAAGCAATACAAAAGATCAAAATAAAAAAAATAACTAAAGGGATTTTTACTGGTTGCAGACTGTCATAAGTGATTCCCAAAAATCTCTTACCTTCTTCTGGTTGTTTCCATAATTCTCCACAACTCCCCAAAGATAAAATAGATATTATAAATAATAAAATATTAATAAAGGTATATTCTCTTTTAATAACACCTAATAGCTGGTTTGGTTTATTTTCATTAACTGTTTTAATTCCCATAAACTGAAAAACTCCTTTACTTAGTTTCTTTATGCAAAGTATGTTGATTACAATGAGAGCAATATTTTTTCAAAGCTAAGCGTTGTTGGTTATTGTTGGTTTTAGCTTTTATATGATAATTACGATTCAAACACAAAACACAAACTAAAATATTTTTTTTCAAAAAATAACTCCTTTGGTAACAGAAAGTTTAAAAAATATTAATTTAATTTTTCAAAACATCTTTTTTTATTATATCACAAAAAAATACTTTTTTTTCAAAAATGCAAAATATTTAACATAATCTTTTGTGAATCATCATAATTATTCATTTATCGCGAAATTCGAAAAAAATTTAATAATAAATTTAGATGAAAACTATATGAACGGGCTTACCTAACGAAATACAAACAATGAGGTTTTAATAATTATTTTTATTAAGTTAACAAAGTCACATACATCATCAAAGCAGCAGCTACGCTGACGTTTAAAGAATTAATTTTACCACACATAGGAATTTTAACCAATAAATCACATTTTTGTTTTAACAAATAACGGATTCCAATTCCTTCATTGCCAACAATAATAGCCAAAGATTGATTATTAGCAATTTGATTAAAAGAATGAGTGGCGTTACTATCTGTTCCTACAATTAAAACTTGATATTTTTGTAATTTTAAAATAGTTTGGTATAAATTAGAAACTAAAAAAATTTTGATATATTCCAAAGCACCACAAGCAATTTTGGCTACCGTTGAGTTTAGAGGAACTTGGTGTTTTTTACTCATGATAACTCCATTAAAGCCACAAGCTTCAACAGTTCTTAAAATAGCACCTAAATTATGAGGATCATTGATAGCATCTAAAATTAAAAAACGTTGTTTTTGATTAAAATCTAAATAACTATCTAAATCATAAAATTGATAATCTTGAACTTTAGCTGCTACTCCTTGATGATTTTTTTGTTTTGTTAAATCATATAAATATTTTTTATCAACTAATTGATAAATAATTTTTCTTTTTTGCAAAAAAGATATCAACAAAGGGTCTTTTAATTTTTGATCAAGGTATAATTGATAAATTTTTCTACTAGCCAAAATTGCTTCTTTGATGGTATTTTTACCATAAATAATCATATTAAACCTTTCTTTGTTGTCTTATCTTTTTTGAGATTCTTTCCAAAAATAAGGGATTAATAAAGATAAAATAAAAACAACAACTAATAATATTATTTCAAATGGATCCAAGAAGGTAAAATCTTTAAATACGCCTAAAATATTAGCAAAACACAAAGAACAAGCTAACATAACTATCAATAAAACTCTTTTAGCTAAATTAAAAGGTTTACAAACCAAAGCTAAAACTGTAAATAAAATTAAAGTAGAAGTTAAAATAGAATAATTAGCAATTATCGTTAAATCATTTTGTTTTAGTTCGGTGTTGTTTAATGCTTTGTGAATGTAAATAAAACAATAACTAACAAAAGATAAAATAGCATAAGGGAGAGCTTTCTTAAGGTTTTTAACCCAAAAACGGCCACTAATAATTTGATGATTTTTTTCAAAAGATAACAAAAGTGAAGGAATCCCAATTACCCAATAATCCATAATAAATTGTAATTTTAAAGGATCAAACGGGAAATAACAAGGTCTGCCAAAAATATTAAAAACAATAACAGCTAGAGCTAACAAAAAAGCAATAATGGTCTTAGTAAAAAATAAAACCGAAATTTTATCTAAATTATTAACAATCCTTCTTCCTTCAAAAACCACTTGTGGCATCGAAGCAAAATTAGAATCCATTAAAACTAAATTAGAAATATTGCGCGTAGCTTGACTACCAGAAGCCATAGCAATAGAAAGATCGGCCTCTTTTAAAGCCAAAATATCATTAACACCATCCCCTGTCATAGCCACTTTTTGATCCATTTTTTTAAAAGTTTGAATCAAGATTTTTTTTTGTTGAGGAGAAGTGCGTCCAAAAACATCATATTGTGTTGCTATCTTAGCAACTTTCTCATCTGTCATACCTTCTAAACTAATTGCCTTATGACAACCATTAATCCCCACTCTTTGAGCTATTTGAGATACAGTTAAATAATTATCTCCCGAAATCACTTTAACAACAACATCGTTTTTTTGAAAAAAATCAATAGTGGAAGGAGCATCTTTTTTAATATTATCTTCAATAACGATTAAAGCCAAAGGAGTGCACTTAAAATCATCTAAAATTTTATCAGTCATAGAGTTATTTGATGAAATAATATTATTGGCTGCTTGCGCAAACAAAAGAACTCGATGACCTAATTTAACTTGAGTTTCAAAATCTTTTTGAATTAAAGAAAAATTATTTTTAAGAATAAATTCAGGGGCTCCCAAAAAATAAGTGCCTAACCCATCGAACTCAACAACGCTATATTTTCTAACACTAGAAAAGGGAATGTTTTGTTTGGGGGGGAATAAATCAGTTATTTGACCAAATTCATTCATTAAAGCATCGCGAGTATGATTAGAAGTGAATTCAGCTTTTAAAAAGGAAGCTATTAATTTTTTAAAAGGAAGATGTTTTTGATAATAAGGGATAATGGTTTTTACTTGCATTGTTCCATCAGTAATAGTTCCTGTTTTATCCAAACATAAAGTGTTGATTTGAGCTAACATTTCAATACCAAATAAATTTTGAGCATAAACTTTTTGTTTTGCTAAATTGACAAAACCAACAGCTAAATTAATATTAGTTAATAAAAATAAACCTAAAGGAAGCATTGCTATCATCATGCCACATAAACCAAGGTAAAATTGGTCGTTTTTGAGAATAGAAGAGTTATGTTGCGAACGACCAAACATAGTTAAAACCACAACAAACAAAGTTAAAAAGACCATAATAATTCGAATCAATAAAAATAAACTTTTCATCAAAGGGGTTTTTGGTTGTTTATATTTTTTCGCTGCTTGAGTGATTTTTTCAATATATATATCTTTTCCCACTGCCACAATTTCAGCTAAACATTGTCCAGAAACAACATAACTACCGGAGTATAAAAAGTCACCTTCTCTTTTAACTATTAATTCTGTTTCCCCGGTTAAAAGCGATTCATTAACTTCAATAGCTCCCCTCTTAACTTTAGCATCAGCTGTAATTTGTTGTCCAGTTTCAAGCGATAAAACATCTTCTAAAACCAAATCAGTAACAGCAACAGTTGTTTTTTGACCATTCCTAATAACTTGAGAAGAATTTTTTAACAACAAAGATACTTGATCTAGGGTTTTTTTAGCTTTAATTTCTTGAAAAATACTAATTAACATATTAGTTAAAGATACCAACAAAAAAAACAAATGTTCATATTTTTTAATAGAAATAATTATGATTGTCACAATTAAAATTAATAAAGTTAAGGAGTTAAAGCAATTACTCCATAAAATATCTTTCAAATTGCGAGAATTTTTTCGAACAACAACATTAACTTGCCCTAAAGCTTTTTTTTGATCTACTTGCTGATTAGTTAATCCAGTAATATCGGATTTATTTAAAAATTCACTCATATAGGAATACCATACTTTTCATAATTAATATTTAAATGATTCTTCAATTAAACAATTCATATTAAAAAAACTAAATTTTATCTTTATTTTGGAATTTTTTTAAAATGATTTGAAATACATTATTTTTTTAATAAAAATAAAAAATCAATCCTTCCTCGTTCATTGATTTTAATACATTTAACTAACACTTTTTCACCTATTTTTAAAATATCAGTAATTTTTTGAGATTTAATTTGGTTTGAATGAATTAATCCTTCAATTCCTTGAAAAATTTGAGCAACAGCCCCTACAATTTTACCGTATTTATCAGTTAAAAAACGTAAAATAGTAGCTTGGTAAGAATTACCAACTTTAATTTCTTGTATTAAATTTTCAATAAAAGAAACTGTTTTATCAACCATCTCTAAATCAGAATGCATTACAAAAACACGACCATCTTGTTCAATGTCAATTTTAACTCCATTGTGAGCCTCAATAATTTGATTAATAATTTTGCCACCAGTGCCGATAACATCACGGATTTTTTCTGGTCTTATTTGAATCATCTTAACTTTAGGGGAATATTGGGAAATTTCTACACGAGGTAATGCGATAATGTTATTCATATGTGCTAAAATATGAAGACGACCTTTTTTAGCACGAAATAAGGATTCTGTTAAAATTTTTTCCGAAATTCCTTGAATTTTAAGATCCATTTGTAAAGCTGTAATTCCTTGGGTACTTCCTGCTATTTTTAAATCCATATCGCCAATATGATCTTCAAGACCTTGAATATCAGTTAAAACGGCATATTCATTAGTTTTTTGATCAAAGCATAATCCTATAGAAATGCCAGCAACTGCTTTTTTCAAAGGAACTCCTGCAGCCATCAAAGCCATAGAGGTTGCACAAACAGTAGCTTGAGAGGAGGAACCGTTTGATTCCAAAATTTCAGAAACAACCCTAATAGTGTAAGGGAAATCGTTTTCCTGAGGTAAAAAAGGCAGAATAGCTTTTTCAGCTAAAGCGCCATGACCAATTTCTCTTCTGCTGGGAGCAGCATAACGGCCGATAGCCCCAACAGCAAAAGGAGGAAAATTATAATGAAGCATAAAACGCTTGTTTTGTTCATCGTTTAAGCCATCCATAATTTTGCTTTCAGATAAAGAACCTAAAGTGACGACTGCTAAACTTTGAGTTTTGCCACGAGTAAATAAAGCAGAACCATGAGTCCTTGGAAGCAAATCAATTTGCGAGTCCAATGCTCTAATTTCTTCTAAATCTCTTTGATCAGGTCTTTTTTGTTCTTTAATGATGTAATTTCGAATTTCTTGTTTAAATAATTTTTGAGATAAAGTTTCTATGGTTTGCAAATATTTTTTTTGAGCCTCGAAATCAAAAAAAGTAACCTTTTGAATAGTTTTAAAAAAAGGTTTTTGGCGAGCTTTTTCCAAAATTTCTTCTTTTAAAAGTTGTAAGTGGTTTTTTTCTGTTCGATCAGAAAATTTTAAAACAGCTTCCATGATTTTGGATTGATATTGTAAATTAAATTCTTTTTCTAAAGTTAAATCAATTGAATCGCAATTATTGAAGTTTTTGGTTTTACCGATTTCTTTTTTAATGTTTTCTTGAAATAAACATAATTTTTTGATATATCGATGAGCAAAAGAAATTGCTTCTAAAAAAACTTCTTCAGAGACTTCATTAGCGTGAGCTTCAATCATAATAATATTATTTTTAGTTCCTGACACCATTAAATGCAAAGAAGAATTTGATAATTGTTGCAAAGTAGGGTTGATTATTAATTGATCGTCGATTTTTCCAACATAAACTCCAGATACAGGTTCAAAAAAGGGGATTTCAGAAATCAATAAAGAGAGAGAGCTGCCTATAATAGAAGCTAACTCACTTTTAAAATCAGGATCACTACTTAAAACCGTGTTAATAACTTGCATTTCTTGTTTAAAACTTGCAGGAAATAATGGTCGTAAAGAGCGATCGATTAAACGCGAAGTTAAAACTTCATGATCATTTAAACGACCTTCTCTTCTTAAGAAACTACCAGGAATTTTTCCAGCAGCATAAAATTTTTCTTGATAAATAACAGTTAAAGGAAGGAAATCAAAATTATTGGGACAACGACTAAAAACAGTAGTTGTTAAAACCACTGTATCTTGAAAACGCACTAAAACAGAAGCATCAACACTGCGAGCGTAAGTATCTATTTCGACTTTAAAAGGATTTTTTAAATCAGTATTTTCAAAAACTTTCTTTAACACTTTCATTGCTCCTTTAATTAATTTTTTGGTTGTTTTTTCAATAATGATAAAAATAAAAAGCTAGAATTTGAATTTATTTCAACAAACTAGCTTATTTGAATTATCTAATTATTTAAATTTTAAGCGATATTTAATGAAAAAATCAATTTAAAATTATTTTAAAAAAAATATAAAAAAATTATTACAAAAAACAATAAAAAAACAATTGTAATGTAGTAGTTTAAATATTTTTGAAATAAATACTCATTTAAAAAATAATTTCAAAAGTGAAAACTAATAAAATGGCGCCCACGCTAGGACTCGAACCTAGGACCCTCTGATTAACAGTCAGATGCTCTAACCAACTGAGCTACGTAGGCTGTTAAAAA
>NZ_JACAOD020000009.1 GCF_016876135.2 Candidatus Phytoplasma meliae
TGAAGAGAATGATAAAAAACATACAATTAATTTTAAACTTAAAAAAATAATCTAAACTGCTAAAAACAGTTTGGCTTTTTTTATTTTTAAAGTCAAATTGAAAAAATAGAAACGAGGAGTAAAAAAATAAAAACAAACCAACAATCAAACTTAATGAAAATACCAATAAAAATACAAAAAACGTCCAAAAAAAGAATTTTTTAAGATTTTTTCACTACCTGTTTTTGAACTTTTCGTCTAACTATACTAGCGAAAAACCAAAAGCTAAATTTCTTCATTTTTATTTTTAAAAAGTCCAACCCTTTGGTCTAAGCGCGTTCTTAAAATATCAAATCCTTTATTATTTTAGTTTTAAATCAATTTTAATTATGTTATACTAAAAGTAATGATGAACAGTAGTGATTATTAAAATAAAAAAATAATTCTTTAGATAAAATCAATTTTGATTATATTAAAAACAATGATAATCAATAATCATAGTTATTCAGAATTACATTTCCTATAGAAATGTAATTCTTTGAAAAATTTTAACAATCATTCTTTAGATTTAAAGGAAAATTTATGTCGTTGTATTATAATAAATTATTATCTTTATTTCAAAGGAGCGCTAAAAAAATGTTTTTTTGTTACCTTTTTTTACAAAAATTAAAAGAAATACTTGCAAAACTTCCCAAAATAGATATAAATGAATTTTCTAACAACAATAACGCTTTTATAAGCGATTTAGCAAAATTACAAAATGAGTATGAATTACGCAAAAAAGAATTAAAAATAAAATATCAAAAAAAAAATCTTGAAATTTATCAAAAAATCGAAAAATTAGAAAACAAAAGAAAAAACATTTTAAAACAAAAAAATCTCCAAAATCTCCAAAATCAAATTTTTTTTACTCAAGAAATAAAAAATCATAAAATCAAAGATAACGATAGAATTAATCAGTTAAAAAACTTGTTTCAAAAAGAAATTGAAAACCAAAAAAAACAAAATTACAAAAAAGAGAAGCATCTTTTAACTCAACTAACTAAAAAAAAAGAAAATATTAATTATTTATTGCTTTCACTAGAAAACCAAAAAAAACAATTTGAAATCAAAAATATTCAAAATCACCAAGTTTTAAAACAAAATTTTTATACCAAAGACTTTTCATTAAATCAAAAAAATAAAGAATTAATTAAACAATTAGAATTAGCTTTACAAGAATTATCACACAAACAAGAAAATAATTTACAAAAACTTGAAGCAATATACAATCAAAAACAAGAGATATATCAAAAAAACATCAATAAAACTCATAAAATTTATCAACACAAATTAAATATACATGATAAATTTTTTGATGTTATTAAAAATAACTACGAAAATGCTAAAAATCAAATTCAAACCAAACAACAACTTTTTTTTCAAAAAATAATTCCTATTCCTTTTTTGAATCAACCATTTGTTGAATTTCGTTTAAATACAAAAGACCAAAAAGAAAAAGACCAGCTTTTTAACGCAAAAGAAGAAAATGAGCTATCTTATTTAAAAAAGATTCTTTTATGGAAAAAAAAATATAATTATCTTAATTATAATCATCAAAAAGAAATAAATTTGTGTCATTTGGAAAAAAAACAACAAGATGAAATTCACGAAAAATATCAAAAAAACTTAAACAAAATTCATTATTATCAAAAACAAAAATTAAATTATTTATTTTCTCAAAAAAAAAATGATATTCAATTGCAAATTAAACAACTTCTAAATTTATATTTACAAGAAAGCGCTCTTTTTGATAATGAAAGGGATTATCAAGAAACATTTTTTGCTTATCGTAAGAATGCTTTGGTTTTGAAAAAAAACAATAACGATAATCAAATCGAATATTATCATAACTTCTTTCACAATAAAAACTTATTTGAGTTCAAAAACAAAAGTATTATTTTACAACTTAAATTAGAAAAAATAAAAATTTACTTTAATTATTTTACTCAAATCACTCAATTAAAAAAAGAAATTGGCTTTTTAGAAAATGAACTTAACGTTGAACAATTATTTGGGAAAGAAAATTTTATCATTTATCAACTTCAAGAAACAAATAAAAAACAATTTTTTTTAAAAGAGACTCATTTACAAAATATATACATTCATTATCTGATTAAAAAACAAGTTTTTTGTGGCAAATACCATCTATCCCAATTATTAAATTTCCTCAAACAAAATCAATCTCAAAAAAAAAATAAAACTATTATTTTAAAACAATTACAACAAGAAATAAACTGTTTTAATTTCGCTTTCAAAAATAAAAGTTTTTCCTTAGAACAAAATATTTTAAATGAAATTAATAAAATCATTGACCATCATTTAATAAATTCTGTAGAAGAACAATTTAATTATCTTTCTTTATTACATCAAACAAAATATCATTATCAAAAAGAGAAAAATTTAGGAAAAATAGAAATTATTACACAAATTATTATTTTTTATGAAAAACAATTATCTTTTATTAGCGAAATCATTCAAAAAAAAATTATTCAAAATAAAAGTATTAAAAACATTATTAATAAATTTTTTTGGAATCATGTACCAAATTCTTTAGAACAAATTTATCGTCAAATCAACATTCAAAAAGAAAAATTCAATAAACAAAATTATCAATTCAAACAGCAACAAAAATTAATAGAAAATAACTATCAAAAAAAAATAAAAAAATATATTCAAATCCATAATCAAAAAATCAATGAAGTTAGAAAATTGCAAAAAAAACTTTTGTTTTTATGGCAAAAATTACCTTGCGACACTCCAAAAATAACATTAGATTCTTTATCACGTTCCCAAAAAAACCACTTACATAAATTTTTAAAAACTTTACAAACAATAGCGAAAAAAACAATTCAAGATATTTTTGTTTATTTTGGTTATCAAGATCATATTTTGCAACAAAATAATCTATGTTCCGTCTCCAAGCCACAAAACCCAAAAATCAAAATGTTTAAAACAAAAGATCAATTAGATGAAAGCCAATGCTTTCAATTTGAAGAATTTTTATTAAAAAAAAATCCGTCTAGAAATAAAATCATAAATTTCTTTATTGAAAAGACATTTTTAGAAAAACAAAAAAAAATATTACAAGAAATTAAAAAAAAGAAAATTCAAAAGCAACAAGAATTATTGCAAAAAAACCACTCAAGAAAACAAAAAATAGAACTATTAAATGAAAATTTAGCAGACGCTTTGAATAATTTACAAAAATATTGGGAAAATATTCAAAAAAAATTACAAAAAAATTTAGAGACTTTAAGACAAGATAGTTTATTACAATTCAAAAACAAAGAAAAATTATTTTTTGAAAATACCAAACAAGCCCTTAAGAAAAAAAATCATGAAATTTATAAAAATTTTGCTTTTAAAAAAGAAAAAATATATAAAAAAATGAATCAAAAAGAGCAAAATTATAATAAAAAAATGATCCAAACAGATAACCAAATTAAACATAATCAAAAAAAAATATCTCAAAAAATAAAAATTTCTTTTTTTAAACAAAAATTTAGGAAAATGATGATTCAATGGTCTTTATGGCGTCAACAACATCAAAAAAATAAAGAAATCAATATCTATTACCGTAAAAATAAGCAAAAAATTAAACAACAAATTCATTTTGAAAAAAACCTTTTTTAAAAAAATGCAATTAAAAAAAATCAAACTACTTAAAAAAATTATATTATTTGATAATTTAATAAAAAATAATCCAAATAGTAGGGGGACATTCTAATTACTAATAACAATCAAATTTTAATCCAAACTCAAAATTTATCTAAAAATTTTATTATCAAAAACAAACTTTTGCAAGAAAATATTTTCTTAAAAGCTAATCAAAATATTAATTTATCTATTTTTAAAGGAGAAACTTTAGCTATAGTTGGCGGTTCTGGCTCAGGTAAATCTACTTTTGGACAAGTGCTTTTACAATTGCAAAAACCTACTAAAGGACATGTCTTTTATCATCAAGATAACAATAATACCATTGATTTAACTCAGGCTAATAGCAAAACAAAACGCACTTTAAGAAAAGATTTACAAATTATTTTTCAAGATCCTTTTGCCTCACTTGACCCCCGCTTTAAAATATCAGATATCATTGGAGAAGGGCTTTTAATCCATAAAATGGCTAAAAATCGCAAAGATCCAATATATAAACAAATGATTTTAGATATCATGAAAAAATGTGGTGTTGACCTTTCATTTTATGAACGTTATCCTCATCAATTATCAGGCGGTCAAAGACAAAGAATTGCCATTGCCAGAGCTTTAATAGTTAAGCCTAAATTTGTTGTTTGCGATGAAATAGTATCAGCCTTAGATGTTTCTGTGCAAGCTCAAATATTAAGTCTTATGAATGATTTAAAAAAAGATTATCAATTAACTTTTTTATTCATCACTCATGATTTAGGAGTAGCCCGTTATTTAAGTGATCGTATTTGTGTTATGCATTTAGGAAAGGTTATTGAAATTGCTAAATCAGAGTCTATTTTTCAAAATCCATTTCATCCTTATACTAAACAATTATTAAATGCTATTCCTAAATTAAAAACTCAAAATAAAGCTTTAAAAGAGTGTGAAATCACTTATGAAACCAAAGAGTTTAGTTTTTTATTTCAAAAAGGACAACCAGATTTAGATTGGCATCGAGTGGCGCCTCATCATTTTATTACTTGCACCTTAAAAAACCCAAAAAAAGAAATCCACAAAGGAGCTAAAACAGCATGAGTCTATTAAAAGTTAATAATTTACATACTTATTTTCAAACACAACAAGGTTTAATTAAAGCTGTTCAAGGGATTTCTTTTGAAATCAAAAAAGGGAAAACTTTAGGCATAGTAGGAGAATCTGGTAGTGGCAAAAGTCAAACAGCTATCTCTATTTTAAAACTATTTGAAAAAAATCAAAACATTTATCAAGGTGAAATTATTTTTGAAAATCAAGTTATTTCTAACTTTTCAGAAAAAGAAATGCAAAAAATTCGTGGTAATGAAATAGCTATGATTTTTCAAGATCCTACCACAAGCCTTAATCCAGTTTTTAAAATTAAAAATCAAATTATGGAAGTTTTAACACTTCATCGCGATATCGATGATCAAACAGCTTATCAAAAAACTTTAGAAATTTTAGAAAAAGTTCAAATACCTAATGTACCAAGGGTTATGAATTCCTATCCACATCAATTATCAGGTGGAATGTGTCAAAGAATCATGATTGCTATGGCTTTAGTTTGTCAACCTAAACTTTTAATTGCTGACGAAGCTACTACCGCTTTAGATGTTATTGTTCAAAAAGAAATTATTAATTTAATCAACGCTTTACAACAAGAAGAAAAAACTGCTGTCTTATTTATTACTCATGATTTAGGAGTGGTTTCGCAAGTAGCCGATGATCTTATTGTCATGCATCAAGGTAAAATAGTAGAAAGTGCACCGACACAAGAAATTTTACAAAATCCTAAGCATCCTTATACTAAAAACTTATTAGCTAATTTTTTAAAAACAGGACTTAGTTATCAAAAAAATTAAACTTATAGATGGGGTAAAATCAAAGTTAATATAATAAACAAAATTTTAAATTTTAATAACTAATATTTTTATCAAATACTTCAGATAATCAAATTTTTCAATTTCCATCAACGCGAATTGAATTACCAATTATTTTTCTTTTTTTATTTTTAATTTATTTTAAAATTAGTTTAAAACAAGCAAAACAATAGAAAAAAATATTTCTGAACATTTTGCTTGTTTTTTTAACCCTTAATTAAACATTATTTCAAATATAAAAAACAAGGTAATTGCTTAGATATCAAGATTATGTGAGCATAAAACTTGTTTTTTTTTTTTTTGGTGTATAATTGTAGTTAATAGTTATTTTTGTTTACTTTTTACAAAACAAACAAAAATGGCTATAAATTAAAAAAAGTACCTCAAAACAATATAGAAAGGAGGATAGTATCGATTATAAACTATTTGTTGCTGTTAATATAAAAAATATTTAATTTATCACTATAGCTTTAATAGTTTTTATTAAAAGATTAATTTTTTTTAAAACAAATAGGAAATCTGTTGGCTTTATAAAAACATTTTAGAATCTCTTTTTTAAGAAAAATTAAACATTATAAGCATCAATTAAAATTATTTTATTCTACTAAACAAGCTAGCCCTTGTCATCAAAAACTTATTAGTTTTTGTTTTTAGCAATCAAATATCTATTAACTATTAATATAAAAAAATGAAAGTTGTATAAATAACTATGAAAAAACTAAACCTAAATAAAAAAACAAAAATAATAATATTGGTAACAGTCTTGTCTTTGGCTGTTTTATCAACCATATTATTAATTTGGAAACCTTGGAAAACTAATGATAATACTAGTGATAAGAAAAATACTGTTAATATTGCTATGCCATCAGATGGTAAAGGATTTGATGTTTGTTCCAGTGCGCATACCAATTCTGCTTATTCACATCATATTTTTTCCATTATGCATGATACTTTATTATATAAAGATCGAAACGGAACAGTCCACCCTCGTTTGGCTGACTTGATTAAAGAAGAAGGCAAAGAATTAACTTTTAAACTAAAAGATAATATCTTCTTCCACAATGGCAATCGATTAACAACAGATGATGTTATTTACACCTTTCAAAGAGGGGTAGATAAACGACATCCACAATTTTTAGAAATTTACAAAATTGATAAAATTGATGATAAAAATTTTAAAGTGACTTTAATAAAAAATACCCTTTGGAAAAAATTCACTTTTTATCGTTTTTTTAATGTTTTAAACAAAGAAGCGGTTGAAAAAGACCCAGAAGAAGGATTAAAAATTGGCGCAGGTCCTTATAAATTAGTTAAGTACGAACCAGATCATAAATTAAATTTTGAATTATTTGATAACTATTACAACAAAGAAAGGATTAAAAACAGTGCTAAAAAAATTAATTTAAAAATTTCTAAAGACGATGACACTAATTTACAAGAAATTCAAAATGGTGCTTTGGATGGGTGCCTTACATATCCTGATACTAAAATTAATGATCTTAAGAAAAATTTAGGCAATCAAGTTAAAATAGTAAAAAATGATTCTGTTACTGGTTCTTATATTTACATTAATAAGCAAAAAACTCCTAAAGAAGTAAGAAAAGCTATTTCTCAAGCATTAAATCTTAAACAAATAAAAAACGATTTAGATCTCCCTGTTGAAGATTTAGATAGTTATTTACCGAGTGCTTTGAAAGGGAATAATCCTGAATTACAGCATTATCACACAGATATTGATGCTTCTAAAGGTTATGTAAACGCGTTAACAACCGAACAAAAGAAATTAAATATTGGTATATCGATTAAATCAACTTATACAATACAAAATAAAATTATTGAGCAATTAAAAAATGTCGGCTTTGATGCAATTTTATCACCTGTAGAATTTAACACTTTACTTTCTGATGTTGTCAAAGATGATTCTCCATATCACATGATTTTTTTAGGAGAAAACCATGAAATGGAATATGGTCATAAATCTTTAATGGATTATTTTTTATCCAATGATAATCAAAGTAATATGTGTCATATTGACGAACATGATCAAGAATACATCGAAGATAAATTAAAAAAAGCAACACGAACTATGGATGAAGCTAAATATATAAAATTAATTCAAGAAGTAAGTGCATATATTCATGATCAAGTTTATGTCATTCCTTTATATAAAACCCCTAATTACTCTGTTACTTCTCCAAAAATTACTCAAGGATTTGAAACAGATGCTTTTTCTACTTTTGAATTTACTAACATTAGAAAACAATAATTATGAAAATAGTAATATTAAATTTTTTCACCAAGACAAAACCAATCACTTTTATAAATTAAATAAAAAAATATTCTAAATTTTTGAGGTACCATTTTTTGATAAAATATATTTTTAAAAAAATCTCTTATACTGCTATCTTGTTTATAACAGTGATCTTTATTAGTTTTTTTACAATGAAATTAGTTCCAGGTGATCCTATTTCCTCAATGTTTGGTCAAAAAGGACCAACAATTGAGCAAAGACGAATTTTAGAAAAAGAATTGCAATTAGATCAACCTGTTATTACCCAATTTAAGAATTATCTTAAAAACATCTTTTTTAAATTTAATTTTGGCAATTCTTATAATAGTAATCGAGAATCTGTTTTAGCTCTTTTTAATAGATCTTTTAGCAAGACTTTTAAATTGGCTTTTTTAAGTTGTTTTTTTGGTTCCTGCTTAGGAATTATTGGCGGAGTCTTAGCTGCTTTTTATAAAGGGACAAAAAAAAGTTTTTGTCTAGAATTCTTAGCTATTGTCATTATTTCAGCCCCTACTTTTGTTATTGGGTTTTTATTGCAAATTACTTTAGGTCATTATATGGGACTTTTCCCTATCTCTGGTTTTGATACCCCTAAACAAATGGTTTTACCTATTTTAACCTTATCTTTGGCTATTAGTGGGTCTATCTTTAAAACTACACAAACAACTATGATAGATTGCTTAGATCAACCTTATATCACCGTTGCTTATGCCAAAGGATTATCTAAAACAAAAGTTATTTTTAAACATGCTTTAAAAAATGCTTTAATTCCTATTATCGCTCACATCAGCTTAATTTTAAGTTTTTTAATTGGTGGCTCTATTATTACTGAATATATTTTCAATATTAAAGGTGTGGGTAATTTAATGATTCGTTCATTTGAAAATAGGGATTTTCCTGTTATTCAAGGATGTATTATTTTATTAGCTTTATTTATCGCTATTTGGAATTTATTGCTAGATTTAATCTATCTTTGGTTAGACCCTAAAATAAATAAAAAAGGATAAAAAATGTTAGAAGGATATCGCTATCAACAATGAAATATATATCTCAAATATGGAATTTTAAAAAGCATTATCAAGCTTGTCTTAAAAACAAAAGTATTTTTTTTGGATGCACTTTTTTAATTCTTTTATGTTTAACTATTTATTCATTCCCTTTAACTCCTTTGTATAACCCTGATAAATCTTCCTTTAAACGTTTACAAAGTTTTAATTGGACTCACTGGATGGGAACCGATGCCACCGGTTATGATTTATTTAGTCGTGTTTTAGCAGGAGCTAAAATTTCTTTAACAATTGGCTTTTATGCTATTATGTTAGCGAGTTTATTAGGAACTGTTTTAGGAATGATATCTGGTTATTTTCGCGGTATTATTGATAATATTATTAATTTTATCTGTGATATTTTAATAGTTTTTCCGGATATTATTTTAGCCATTATTATTATGTTTTTTTTACATAAAAGTAAATTATCATTAGTAGTTGTTTTAAGTATTTCTAATACTTTTGCTTTTATTAGAATTATAAGAGTAAATACTTTAAAAATTAAACAAAAGGATTTTATTAAAGCTGCAAAAGCTTTAGGAGCTAGTCATTTTTCAATTTTAACCAAACATATTTTGCCTCATCTTTACCCCATTATCATTACAAGAATTACTATTGGAATGGCTACTATTATTTTAACCATTTCAGGATTAGGTTTTATTGGTTTAGGGCTTGATCCCACTATTCCTGAATGGGGTAATATCTTAAGCTCTTCTAAAAGTGATATGCGTTTTTATCCTCATTTATTTTTTGGTCCTTTTATCATTGTGTTACTAACTAGTTTATCTTTTAACTTAATTGGCAAAGGTTTAATTGATTTGTTTAACCCTAAAAAACAAAATTAATATATTAAGGCACCGGCAAATTTCTTAATCATTAACAATGTGATAAGTAATGATCAATAATTACTATTAACGATGCTATTTTTATTAAATAAAACTTATTTTATTTCATTAAAGAGGCTGTTTACAGTCTCTTTTTCTCATAAACCCCCAACAATATAAACTTAGTTTAGTTAAATTAAACAAAAAAATAATAAAATAAATTTACTATATGAATGACAATTCTATAAAATAATATAAAAAATAAACAAAAAAGAAGTAAAAAAATTATAATTTTAAAAAAATTTGCTAAAATAAAGTAGTATTAGAAATATTTTTTTTATTTTAATTAAATATTAATTTATGTTTAAAGTTAAAAATTAACTCCATTAAGAAAATATAAAAATATAAATCAAACAAAACAATGGAAGAGAGAATTTTTTAAAAAATGAGTTATTATTTAAAAATACGTCAAAAAATAGGACATGAGCCTTTATTTTCTCCAGGGGCTTCGATTATTGTTTATGAAAATAACAAATACCTCTTACAATTTCGAAACGATTTTAAAGTTTGGGGGCTTCATGGTGGAGCCATGGACTTAGGCGAAACCGCCCAAGAAACCGCTTTAAGGGAATTACAAGAAGAAACTAATTTAAAAGCATTAGAAATATATCCTTTTAAAACTTTTACAGGAAAACAATTTATCATTACTTATCCTAACAATGACATTATCTATCCTATTGTAATGGCTTTTGTTGTAACCAAAACAGAAGGTAAAATGAAGATACAAAAAGAAGAAGTAAAAAGGTTAAAATGGTTTGAAGAAGAAGAATTACCCATAAACAAAATGATGGAAATTGACAAAATTTTTTTAAAAGAATTTATAGCAACTAAAAATAAAAAAATAACAAATTTACCTACAATAAGTTAGATATATTGTTTAGGAGTTAACCAAAAAACTATTTTCTTATTACAAATATAATTTAAAAAATAATTGAGTTTTTATTAAGTTCAAGTCAATCCTAAAACAAAGAAAAACCAAATTGCATCACAACAATTTAGTTTTTTATTTTATGCCATTTGCTTTAAACAAGTAGGACAAAAATCTAGGAAATTGACACCAATTATTATTATTTTTAAAATATTTATATATTGCTACATTAGGAATAAGACATCTTTTAGGAAAACAACCACAAGGAGCAGGTTCATAATAATTTTCCCAAGGTTCCTCTCGCATTGTTTATCTTGTTAAAACTTTTAATTTAACCCAACCATATTTCTCTAATCACAAAATTCAAAACTTGTAAACGACTGTGTTAATTAATAAAACTAAATCATATAATTTACAATTACTTAACTTTTTTAAAAAGTTTTTCTAATATTCTATCTGCTTGTTCATCAGGTTCTACTTCCATAAATTGTTTTTTATGCAATAATTTATCAATATAAAAAACTGAAGTTTTCTTTTGCTCTAAAGCTTCTTCAATA
Source organism: Candidatus Phytoplasma meliae (assembly GCF_016876135.2). Next base: position 11,207 of record NZ_JACAOD020000009.1, read on the forward strand.
ATTGTTTTAATATTTTGATGATGAAATTCTTGATTTTGATACCAACCCCTAATCACATCTAATTCATAATTAACCAAAACTTGTCCTTTGTTTTTTTCAAGTAAATCAATAGTTTCTTGAATAAAAGTTATTTTTAAAGATTCTTGTTCTTTTTGAATTTCTTCTAAAAATAATTGTTCTAGTTTTTTAAAAGTCGGCTTTAAGGAAAAAACTTCAATAATTTTATTATTCTTAGGTTCTTGAGAAAGCTCAAAAAAATCTTTATTAATTAATTTTTCCAAAATATGTTCAACTTCATTTTTACTTATTCCTGCTTTTTTAGCTAAATTATTAGAAGAAAAAACTCTTTTTTTGGAAAAATCTAATAAAAAAAGTAAAATAGTTAATTCTTGATAAGTTAAACCTAATTTTTGATATTCTTGAATTAATATCTTTTCGATTAATAAAAAACCATTTTCATAAAGTTTTTGAAACATATAACCACCTTTATTAAATTTTGGCCATTTTAGCTAACGCTTGCTCCGCTGCTTTTTGCTCCGCTGCTTTTTTAGTAGTACCTGAACCACTTCCTAATAAATGTTTTTCCAAATATACTTCTGCAATAAATTTTTTAGAATGAGCAAGCCCCTGCTCTGACACTATTTTGTATTGAATGGTTTTTTTCTCTGATTGAACTATTTCTTGTAATTGAGTTTTAAAATCAACAATATCAATGATTTGAGATAAATAAGGGATAACTAATGTTTGAAATACTTGCTTAGCACAAAGATATCCTAAATCTAAATAAATAGCTCCAAATAAAGCTTCAAAAGCATCAGCCATAATGCTTTTATTATTAAAATCTTTATTCTTTTCGCCCTTGCCCAACAAAAGATAATTTTGTAAATTAATATTTTGAGCATAAATAGTTAAAGATCTTTCGCAAACCGCTTGCGCTCTTTTTTTGGTCATAATGCCTTCATCTTCTTGTTTTTTGTGATATAAATAATCAGCCATTAAAAGACCTATAATAGCATCTCCTAAAAACTCTAATCTCTCATTATCTTCTTGTTGTAATAAAAATTTTTCATTAGAATAAGAACTATGAGTAAGAGCTTTTTGATATAACACCAAATTACGAGGAGTAATATTTATTTTTTTTAAAAGAAGTTTAATATTCATGATTTTTGGCGTTCTAAGAAATGAGTTATTTTTTGATTAATATTGGCTTTAATCATTTTTTGAGCTTGCAAAATGGCTTGACAAAAAGAATAAGCTTGTGAAGAACCATGGGCTTTAATCACAATTTTATTTAATCCCAAAAGCATAGCTCCTCCAATTTCACGAGGATCTATTTGTTTTTTAAAGTTATGCAACTCTTTTTGAAAACACACTTTGGTAATAATTTTTTTAGCTAAATTTTTAGTCATAATTTGTTTAATATTATTCATAAAATTCAAAACTGCTCCTTCATAAGTTTTTAAAGCAATATTAGCAGTAAAGCCATCACTTAATAAAATATCAGCTGAAGTAGTTAAAAGATTTTGTGGCTCTTCATTGCCGCCAAAATGAATAAGTTTAGCTTGACTTAATAATTGATAAGTTTCTAATTCTACTGTACGCCCTTTATTAGGTTCTTGCCCAATATTTAAAAGTTTTACTTGCGGATGTGGAATAGCTAAAATTTCTTGAGCAATAATAGTGGCGTAATAGGCAAATATTAATAAATGTTGTGGTTTTAACTCAACATTAGCGCCTGCATCTAATAAAATTCTAATACGATGATCAAAGGAATTAAACATCGGAGCAATCGCTATTCTTTGCATTAAAGGCATTTTTTTTAAAATTAAATGACTGGCTAAAACTAAAGCTTGGGTAGCCCCAGCCGAAACCACTCCTTGAACTTCATCATTTAAAGCCCCTTGCAACGCTAAAAACAAAGAGGCATTAGGTTTACTTTTTAACTGATCTCTAATATTTTTATCATCCATTGCCAAAAAATAAGGAGTATGTTTAATAATGATTTGATGATTTAAAAAAAAAGATTTATTTTTAATAATAGGAGTGATTAATCTTTGATCACCATATAAAATAATTTGAAGCGATGGATTTTGATCTAAAGCTAAACAAGCTCCTTTAACAATCTCTAAAGGGGCCAAATCGCCTCCCATAGCATCTACTGCTATTTTAATCATAAAAAGACTCCTTTTTAATTGATTTCATTAAGTTATGTTTTTGTGATTATATAAATTTGAATTATGTTATAATTTCCTATGAAAAAAGGTTCATTAAATTTAAAAAAACAAGAAATTATATTTTTTCAAGTTATTTGCAGAAATAATTTTTTAAAATTTTTTAAAAAAGAGCAATCAATCATCAATAAATTATAAATTGCTGCAACTTAAAATGAATAATAATATATTATAATATTTAAGTGAAGCATTAATGAAAAATTGTTTCATTTTTAAAGAATTCAATATTATTTTATCATATTATTTAGATATTTCTTTATTGTAAATTTTTTCGAATCAATAATCAAAAACAAGAAAGGTTTCAATTAAAAAAATGAATAACAAACAAAAAATAATCAAAATAAGTAATATTTATTTAGAGGTACAAGCAAGATATTTAAAGACAACCGAAGGGAATAAAAGACAATGGTTGGCTCAAAATATTTTAGTTATGGTTGGCGACCAACAAGTTAAATATGATGAAGTTATTATTAATTTTACTCATATCGACGATGACAATCCTGAATTCTTTTTACAACCAGGACAAGTAATTAAGGTATTAGAAGGTGAAATAGAAACAAACAACATGAATCAAACCCTTTTAAATATTAATATTTTTAGACAAACAGATGAACAAGAAAGAAACAAAATCAATCACATATAATTGGGGTTGATTTTTTTATTTTAAAAAGTCAAATTTCATAAGAATAAGTGAATCGTTAATCCAAAATATAAAATATACGCACTTAGACCAAAAAGTTAGACTTTTTGGTCTAAGTGAGTTATATATACATATCACATTTATTCATATGTCATAAATTAATATGTTATACTAATAGTAGGAAAGAAAGCCATTTTTACTTTGATATTAATTAGTAATTCACCAAATTTCTGCCAAGAAAATGCCCCAATCAATTAATATTACATACTTTAATATTTTTAACTATTGTTTCTTATCATATTAAGTCTATTTTATCCACATATTTTAAAAATAAACTATTTAATATTAATTAATCATTTTTAATTTTAAAGTTATCCAATTTATAAAATATATCAATAAATAATGCTTTCACCTTGACTCATCATTTAATCATTAATAAGAATTAACTATCAAAAGATACAACTAAATAATCATAAAATAAGTTAAATATTAGTTAAAAATGCAAACCACCACATATAACACAAAAATACAAACATAAATAATATTTTATAAAGATTAAAGCAAATTAAAGACCATTAAAGAAAAACAAAAAATAAACTAAACAAAGAAAAAAAGGAAACAACCATGGAAATCAAAAAAGTTAATAATCAAAAAATACAATATTTTTTTAAAGTTTCAACATCCGAATTAGAACAAAATCTTACTTTAGCTTACGAAAAAATTAAACCAAAAATAGAAATTAAGGGTTTTAGAAAAGGGCACGTTCCGCGAAACATTTTTGAAACCCGCTTTGGAAAAAACGATTTATACTCTCAAGCTTTAGAAATCATTGTTCAACAAAAATATCAAGAAGCTTTAACCAAAAAAGATTTTGAAAGTATGGGAATCCCTCAAATGATTGCCTTAGAAGAGAAAAAATTTCAAGAAAAACAAGATTTTACTTTTGGCTTAGAATTCATGATCAAACCAAAAGTAATTTTAGGAAAATATTTAGGATTAACAGTGAAACCAGGCAATCTCAATATTAACGATAACGAAGTAACAACCAAAATAAACTCTTTAATAGAAAAAAAATCAACTTTAGAACCAAAAACAACTGATTTATTAGAAAAGAAAGATACAGCTATTTTTGATTTTGAAGGGTTTGTCAACGATCAACCTTTCGAAGGTGGAAAAGCTCAAAATTATAGCTTAGAAATTGGTTCTTCCCAATTTGTTCCTGGTTTTGAAGAACAAATGTTAGGAATGAAAAGGGGGGAGAAAAAAGACATAGAAATCATTTTCCCAAGTACTTATCATCAAAAAGATTTAGCAAATCAAAAAGCTATTTTCAAAATAACACTTAATGATATTAAAATTAAAAAAATGCCTCAATTAAACAATGATTTAGTCCAAACACTTCAATACCCTCAAATAAACACTTTAGAACAATTACGTAATCATATTAAAGAAGAACTTTTAAAACAAAAAAAACAAGAAAACGACGAAAACTTAGAAAAAGAAGTTATTGACCAAATAGTAAGTCAAACCAAACTTGAAATTCCTACAGAAATTATCACACAAGAACAAAATCGTCTTAAAGGTGAATTCGAATTACAATTAAAAAAACAAAATTTAACTTTAGAACAATATCAACAATATTTAGGAATTACTAAAGAAAAAATGGAAGCAGAATGGCATGAACAAGCAAGAAAACACTTAGAATATCAACTAATCATGGAACAAATTGCCCTAGAAGAAAAAATCACTATTTCTGAAGAAAAATTAGAAAAATATTATCTTGATTTAAGTCAAGTGCATAAAATGTCTATTGACAAAATTAAAAAGAACGTCAACCCTCAAACTTTAAAAAAATCTCTTTTAATAGACGAAGCTTGGAAATTAGTGCTTCAAAGTGTTAACTCCTCTGATCAAAAAAGCAATTAACCAGTGATCAGTAGAAATAAAAATAGAAAGGGAATAAAAAATGTCAACCAAAATTAAAAATCTTAAAGCTGATTTTATCCCAGAAACAGACTTCAAAAATATTTTACAATTGCCAGCTTTAGTAATTCATGAAGTGGTTCCTATGCCTAATGTTGATTTTAGGATTGAAATATCAGAAAAACAATATATTAGTGCTTTAAAGGAATCACAAAGTAATGCTAAATCTTTTATTATCATTTTAACCCAAATAAAAGGTTTACAAGGAAAAATTAAAATTAAAGACTTCAATCGTTATGCAGTAATAGCCCAAATTATCACTAAAATTAAATTACCTAATGGCAATTTTAAAGTAAGATTCCGTGTTTTTAAAAGAGTTAAAATCCAAAAATTTTTACAAGAAGACCCTTTTTACAAAGTAGAATATCAAAGTGTTGAAACCATTTTTGGAAAAGCCGATGAAGAACAAGCTTTAGTTAAATTAGTAATCGATACTATTTTAAAAAAACCCTTTCAATTAATTAACCAAAATAATGGCAATTTTTTAGAAATGATTGAAGTAGAACACGATACAGAAAAAATAACAGATATCATTATTTTTAATTTAAGAATTAATAATGCCAACAAATGTAAATATTTAAAAGAAGCTCGTCTTAATAAAAGATTATTCAATATTTTAAGAGATATTGATATTTTAATTACAGGAATTAATTTAGAACAAAAAATTAATGAAAAAGTTAAACAAAGCATCGACGAAAATCAAAAAGAATTTTATTTAAGAGAAAAGATGAAAGTCATCCAATATGAATTAGGCGATAAAGCTAAGAAAGAAGAAGAAATTGCTGATTTAAGAGAAAAAATTAACAAGACTCCTTTACCTGCTGATATTAAAACCAAAGCTTTACAAGAATTATCGCGTTATCAATCAGCATCATCTTTAACGGCAGAATCTTTTGTAATTAAAAACTATCTTGACTTTTTACTTGAATTACCTTGGGAAAAAACTAGTCAAGATATCAACGATTTAACTCAAATTGAAAAATCTCTTAATATGGACCATTATGGATTAAAAAAAGTTAAAGAAAGAATATTAGAATATGCGGCAGTCAAAATAATGACTAAGAAAAATCCGCAAAATATCTTATGTTTAGTAGGACCCCCAGGAGTTGGTAAAACTTCTTTAGCCGCTTCTATAGCTAAAGCTTTAGGACGTAAATTTGTAAGACAATCATTAGGTGGGATGAAAGAAGAATCTGAAATTAGAGGTCACCGTAAAACTTATATAGGGGCTATGCCTGGTCGTATTTTAACAGGAATTAAAGAAGCGAAAACAATCAATCCAGTTTTTTTATTAGATGAAATTGATAAATTAATTGCTAATTATAATTTTGATCCTGCTTCGGCTTTATTAGAAGTATTAGACCCTCAACAAAATGTTAACTTTATGGATCATTTTTTATCAGAACCATTTGATTTATCGCAAGTCCTTTTTATAGCCACTGCTAATTATTTAGAAAACGTTCCTGAACCTTTAAGAGATCGTATGGAAATCATTGAAATTAATTCTTATACTGAAAAAGATAAGATAGAAATTGCGTCAAAGTATTTACTCAAAAAACAATTAAAAAATCATGGTATTACTAACAAAAATTTAATTTTAAAAGATGATACCTTACTTTACTTAATTCGTCATTACACTAAAGAAGCAGGCGTCAGAGAATTAGAACGTATATTAGCCGAACTTGCTCGTAAAACCATTAAAGAGATTTTAATCAACAAAAAGGAACAAATTACAATTACTCCTCAAAATATAGCTAAATATTTAGGAAAAGAAAGATATTTACACTTATTGGCAGAACAAAAAGAACAAATAGGTTCTACTAATGGATTAGCTTATACTTATTTTGGTGGTGATTTACTAAAAGTCGAAGTAACTTATTACAAAGGTAAAGGTCAATTATTTTTAACCGGAAAATTAGGAGATGTTTTAAAAGAAAGCGCTTATACTGCTTTTAGTTTTATCAAAGCTAATGCCCAAAAATTAGGAATTGATGTTAATATGTTTTTAGAAAATGATTTTCATATTCATCTTCCAGAAGGCGCAGTTCCTAAAGATGGACCATCAGCAGGAATAACAATTGCTACTTCTTTATTTTCTGCTATTGCTCAAAAATATATTAAAAAAGGTTTGGGTATGACAGGAGAAATTACTTTAAGAGGAGATGTTTTGGCAATTGGTGGTTTAAAAGAAAAAGCTATTGCTGCTAACCGTAGTGGTCTTGATACTATCCTAATTCCTCAAGAAAATATTAAAGATATCGATGACATTCCAGAAGAAGTAAGAACTAAATTAAACATTATAACTGTATCTGATGTTTGTGAAGTTTTTGAAAAAGTATTTATTTAGTAATTATAAAAAAAATACCACCTTTAAAGGTGGTATTTTTTATTTTATTTTATATTAGTAGAACGTGGATTATACCAACTTATTCTTTCTCTATAAAACTTCAAATTTCGTTCATCATAGTTTAAAACATATTGCTTTTGATCATAATTATATTTAAAATTGTTGGCATATAATAAATCCCAATTGTTATAAATATAATTATACTCTTGTGAATCAACTTCTCTATTTAAGTAACTATTATTAAATATTTTATTAGGTTTAGCATACGGATTTCTTTGTGTTGTAGAATGAAGAGAGCTAGAGCTATTATTACTATTGTTAACACTGTTATTAGAATTACTATCTCTTTGAGGAGTAGAAGAAGAACTATTATTGTATGTTGATGGTTTTTGACTATCTCCATTTAATTTAATATCTACATTATAACGTTTAGCTGTTCTTTCAGCAAAAACTTTATTATTAAAACTTTTAAAAGTAGATGGATCAAAAGGAAAAGGATACCAAAAGCCACTTAAAGCAAGAAATATTAAAAAACTTCCTACTGCAAGAAATGATGTTTTTAATTTAGGTTTATTAGAAACTTCTTGTTTTAAATAAGTTACCCCTAAAACACTTGGAGTTAATGGTAAGAATAAAAATCCTATTTTTAAAACATTAAAAAGAATACTTTCATGAGAGGCAAAAAAACTTAAATCAACTTGAACACCTTTAGCCCCTTTTAAATTTGATAATATTTGAACTGCAATAACATAAATTAAAGGATAAACGAAAATGAATAATAAACTTCTTTTCTTAGAAAGAGAGTGTTTATCTAAGAAAATATAAAAAATTAAGTATAACATTGGTAAAATAATCTGATGTAAACGGAAAAAGTAATTAGCAATATCTTTACGATCCATCAATAATTCAATATCTTGTGACATTTTACCAGCCGACAAGATAAGAGTAATACAAGAAGAAATTAAAGCAGTTAAAATGAACCAATAATAAACTTTATTATCTTTATAATTGGCGATATTCATGAAAAAAACAATAATGATTAAAACATTAGTAATAGTAGGGTGAGAAAAGAATAAAGGAAGAGCAGTATTGTTGTCATTCATAGCCGCTACAAAAATAATCACTGCAGTAACAAAACTAACAATAAAAGTACCTACAAAAAATAATGTTTTTATAATACTATCAAAATTCAATTTATTATTACTAGGTTTTGACATATTAATTTTTACCTTTCTTTTTTTAAAATAATTATAAAATAATCTTTAATAACAAGTAAATAAAATTAAAAAAAATAGTTAATTAGTAATTAAAATACGGTAAAAAGGTAAAAAATAATTATTTACCACCAATGCTTAAATGATTAATATAAACACTAGCGCTACCAAAACCTGATATTTGAAATTCAAAATCATTAGCAATGGCTTGGATATCTTTTAAAAGATCAAAAAAATTTCCTGAAACTACAATCATTTTAACAGGAGTAGTAATTTTTCCTTGCTCAATTTTAAAACCACTAGCTTGAAGGTTAAAATCACCACTAACAGTTTTAATGCCGGCATGCATTCCTATTAAATCAGTAATATAAACGCCTTCCTTGATAGGTTTTATCATTTGATTTAGGGTTTGTGCGCCAGGAACTAAATAGCAATTAACCATCGAAATGTCACCATTAAAACTATTTCCGGTAGGGTTTTGCTTAAAGATAGCAGCAGTTTTTAAATTATGAATAAACCCTTTAAAAACTCCTTCAGCAATAATAGTTTTAGTTTGACAAGCAACTCCTTCAGTATCAAATTTCTCTTTAAAATAAGCATCTTTATGTAAAGGATCATCGATGATATTAACCTTAGGAGAAGCAATTAAATGATTTACTTTATCTTTTAATTTAGTTAAATTACGATAAGCACTGCTGCCTGTAAAAATACCACTGAAGCTTTCTAAAATATCAGCAAACATTTCATTAGAAAAGACAACAGGACATTTTTGAGATATTAGCGACTGTCCTCCTAATTTTTTTTCAGCCATTTTGTTAATTTGATGAGCTTGTAAGGTAGGATTAAAGGAATTAAATTCTTTAACTAAAGTAAGCTTACTACAGTTTTCAATTTCTTGATCTTTTTGAAAAATAGCAGCAGCATATATATAAGCACAACTATTTTGATATGATAAATGAAGACCTTTTGAATTTAATAAAAGAGTTTGATCATAAAACTCTCGATAAATCAGATCATCTGTATTTTTAAAATAAGGACTTTTAGCTAATTCTTGAGACAAGGTAAATAATAATTGTTCTTTTTTAGCTAAAGGAATTTGATTAAAATCAAAGTTATTTTCAATTACTTCAGGATAAGAAGGGGATCCTTCAAAAATAATAGCTGGTTCAGTAGCAGTAATAGTTTGACAATTTTCTTTTAATTTAGCAACAACATCATCAAAAGTAGCATCATCTATTTTTTCAAAAGTAAGCGAGGTTTTTTTACCCTCAAAAATAGCTCTTACAGTAATGGATGTAACGTCGCTATGAACACAAGCATCTATTTTACCTTTATCAGAAGATAATTTAAAAGTTTTATTTTCTTTTACAAGTATTTCTAAAGCTTCTAAATGTTGTTCTAAACCCCTTGAAATCCATTTTTGATAATTCACTTTAAGGTTATTTATTGTTGTCATTTAGTTTAATGTCCTCCTACAATCATTTCTTTAACCCTAATTGTAGGTTGTCCTACATCAACAGGCAAAGAACCAGAATCAGAGCCACACATACCTTGTCCTAATGCTAAATCATTGGCCACCCGATCAATTTTAAATAAAACATCTTGCCCCTTACCAATGAGCATCGCCCCTTTAACATGAACAGTTAATTTACCATTTTCAATCAGATATCCTTCATTAACAACAAAATTAAATTCACCAGTAGAAGGTATAACAGTGCCTCCCCCTAAGCTCTTAGCATAAAGACCATAAGGAGTATCTGCAATAATTTGTTCAGGAGTTTCCTCTCCTTTTTCGATATAAGTAGAATTCATCCGTGAAGTAGGAGAATATTTATAAGATTGACGACGTGAAGAACCAGTAGGTTCCATCTTCATTTTACGACCATTACGAAAATCTACTAAATATCCTTTTAAAATACCTTTTTCAATTAACAAATTTTTTTGAGTTTTGCGCCCTTCATCATCAAAATTAAGTTTTCCCCAAGCATTTTCAATATTACCATCATCCCAAGCAGTTACTATTTCAGAAGCCACTTTTTGATTAAGTTTATTATCGAAGGGAGAAAGGCCTTTGGCAATAGCAGTAGCTTCTAAAGGATGTCCACATGCTTCATGAAAGATAACGCCACCAAAAGCATTATTAATAACAACAGGCATAGTTTGAGGTTTAATTGGTTGAGCTTGTAACAAAGCAACTGCATTAATAGCAACATTAAGAGCCATTTTCTCTAAATCAAGGTGATCAAAAAACTCTAATCCCATAAATCTTCCTGGTCCTTCAAATGCTTCTTGCATTTCTTTACCCGAAGAAGCAACTGCTGATAAGTTACATCTAATATAGTTTCTTTGATCTTTTTGATAAACCCCTAAACTATTAGCAATTAAAACATGTTGTTCTTTTTGGGAAAGGCTTACTATTGATTGAATAATTTTAGAATCATAATTTGAGATAATTTGAGATAATTTGAGATAATTTTAATAATTTTTGGGCTTTTTCTTTTTTAGTCATCGAGTTAAATGGTTTTTTAATAACATTGGGAAAAGGTTGTGATTCTTTTAAAGGAATAACAGGGGTTTTACCCCCTTTAAAAGAATTTTTGAGTTTTAAAACCAATGATAAAACATTATGATAATCAATTTTGTTAGTATAACCATAAACTTCATCAGAACCTTGTAATAAACGGATGCCAACACCAAAAATATTATTATTACTAGCAGAAACTACTTCTTCTCCAATAACTTGTAAAGAATCGGAATAAGTATTTTCAAAAAATAATTCAGCAAAATCTGCTCCCTGATCTAATGATAAGTTTAAAATGTTTTGAATATCTTCTTTCTTCATCATCGAATAATAGCTTCTCTTTCTTTAGTTTTTAATGCAAATATTTAAAATATAGATATACTTTTTATTTTATCATTTTTTTTAAAGAAATTTCAAAGAATATACTTTTTTTATCGTTTAAAGAGGAAAAGAAAAATAATTATTTCATATCATGGGTAGCAAATAAGAGACTATTTAGTTGATAAAATAGCTAAAAAAGCTTTTTGTGGCAATTGCACCTTACCTAAAGTTTTCATTTTCTTTTTCCCTTTTTTTTGTTTGTCTAAAAGCTTCTTTTTCCTAGTAACATCGCCACCATAAAGCTTAGCGGTAACATCTTTACGCATTGCTTTAATAGTTTCACGAGCAATAATTTTCTTCCCTAAAGCAGCTTGAATAGGAATTTCAAACATTTGCTTAGGAATAAACTCTTTTAAAGTTTCACAAATAGCTTTCCCTCTTGAATAAGCAAAATCATGATGAACAATCACAGATAAAGCATCAATCACTTCTCCATTTAATAAAATATCCATTTTCTGTAATTTAGAAACCCGATATTCATCTATTTCATAATCAAAAGAGGCATAACCTTGAGTTAAAGATTTTAATTTATCAAAATAACTATAAATGATTTCAGAAAAAGGTAATAAATAATTAATTTTAGTCCTTTGACGATCAATATATTCGATATTTTGCAAACTCCCTCTTTTTTTCTGTGATAATTCCATTACTTTACCAATATATATTTCAGGGCAAATAATAGTTGCTTGAATAAAAGGTTCTTCAATTTTATCAATCATTTGGGATGATGGTAACTTCGAAGGATTATCAACTAACAGTTTTTGACCTGAAATAGTATAAACATGATAAATCACAGAAGGAGCAGTAGCAATTACTTCAACTCCAAATTCACGACTAATGCGTTCTTGAAAAGAATAGGTGATAAGTGAAAAAAAGTTATTTTCTCTATTTATAAAAAAATTAAAAAAAGGAGATTTCAAATGGCAAGAAATATCAAACGTTATTATTCCAAAATAAAATCTTTTAGAAGAAAAAAATTAACCCTAGGCAGTTTTTTTATGTATTGGTTATTGCCAGTTTTAGGCATTATTATTCCTGTTTGTATTTATTTAGCTCATAAAGGTTATATTTCAATCGCTAAGTAAGAAAAATAATGAAAGGAGATTTTAAAATGACTTTAAGACAACTACTAACCCTCATTGCTTTAAGTGTTATATGTATTTTTGTATTGTACAAATTTGGTTTTATTGTTCCTGATAGTACTAAAATTACATGGATTAAATAATTATTTATTTATAGGCAATATTTCAGATATTGCCTATAAAAGAAAAAAATGACAGGTTTTAAAATGAAAAAATTAAATAAAGAACAATTACAAATAATTAGATATAATAAGGGTTCTTTAAATATTGTTGCTGGTGCTGGAACTGGTAAGACTACGGTTTTAATTGAACGTGTTAAATATTTAATTAGTAAATTAAAAATTCTACCTAAAAATATTTTAATTTTATCTTTTAATAAAAATACTGTTAATGATATTTATAAACGTTTTTCTACTGATATCAAAATTATGACTTTTCATGGTTTAAGCACTAGTATTTTAAAAAAGAATATTGATTTATTAAATGATAAATATAATTGTAATTTTAAAATTATGGATGAATTAGAAACTGAATATGCGATTAAAAACGTTTTAAAAGCGGATATTAAGTTATATCAATATGTTTCCTCTTTTGCTAACATTAAATATACTATTTCTAAAATTAAAAAAAATTTAATTAATCAAGATATTTTAAAAAATAATAAATTATTTAGTTATTTTTATCATAAATATATTACTTACTTAAAAGATAATAATTTAATGGATTTTGATGATTTAAATAAATATGCTTATCAGTTATTGTTAGATAATCAAAATATTTTAAGTGATTTGCAAAATAAATATGAATATATTTTAATTGATGAAATCCAAGATATAGATTTTTATCAATATCAATTAATTAAACTTTTATCACGAAATGCAATTCTTTTTATTGTAGGTGATTTAAACCAAAATATATATGGATTTCGCGGTGCTAAAAACATTTATATTGAACTTTTAGAAAAAGATTTTAATATGTTAACTTTTTATTTAAAAACTAATTATCGTTCTTGTAATGAAATTATAAAAATATCAAATTCATTAATTGATGAAAAATATAGACTTGTTTCTTTTTTAAATAATAATGGTAAAGTTATATATCGTCATTTTTCTAATAGTTATTTGGAAAATCTTTTTATTATTGAAACAATTAAAAATTTAATTAGTAATGGTAAATATAAATATAGTGATATCGTTATTTTATATCGTAAAAATTATTTAGCTACTAATTTAAAAGATGCTTTTTTTGTTCATAATATACCTTATTTTATGAAAGAAAATAAAAAAGATATATTTATAGATACCAAAAATGTTTTTAAATTTGAATCAAATTTAAAACATATAGAAGTAAAAAATTTTATTAGAAATAGTTTAGAAAAAAGAATTGATAAAGCAATAAATAAACCCAATAATAATAAAGTTTTATTGTCTACTATTCATCAAATAAAAGGACAAGAATTTAAAATTGTTTTTTTAATTGGATTTGAACAAGAAACTTTTATGGATGATTTTATGCATAATATTGATGTTAAAGAGGAAAGACGTTTAGCTTATGTAGCTATTACAAGAGCAAAAGAACATTTATATATGACAAGTGTTAAAGAAAGATTTGTTTATGGAATGAAAAGAGATTTAAAACCTATTTCATTTTTACAAGAAATGAGAATTAAGGAATAATATGATGATAGATAATTTAAAGATTTTATTAAAAAAAATATCAAATAAAAGGAATTTAAAAAAATGAATACAGTAATTTTAAGTGGTTATATTGGGCAAGACCCACAAATTAAAATAACCAAAAATAAAGCTTATGTAATTAATTTTTCATTAGCTACTAAAAGAACAGTTAAAATTAATGATAAATATGAATATTTGACTGATTGGCATTATATTACTGCTTTTGGCGAATATAATTCTAAAATAATTAAAAAAGGATATTTTGCAATTATTAAAGGCAATTTAAGAGAAACTAAATATAATAAGGATGGCAAAGATATTCGTTATTATGGCGTTTTTGCTGATAATATAGAAATTGTAGAAACTGTTAAAAAAGGTAAATCAGGTTTTGATGATGGATCACCTTTTTAATTTAATTTAGAAAGGAGTAATTAAATTGAATTTAGAACAAATAATTATTAATATTTTTCAATCTAAAACATTTATTTCTTTAATTTCTCTTTTATTTGGCGGTTTAATATATTGGTTTTATTTATATCTTAAAGAATTAAAAAATAAATATGAATTCAGTGATGAATTGAGAGATGTAGTTAATAATTATATTAAAAATGGCTCAATTACTGTTAAAGAATTTGGAGCATTAATTAGAGTAGTAGCTCATATGGGTAACTATTTAGGAATATATAAAGAACATGTTCAAAGAATGATTAAAGAATTTGGAGAACATGGTGGCCTTAATTTTTCCGAGGGTATTTTTGATGAAAAAAATAATAACCAAGAAAATAAAAAAGATGAATCAAATGATTTAGATAAATTATTAAAAGAAAATTTAGAATTAAAAAAAAGATTATCTAATTTAAAAAATCCTTTAATAGTAGAAAATATTGAAGATAATGAAAATATTTTTTAATTTTGATTTATTAAAATATTTATTTACTTTTTTATTTTCTTTTAAGTATTTTTTCTTTTTATTATATGATTTATTTTATAATATTTTTTTAACTAAATCATCTTTTTTATTTAATTATGAGGTTGGTTGGAATAAAAATTTTATTATTATTTTTAATTTTACTAAAATGATATTTATTTTTATATGGGAACAACTAACTACTTTAATTTATCCTTTAAAATTATTTTCTTCTTTATTTAATTTTTTAATTGATATTTTATTAATTTTTAAAGAAGTTTTTGTAAAAATTAAGGATTTTATTTCAATGTTTGTTACTGAAATTTTTAGTTATAAAAAATTCGATGCTGATAATAGTTGGTGGGAAAAATTAGTAGAAGTAGTAAAATTAATTTTTAGTGTTACTATTGGTGGTCTTGTTATTTATTTTATGAAAGAAATCCAAGCATTTATTTTAGCAGCTTTTTCTAAAATAGGTGATTTATTATTTAAAATTGTTTTAAGAATATTAGATATTTTTGTAATTGTTCTTAAAATATGGTTATTATTATTGAAAAATGTTATAATAATATTAAGTTTTGTTTTATCATTTTTAATAAATATTATTTATTTATATGTATTTGATGATAATAAAAATAATGCTTTAATTATTTTTAATAATTAAAAAAATTATAGGAGAAAAATTATATGCATACTTTTAAATTTAGAGGTAGATATTTGAAAACAATCCCTTTTATTATTGTTACTGGTACTTTAATTCTTTGTATTTTAATGATTGGTTCAGCTGCTTATCAATATCATTTAGAAACTGAGGAAAGACGTAAATTACAAAACATAGATATTGTACAAAAAGCAAAAGAAATGAATAATTTATTATATGAAACTAATAATAAGTTAGAAAAAGAAAATAAGGAATTAAGCTTAGAAAATGAATCATTAAAGTTTGAATGTTATTGTGAAATTAAAGAAAATCAAACAAAAGAGTACTATACAAAAATTACTAAGGAATTAATAAAAGAAGAAAACTTAGAAGGAGAAACTAAGTTTTATAAAATAAAACAACCAAACTTTAAAGTTTATCAAAAGATGGGAGCAACTCCTAAGCAACTTAAAGAATTAGGATGTGTTGCAAAAGACCTAAAAGAATTAGGATATACTGCAAAAGAACTAAAAGATGCTGGATACACGTTTAAAGACATAAAAGTTGCTGGATATACATTGAAGGAATTAGAAAATAAAAGCTATTTAATTTATTCAATGGAAGAAATTAGAGAAGTGGGATATACTGTAAAAGAGTTAAAAGATTATGGTTATACAGCTAAGTTATTAAAAAGTTATAGATATACAGCACAAAAACTAAAAGATGCAGGCTTTACTCTTCAAGAACTAAAAGATGCAGGATATACTGCAAAAGAAATGAAAGAAGCAGGTTATACTGCAAAAGAACTAAAAGATGCGGGATATACAGCACAAGAACTAAAAGCTGCGGGTTATACTGTAAAAGAGCTAAAAGAAACGGGATATACAGCAAAAGAACTAAAAGAAGTGGGTTATGCTGTAAAAGGTTTTAAAGAAATGGGTTATACAATACAAGAACTAAAAGATACAGGCTATACTCTTAAAGAGTTTAAAGAAGCAGGTTATACTGCAAAAGAACTAAAAGATGCGAATTGTGGAACGTCGTATTTAAAAGACCTAGGCGATTTGGTTTGTGAAGCGTTGTATTTAAAAGAAGCGGGATATACAGTGCAAGAACTAAAAGCTGCAGGATATACAATTGAGGAACTAAAAGGTGCAAACTGTGTTCTTGAGCGATTTAAAGAAATAAAATTTGATTTTAAAGGTTTAAAATATTTGCCGAAAATCAGCTATTACTCCGGAAGTGACTACATAATCTACTCCATCATTGAATACGACGATAACGGAAAGAAGGCCAAATATACACAATACAACAAAGATGGCATTATTTACTCCGTTTTCGAATATAACCAAAACGGAAAACTCATTAAAATAACATTCTACAACAAAGATGGTACTATTGAATCCGTCGACGATATAGGTTAAATCCAACTACTATCTAACTTAGTTTGGCTTTTAATGTATAAACATATATAAAAGGATAAAAAAAATGGAAAGTAAACATGAAATAGGTACTGATGTTTTCTTAATACTTGCTGTAATATTGGCAGTTTTTCTATTCTTTTGCAAAAAAACAACCAAAGAGGTAGAAGCTGAATCGGAAGAATTGGAAATTATGTACAATAAGAGAATATAATTAACAAGTAAAACCATTAAAGGGGGTTAGCTTAATAAGGCGACCCCTTTACATGGAGCAAGGATTTACTCAGCAAGAAGGGAGAACGCACCACAAAATGCAAAAATCACCCTCTTTTCACCCCCCCTTTCTTTTTTAGATCTGTGTTTGCTGATTCCGTTTGTTTCATCCTCACACAATTAAAGATGTCTTTTTTAAGAGAGCTTGGTCGCTTCATCCGCTTGTCAATCCTCACAATATATCAAACATTAAGCTTGACAAAATCGAATGTAAAAAAAAGAATTTTTTTTATGTGAGATTTTGGGCTTAATGTTATATTGTGAGTTAGGATTGACAAGAACGGATAAATGAAGTGACTAAGCTATATTATATTTATCAAATTACAAAGGAAAATTAATTATGCTATATTTAAATGAATTTACAATGAATAAAGAGGATGTTAAATTATCTTTTCATGCTCAAAAAATGTTTAATTCAATTAATAATAATAAAAGTTTAAGTATTTTTGAAAAAGAAAAAATTAAAAAAGATTACCAAAATAATTTATTTTTTTTCAAAACTACTGATTTTGGTTTAGGTTGTGTTTCTCATTTTACTAATTTACACCTTTATCGTCTTATTTCATCGATGCAAGATAATAGATTAAAAAATATTAAAAAACAAAAAATAGCTTTTATTCATCATGAATTAAAGGAATTTGGTTATAATTTTTCTAATTCCGAAATTATAGATGATTTTAATTATTTTTATTTTTTGGCTAAAACTAATTATAATTTAAAAGATAATAAAGAAAAAGTAAAATTTATTAAAGATAAAATAAAAGAATTACCTCAATTTAATAATTTTAAAAGTTATTTTGATAATGAATATTATTTAAAATTAGAAAACAATGATAAAAAATTAAATCAAATTTATAAAAATATTTGTTTAATTATTGGCAAAGATAAAGATAATTTAATTGTTAATAAACCAATTAATATTGAAAGTAAATTAATAGATATTAAAAGAAATATTAGACAATCTAAAAATAATGCTCGTTTTAAAGCTATTTATAATTTTGCAAATGAAAATAAAATTAGTTGGCTAACTCTTACTTTAGCCCATCATAATCATAATGGTTCTTTATCACCAGAGGTTAAAGATTTAAATAAAGTTCAAAAATTAGTTAAAGAATTTATTAATAAATTACGTTTTAATTATTATAAATATTTAAAATCCAAAAAATATCATATTTTAAGCATTAAAAAATATTTAAAAAAGTTTAAATATTTTATAGCCTCTCAATTACAAATTAAAGGTGTTTGGCATTTTCATATTATGTTTAATATTGATTTATTAAAAATTTTTGGTTTTACTAATAAAATGATGTGTCAAAAAAAAGGTTTGTTATCTAATTCAGAATTTTATGAAAATAAAACATATTATTATGATCGTGGCAAGAAATATAATATTGATAATGGATGGAAAATTAGTGAAAATCAAAACTTAATTATTCCTAATGTTTTTAAATTATGGGCTGATATTGTTAATAGTAAAAGTGGATTACCTAATTTAAAAAGATTAAATCCACGTTCTCAAAATTTACAAATATTTTATAAAGATAATAAACAAACTAATAAATTAGAAATTAATGAATGTCAATTAAAAAAAAATATTATTCATAAAGATAGTTCCTTTATTATTGCTGAGTATGTTAGTAAATATGATGCTGGTTTAAGTGATAAAGAAATTAAAAAAATGATTTTACAAAAGAAAAATCATTTAATTGGTAAACGTTTATTTCAATTTTCTTTAAGTTGTAAAAAATTACCTATTACTAAAACTATAAAATATTTACCTTTTGATTTAAAACACTCTCAATATCATTTAACAGGTTTTTATCTTAGAAATATTTTAGATTTTAAGAAAGGTCATCCGTTTTTTAAATTATTAAGAAATGATATTTTAAGAACAAATAATAAAAAATTTTGTTTTAAAGAAAATAGTTTAAATGCAATTGATTTTGAAAAAAATAAGAATCAATATTTATATAAATATATTGAATTTAAAGGCAAATTATCTTTTTTTTATGGAACAATTTTTTATGCCAAAAAATTGTTTAAAAATTATTTTAATAGTAAAAAATATTTTAAGATATGTTTATTATTAAATAAATGTTTTAATCTTAATAAATTAGAAACATATGAGAAATTTAGTAATAATTTAGATAAACAAATAAGATATACTCAATTTAATAATTATATTAATCCTTTATATCAACGATTTACTTAAATTTAAATATTTAAATATTAAATATCAAGAAAGGATTTTATTTTAATTTTTAATTTAATTATCATATATTTTACCCTCTTTTTTAGAGGGTTTTTGGTGTTGTTTTTGTAATTTTTATGTTATAAAACCTTAAAATTAAGGTATAATATAAGTATAAATAGTGAAAGATAAAGGTTAGTTATAAATGTCAATTCCCAAAGCAAAAATAAATAACTTTCAAATTCTTTAACACTTATCACCTATTCCCCCTTGAATAATTTCCATATGCAAAAGCCCTAAAAAACCAGTCCTAAAACCTAAACCTAAAGCCGAAGAACTTTCAGGTTCAAAAATTAAAGAAGAATCATTTAGTTTTAGCTTTTCTAAAGCTTCTTTTAAGATTTCATACTTATTAGTTTCAACAGGATAAAGGCCACAAAAAACAACTGAATTCATTTGTTTATAACCAGGTAAAGGAACAAGTGCTGGTTTATTTTGAGAGGTAATAGTATCACCTACTCTAATATGATCAATATTTTTAATAGCAGCAGTAAGATATCCGACATCTCCTGGAGCTAAAAATTCCTTCATAGCTTGCTTAGGATTATAAACCCCTACTTCAACTACTTCATAAGTCTGATTACTAGCCATAAAACGGATTTGATCTCCTTTTTTAACTGTTCCATTAATTAACCTAATTGAAGGAACTACCCCTTTATAAGAGTCAAAATAAGAATCAAAAATTAAAGCTTGCAAAGGTTGATTAGGATCTCCTTGAGGTGACTTAATCTGAGTAACAATAGTTTCTAAAATCTCTATGACTCCTAACCCAGTTTTACCACTAGCCAAAATAGCATTATCAGATGGAATATTAAGGGTTTCTTCAATCTCTTTTTTAACTTTATTAACATCGGCACTAGGAAGATCTATTTTATTAAGAACAGGAATAATAGTTAAATTATTATCTTTAGCTAAATAAACATTAGCTAAGGTTTGCGCTTGAATCCCTTGAGCTGCATCAATCACTAATAAAGCTCCTTCACAAGCAGCTAAAGAACGAGATACTTCATAACTAAAATCAACATGACCAGGAGTATCAATTAAATGCATCACATATGTTTTACCATCACGCGCTTGATAAAAAATTTCAACAGCATTTAATTTAATAGTAATCCCTCTTTCTCTTTCTAAATCCATTGAATCAAGGATTTGATTTTGCATAATCCTTTTATCAATTGTTCCTGTAAGCTCTAAAATACGGTCAGCTAAAGTAGATTTTCCATGATCAATATGAGCAATAATGGAAAAATTACGGATATGTTTTTGTCGTTCTTTTATTTTTTCTATATTCATATTTGTTATCCTTTAAGCCTTAATGATCTTTGCTTTTTGCTTTAATAATAATATTATAACATATAGTCATCTTTTTGATTAAAGGTTTTATATATTTTAAGGTAATCCCTGCTTTGTAACACTATGATATTATTTTAAAAAATAGTTTTAAATAAAAAAGACTCAAGTTTTATTGAGTCTTTTTGATGATAATTATAAATTATTTATGTTCGTTATATAAATCAATTGCTTGTTGGTATAAGGATTGGGATTGGTTATATAATTCTTGGGCTTGTTGGGTAGCTTGTTGAGTTTGAGTAATGTATGTTTGTGGTTTTTCTGTGTGTTGATAGAGTTCTTGTGCTCGTTGAGCTTCTTGGTTAGTTTGATTTCGAAGCTCTTTGGCTTGTTGGGTTTTTTGTGTTTGTTGAATAGCTTGTTGGTATAAGGGTTGGGATTGGTTATAGAGTGGTTTTGATAAATTGTATAAGGGTTTGGATTGATTATAGAGTGGTTTTGATGATTCATATAAGGTTTTTGATGATTTGCATAAGGTTTTTGATGATTCGTATAAGGGTTTGGATTTGTTATATAAATTTCTGGCTTGCCCTTTTTGTAAGAGGGTAAAGTTTGAGTTTTTTG